>NZ_JAPIVK010000017.1 GCF_026183675.1 Microbulbifer halophilus
ATGCGGCCATTATACCATATCTATATTCGTACCGGGTTAATAATATATAAAACGAGGAGATTCTGGCTACACTGACAACCCCTTCATACTAAAAATAAACCCTCTATTGATGACAGGAAAATTAGTCAGAACACACAAATTTCGACAAGCGAATACTTGAATAAAATCGAGTTTAATCTCTACTGGGCCACCCACAAGGGTTTAATTTATTAACCAGTTACCCGAAGTTATTTGGGATAACCGGCATTTCCACCTGACCAGCAGTTGCATAAAGTTTTTATATGTGGGATAAGCCTTCCCTAGGCTGGCGCGCCATGCGGGTCAGTTTTGAACAACCGTATTGATCCAGCACTTGTAACCTGCTGGATTTAACGAAAGTGTGCGTAAGGAGTTTTAGCATGTCAGAAAAGCGTAACTTTGATGACTTTTCGCCGGGCGAGATAGCTGAAATTGCCTCTGAGGCTGGCTTAAGGGCTCGCAAGGAAAGCCTGGAGGCAGGACTGGAAGTACTGTCCCAAGATCCGGAAACCGGTGAGTTTTTTTATGAAAAGCTCGACAAAGAAGGCAATATCGTCAAGCGTAAATTAACCAGGGAAGAGGTAGAGGCGCTGAAAAAATGACTAAACCTCGAGTAATTTTAATCGCCGGACCAAACGGATCCGGGAAAAGCACTCTCACCAATATGTTCATGGAGAAAGGAATGGACTTCGGTGAGTATATCAATCCGGATGAAATCGCCAAAGAGCTGGGAGAATTGGGCAAAGATTACGATACGGCAGTCCGGGAAGCACAGAGGCTCGCCGAGTCACGTCGTACCGAACTGCTAAACAGCGGCATCTCACACAGTTTCGAAAGTGTTATGTCCCACCCTTCAAAAATAGAATATCTGGTTACCGCCAAAGCCAAGGGGTTCGATGTAATATTGCTGTTTGTCGGCATCAATGACCCTCTGGTGAATGTGCAACGGGTAGCTGACCGGGTAACCAAGGGTGGCCACGACGTACCTACGGAAAAAATTGTCGAGCGTTACAGGCGTACCATGGACATGTTACATCAGGCAGCAACCACCGCTGATCGCGCACTGATTTTTGATAACACCGACTCATCTTTAGGGTTGACCCAAGCCGCTGAAGTTGAACGCGGCAGATTGATCGATTGGAACCCCTGCTTCCCTTGGATTCGCAAATATCTTGTCAGTAAGTTTGAGGGCAATTGATTGTTGACAGTTATTAGTGGTTATCTCTCGATTGACATCTCGAAACCTTGTCGGACATGTTGTCGGTGACGCTGCGACCCGCCGGCCCCAAAAAGACCACCCGGTTCCGCTCTATTGTTTCTAGACTCAGGGAATAGAGGCTACAAACGCGAACCAGAGGCACCAACCGGGTGCCGAGGAGCCAACCGTGTCACTGCCCCGCCAACTGTTGCTGGGCGCCGCCGCCCTGTCGCTGGCCGGCTTCGCCCAGGCCGATATCGCAATCGAAATGCACGCCGTCGACAAAAGTGGGGTGGGCAAAACCATCGGCAAGGTGGTGGCCAGCCAGAGCCGCTACGGCGTGGTGTTCACTCCCATGCTCAAGGGGCTGTCACCGGGCCTGCACGGCTTTCATGTGCACACCAATCCCAGCTGCGAACCGGCCGAGAAGGAGGGCAAAGTGGTGCCGGCCCTGGGGGCGGGCGGCCACTACGACCCCGAGTCCGCCGGGCGCCACGGCTTTCCCTGGGGCGATGGCCACCTGGGCGACCTGCCGGCGCTGTTCGTCAACGACGGCGGCACCGCCGACAGCCCGGTACTTGCGCCGCGCCTGAAACTGCCCGACCTGGAGGGGCGCGCACTGATGATCCACGCCGGCGGCGACAACTACTCCGACAACCCCAAGCCCCTGGGTGGTGGCGGCAGCCGGGTTGCCTGCGGCGTTGTCAAAAGCGCACCCAAGTAGCGCCACTGTATGAGCCGGTTGATCGCCCTACTGGGTTTCTGCCTCCTTCTGCTGGCTGTCGCCGGCTATCTGCACTATCGCAGTGAAACCGTTGAGGTCAGGATTCCCGAACAGCAGATCCGGCAGAAGCTGGCGGAAAAACTGCCATTGCAGAAAACCTATCTGTACCTTTTCGAGCTGACGCTGGAAAACCCGCGCGTGGACCTGCTCAAGGACAGCGGCCGGATTGCCGCGGGGCTCGATATCCGCGTGCGCATCAAGGGCGGCGGGGAGGACCGGATTCTGCGCGGCACCGTCGACGCCTCCGGCAGCCTGCGCTATTCGGCGGCCGAGGGGCAGTTCTACCTGGCCGAACCGGAGATCGAAAAGCTGTCCGTTTCCGGCCTGCCGGAAAAACGCACCGCGCAGATCCGCTCCGTCATCGAGACGGCGCTGGGCGAGTACTACGCCGAGCATCCGGTGTATCGGCTCAACACCGACGATATCAAGCAGGCCACGGCAAAAATGGTATTGAAGAATGTCTCCGTCGATGGCGACGACCTGGTCGTCACCATGGGGCTCTGAGCGGAGCCTGCCTGCAGGTGAATGGGATCCGGGGCACCGATCAGTGCCCTCTCCCAATGGGAGGGGGGAGCTATGTTGCTGGCTTCCGGAGTTAATTTTTCCACCGAGCTATCTATTTCCACTGAGCAGGTCCCCTCTCCCTCCGGGAGAGGGTTAGGGAGAGGGCGCGCCCTTCAGGCCCCCCCAGGGTCAATCAAAGCCCCATCTTCCGGATCAGCCAGGCGCTGCTGGTTCCCTGCACCAGCAACGAAAACAGCACCACACCGAATACCACCGACTGCACGGTAAACCAGTAGGGCAGCTCGGAGGGCAGGGACAGCACCAGCGCCACCGCAATCACACCGCGCAGACCGCCCCAGCCCAGCAGCAGTCGCCAGGGCTTGGAAATCGGCGGCCCGACAAAGCGGGCCAGCGGCGCCATCAGGAAAATCGACAGCGCCCGCGCGCCGATGGCGGCGGCGATGGCAATCAGAATCGCCAGCCACTGCTGGGTGAACATATCCAGTGTGATCGTCAGGCCCATGATCACGAAGATCAGCGCGCCGGACAGCAGGCCCAGCCACTCAAACGTGGGGGCCGCGTGGGTCAGGAAAGTTTCCCGCTGTTCGCGCAGACAGGCCCGCGCCACGATCGCGCAGACCATCACCGCAACAATGCCGGATACATGCACCACATGCTCCGCCAGGTAGAAGGTACCGAAGACCGCCAGCACCAGGGTCATCAGCGCGGCACCGGCCGAGCCCAGGAAGAGCACCACGATGGCGGTAACCAGGCCACAGAAGAGGCCCACGGCCGCGCCGCCGAACAGGGTCACGGCAAAATACAGGGCAATATTGCCAACGCCTGCCAGCGGCTCACCGGCGCTGACCGCCCCTTCCATCACCGTGTGACTGGCCACCCCCAACACCAGTGTGAACAACACGATGGCGGCAGCGTCGTTGAACAGGCTCTCCCCCTCCACCAGCGTCAGCAGCTCGTCGTCCGGGGAAACCCGGTGCAAGCGCGTCACTATCGCCGTGGGATCCGTAGCCGCAAGAATCGCCCCGGTCAGCAGCGCCGCAATCCACGGGAAACCGGTGGGATTATCGATGCCGTAATAGGTAATCAGCGCGACAATCAGCACGCAGATCACAACACCAAAGGTGGCGAACAGCAGTATCGGGGCCAGCCAGCGTTTCAGGGCGCGCGGCTCTATCAGCCAGGCAGCCTGGAAAATCAGGATCGGCAGGATCACGAAAAATACCAGTTGGTGCAGGTTGTCCGCGCGCAGGGCCGTGTCGTAGTCGACGGCCGGCAACAGTACCCCGGCCAGCACGCCGGCGATCAGGCAGCCGAGGGTATTGTCCGTGCGCAGTACCCGCGCCAGGACCAACCCCACCACCGCCGCCGATGCCATGTAGAGTCCCTGCCCCACCAGTGTGGTTACCGCTTCCATTACCCGCCTCCCGTATCTGCTATTCTGCGCCCCTGTCCGTGGCGATCACCGACTTGGGTTTCACTTCCGGCACCAGCTCACTGAGCGGCACCGCCATGCCCCGCTCGTTGATCACTTCCACATGGTGGCGGCGCAGCTGTCGGGGTTCGGTCACGCCGCAGGAATGCGCAATGGTGCCCACCTCGTAGGCCAGGTTGTGCGCGTAGCTGTAGACCCGCTCCGCCTTGTCGACGGGGTCCAGCCCCTGCTGCAGGTCCGGGTTGTGGGTGGTCACGCCGGTGGGACAGGTATTCCTGTTGCACTGCATCGCCTGGATACAGCCGAGCGCAAACATGAAGCCGCGCCCGCAGTTGACGAAATCCGCCCCCATCGCCAGCGCCCAGGCCACCATCGACGGCGTCAGCAGTTTGCCGGCGCAGATCACCTTCACCCGCTCGCGCAGGCCGTAATGACTCAGCAGGTCCACCACCAGCGGCAGGCTGCGGTTGATCGGCAGCCCCATATAGTCCATCAGGCTCTGCGGCGCCGCGCCGCTGCCACCATCGGCGCTGTCGATGGTGATAAAGTCCGGCGCGTACTCCAGTCCCCTCGCCTGCACAGTTTCACACAGCTCGTGCAGCCAACCGCTGGAACCGACCACGGTTTTGAAGCCGGTGGGCCTGCCGGTCACGGTGCGGATATGGTGTAGCATCTCCAGCAGGCCATCCACGGTATTGAACTCGGGATGGCCATTGGGGCTGATGGAATCCTCACCGGCGGGGATGCCGCGCACCCGGGCGATCTCGTCGGTGACCTTGATACCGGGCAGTATGCCGCCTTTACCCGGCTTGGCCCCCTGGGAGAGCTTCAGCTCGAACATCTTCACCGATGGCCGCTCCGCCAGCTGCCGCAACTTGTCGTCGGACAGCCGGCCGTCCGCATCCCGCACCCCGTAGTTGGCGGTACCGATCTGGAAGACGATGTCGCAGCCGCCGGACAGGTGGTGGGAGGACAGCCCGCCCTCGCCGGTATTGAGCCAGATGCCGGCCTTCCGGGCGCCGTTTGAGAGTGCCGTTACCGCCGGTACCGACAGGGCGCCGAAACTCATACCGGAGATATTGAACAGGGAACTGGTGGTATAGGGCTCTCGGGCGTAGCCCTCGCCGATAGTGACTTCCCGCGGCGGTACCGCGTCCTCGGCCATGGTGGGAAAGGGGTAGTTCAGGAAAACCACGTCGCCGGGCTGGTTCAGCGGCCGGGTGGAGCCGAAGGCGAGGGTGGAATCCACGTTCTTGGCCGCCCGGTAGACCCAGCTGCGCTGGGCGCGATTGAACGGCATCTCCTCGCGATCCAGGGCAAAGAAATACTGGCGAAAGAACTCCCCCAGGTGCTCGAACTGGTAGCGGAAACGCCCCAGCACCGGAAAGTTGCGCCGGATCGCCTGCTTCTTCTGGCTCACGTCCGACAGGTACAGATAGAGCACATAGAGCACCAGCAGTACCAGTGCAAAGGCGAACAACAGCGCAAACACCTGCAGGACATGCACCGCAAAATTGCGGATCGCGGCCACTGCCTCCAAATCCATTGTGTGATCTCCGCGTCGATTGACTTTCATTGTATGCACAGGCAAGCGGGCTTGCACAGCTGCCCCTCACAACCTTAAACTGTATGTATATACAGCTATCAACCACCCGGTGGAGCAACCTTGGCCAACGAAGATCCCGCCAGTCCCGCCCGCCTGCACAAGGGCCGCGGCGCCGCCAGCAACCTGGCCGGCCGCTTCGTGCCGCATGTGAGCACTCGGGAAAGCGACGGCTGGCAGACGGAGGAGGAGCCGCTGGAGCGACTGCTGACCGAGGCCATCGCCGAAAAGGCCAAGACCATCATCTCCAGCAACCGCTCGCCGGACCTGCCGTTCAGCCAGTCGATCAATGCCTATCGAGGATGCGAGCATGGGTGCATTTATTGTTTCTCGCGCCCCAGCCACGCCTACGTGGACCTGTCCCCCGGACTGGATTTCGAGAGCAAGATATTTTTCAAGCCGGACGCCGCGGCGCTGCTGGAAAAGGCGCTGCGCAAACGCGGCTATCAATGCAGCCCCATCGCCATGGGCACCAACACCGACCCCTACCAGCCACTGGAAAAGGAAAAGCGCATCACCCGAGCGCTGCTGGAGACCATGCAGCGCTTCAACCAGCCGGTGACCATCGTCACCAAGAGCCAGTTGATACTGCGCGACCTGCCGCTGCTGGCGGAAATGGCACAGGACAACCTGGCACAGGTGGCCATCAGCGTGACCACGCTGGACAACGACCTGAAGAGGAAACTGGAACCGCGCACCGCCGGGCCGGCGGCGCGGCTGCGGGCGCTGGAGGCACTGAGCGGTGCCGGGGTGCCCACCGCCGCGCTGGCGGCGCCGATGATTCCGGCCCTGAACGACAGCGAGCTGGAATCCATTCTCGCAGCGGCGAGAGACGCGGGAGCCAGTCAGGCCAACTATATCCTGCTGCGCCTGCCCCACGAGGTGGCGCCGCTGTTCCGCCAGTGGCTGGCCGAACACTACCCGGAGCGCGCCGCCCACGTGATGAGCCTGGTGCAGCAGAGCCGCGGCGGGCGCGATTACGACAGCGACTTCTCCCAGCGCCAGAGCGGGACCGGTGTCTTTGCGCAACTGCTGCAGCGGCGCTTCCGGGTGGCGATAGAAAAACTGGGATTGAACCGGCGCAGGCTGTCGCTGGACTGCAGCCGCTTTCGGCCGCCACCGCAGTCCGGCGACCAGCAGTCCCTGTTCTAACCTGAAGTGGTGCGCACGGCACACCCTACCCGCCCCCTGGCCCGTCATGCCGGACTCGATCCGGCATCCAGTCTGGGGCACCCGACTTTCCGCAGCAGCAATAGTTTTCAATGGCCCCCCGTTGGCGGAAAATGGCCCTGCAGCAACAGCGGAAATTGAATGTGAGCGATTGGTTTGTCTACCTGATCCGCACCGGGCGCGGATCACTCTATACCGGTATCACCCGCGATGTGGAACGCCGCCTGGAAGAACACCGCAGCGGCGGCCGCAAGGCGGCCAAGGCGCTGCGCGGGCGCGGGCCACTGACACTGGCCTTCCGGCAGGCGGTGGCGGGCAAGTCGCAGGCGCTCAAACTGGAGATGCAAATCAAGAAATGGCCGCGGGATAAAAAGGAGGCCCTGATTGCCGGCACTTTGGGGGTGGAGCTGACGGCAGACGACTCAGGGCCGCAAGGGGGTAGGACGGATTGAAATCCAATGCGCCAAGAAATCCCGATTCCTGTGGGAGCCCTCGACACCAACCCATTCTGCATACCGACCGACTCTGCCGGTAGCAGACAACTTCGGAATCCTTGCCCGATACTGCCGGCAACCGGTCCGCTGATGTTTTTTTAGGGCGACTCGGGCAGAATAGCCGCCCTTCCCACCGCCAGAGCTGTACCAATGGAATTGACCATCTCCCTGCTGTTGATTTTCCTTGTCGTCGCCATGCTCGCAGGTTGGGTGGATACCCTGGCTGGAGGCGGCGGGCTGGTCACACTGCCGGCACTGCTGCTCGCCGGAGTGCCGCCGGTCAGTGCCCTGGCCACCAACAAGAGCCAGGGGGTCATCGGCACCATGACCGCCTCGGCCACCCTGTTTGCCAGGGGCCACCTGCGCGGCCGCGCGCTGATTCTGCCGGTGGTGACCGCCGGCCTGGGTGCAGCGGCGGGAACCTGGCTGGTGCAGCGCGTCGATACCGGCTGGCTCAACTGGGTGATTCCACTATTGCTGTTGTGCGTGGCGCTCTACGTCTGGCTGACACCGAATATGGGCGCCGCGGAGAGCCGCGCCCGGCAGAGTGAAAAACAGTGGGCACTGACCAGCGTACCGGTGGTGGGCTTCTACGACGGCGCTTTCGGCCCGGGCACGGGTACCTTTTTCGCCGCCTCCGGCGTCGCCTTCCGCGGCCAGACACTGCTGGCCGCCACCATCCGCGCCAAGCTGCTGAACTTCACCACCAACGTGGTTTCCCTGGCACTGTTCGCCGCCGGCGGCAAGGTGGTCTGGACCCTGGGCGCCACCATGATGCTGGGCCAGGTAGTGGGCGCCACCATCGGCAGCCACACCATGCTCACCGGCGGCACCCGCCTGATACGGCCACTGGTGATCGCCATGTGCATACTGATGTCCCTGGGGCAGTTGGCCCAACACCTGGAGCTGATTCAGCTTCCCTGAAGCCGCGGCTTCATGATCTCCGCCATCCAGGCCATAAACACCTGCACCCTTTTCGGCAGGTGGCGCCGGTTGGCGTAGACCAGCGACACCGGCATCGGCGCCGGCGGGTACTCTGGCAGCACTTCCTCCAGTTCCCCGGATTCCAGCAGGTGGTGCACCGCCGGCTCCGGCACCTGGATGATACCCAGGCCGGCGATACAGGCCTCCAGGTAGGCCCCGGTGTTGTTGACCGTCACCGCCCCCGCCATCGGTAGCGAGCGCTCCACCCCCGGCTGTCGCGGGTCCAGGTATTCAAAGCCCGGCGGGCGGGCACCGAGATTCAGCACATAGTGCACCAGCCGGTGGCCGGCGAGATCCTCCAGTGTGCGCGGCGTGCCGTGCTCCGCCAGGTATTCGGTGCTGGCGCAACTGACCGTCCGGTAGTGTCCCAGGGGCCGCGCAATCAGGCTGGAATCCTCCAGGGTCCCGACCCTCAGCACACAGTCGAATCCCTCGCGCACCACGTCGACAAAACGGTCGCTGCTGGACAGCTCCACCTCCAGGCCCGGGTGCAGACGCAGGAATTCCGGCAGCCGCGGGATCACCAGGTCCCGCGCCACAGGCAGCGGCATATCGACGCGCAGGCGGCCCTGTAGCCGGGCATCGTCCTCGCGGAACAGGTTCTGCAGCTCGTCCAGGTCCGCCAGCAGGTCGCGGCCGCGCTCGTAGAAAACCCGGCCATCCTGGGTCGTGCGCACGCTGCGGGTGGTGCGGTGCAGCAGGCGGGTGCCGAGCAGTGCCTCGAGTTGCTGTACGGCGCTGGAGGCGCTGGCCCGGGACAGCCCCAGGCTGTCCGCCGCGGCGGTGAAGCTGCCCAGTTCCGCCACCCGGGCAAAGATTTCCATGGATTCCAGCAGTCGCATGCCCACTCCATTGTTCATAATTTCTGAATAGTCTAGTCAGCCAAGGTCGATTTATCTATCAGCGACATACCAATAAGCTCTTCCCATTGCGATCAATCCATCGATACCCAGTGAAAGAAAGGAGCCGAACATGAACCGCAAGATTGCACTGATCACCGGCGGCAGCCGCGGCCTGGGCCGCGAGACCGCCCAGCGACTCGCCGGGCGGGGCCTGGAGACAATCGTCACCTATCACAGCCGCAGTGACGCCGCCGATGCCGTGGTGGCGGGAATAGAGGCACAAGGCGGCAGCGCCGCGGCGCTGCAACTGGATACCGGAGACACTACGGGATTCCCGCGCTTCGAGGAGCGGTTGCGCGAGCTGCTGCAGTCTCGCTGGCAGCGGGACAGCTTCGACTTCCTGGTAAACAACGCCGGCATCGGGATTAACGTGCCTGTCGCGGAAACTACCGAGGCGCAGTTCGACCAACTGATAAATATCCACCTGAAGGGCGTTTTCTTCCTGACCCAGACACTGCTGCCGCTGATTGCCGACGGCGGGCGTATCGTCAACCTGTCCAGCGGGCTGACGCGCTTTACCCTGCCCGGCTACGGCGCCTACGCGGCCATGAAAGGGGCGGTAGAGGTGCTGAGTCGCTACCTGGCGAAGGAGCTGGGCGCGCGCGGCATCGCCGTCAACACCTTCGCCCCCGGCGCCATCGAGACCGATTTCGGCGGCGGCACCGTGCGCGACAACCGGGAGGTAAACGACTTTATCGCCGCGCAGACGGCACTGGGCCGCGTGGGGCTACCGGAGGATATCGGCGGCGCCATCGCCTCGCTGTTGTCGGACGACAACCGCTGGATCAACGGCCAGCGTATCGAGGCGTCGGGCGGGATGTTCCTTTAAAGCGGCCGCTTTTTGGCGGATTGCGGCACGATACGGACCTGGACGGCTTCCCCGACAGGGAGCCGTCTACCAGGGAATCTCGCTGCCGTCGTAGTTGTAGAAGCGACCGCTGCGCTCCAAATCGGTTTCCAGCAGCACTTTTTTAAGCCCGGCGACACTCTCCTCCGCCGAAATCAACGCATTGGGCCCACCCATCGCGGTCTTGACCCAACCGGGATGCAGCGCTATCACACTGATTCCCCGCTCGCGCAGGTCGACCGACAGGCTCTTCACCACCTGGTTGACCGCGGTTTTCGAGGAGCGGTAGATATAACCCCCACCGGAGCTGTTGTCGGCGATGCTGCCCACCTTGCTACTCATCACCGCCATCACCCTGTGCCCGCTGTCCGCCACGTTGCGGCTGAAGGTCTCCGCCAGCTTGTAGGGCGCGATGGTGTTGCACTCCAGCACCCGGCGCCACTCGTCCAGATCCACAGCGCCGAAAGCCACGCCCTTGGGGCCGTAGTAGCCGGCGTTGTTCAGCAGGATATCGATGGGCTGGTCCCACAGCGACCGGGCCAGCGCCTCCATCTGCGCATAGTCGGTGACATCCAGCTGGAACGGCCGCACCTTGTTGTACTGCTCCCGCAGCACGCGCAACTGATCCGCGCCGGGAATATCGCGGCAGCAGGCCAGTACCTGCCAGCCCTCCGCGGCGAACTGGCGGGTCATTTCCAGGCCGATACCGCGATTGGCCCCGGTAATCAATATGGTGCCGGGCATAGTTTCTCCTTCGGTGGTATTCTTGCGCGACGGATAAATGGTAACTCAAGTTTCGGGGTTCCGGGCCGGAGCGGGCCCCTCCAACTCCGAAACCTGAAGCAGCAACTGTATGGCAATGTATTACTCTCTGAGCGACCTGCTGTGGATCTTCGCGCTGCTTCTCGGCGGCTGGCACCTGTGGGCCGGTATGGCGGCCAAGGAGCAGGTGCGGCGCGCAGCGGCCCAACACTGCCGGCAATTGGATGTCCAACTGCTGGACGATACCGTAGTCCTGGTGCGCACCCGCCTGAAGCGCGACAGCCGCGGCCAGGTGCGGCTACAGCGCAGCTATGAATTCGAATTCACCTCCACCGGCGAACACCGCTATGCGGGTATCGCCGTACTGCACGGGCGGCGCATCGCACAGATACAGCTGTCGCCCCACCACCTCGCATAGCCCGCAGCAGGCAGCAAAGGGAGCAGGCATGAAACGCGGAATCTATCGCCACTATAAGGGCGAGCTTTACGAAATGATGGAAGTGGCCACTCACAGCGAGACCGGCGAAAAACTGGTCGTCTATCGCGCACTTTACGGCGACTACGGTGTCTGGGTGCGACCGCTGGAAATGTTTGCCGAAAATGTGGAAAAGGACGGATCCCTGGTCCCGCGCTTCGCTCTGTTACAAACGTTTGACTAGCGCAATAATTCGCGACTAAGGTTGCGTCACTTTTCCAACCGATCCAGAGAACAAGGTCATTCGGTGAACAACAAAAAAATAATGATCTACGGTGCCTACGGTTACACCGGCGAACTGATCGCCCGGGAGGCCGTGGCCCGGGGCCTGCGCCCGATCCTGGCGGGGCGCAACTCGAAGAAACTGCAACCGCTGGCCGAGGAACTGGGGCTGCCTGCGATGGCCGTGGAGCTGGGCGCGAGCGAAACCCTCGAGCGCACCCTGCGCGATATGGACGTGGTGATTCACTGCGCCGGCCCCTTCTCCACCACCGCCGAGCCAATGATGCGCGCCTGTATCGAGGCCGGTACCCACTACCAGGATATCACCGGCGAGATGGAGGTTTACCGGTCGGCCCATGCGATGCACAAGGAGGCCAGAGACGCGGGCGTGGTGCTCTGCCCCGGCACCGGTTTCGATGTAATTCCCACCGACTGCCTGGCGGCGGCACTGCACAAGGCCATTCCCACCGCCACGCACCTGACACTGGGTTTCGACTCCGATTCCGGCCTCAGCCCCGGCACCGCCAAGACCTCCATCGAGAGCCTGGGCGTCGGCGGCGCTATCCGCCGCCAGGGCAAGATCGAGATTGTCGGCCACGGCGAACTGACCCGCACCATTGATTTCGGCCGCGGCGACAAGTTTGCCGTCGCCATCCCCTGGGGCGATGTGGCCACCGCCTACTACTCCACCGAGATTCCCAATATCGAGGTGTATATCCCCATGAGCCCGCGCCGGGCGAAAAAGATGCAGCGCATGAACCGATTCCGCTGGCTGCTGGGCAAGCCCTGGGTGCAGAACTGGCTCAAGGGCAAGGTGGACCAGAAGGTGCGCGGCCCGTCCGAAGAGAAACGCTCGGAACAGAAAACCTGGGTCTGGGGCGAGATACGCAACGACCGCCGCGGCGAACGCAGGATCGGCCGCGTGGTCACCGCCAACGGCTACGATGTCACCGTGCACGGCTCCCTGGCGGTGGCGGAATTCCTGCTCGACTACGGCGGCGATGGTGGCTACTTCACACCGTCGAAACTCTGCGGTTACGAGCTGGTGGAGAAACTGCCCGGCTCCGGTAGCATCAAGGTCGGAATCGACTGAGAGGACTGGGGACTCTCGATAGGGTGCGCCGTGCGCACCGGCCGGTCAAAGTCAAAGAAGAATATCCAGGCCGGACGTGAAGGCCCTGTTGCCGGGGGCTGTTTGGGAAACGATTGCCGATGAGGCTGTTGAGCAAACAGCTCCCGGCAGCAGGGCCGCCCCGAAGTCCGCTTACGGACCATGCTCCAGCAACCGCCACCGGCCCGGTCAATGGTGCGAGACCGCCAAGGACGGCGGTCATGCGAAGAACGCATGGAGCAGTTGTCTGCCACGGCGCACCCCTACAACTGTATGAGCCTGTCGCTAGAAATATCGCGCAACCGTCAGATTTCACACTTCTGACATAATTCGGTCAATTCCGCGCAATATAAGCTTCGTAACTTGTCGGCATGCGAAGCTTACCTGTCACTCTCAAAAGCGTCGATGTGTCCCTGGTACTGCATATGGCGGAGCGGGCCACCCGACCCGCATCGCGCCAGCGCTACCTGTGGCTGTCGAAATCCGCCGACGGCTGGGTCTACCTGATCTCGCCGCTGCTCATCGCACTGGCCGGTACCACTGCCGCGGCGATGCAGTTCTTCACCGTCTGCGGCGCCGCCTTTGCGGTGGAGCGCTCGCTCTACTGGACCATCAAGAACACCACCAAACGGCTGCGGCCGCCCCAGGCGATTCCCGGCCTGCGCTCGATCGTGGTCGCCAACGACCGCTTCAGCCTGCCGTCCGGACACACCTCCGGCGCCTTCCTGTTCGTCACCGTTCTCTCCCAGTCCCTGGGCCCCGCCTGCCTGCTAGGCTATTTCTGGGCCGCCGGCGTGGGCACCTCCCGCGTGGGCCTGGGCGTGCATTTTCCCACCGATGTCTGCGCCGGCGCCGCACTCGGCACCAGCGTGGGAATCCTGATCAGCGGAGCCTTTTTGTGAAAATACTCTACGGGGTACAGGGGACCGGCAACGGCCATATTTCCCGCGCCCGCGCCATAGCCGCGGCACTACAGCACTACCCGGAACTGGAAGTCCAGTGGCTGTTCTCCGGCCGCAGCCCGGAAAAGCTCTTCAGCATGGAGGCCTTCGGCAACTACTGGTGGCGCGAGGGCCTGACCTTCGTGCACCGGGAAGGCAAGCTCAGCCCCCGCGAGACCACGCGCCAGCTCAACCTGCGTGGACTGCTCCGGGATATCCGCGAACTGCCGGTCAACGACTTCGACCTGGTGATCAGCGATTTCGAGCCGGTGACCGCCTGGGCGGCGAAGCGCCGCGGGAAACCCAGCCTGGGCCTGGGCCACCAGTACGCCTTCAACTTCCCCATCCCCGCGCCGCGCTTCAACTGGACGGCGCGCACCATCCTGCGCAGCTTCGCACCAGCGAAAAGCAGCCTCGGCATGCACTGGTATCACTTCGGCCACCCGATTCTGCCGCCCATTGCGCAACCCCATGTGCACAGTCGGGCCGGCGACGGCGACCATATTCTCGTCTACCTGCCGTTCGAACACCACGAGCCACTGCTGCGGGAGCTGGCGAAACTGCCGCACAGGATCATCCTCTACGGCGCGCCGGTGGACCTCCCGGCGGCGGACAATATCGAACTGAAAGAGCCGTCCATCGAAGGCTTCCAGAGCGATCTCGCCAGCGCCCGCGCGGTGATCTGCAACAGCGGTTTCGAGCTGATTGCGGAGACCCTGACCCTGGGCAAACCGATACTGACGCGGCCACTGGCCGGCCAGTTCGAACAGGTGGCCAACGCCCGGGCCCTGCGCGAACTGCAACTGGCGCGGGTGGTGGAGCGAGTGGATGCGGATACCATCGGCAAATGGCTGGACGAGGAGCCGACCGGCGTGCGTATCGAATGGCCCGACGTGGCCGGCCATATCGTGCGCTGGATCGCCGACGGCCGCCGCCAGTCCCCCACCGAGCTGGCCGACAGCCTGTGGGAACAGGTTGTGCCCGGCCGCGCCGAGAACAAGGGCGAAACCGCAGCCAGCACGGCGGACTGACCACAACTCCGGCCCCGCCGCCGGCGGGAGCCGCAATTACCTGGCAGGTCATTGACCCCGCCCCGCCCCCACCGTTTACTTGGCCACTCCCGAACGCGGGCTGGTAAACGGTAAAACGAGGGGTGGTCATGGCCGAACAGTTGCTTAACGAACGCGATATCGAATTCCTGCTGTACGAGTTTCTCGATACCGGCCAGTTGCTGCAGCGGTCGCGCTACAGCGAACACTCGATCGAGATCTTCAACGCCACCCTGCAGACCGCGCGCACCGTCGCGGAAAAGTATTTTGCCAACCACAATGCCAGGGGCGACGCCGAAGAGCCGACGTTCGACGGCGAAAAAGTCCACCTGATCGAAGAGACCAAACAGGCCTGGGATGCCTTCGCCGATGCGGGTTTTCTCGCCGCCCGCTACGATTTCGACGAGGGTGGCATGCAGCTGCCGGAAGTAATTCTACGGGCCAGCCTCGCCACCATCAGTGCCGCCAATGTGTCGAGCGCGGGCTATCCTTTCCTGACTCTGGGTGCCGCCAACCTGGTGCGCTCCTTTGCCGACGAAAAACTCAAAGCACAGTTTCTGCCACCGATGATGGACGGCCGCTTTGCCGGCACTATGGCCCTGACCGAACCGGACCAGGGCTCCGCCCTGGCCGATATCCGCACCAGCGCAGAGCCGGCGGAAGACGGCAGCTATCGCATCCACGGCCAGAAGATGTTTATCTCCGGCGGCGACCAGTCCATGACGGACAATATCGTCCATATGGTGCTGGCGAAGATCAAAGGCGCCCCCGCAGGGGTGAAGGGCATATCGCTGTTTCTGGTGCCGAAATTCCTGCTCGATGAAAACGGCAATCCGTCGACGCGCAACGATGTAAAACTGTCGGGCCTGCTGCACAAGATGGGCTACCGCAATACCACTTCCACAGTACTGAGTTTTGGCGAAGGGGAAGGCGCTATCGGCTATCTGGTGGGCGAGCCGCACAAGGGCCTGTCCTATATGTTCCAGATGATGAATGAAGCCCGCATTGGTGTCGGCGTCGGCGCCGCGGTGCTCGGCTACCAGGGTTACAACCATTCCCTGCAGTACGCAAAGGAAAGGCCCCAGGGCCGCCTGCCGTCGAACCGCGACCCGGAATCGAAACAGGTGCCGATCATCCGCCACGCCGACGTGCGCCGCATGCTGCTGATGCAGAAATCCTATGTCGAGGGCGGCCTGGCGCTGTGTCTCTACGCCTCTTCCCTGCACGAGGACCAGCACACCGCGGACACGGAAGAGCAACGCCGGCGCGCCGGCACACTGCTGGACCTGCTGACACCGATCGTGAAATCCTGGCCGTCGAAATACGGTCTCAAGGCCAACGAACTGGCGATCCAGGTGCTGGGCGGCTCCGGCTATATCCGCGAGTACCCGCTGGAACAGCTCTACCGCGACAACCGCCTGAACCCCATCCACGAGGGCACCGAGGGCATCCAGGCCATCGACCTGCTGGGCCGCAAGGTACCGGCGGGCGAGCTCGCCGGCTACCGCTTACTGCAGGAGGAAATCCGCTCGACGATAATGCGGGCGCGAGACAACCACAGGCTCGCCTCGCAGGCAGGGGCCCTGGAAAAAGCACTGCAGAAACTGGACCGGACCACGCTGGACCTGATGGGACAACTGCAGCGTGACCCCGACCGCGGCCTAGCCAACGCCAGCCTCTACCTGGACGTATTCGGGCGCGTGGCGGTATCCTGGATCTGGCTGCGCCAGGCACTGGTGGCGGACGCGGCACTGGCGGATTCGGTCCCGGAGGAAGACGAAAACTTCTACCGCGGCAAACTGCAGGCGGCGCGCTTCTATATCGAGTGGGAACTGCCGGAAATAGACGCGCAGATAGCACTGCTGGAGACTGGCAACAGCGTGCCGTTCGAGATGGATGAAAACTGGTTCTGACGGAAATGGCACTAAGTTACGCCACCCCTTTTAGTAGGATGGGCAAAGGAACGAAGCGACGTGCCCATCTTCCGCCATTTTGATGGGCACGCTGCGCTTTGCCCATCCTACGAAACTGAGGGGATCTTTGTCGGCCCGCCGCGGGCGCGTTGGAGTTCGCTGCGCTCACTCCAGCCTACGGCACAGGAATCAGAGACTGCGCAGATACTGCCCCGGCGTCACGCCAAAACGACGCTTGAAATGCGCTGCGAAATGGCTCTGGTGGGCAAAACCACAGAGACCCGCCACATCCGCCTGCGCCACTCCGCGCTCGAGCATTTCCCGCCCGCGCTCCACCCGCACCTTGTTGACATACTGGTGCGGCGTGAGGCCGGTACTGACCTTGAACATGCGCGCAAAATGGTAGCGGCTGAGCCCCGCGACCTGCGCCAGGGTATCGAGATTCAGTGCATTGCCGAACTGCGCCTGCACCAACTCCCGCACGGTGTTGAACTGCCGGCGGCTGAGTCCGCCTTTCAGCGGCCCGCCCGCGCACCTGGGCAGTACGTAGCTGCGGATCAGCTCCCCCATCAGTTCGTAGGCGCCCTGCTGTAGTTGCAGCCGGTCGGTACCGTCGGTCCAGGAAAGCTGCAGCATGGAGCGGCAGGTCGAGTTGATCTGGCGGTGCTCGAAAAAGGTCAGGTCCGGCAATTCCACCCGGCGCGGATCGCAGTCGAAAGATTCCAGTGCAAAATGCCGCAGGCCCGCATCGGAAACATACAGGTGGACAAATTCCTGATACTGCCCCACTTCCCAGGACGAATCGCCGCTGGCGGGCATCAGGCAGAGCTTGTCCGGCGCCCCGAACCCCCAGTCGCGCGGCGCATCGAGCCGCCGTGTGCGGTAGCCACCGCGCAGGTACAGGCTCAGGGTGTGATGTGCCACCTGATGGTACTCCACCCGCACATCCCGGTTGCCCCACAGCGCCAGGGACAGGTCCCGGTTCAACACACAATGGTTCAGGCGACGGGCCCCAGCGCCGTCGAGCGCCTGTTGTACCGTGGCCTCTGCTGCCTTCGCCATAGCCCCTCCGGCAATCCAACCAGGGTCATAAATTAATCCCAAAGTCGTAGCGGGACAATCATCCAGCCATAAAAAGCGCAAGAATCTGCTAAGTCGCGCAATATCCTGCGCGATTCCACACAGGCACATCGCTAACCTGCCTCCTCAACGCATTGCGGAGGTAACCATGAACCTGTTTCTCTACGCCGGCACGGTACTGCTCTGGGGCACCACCTGGATCGCCATTCACTTCCAGCTGGGTGAGGTACCGGTGCTGGTATCGGCCTTTTACCGATTCGCCCTCGCCGGCGCCCTGTTTCTGCCGATACTGGCCCTGTTTGGTCGGGTGCAGGCTACCGGCTGGCGCGATCACGGCTTTTTCCTGCTGCAGGGCTGCTGCCTCTTCTCGTTCAATTTCGTCTGCTTCTATACCGCCAGCCAGTATGTGGTCAGCGGCCTTATTTCAGTCGTGTTCTCCGCCGCCACCCTGTTCAACGCGCTGAACAGCCGCCTGCTCTGGGGCGAGCGCCCCGAGCCCGGTGTCTACCCGTCCGCAGCGCTGGGTATCGCCGGGCTGGTGATGCTGTTCTGGGAAAGTATCGCCAGCGGCAGCTTCGATGGCGACGCCGCCCTGGGGCTGGGCCTGTCGGTGCTGGGAACCTATTTCTTCTCCCTCGGCAATATGGTGTCGGTGCGCCACTCCCGCCGGGGCATCCGCCCCTGGACCAGCAACGCCTACGCGATGATCTACGGTGCGCTGGTGCTACTCGTCTGTGTCGTCGTCACCGGCGCCGAGTGGAAACTGGAGACCGGCCCGGTCTATCTGGGCAGCCTGGTGTACCTGGCAATTCCCGGCTCCATTCTCGGCTTTACCGCCTACCTGAGCCTGGTGGGCCGTATCGGCGCCAATCGCGCCGCCTACGCCACGGTACTGTTTCCGATCGTGGCACTGGGCTTCTCGGCCTGGTTCGAGGGCTATCGCTGGACGGCGCTGAGTTTTAGCGGGCTGCTGCTGGTACTGGTCGGCAACCTGATTGCGTTGGGAGGATTCCGGGTGATCGGGCGCTGGCGAGAGGAAACGGCTTCGCAGTGAGGCGCCACGCAAGTGAGCTTAGCCGGATACCATCATATCGACGAAGCCCGGTATCCGGTCCCGCACTGACTCTTCATTCGGGATCAGGGTGGGTAGAGTGACACCTGAATTTCTCTGCCTCTTTCCGGTCTATTTATCTCCGCCTTTTACTTCCTGACTCTTCCTCCTAAGAGCACCATCGCAGGCTGGCTGCGAGGGGTTGCTGTCGCTCAAAATCCTGGCTTGGCTCCTTAACACACAATTCGCGTGTATAGGCTGTCCAGCCATCAAATTCACAACGCAATCGAGCTGGGTCCCAGTAACTTACATCCTGTCCTTTAACTGTGGGGGTCATATTCTCTCGTGAAAAGCCTCATAGAGAAATAGTATAAGATCCTGAAGTGTTAGGCTTATATTTCCTTCAAAACTTTTATATCACCAAACACAAAGTCGCATACTATATCCCCATCAATTTCCAGGTGATATGCATGCCCCTCAAAATGCACAGGACTATTGTCTCCTCTCCTAATTCCATACCCTAACCCATCCAAAACATTCAAACCACCGTCCCTACATTTTGTCAACCTCAAGTCACCAATCAAAAAACAACCCTCTTCATCTTCTGCTGTTTTAGAAATCCTATAAAAGGAAACCCTATACAATTCAAGAGAAAAATTCTGAACTGATTGCCCACCCGAAAAATTCAGTCTTACCTCGCTTAAGAAGGGGGATACATTTACATCTGACAAATTATAATTACTTGCTTCACTCAATAATTCTTGAACTTCATCAATCATTCAACTTTTCCCCCGTACTATGTTTATCAGTCCTTTTTCCATTCTTATCATATCTTGGACGATACTTTCTGCCACCACCCTTGGGCGCTTCTTTTGGACCAGTTCTTACAATTTCACCATCAGGGCGAATTTGTACACGGCTTCCATCAGGATGATACCACTTATCATATCCACCTTCTGTTTCCCCTTTATGCTCAAACCCTGATTCCTCAAGCGTTTTACCCCCTTCTTCTCTACCTTTTCCCGTTAAGTCAGGCAAGCTTTCAACTGCCGAGGAATCAGAGTTGCCGTCTGTCCTCGCGTCCCTACCCGAAGCCTTTTCACTATCGTCTGCACTTTCGCTATGGAGAAGGCTACCGGTTCCATCAATTAGTCTGTCACCCAAACCACGAACGGCGTTACACCATGGATTCGATGAGCCACCACAAGCTCCGTAAGCAATTATAGCTCCACCAAAGAAAACCCCTGCTCCTGCTGCAACAGACGTTCTCCCATCCGGGTCCACATATTTATATGGATTATTATTTGCATGAGCATACCGATTAAACATCATCGGGTTGCTGTCAGCGTGATCCAACACCGTAGCAGGATCCATCTGAAGAAATCGCTGCAGGTCAGGATCGTAGGAACGGGCCTTCATATAAATAAGGCCCGTATCATCGTCGTGCGTATGCCCAGTGTACCCTACCGCCCTGTTTTCAGGTTGCCCATCCTGGCGCTTGCCGCCATAGGGCAGGTAGCTTTTACGCCAGACCAAATCGCCACTTTCATCCGAGGCGGCTACCACCGATCCGGCGGCATCGCTATGCAAGTAGGTAACGGTGACTTCTGCCTGGGAGACTGCTGAAATCACAAGCAGAAGGACTATGAAAACGATGTTTCTTATTAGGCTGCTCATTGTCTTTTTATTCCTTGCTCTTTTCGCTTTCCTTTTAGCGAATCGCAGAGATTTCGGTTGTCAATGAGATCTGGTTTCCATTGATGTCATAGTATTTGCTGCCCTGATAGTGCTTTTGCCAGTAATCGGTTTGTGCATTGGCTTGGGGTAGCTCCGAGATCAGGGCAATATCCAGTTCCTGTAGTTGTTCCTGGGCCAATCCTTCTATTGCAGTCAGGTATACCCGCACTTCGGTGCTGCCGGAGTCAGCTGTGGTCTGTTGAGTGTTGAAGTCGATATGCTCGAGTCCAGGTATCTTTTTTATCACTGCCGCCTGTTGGGGTTGGCCGATAGTCGCATCTACATTGCTTGTATGTGGAATCACAAAGCGGTGCTCCACTGCCGCCAGTTTGTGATCTGCCAGGTTGCCGGTTACGGATGCCAGTGCCTGGGGTGCCGGTTCGATGGTGTCCGGATCGAGATTGAGGTCGCTGAGTTCCTTGGGAGATCCCAACCCGGGCACCACTTCGAGGCTGACCGTTTTGTCGCTGGCGAAGTAATCCGGCGCGGTCAGGGTCAGGGAGGCGGTGCCGCTGGCCAGGGCCGGCGCGGCGGAGGAAAGTGGGTCTACCAGGTCAATCGCCGCCAGCCACAGGGCATTGGGGTTTTCCTGTCGCACCTTGCTGGTGGGGTCCGCGTAGATTTTGAATACCTGCCGCAACTGGACGTCGTATTGCTCACCGGTGCTGTCGGTGATTTGGGCGCCTATCTGGTGCCGGCGGAGGATGGCGGTATTGGCCGATCCGGCGTCTTCGCCGAGGTCGTCGGCGGAGAGGGAGACGATGACGGTGTCGCCACTGCGCACGGTGGCGGTCAGGGCTTCTTCCTTGCAGCCGCTCAACAGGGTGACAAAGGCCGTCAGGATCAAGGCTTTCGCAAAGAGAGTTTTCATTTCCTTATTCCCCACTCGGTTGTTCGTCTTGGTCAAGGCCCATTGCCCGGCGCTGGATGGCTACGACGTCGCCCAGGTCTATGTGGCCGTTGGTATTGGTATCACCGTGCCCGGGCTCCAGTTGTGTTTCGGTGGCCTCTTCCAGGCCCACGGCGATGCGTTTGGCCAGGAGGACGTCTGCCAGGTCGACGATACCATCGTTGTTGATGTCGCCGTGCCGGTAGTTGGGGTCGGTGCCCCGGCTGGATTCCTCGAGGTTAGTGAGGCCGTCTCCATCGCGGTCCTGGTGGGCGTCGGCGGCATTGTAGGGGTCCAGTCCGAATGCCCGTTCGTAGGTGTCCGGCATGCCGTCGGCGTCGCTGTCTTCGGCGGCCCTGGCCAGTTGCTGCGTCGTTGCGGGCTGGGTCGGGGCGGTAACGGTGATTATGCCGTCTGTGACGGTATGGGGGATGCTTTCGCCACCGATAATGCCGTCCGGCAGGGCCGCCAGGGGACTCAGGAGATCGAGGGTCTCGACGTCCAGGGTGATGTCGCCGGAGGCGGCCAGGAGTTGGAAGGGCACGGCGGCCACGTCGACCAGGCCCGTGGGCGAGGCCTCGGCGGTTTGGCTGGCAGTCAGGACCAGTTTCTCCTGCCCTGTGCCCGTGGCTTCGACGTGGGCCGTCTGATCGTCGGCGAATTCGGCGGTGCTGCCGCCCGGCGTGCTATTGGCCTCGAGTACCGGCGCTACCTGGGCCGGGTCGTAGGTGATTGCCAGGCGCAGGGCACCGAGGGCGGCATCGATTGCGTTCCCGTCCTTGTCCTGGTAACTGACCCCGGACAGGTCGACCCGGACCGGCACGGATAGCACCGATTGCGGTTCGCCCTCCAGGCCGGTGCCGAGGTGGACCGCGGCGGTGCCGGTAATGGGGGACTGCTGGGCCAGTGCCGCGACGCTGAACGGCAGTCCCAGGCAGAGTCCCAGAATAAGCGGTTTCCTTGCGATGAGGCTCATGGGGTGGGCTCCTCCGGCAGGTCCTCTGCGCTGATGCTGCCGACCAATAGGGCCTTCAGCCTGTTGAGGTCTTCCTGGTCGATCTCCGGCGACATGGACAGGCTGTTCAGGCCTTCCTCCTTGAACAAATCACATAGCACCGGGTGGAAGGCGATCTGTTGCTGGAAGTCCGGTTGCGGGGCCTGGTCGACCACCCAGTGCAACAGGAGCTGGTCGTAGCCGCCCACGGTGCCGCTCAGGTTGCAATCCCCCAGAGAGGCCTCGTTGAGCGCGATCACTTCCCCGGTGCCGCTGGCGGCCGCCACGCCCTTATAGGCGGTGGTGCTGCCCGAACTGCCGCGGTAGAGGCGCACCAACGCGGCTTCGCCAAAGTCCCCTCTTTCCGCTACCAGCGACGAGCCATGCACCCGCAGCAGGCCGCCTGCAGATTCGGCGTAGAGGTTGTTCAGGTCGACCATGGCGCTGGGCGCCTGGATACCATCCCCGACGAAGGCACTGACCGGGTACCGGGCGCCCTCCAGGGCGACGATCACAAGATCCCCCGCGCTACCGGCTTCTGTATCAATCACCAGTTGGTCGTTGAGGTACATTCGTGTGTTGCCGCTGCCGCTATCCAGTGCCGTGTGCATGGCGCTGGCACTGGTTGTAACAGTAAGCGCGGCGGCATCAAGGTCATCGCAAAAGCCAGCCCCCGAGCCAGGGCAGATAGTTGTCTCTTCGGAGGCCTCCGAAGTCGCGGATGGTCGCAGGTAGTATGTGGTCTCAGGATCCAACCCTCTAGCCTCCAGTTTCACGATCAAGCGCCCCCTGGCGGAGCTGGCTATGCCCTCCTTGGAATGCTTGCGAAACTGTCCACTTATGGTCGGATCTCCCGTATGAACCGGGTAGGCCTCTACCTCTACACTGGGGACCAGACTACTAGCCTCCTCATCCATATAGACCTTGAGATCAGGAATCGCAGGTTCCGATATCGTAAATATCACCGCAAGCGACCTATCGGTAACATCCGACACAATCAGATCCGATATCTCAGTAGTCGCCGCTTGGCCTAAGACAGGGAGCGCCAAACAGGCTGTGAACAGATACAGAACCTGCTTCAGTCCCTTGTGTCTTCGATAAATCCTGTTCATTACTCTGTCACCTCCACGCTGAGCTCTCTGGTCTCTTCAACCACCATAGCCTGGTTTGAATCATTAAAGGTGTACGTTATCGAAAGATCGTAGACACCGGGGCTGGCCGCCGAATTGACTGAGACATCGTATTCCAATATCCAGGTAAGTTCGCTGGCCACTGGCGTCAGACTCAGGCTCGAGAGAGTAAGGTTGTTGATTGCGTCCGCACTACCCGAATAATTCAGGTCCAAGCCGGCAACCGCGTAGAAGTCACTCTCGCTCATCGGGAAGGATTCCGAGGTCCTTGTAGTCTCTCCTACCGGAATAACCAGGTCACCACCCGAGGATTGCGAACTGAGGTTCACGGTGACTTGGTCCGTGGAAGTCAGCTGTCCTTCTCCTGTCGCAACTACCGTGACAAGATTGGAGCCTTCCTCCAGCGTTATATCGGCACTAAAGGTACCCTCATTGCCGGTAGCCGGGGTGACAACTGCAGCCTGCCCATTCACGGTCACCATCGCATTCGCATCCGCAACCGATCCAGATATCGTCACTATAGGTGTGGTTACAGTTTCTCCATTGTTGTGAGAGTTCACTTGTACCGTGGGAGGCCCAGCTTCGGGAAGCACAACCTCTACATTGATATTCCGCACCTCGGTGTGTATTACCGTAGAGTCCGAATCGAGGAAGTTGTAGGAAACCGGTACGGTATAATTCCCGGGTGTCACATCCGTATCTGCTGAAATCTCGAATTGGATATTCCAGAGATCCTCGTTCCAGTCTTGGCTTGACCGGTAATATTGGATTCCGATCCCATCTGGCAAGGCATCCGGAACCAATTGAACCGATGATGCTGCGTCAAACACGGTAGGCTCCAAGGCAATGCTTTCGCTTCTCAGGATTGCGGATCCGGGAATTAGCCGGTTTTCATCAGTAACCGTGAGATCAACCATCACTATTTCACGGAATCTTAAGTTGGAATCTGCATCCATGAATTTCATGATTACAGGGAAGTTATAGATACCAGGATCAGCGTCATCGCTGATATTCAACTCCAAGGTTGCGACTATTCGATTATCGGGTAACTTTTCAATCGATGACCAGTACGAATACTGCTCATCCGGCCTCCCTTCTCCAAAGGAATAAAACACTTGCCAGGCGCTATTGAATAAATCCGTCGTAGTGGTGAATTCATGCCGGAAGTATGTTTTTCCAGAGCTTGCCACCAGGACCTCCCTCGGCAGCTCGCTGCTCTGGTAAAAGAGATTCAGGGTCCGGGTAGTGGTTTCGGCATGGGCTCCTGGCCCCTTCGCCGTGATCTCGATCACGTTATCGCCTTCGAACAGGTCCAGATGCTCCATTGTGAATCCTGAACCCTCCAGAGGCATTTCAATACCGTCGATCGTCAGGCTCTCCACCGGGTTGACCACGGTGCCCGTCAACACGATCGGGCTCTGGGTGACCACCTCTCCCTCGGTGTGCGAGGTTACCGTAATGACAGGCGCCGGCGGCGGCGTCAAGACGACGGTGCGGGTTGCTATGGGATCCAGGTATCCCGGCGCGTAGAACTCCAGGAGGTTGTCCCCCTCCTGCAGCAAGGTCGACTCCCAAGTGTAAACAGTACCCTCCCCGACCGGCGAAGGTTGAGCCTCACCGTTCAGGTACATCGTCAGTCCCGGAGTTTCCGAGCCGGATTCCGCAACAATATCCACTGGATCGACGCTGATCACTTCCTGCTCGTCATGAGAGGTGACATCCAGCGTGGGTACCGGCTGGGAAACCACGTTCAAGGTGTAGGTTTCACTGGCCGTCAGCCCATTCAGGCTCTCCACTTCCACATGGATGTCATTGGGGCCTTCGTTCAGCTCGAGAACCGCCGTATAGGTATGGTCCGTGTACGGCAGGTTGCGAATCTCCTCCATCTGCGCCTGGACGCCGTTGATGACGACCTGCGCGGAGGAGTCGTTGCTGACGCGAACGGCAACACCAGTGGTTGTGCTGGGCACCGTCTCCCCATCCGTATGCGAATAGAGCTGGATATCCGGCGGGTCCCGACTCTCCACAACGGTGAGTCTGACCGGGATTTCCATGTAGGGATCGAATCCACCCATGATCTCAGGGGCCCAGTCCACCGTGAAATCGTATATACCGGAGACTATAGGATTGCCCTGGGCGGCCTGCAGCTCGATGCCAAATTGGTGGCCCATGGTCTTGTAGGGTGAAGTTTCCCCGACCTCCAGATCGACACTGGCATTGTGCCGCTGCACAAATGCCGGTGCTCCCTGGAATACGATGTCGCTGGCGGTCAGGTAACTGATGACTCGGCTGGCCGGGAAGTTTTCCGTATGAATCGGCTCATTCGTGAAAACCTCTCCGGGAGCCAGCATCACGTCGTAGGCGTGCGTATTGAAATTGACGGATTTTACCCTTGTTAAACTGGGGTTTTCGCCAATCGCTTCGACCTGAAGAGTGCCGGGGGTGAGGTCGACGGGGTGGGAGTAGATTCCGCCCTCGAAGTGTTCGGGAACCTCGCCATTGACCCTGATCTCATCGACGGACGCCGAGTAATGGCCGGACACCAGGCCCGTGGAATAGTAGATATCCGCATTTTCCACCGGGGAGTCAACGGTAAACTCCGGCGGCACCGTGGAAACCGGCACATCGTAGCTGACGAGGAAGTCCGCGGAGTACAGCGCCGCGTCGTCGCCGTCGCGGAAAACCAGTTCGACGGTCGCGTCGTAGGCGCCAGACATGCCGTTGAGCACCTCAACGTCGATGGACGTCTGCAGCCTGTTTCCAGCGACACCGGGCGAGGGATCGCTGGCCGTGGCCTGGATCTCCAACTGGTGGCCGAAGGTACCTCTATTCCCGGCTTCGTATACTGCCACGTCCCCGATCCTGGATTGCGGAAAGGCAACGTCATCCAGGGCCTCGGAGACCAACCCGGGGTTCGCGGTGGCTATCGCCAGTCGGCGCACTTCCAGGTCGATTTCTCTGGAGTCCAGCAATTCTCCATCCCTGAAGGCTTCCACCGTCAGGACATGCTGCCCCTCATCGAGTTCCAGCCTGTCATCGTAGCTCGCATAGTCGCAGTGTGGACTGGACTCCTGGCCAGTATTCTCGCACAGATAACCAAACCTGAAGCTTCCGCTCTCCAGTACCGCAGGCCTGCCGTTTACGCGGATCTGGTCAATGCTCTCGTGCACAGCCCCGAACACCATGGGGTTACTTTGATAGGTGATCTGCCCGTCGACGTGCGATTCAACCTCGAGTGTCCAAGGCTGCTCCACATCCAGTGTGATGGTGGATCGAGTCACCAGATTATCGAGGTTGGTCACCGCTACTTCTACGCTACGAGTACCACCTTCGAGAGGCAGGTCGATGGTAAAGGTGCCGTCGCTCACATTGGCCGGCTCTCCGTTCACTTCCACACTCACAGTATCCGTCCCCACGGTACCGCTAATGGTCACGAGTGCCAGAAATTCCCCATCAACGTTCACGGGAAACCCCTCGACTGCCTGGCCACCGGTATGGGAATCAATCGAGAGGTCCGTGTGCTCCGCGGGGGAGGCGATCGAGGCCGCTGTCTGTGCGTGAACGATATACGCTTCGTTGTTGTTCACCGGGAAGTCCACACCAACCGGGGCGCCATCCATCCAGGTGGCCGATTCGTACCGGCCCGTCCCCCTGTTGTAGCGTTGTACGCTGCTGACGACGCTCTCGCCGCCCAGGTGCGACAGCAGATCGAAGGCACTGAATTCACCGGAGATACAGGAGAAACCGATGAGGTTGATGCCCTGTTCGAGGTTTGCAGTGGGACATACGACCTCGCCCTCGAAAGCATACTGCAACGACTGCTGGGCATGCACAACATAGCCCTCGCCCGACTGGATGGTGAAATCCTGCCCTTCGGCTACACCGTCAACGTATTCGGCAGAGACGAAACTATTGGAGGAAGAGTCGTACTTCTCTATCTTCGATATCACGCCGTCCCCACCCAGATTATCGAGAAGCTGGAAGGCGGTGAGCCCATCGGGGATTGCAAAAGGATAGTGAAACAGATTTATGCCGGTGGCCAGGAAGGCCTCGCTCTGATAGGGATCAGTTCCCGCGATAACTTCCATGGCGTTGCTGACGCCGTCGAAGTCGTAGTCTTCGTCTCCGTCGAGGATACCATCACCATCGGAGTCCGGAAGCTTGGCATTGGAAGCAAAGAGCGCTTCGTTATTGTCGTTGATTCCATCTCCATCCGTGTCGGCCTCGGTCAGCGAGGTACCGGCGATATATTCGTCCAGGTTGGAAATGGTATCGCCATCGGTGTCCAAAACAGCATCCGCGCCATCGTTGGGGTCCAACCCGAATACATATTCCGAGCAATCCGGTATTCCGTCGGAATCGCTGTCTACCTGCGGGTTGTAGACGCTATTTGCGCTTCGGCAGAGGTTGCCCGAGCCGAAACCGTCCCGGGCAAACTTAGGCCAGGGAGTAGACGCCAGGCCGCCGTTGTCGTTCACGAAGGCCTGGACCCTACCGTTCCTGTCCCCGATGTAGACAGTTCCGTCTATATCGATGGCCGGAGGACTCAATAGCAAATAAGCGTCTGTATATTCCCACTTCAGGTTTCCATCCGGGTTCAACGCATACAGGAAGCCGTTTGCTGTCCCAAAATAGACGGTGCCATCTTCCGCTATCACGGGCGTAAATGGCGTTCCCAAGGGATCGTATTCCCACAGCAACTGTCCGGCCCGGTCAAGAGCAATCAGTTCGCCGTGGGCGGTACCGGCATAGACTGTATCGTTCTGGCCAACCACCGGGGACCACCAGTTCGAGGAACTTGTCTCGGATCCCGTGTCGTACTTCCACTTCAGCTCGCCGTCTTTTGTCAGGGCATACAGGAAGCCATCGTCCGCATAAAAATAGATATCCCCGTTCCGTCCGATCGCGGGCGACGAATCCACCGGGCCATCGGTGCCATATTGCCACTTGAGGTCGCCGTCGGGAGTGAATGCCATCATAAATGGAGCGGGTAGATCCAGGATGACCCTCCAGCCTCCGACATAAATCGTGCCATCTGCGCCGACGGCGGGAGAGGATAGAAACCCGGCACCAACGTAGTTCTGCGGATGGGTGCTGTAATTCCAACGCAGAGTTCCATCTTCGTTGATCGCGTACAGCTCCCCATCGTAGGAGGCGACGTAAATGGTACCGTCAGTACCGATACTCGGTGATGTCTGAATATTTCCATAAGTCTGGAAATTCCATTTCTCGGTACCATCCGGGTTGACTGCGTACAGCTTGCCGTCATCGGAACCTACATAAATGGTACCGTCCAGGCCGATGACCGGGGTCGACAGCACTTCATCGCCGGTCTGGAATCTCCACTTCTCGCTGCCGTCGGGATGGAAGGCATGGAGATAGCCATTCCGGGCGCCGACATACAGGTTTCCGTCGGCATCCAGGCTCAGCGCCTTGTCGATAGCCCCACCCGTGTTCGCATACCAGGCCAGAGAGCCATCCGAGGGGAAACCGGACACGCTGCTCAGGTCGGAGCTGGTGAGGCTTTCCTGCCGGTTGCTATAGCCATCTTCATCCAGGTCCAACCTGCCGTCATCGGGATCCAGTGCATTGAGGCCGAATGCCTGCTCGTCGCCATCATTAACGCCATCGTGATCCGAGTCGTACAGGAGCAGATTCGAGCCGGCTGCCGTTTCGTCGCTGTCGTTGATCCCGTCATCATCGGTATCCGCCAGCAGGGGATCGGTTTCCTGAAGGGCGACTTCGTCTCCGTCGGAAACACCGTCTCCATCCGTGTCCACTGAAAACAGAAGGGTTCCCTGTGCCACCTCCTCGAGGTTGGTCAAGCCATCGCCATCACTGTCCAATGTAGCGTCCTGGGGATCGTTGGGGGCCAGGCCAAGTCTGGTTTCCAGGCAATCGGAAATACTATCCGCATCGGTATCCAGTTCTGAATCCATTTCCTGATCCACTGACTGGGCAACCAGCAGGTCTCCCAGACGGATGTAACTTTTAGTCGAACACTCGGCGAACTCTTCCTCGAAAAGCAGTGTCCCAGTCTGGGTATAGACACTGAAGCTGTTCTGGTAGCTGCCCTTGATACGTTCAAGGTAACGGTGACCGTTGCCGTCATAGAAATAATTTTTTGTCGAACCTCCTGTGATCGCCGCCACCAGCCTGGAGGCGTGGTCATAACGATATGACTTCGTGTCATGCTCCGACACATACCCACTGGAATTCAGGTCGTATTGTGACTTCCTGGTGACGTTTCCCAGGGGGTCGAAATCCATGAACTTGAGCTCGGCATTGTTCCGTAGTTGCTTCAGCTTGGCGTTTCTGTAGAAGTAGTTCGAGCTGGTTCCGTCCAGGCTCCGGGTCTGAATATCACCGAAGGTATTGTAGCTGTAGTCGAGAGTACCCCACGGTCCGGATACCTGCCTTAGCCTGTTGATGCCGTCGTAACTACCGGCCTGATCCATCAAGACGTTCTGTGAGGAATTTATGGCGTCGATGATCGATGTGACGTTTCCGGTATCATCGTAGCTATAGGTAAGATCCACTAGGCCATCCACCGATACCGTCTCGGGGAAAAGGCGCTGATTCAGCGTAAACTGAGCGACCTTTCCATTACCGTAAGTAAAGGACTCTATCTGCCCGGACGGATAGTAGCTGACGTTTTCCGCATAGCTTCCGACCTTTGTGGGACGTCCCAGGTTATTGGGCGCATAGTCGATATAGAGCGAGTTCGGGTAGGTAATGCCTGCCAGAAAATCCAGGGTATTATAGTCGTAGTGAAAGGCATAGCTACGCGAAATGTCCGAGTTTATGGTGAGGATTTCATCGGTAAGGTTGTTGTTATTATCATACTGGTAACTCCAGGAGGACTCTCCCGCAATTAAACCAGTCAGATTTCCGTTGTCGTCATAGGAAAAGTCTGTATCGAGGGTGCTTCCCGGATAATCGACGAAAGTCAGCCTGTCCAGATCGTCATATTCATAGGTTGTCGTCCTGAATTCCTCGACTTGGCTAGATTTAAGGTTGCCGACAAGATCATAGGTATAGTGGTTTGTGCCTATTTCCGGATCACTCTTCGACTCAAGAAAGTACTTTTCATTATACTTGTATTCTCTCCGAATCCGCCCCGAATCGCCATACTGCCATATTTCATAGGGCTGGTTGAGAAGATTCCTCTTAAATTTAGTCGTAACCGATTCCGGTTGATCTACTCTCAAAAGCGATGAATCGTCTAGGCCAATATTACGGTTACGATAGGTCGTAACGTTTCCGCGCTCATCAACAACTTCTGTGATTTCATCGTCATAGGATTTCGATACGTAGGTCCCATCCGAGTTCGATTTCTTTACCACCCTTCCCAGGGCATCGTAGTCGTAACTTATCCCTCCCGACTCGACCTCACCATAGGGGTCGGATTCATAGACTTTCCTGCCCAATGCATCCAGTTCAGTGCGCTGGGATATAGCCTCTCCGGTTTGCGTATCACTCCGCGTTGTCTTGATCAACCTTCCGAGGCTATCGAACTCATCAACTTGCTTGAAGCCACCCCGGGTCAAGGTTCTATAAAAACTGGAGTAAGAGATTGAAACGTCGTCATATATCGGAAAATCGATTCCCGTCAAGCGGTTAAGGTCATCATAGGAGAAACTGGTGGTAATCCCTCTCCCGTCAGTTATCGAAGAAACTGTGCCTGTATCATTGATGTGCCTGCCAATAGAAACATTCTCTGGTCGGTTTTCCTGTTGCGCTATGCCACGCTTGTAATCGGAAAAGTAAGTGGTATTACCATTGGCATCTGTTACATTTTGCACATCCCCGGCGCTAGTATACTCATAGCCAGTGTCAACACCGTTTGTTGTCTCCTGCTTCAGTTGTCCAAGCTCATCGAAGACCCTTGTAGTCAGTGATGTGTCACCATCCATGGTCGACTCTTCACTGGTAACCTTTCCCAATATCCATTTGGCCGTGTCATTGCTGTACTCGTAGGTCGTAGTTCTGTATTCGTCGTCTCTTGAGTAATTATTAAATTCCCGTACTACTGTCGGATTCCCGAAGTCATCATGGCCCGAGTATTTCGTGATCCTAGAAACGGTAACTGTTCCATCTCCATTAGCCCCAAATTCGCGTTCGGCTTCGCTATCGTAACCATGTCCTTCGGACACGAGGAATGGAGCAAAGGTGGCAAACTCTGTCCACCAAGTCCGATAGGGACTACCATGTATCATACTCTCATTTGAAATTTTCCTGGTATCCCAATTCAGAAACTTACTAAATAGCAGGTTTCCCCGCTTGTCATGAGTAAGCTCTTTAGCCAGCAGACCGACCCAGGACGGCTTGATAAAATGGTATTGATCCACCGATACCCACCGGTAATCCTTGCCATAATGATAATATTCCGTGACATCATCAGGAGATGTAATAGTGGTTTTATCGTATCTAAGGGTTTCCCCCTCCATTGGGACACTATGAGGTTCGAAAACATAGGTCCAGTCTCCGCTGGCTATATCCCTTCCGGAGACATGCTTGGTTTCAATGGCAGTGGTTCTCAAACTGCTGCCATGATCAAACCTCACAAACTGATAGATGTAGTCTATTTCCGCACCATCCGGATACTTGACCTTCTGAAGCGAATGGCTGCCGACGCCGTCTTCCGGAAGCTCGTCGTCAGGGTCCGGATCGGGCGCTACACCGAAGTATGTATACTCCCAATACTTGTTATCTGGCCGGGTTACACGCACAAGATGATGGGCGGGGAACATGTATCCGGGAATTTCTTCATACTCGTAAGTCCAAACCTGGCCATTCGCCGTAATGGTATCCAGCAAGCGAAGACCATCTTCCGTTACTTGATACTCATAAGTAACTACCGGCTCGCTTCCCCCTTCCTCACTACGATAGATATTTTTTATGTAGCTGGCGCCATTGTCTGCACTTTCGTATTCAATGCTTATCCAGTTTCCATTAACATCCTCGATTCGGGTTGTAAACCAGCTCGGCTCACCTTCGAAAAAGTCGAAATGGTCCATTGTATACTTGGTGCCGTCTGGTGAGGAAACCACCATACCTGGCTCGCCTGCGGTACAATCTGCTCTCCAGTTGCTTCTTGTAATCAGGCTGCCATCCCCCAAAACGCTATTCAGAACCAGCAACTCCCGCGCTCCGTCTGGATGTTCCAGAGAGGGGTTGTCGGCTGTGTTAACCTGGTAGGTATCCTGGTTACAAATCTTTTGCTGGTCATCTTTCGGCGCCACTATGCGGCCGAAGTGCATAACCCAACCTACCCCGTAGGAGGTACGCTTCGGGTATTCGTTGGTCTGCAGGCTGGTATAGACCCTATTGATATTGATATCCATGCCACCGTTCCCGGGGACATGAATATCGGTATACTTAAGCTGCAGCGTTCCGGAAAACGGGTCTATGTGTTCGTTAAAGTTCTGGTTGATTGTTTCCTTGAACGGGTTCAGGCCTGGCTCGGCATAATAATCCCTGATTTCCTCTGCAAATGAAAACGTCGAAGCAGCCATAAACCCTACTGCCAACCAGATCCTCCGGCTTGTAATCCCATTTTCCGCCCTTAAGAAATACAAAAACTCACTTGATTAAAGGAAATTATCAGTCTTTCTAATCCTGATCAGACTCAGCCGGAACTGTGTAGCTTCCCGTTGCGTTAGATTCCATTTTCATTGTTGCAGTCCTTACGATGCTCGAATCCCTATCAGAAATTGCCTGGTCGACACTGGAAATTTCCTTTCCATCCACGATCGTCTGCTTTTTAATTTTCAGTGTTTCCGCATTCACAGCTTCGCTCTTCTCCCTAAGCTCTTCCAACTCCGAAAATTCATCACTATTTTCAACAAAATAGCTATCTTTGTACCTGGATTTCTTTTCGGGGGAAACAACTTCAGAGACAGCGCTGCCTTCACTCTCCCTTTCATGCTTTAAACCATAAACAACAAAGACGGCAGCAAACACACCTGCAATCAATATTGAAGAAACTGTTAGCAGATTATTTTTAATCATTACCCCTCTCAAAGTCAGGTGCTCTATTAAATAATTACACGTGAATTTTACGAAAATATTTCAAAGAAAATAAACTTATTGACGCAGCTTCCTCATTTGACACCACAAGCGAAATCATTGATACAACAAAACCGTGAACCAATTATCATTTCAGTTGTTTCGCATCTAAAATTTTTCCACGATCACTATCTTCTTTTATTCGTTTTTAGATAAAAAACCTTTAATACTTCAACAACATGGAACTTATGTCAATTACAGGCTATTACACGACCTTGCACTTCAAGTCTCTGGATTAAGGTATGCACTCTTGGCCATATGGCCCAAAGCGGTTATGAATTCAGAAGCATGGTCTGGTGGTGGGGGGGGGGGGGGGGCAACCACTACATGATCAGCAATTCAGAAACGGCATGGAGGCGGAGGGAACAGGCCAATCAAGATCTTAAGATAGCACTGCCGAAAAGCGAGTGAACACTCCCGGAATGGACAGCTTACAGAACGACACAGATCTTTGAACCGCTTCCAGACCGCGGCGTTACAGAGATTTCGCCCTCGTAACTCTCGACAATATCCGTGACAACGGCCAGGCCGATGCCCTGCCCCGACTGCTGTTCATCCGCGCGCACGCCGCGATGAATCACCTGCTGCCACTTTTCCTCGTCGATACCGGGGCCGTTGTCGGCGACGGCAATCAACAGCTTGTAGTGATCGTCGTTGCCAATTTCAACTGAAATTTTCCCGTCGCCATACTTGTAGGCGTTGTCCAGCAGGTTGCCGAGCAGCTCCATCAGGTCACCCTCGTCGCCGTAAAACAGCGTGTCCTCGCTGCATTCCCACTGCACTTCCGCGGGTTTGTCCCGGTAGACCTTTTCCAGCGCATCGAGGATTTTCTGCAGCAGCGGTGCCACCGGCACGCCGCGCAGGATGGATTTGGGCGAGCTGGTGACGGCGCGCTGCAATTGGTAGCTGATGATGCTGTCCATGCGCTGCACCTGCTCGATCAGGTTGCGGTAGGCGGTTTTCGGGTCGCTGGAAAAATTCAGCCCTTTCAGGACCGCCAGCGGCGTCTTCAGGCTGTGGGCGAGATCCGCCAGGGTATTGCGGGTCTTTTCCCGTTGGCGGCGTTCGTTCTCGATCAGCAGGTTGAGGTTGTCGGTGAGGGGCTGCAGCTCCCGGGGGAAATCCCCCTGCAGCTTGTCACTGCCGCCACTCTGCATCTCTTTCAGGGCACGGGCCACCGAGCGCAGCGGCGCCAGGCCCCAGCCCATCACCAGCCACTGGGTCAGTACCAGTAGAAATGCCCCCAGGCCCAGCCAGCGCCACAGCGTGGATCGAAACTCCCGCAGTTGCGCCGCCATCGGCGCCGCGTCCTCGAGCACCACGAAGGTGAACTGCTGCTCGTTGTCCAGCCCCCAGGCGATGCCCTGGCGGAAACTGCTGTAGCGCCCTTCCTGCCCCGGCAGCGACACTTCGGAGAAGACCTCGCGCCCCTGGGGCAGCGGGTGGCTGGGGAGCTGTGGCACCGCGAGGGCGGACTCGGAGCGCCAGATCACCCGGCCGCGCGCATCGGTGACGGCGCCGATCAGGCCGGAATCCGGCTGGTTGAAGCGCTGCTCCGGCAGCACCGGCGGAAACCGCAGGCTGTCGCCATCGGCTTCCGCCATCGCCAGCAGGGTGTAGATGTGCAGTTGCAGTTCGCGTTGCTTGGCGGCGTGCAGCGAGCTGCGGAAAGCGTGTTCCAGCACGCCGGAAATCAGCAGCAGAAACACCACCAGCACCAGGCTGGTGACGATGGACAGTCGCCCCTTGAGGGACTTGAGTCGGGAAGTCAGCACGGTAGCGGGCTGCTACTGCGGCGCGACAAAACGATAGCCGCGGCCGCGCAGTGTCTCGATGGGTTTCAGCTGCCCGGCCGCATCTATTTTCTTGCGCAGGCGGCCGATAAACACCTCGATCACATTGCTGTCGCGGTCGCAGTCCTGCTCGTAGATATGCTCGGTCAGTGTCGTCTTCGAGACCACCTCGTCCGGATGCAGCATCAGGTATTCCAGTACCTTGTACTCGAACGAAGTCAGGTCCAGTTCACTGTCGGAAACACTGACGCGTTGGGAACTGGTATCCAGCACGATGGGGCCGGCCTCGATGGTGGGCGAGGAAAAACCCGCGGAGCGGCGCACCAGCGCGTTCAGGCGCGCCAGCAGTTCCTCGGTGTGGAAGGGTTTTACCAGGTAGTCGTCGCCGCCGGCCTCCAGGCCGTTGACCCGCTCCTGCCAGTGACCGCGGGCGGTCAGGATCAGGATGGGAAAGTGTTTGCCCTCCCGGCGCAGGGTGCGGATCACGTCGATGCCGTCCATCTTTGGCAGGCCCAGGTCCAGCACCGCCACGTCGTAGGGGAACTCGCGACCGAAGTAGAGTGCCTCCTCGCCGTCCGGGGCCTCGTCCACGGTATAGCCGGCATCCCGCAGCGAAATCGCCAGTTGCTGCCGCAACAGTTCCTCGTCTTCTACCAACAGTGCGCGCATACCTTTCCCCCCACTTGAAATTCTATCGCCGTCCCGCCATTTCTAACGCGAGATGCGCCCGGTGCGCTTGTCCACATAGACCACGTAAACCTGGCTTTTATCCGACAATCCCTTGATCCGGTACATACTGCGGCCGTTTCGCTGCACTTCGGAAATCGCCAGTATCTTGCCGCCGAAGCGCCGTTTCACCTTCGCCGCCGCCTGGTCGCGGGAGACCCCGCCCTGCTGCACCCGCAGGAACTCCGAGTGCCACAGGCCCGGCTGCTGCGCGACGCCGGCCTGCGACGGCAGGGCCGCGGTGCAGAGCAACAGAGAGAGAGCGAAAGAAAAGAGCCGGTGTGTGGCGCGGCGTGTGTTCAAGGTGGAACTCCTGTGACTACCCGAATGGCGATCCTGCAGAGCCGGCGGTCTCACCAGGCGGGCGAGACATCGACACGGACCCTGATTCTATCGCCCGGGTGCCGATCTGTGCGAGTCATGTATTCACGGCCATTATAGCGGTAGCGGACGTCGTAGCCGACCAGGTCGCGGCGGGTGCGGTATTCGTCCACCATCTGGCAGCGCTGCTGTGTACCGTAGCGGGTGGGCGCATTGGCCCGGCTGACCTCGTTGCCCACCAGCGCACCCACTGCGGCCCCGGCCACAGTGGCGGCCCCGCGATTGCCGCGATGGTGGTAGCGCCGCCCGTGGTGGTGGCCGTGCCGGCCGGCCTTGTTGCCGATGGCGGCGCCGATCAGACCACCGATCACCGCGCCGGCGGCCGATCGGGGCCGCTTGTAGGCAATCTGCTCATCCCAGCACTCGGTGCGCGGCCGGCGCACCTGCACCTCCTCGTAGACCGGGATCACCTCGGTGACGGCGGCATAGTCATAGCCGTCGGCGCTGGCCCAGGCACTGAAGCCCACCAGGCCGGCCACCAGCGCCCCCAGCAGAAGCTGTTTCCAGATACTCACAATCGATCTCCCGTTGATTGTCGACGGGAGCAGTCTAGGGAAGGATGACTGAATCGAAGCTGAATCCCCGGCGTCACACTTCATCGGGCTGAGGCCCGGGCACTTCCCCACCCAGCCAGCGCTGGGTCAGGGTCCCCGCCGTCATGGCACCGTTGACGTTCAGTGCCGTGCGCGCCATATCGATCAGCGGCTCCACCGAAATCAGCAGCGCGGCAATGGTCACCGGCAGGCCCATGGCCGGCAGCACGACCAGCGCGGCGAAGGTGGCACCGCCGCCGACACCGGCGATACCGAAGGAGCTGATCACCACCACCGCCACCAGGGTCGCCAGCCACACGGGATCCATCACGTCGATGCCCATTGGCACCGCTACCATCACCGCCAACATGGCCGGGTAGATGCCGGCGCAACCGTTCTGGCCGATGGTGGCACCGAAGGAGGCGGAGAAGTTGGCGATGGCCGGCGAATTGCGCAGTTCGTCGATCTGTGTCTCGATATTCAGTGGAATGGTGGCCGCGCTGGATCGGGAGCTGAAGGCAAACACCAGCACCGGCCACACTTTGGCGAAATAGTGCAGCGGGCTGACACCGTTGACCAGCAACAGCAGACCGTGCACCAGGAACATCAGCCCGATGGCGGCGAAGGAAGCCACCACAAAACTGAACAGGTTGAGGATATCCCCCCAACTGGAACTGGCAATCAGTGCCGCCACCAACGCCATGACACCGTAGGGGGTAAACGCCATGATCAGCCGCACCAGTTTCATTACCCACACCTGGGCGACATGGACGAAGTCGACGATTTTCTGGCCCTCTTCCGGGTGTTCCCGGCGCACACCCAGGGCCGCGAGGCCCAGCAGCACCGCAAACACCACCACTGCAATCACGGAAGTATCGCGACTGCCGGCCAGGTCGGAGAAGATATTTTCCGGGATAAAGGAAACCAGGATTTCGGGGATGCCGAGGCCAGTCACCTCCCCCATGCGCCGGTCCAGTTCCTGCACCCGCGCCGACTCGCGGGCGCCTTCCACCAGGCCCGCCGCCGAAAGGTCGAACAACTGGGCCATCATCACACCCACCAGCGCCGCCACCGCGGTGGTGCCGAGCAGCACCGCCAGCACCGATACGCTGATCTTGCCCAGGGACTGGGTATTGCTGACCTTGACCACGGCACCCAGGATCGACACCAGTACCAGCGGCATCACCAGCAGGTGCAGCAGGTTGACGTAGCCGTCGCCCAGCACGTCTATCCAGGGCAGCACTTCCGCCGGATCGGCCCCCCAGCCCCGCGCCAGCTGCAGCAATCCACCAAAGACCAGCCCCAGCAACAGGCCGGCGAAGACCGCCGGCGCCAGGGAATTCCCCGAACGGTGCCAGCGGTACAGGGGCCAGAGCAGGAATACGAACAGGGTCAGCAGCAAGAGGGAACTGAATTGCATCTCGAGGGTTTTCCGATCCGGGGGTGGTGAAAATATGGCGGGGCATGCTAACAGCGCCGCCGCCCGCCCCTATAGACAGTTTAGCTATCGCTTTATACCCAATGATTGCCGACAGGCTGTTTACCAGATGGCCACCGGCATCGGGGCCGCCACCGGATTGGGCTGGAGGGATTGCCGGTTCCAGGGCAATCGGTGCGCACGGCGCACCCTACCCTACCTGGCGCGGCTATTTTTTTGCGCTTTTTCCACTACCCTCTGGCAACACCTCCCGCAGGCTCTCGACGGTCTGCGGCCCCACCAGCGTCTCCACCAGGCGCCCGTCCCCACCGACGATAAAAGTCGTGGGCAATACCTGCGGGCGCTCCCAGCCCCAGCGGGCGGCGGGATCGGCGGCGAGTACCGGAAAGCGGATGCCCATTTTTTCCGCCTGCTCGGCGATGGTCGCCGCCGGCAGGCGGTCGTAGTTGACTCCCACCACCTGCAGCGCCTCGCTCTCGCGCGCCAGCCGGTTCAGCTCGGGAATTTCCTCGCGGCAGGGCTTGCACCACTCGGCCCAGTAGTTGACCAGCAACACCTTGCCAGCGGGATCCACCGGCGGGCCGGCGACGGTTTCCAGACGCTCTCTGCCGGCCTCACAACCGCTTGTTATTGTTACGGCGGCCAACCACAGAAAGACTGCCCACCGAATCGCTTTCGGACTTCTTCTTGTCACTGCCGGATTCACCTTTGCCACCACCTCGTCTGGATCTGCTTTTGTTCTTTGTATCAGTCGTTTTCCCGGATGCGGAGCCATCCCCTGCCCCGCTTTCCGCCTCCGTTGCCTCTTCCCGCTTCAGGGCACTGCGGAAGAGTTCGGCCAGGTTGATCGCCAGCCTGTCACCGGCAAACTCCCGGGTTTCCACAAAGCGCTCCTCTATATCCTTATACCAGGGCAGCCCCCGCAGGTCGCTGTCGCTGCGACGGGAAATGGGGGCCGGGTTCATCCACTCCACCAGGTCTGCCAGCGAAACAGCATTCAGGTCCCGCAGCAGCACATAGTCGTTGCGCTCCGTCTGGGTGATGACTTTTTGCTCCTGCAATACCCTGCGGACGCGCCGCCACTGGGCCGGCTTGATTCCCGCGTGAGAAATATCCTGGTCGCGCACCGGCTGGCCGTGCCGGTACCGACGGTAAAACTCCCACAACAACACCAGCGCCGCCATCACATCGGAATACTTCCGTCCCCGGGTCGCCGCGTGGTAGGCAGACAGGGTTCGAACCAGAACGCAACCCGCCAGCACGATCATCCACATCAGGTAGATCCACATCAGGAACAGCGGCACAAAGGCGAAGGCCCCGTAGATGGCCTGCACCGAACTGCGCGCCACCATCACCCCGAACAGGTACTTGGCCGCTTCAAACGCAAAGGCGGTGATGACACCGCCCGCCAGACCGTGTCGCAGCGGTACGCGACAGTTGGGTACGGCGATAAACAACAGCGTGAAGGCCATGGCGGTAAAGATCCACGGCAACACCCGCAACACGATCGGCAACAGACCCAGGGTGTCCCCTTCCGAAAGGAACATCTTTTGCGAGAAGAGATAGGTGGTAGTCGCCAGACCGGCGCCGAGCAATATCGGCCCCAGGCTCAGGATGGCCCAATAGAGCAGAAAACTGGAAACACCCCGGCGACCGCGGGGAATATCCCAGATCGAGTTGAAAGTCACCTCGATATTGCGCAGCATCAGCCCGGCGGTCACCAGCAGTATGCCGATACCCACACCGGTTAGCCGCTGCGCCTGACTGGAAAAATTGCTGATATATTCCTGCACCTCGCGCCCGCTCTCGGGCACGAAGTGGGAAAAGATCTGATGCTGCAGCTTGCTCTCCAGCCCGGCGAAATCGGGAAACAGCGACAACATCGCGTAACTGACCGTCACCAGCGGCACTATCGCAAACAGCGTCATATAAGTAAGCGCCGCCGCACTCTGGCGACAGTTCTTTTCTCCGAATAGCGTCCACAGGGAGACAACAAAGCGACGCCAGCGATGCACCATTTCCGTCATGGATTGTTTCCGTATTTTTTGAGGAAGTTCATCAGAGCCCGCTTGGAATCTTGCACAATCTCCGCAGGGCCGGGTGGGGTACCGCTTTCCGGGACACGCCGTATATACGTCCCTGTAGGCTTGTCTGCGAGGTCCCTCTCGCAGACAGTTCCGGAAAGCGGTACCCCACCCGGCCCGCACCGAAAACCGAATCCTCGAAAATCCCGAGTGGCGGAGCTCTTAGAACTCACAAACATTAATCGGTTAGAATACGCCAAACATTAACAGGATACTGCCGCAATGTGGACGATTTACCATAACCCACGCTGTTCAAAATCCCGTCAGACCCTGCAACTCCTGCAGGACAACGGCGTGGAGCCCGAAGTGGTGCTCTACCTGGAGACGCCGCCCTCGAAAGCGCAACTGGCCGAATTGCTGCATAAACTCGGCCTCTCCGCCCGGGAACTGCTGCGCACCGGCGAAAGTGCCTATAAAGAGCTGCAACTGAAAGACAGGGCGCTCAGCGACGAACAACTGATCGACGCCATGGTGCAGCATCCGAAACTGATCCAGCGCCCGATCGTGGTCAGGGGTGACAGGGCCGTGCTCGGCCGGCCGCCGGAAAACGCGCTGGAGCTGATCTGATGGCGGCCGCGAACCGGGAGCCGAACAGGGAAACCTACGTCCTGATCCTCTACTATAGCCGCAGCGGCACCACCGCCCGCATGGCCTCCGAACTGGCCCGCGGCGTGGAAACCGCCGGCCTGGCCGCGCGCCTGCGCACCGTGCCCACCGTATCCCCGGACACCGAGGCCAGCCTGCCACCGGTACCGGACGAAGGCGCGCCCTACTGTACACAGGACGATCTGCGCCACTGCGCCGGCCTGCTGCTAGGCAGCCCTACCCGTTTTGGCAATATGGCCGCGCCACTGCGCCATTTCTTCGACCAGACCAGCGATATGTGGCTCGACGGTAGCCTCGCCGGCAAGCCCGCCGCCGTCTTCACGTCCACCGGCAGCCTGCACGGCGGCCAGGAGACCACCCTGATCTCGATGATGCTGCCCCTGCTGCACCACGGCATGCTGATAGCCGGTATCCCCTACTCCGAGGCCGCACTGATGCACACCCGCAGCGGCGGCACCCCCTACGGCGCCTCCCACTGGTCCGGCGGCGACAGCGCGCTGAGCGAAGACGAGATCACCCTGTGCCGCGCCCAGGGCGCACGCGTCGGTCGGCTGGCACGCGACCTTTCCCACAACCCCGGGGATCGAATGTGAGCGACACAGACAACAAAAACGCCGACAACAACAGCGTCGCGCGCAAACTCCGCATCGCCCTGCGCCTGAACTGGATCTGCTACCTGGGCCTGCTGCTACTGTTTATGGTATGGAATCTGTCGCTGCCGGGCGGCTCGATCAAGCTGTGGATCCTGCAGACGGTGCCACTGCTGCTGGTCTTGCCGGGTCTGCTGAAGCGCCGCTTCCGCAGCTACCTGTGGCTCTGTTTCATCCTGCTGCTCTACATTACCGCCAGCATTGTCGACGTAACGATGCCGGGGCGCGGCTGGCAGGATGGCATTCTGTTACTGTTGAGCCTTACCCTGTTCTTCTCCGCCATGATGACCAGCCGCTGGCAACGCATGCACTGACCGGAAACTACAGAAACAGATAATACGCACCGACAGGCACAAGCCGAGCGGTGCTAAGGAGTGTTGAGGTTTGACTGACGCAACCCACAGAAAGGGATTCATCCGCCGCATTTTCGACGGCATCGGCGCCGCCATCACCTGGTTGCGGCGCATCGTTACCAACCTGCTGTTCCTGCTGCTGTTGCTGTTCGTGGGCACACTGATTTTCGGCAAGGACGAGCGCCTCACCATCCCCCAGGGCGCAGCGCTCAAGGTGGCCCCCACCGGCGTACTGGTCGACGAGCTGTCCCCGCCCAGCGGACTACCTGGTTTTATCGGCGGCCCCTCCGGCCCGGTGGAAACCCGCGTAAAGGACCTGGTGGACGCCATCGACAACGCCGCCAGGGACCAGCGCATCTCCTCGCTGGTACTGGAGCTGGACCAGATGGTGGGCGCCAACCTGAGCAAGCTCGAGGAAATCGGCGCGGCGGTGCAGCGTTTCAAGGCCACCGACAAGCCTGTCTACGCCGTGGGAGACAACTACACCCAGGCCCAGTACTTCCTCGCCAGCCACGCCGATACCGTCTACCTGAACCCCATGGGCTCGGTATTACTGACCGGTTTCGGCGCCTATCGCAATTACTTCAAGAGCGCGCTGGACAAGCTCAAGGTGAACTTCCACGTGTTCCGCGTGGGCGACTACAAGGACTTTATCGAGCCCTACACCCGCGACGACATGTCCCCCGCCTCGCGGGAAAACAATCAGCGCTGGCTGCACCAGCTGTGGGGCGAATACACGGAACAGGTTACCGGCCTGCGCAACCTGCCGCCCGGGGCAATCGATGCGTTTATCGCCGATCTGCCACAGAGGCTGGCGGCTCACGACGGCAGCTGGGCCGAGACCGCGCAGGCCAACGAGCTGGTGGACAAGCTCGCCAGCCGCCGGGTTGCCGTCAGCGAACTGCAGGAGAAAATCGGTGCCGCCGACGACGAGCGGGACTACAAATCCATCGACGCCCTCGACTACCTGCGCAACCAGAAGCTGACACAGATCCCCAGCCCGGGAGAGGAGACCCCGAAAATCGGCCTGATCTCTGCCAGTGGCGCCATCGTCGACGGCGAGGCGCCGGCGGGCCAGATCGGCAGCGAGACCCTCGGCGAGCTGATCGTCGATGCGCGGGAGAAAGAGGTCGACGCGCTGGTACTGCGCATCGACAGCGGCGGAGGCTCCGCCTTCGCCTCCGAGGCCATCCGCCAGGAGCTGCTCGCCACCCGCGAAGCGGGTATCCCGGTGGTGATCTCCATGGGCAGCGTGGCCGCCTCCGGCGGCTACTGGATTGCCACGGGTGGCGACCGCATCTGGGCCTCGCCCTCGACGATTACCGGTTCCATCGGCGTCTTCGGCGCCTTCCCCACCTTCGAGGATTCCCTCGAACATATCGGTATCTACAACGACGGTGTCGGCACCACCGAACTGGCCGGCTCCATGCGCCTCGACCGCCCCCTGCCCGAGGCGGCCGCGAATATCCTGCAACAGGGTGTCGAGCACACCTACGCACGCTTCCTGCGTATCGTTGCCGAGGCCCGCGGCAGTACGCCGGACGAAGTGCACAAGATCGCCCAGGGCCAGGTCTGGACCGGTCGCGCGGCGCAGAAGCTGGGCCTGGTGGACGAACTGGGCAACCTCGACGACGCCGTCGCCGGCGCCGCCCGGCTGGCAGAGCTGGAAGATTACGAACTTATGGAAATCCAGCGCGAACTGACACCGGGGGAAAAGTTCCTGCGCGCCCTGGCGGACAATGTCGACGCGCAGGTCGCGGCGAGTATCGAGGCCAACCTGCCACTGGGCGCCTGGCTGAGCAGCCTCGAGCCGGCGCTGGAGCCCGTCACCGCGCTGCAGAGTTACCGCGATCCACGCGCGCTCTACGTGCGCTGCCTGGTCTGCCGTGCCCCCTGAATCGCCAGCCCGGGTCGACGATCGGGATGGCGCCGGGATGGAGCGGGCCTACCGCGAGTACGCCCGCCTCAGCGCCACCTGCAACGACTATATCCGGCGGGCCCTGGGCGATATCCGCCTGTTCGGCGCCATCGCCGCACTGCTGGCCTGGGATCCGCTATCCCGCCTGCTGGAGCTGGATGCCCGGCTGCAGCAGCCGGTCACGCCGGTGGGCTTCCTGGTCCTGTTGCTGGTGATGGCGCTGGTGATGTTCTTCGACCTGTTCAAGCAGTCGATCTTTTTCTTTCACCTGCAGCGCATGCGCGAACTGGAACGGATGCTGAACCGCACCGCCGAAGGGGACACGCCGCTGTTCCACCTCGCCGGCGGCTGGCCGGCCTGGTTCCACCACCACCACGCCCCGATCGCCCGTATTTTCTGGGGTATCTTCTACCTGCTGGTGGTGGCCTTTCCCTCCGCCATCCTCTATCTGCAGGACTATGCCGGCTGGCTGCCGGCCTACCTGGGCACCGCCTGCCTGGTGCTGTTCCTGCACGCGCGTTGCGCGCTCAAGCTGCTGCACTCTCTCGACGAGCAGCTGTAGCGGGGCAAGATTCCGTCGGCGCCGGCGCACCCGGGCCGGCTGTTGGGCTTCGCGGAGCTCACCCAACCTACACCGATCACTGCCCTCCCCGACTTCTCAGCACTGGATTCAGCATCCGTTCAGCGGTCGGGGGTGAAACTGGCTCCGGACTGTGACCCATCCACCTGAAGCTTTCGAACAGACTGGTAGCATCGCCGCCAGTTCGGATTCCGGTGGAATCCCGGCACGCAAAGGAGAGAAGTCAACATGAAAAAGCCGACAGCCATCGCCGCCATTGCCATCGCCGGCAGCCTCGCGGCCGCCGCCACTGCCGAGCCGCCGGAGGGTCGGGGCTGGAAGAAGCACCACAGACACGACCGCTACGAGCGAAAAGAGGAATTCTGGGACGGCAACTGCAAAGTCGAGCGCAAATGGTCGCGCAACGGCGACTACAAGGAAGAGCGCAAATGCGAGGGCGGCCGCGGCCGCGAGTACGCCCACCGGGAACCGGCGGGCCGGGTGGTGGTAGAGCTGCCACCCTGGTTCGACCGTGGCGCGCGGCAACCCGAATACGAGCCCGAGTGGCGCCCGGCACCGAGCCCCTCCTCCACCCGCTGCAATAGCAAAGAGGTGGGCAGAGTACTCGGCGGGCTGATCGGCGGCGTGCTCGGCCACCAGGTCGGCGATGGCCGCGGCCAGACAGCGGCCACCATCGGTGGCGCCATTGCCGGCGTACTGATCGGCGGCAAGATCGGCGACCGGATGGACGCCCGCAACCAGGCCTGCGTGGCCCAGGCGCTGGAATTCGCCCCGGAGGGACAGCGGATCAGCTGGCAGGATGGTGGCCGACAGTATGCAGTGACCCCGGGCGCCATCGAACAGCGGGGAGGCAGTTACTGTCGCAGCTTTACCGCGGAACTGGGCGGCGACCAGCGCACCCGCGGCACTGCCTGCCGCCGCGCGGACGGCACCTGGGTAAAATCCCGGTAAGGTGCCGGCGGACACCGTCAATGCCGCGGCGGTGTCCGCCCAAACAGTTCCCGCAGTTCGTCTTTCGCCTTCTCCAATCGCGCCCGCTCGGCTTTCGACAGGTTGCCGCCAGCGCGATTGATATAAAAGGTCAGCATCGACATGGCGGAGCGATAGGGATCGGCCCTGCGGCGCTCACTGCGCTCGGCGGAGCGCATCAGGGATTCGGCAATGGCCCGCGGATCCCCGAGGGTGAAGACGCCGGGCTCCAGGTCCAGCACATCGCTCTTCTCCGTCACCTTCCGCGACCAATTGGCGACGCCCTGTTTCCGCCCTGACTGTCCCGATGTGCGCGCCATAGAGCCTCCGATCGCGGGGTTCGCTCCCCAATCTTATATCCCCCCACCCTGCAGCACCAACATGGGGCAGCTTTCGGAAACCCCATTTCCCGGCCGCTCCACACCGATGCAGCCATTCCCGTTAGTTGACGCTTTAGCCGCCGGATTGACGCAATCGCGCACCGCTGAGGCCCACAGTCCGGGCATGGCACTATTTTTGGATTGTCTACCTTCAAACAGCGGAAAATAATTCAGCGCAATAATGACGCAAAACGATTTCTCCCATGGCCACTGGCTGATCGTCAGCGATCTGGACGGCACCCTGCTGGATCACTGCGACTACTCGCACGGGCCGGTGGATCGGCTGCTGGAGCAGCTCGACCGGCACGGTGTACCGGTGCTACTGAACAGCAGCAAGACCCGCGCGGAGATGCTCGACCTACGCCGCGAGCTCAGCAACCGCCACCCGTTTATCGTCGAGAACGGCTCGGCGATTTTCATTCCCGCAGACTACTTCCCGGAGAAACCCGCGGCGGCGCGGAATCGCGGGGACTTCTGGATCATCGAACCGGGCGCGCCGCACAAAGAGCTGCTGGCCTACCTGCAGGGCGACGCACGGGAACACGGGGCACCCTACCTGCACTTTTCCGCCGCCTCGGCCGATGAACTCGCCGTGGCCACCGGCCTCCAGCCGGACCAGGCGGCCGCCGCGCAGCGCCGCGAATACTCCGAGCCGCTGCTGTGGCGCGGCAGCGAAGCGGAAAAGCGGGCGTTTCGGCGCCGCGCCGCGTCGGCCGGCTTCCGCACCCTCGAGGGCGGCCGCTTCCTGCACCTGCTCGGTCCCACCGACAAGGGCGCAGCCACGCTGCAACTGCTCGACTGCTATCGCCATTGCCGCCCGGGCGACTACCGGCTGATTGCCGCCGGCGACAGCCCCAACGACCTGGACATGCTCGCCGCCGCCGACGTCGCCGTGATCGTCCGCCCGCAGCACGGCGCCGCGCCGGTCCTGGAAGACGACAGCACCCGCCGCGTGATCCACAGCCGACACCGCGGCCCCGCCGGCTGGCGGGAGTGTATCGAACCGCTGTTTGCCCCCCTTTTCAGCGACCTGAAACCCCAGTGAGAACCCGGTTCCCGACAGGAGTTGCCCGTGACTGACTTTTTCCAGAACGGCTCGATCACTACCCTGCACAACCTCTGCAACCGTTCCCTGGAGGAGATGGAAAACGAATTACTCGGGTTTTCCAGGCAGAGACCCATGTCGCTGCTGCTGCCATCCCTCTACTCGGAGCTGGAGGGGGAAGCACTGCCGAAAATTCTCGGCGAGCTCTCTAAAGTGCCCTATCTGTCGGAAATCGTGATCGGACTGGACCGCGCCGACGAATCCCAGTACCGGGATGCGCTGGCCCGTTTCAATCGGCTGCCGCAGCATGTGCGCGTACTCTGGAACGACGGCCCGCGGCTGCGGGAACTGGATGCAAAACTGCAGGGGCGCGGCCTGGCGCCACAGGAGCCGGGCAAGGGGCGCAACGTCTGGTACTGTCTCGGTTACATCCTGGCCTCCGGCCACGGCGAGGCCGTGGCGCTGCACGACTGCGACATCGTCACCTACGACCGCCGGCTGCTGGCGCGCCTCTTCTACCCGGTGGCCAACCCGGCATTCAGTTATGAATTCTGCAAGGGTTTCTACTCGCGGGTGGCCTCGGGAAAAATCAATGGCCGGGTCTGCCGGCTGCTGGTGACCCCGCTGATCCGCACCCTGAAAAAGGTCTACGGCCACACCGATTACCTGACCTACATGGACAGCTTCCGCTACGCGCTGGCCGGCGAGTTCTCCTTCCGCCGCGACGTCATCAACGACCTGCATATACCCAGCGACTGGGGCCTCGAGATCGGCGTACTATCGGAGATGTACCGCAACTATTCCACCAACCGCCTCTGCCAGGTGGATATCGCCCACTGCTACGACCACAAGCACCAGCCGGTCTCCTTCAGCGACGCTGAAGCCGGCCTGTCGAAAATGTCCATCGATATCGCCAAGTCGCTGTTTCGCAAACTGGCCACCCAGGGCACGGTTTTTTCCACGGAAATCTTCCGCAGTATCAAGGCCACCTACTTCCGTATCGCCCTGGACTTCGTCGAGACCTATCGCAACGATGCAATCATCAACGGCCTGGACTTCGATATCCACCGCGAGGAAGAGACGGTGGAACTCTTCGCCCGCAACCTGATGAAAGCCGGCCAGGCCTTCCTCGACAACCCCATGGAAACCCCGTTCATACCCAGTTGGAGCCGCATCAGCAGCGCCGCGCCGGAGTTTCTCCCCGAACTCAAATCCGCCGTAGAAGCGGACTATCGCGAATACAGCTGGAAAGGCACCCCATGACCCAGACATCCGGCGAACTGCCCATTGAAGAAATCGTCCGGCGGAAAGTCTGCGGCCACCTGGCCGCCATCTACCCGGACCGCGACCGGGAAGAAATAGCCCGGGAACTGCTGCGGGCCATGCGCCTGGACGAAGACTGCCAGACCCCGCAGTCTCACAGAAACCTGTGGGACCAGACGGACATGGTGGTCATCACCTATGCCGACACCATCCTAAGCGGCGACAGGCGGCCCCTGCAGGCACTGCACCATTTCCTCAAAGAACACTTCACCATGCTGATCAACAGCGTGCATATACTGCCGTTCTTCCCCTACTCCAGCGACGACGGTTTCGCGGTAATCGATTACAAACAGGTGGACCCGGCGCTCGGGGACTGGAACGATATACTGCGTATCAGCACCGACTTCCACCTGATGGCGGACCTGGTGATCAACCACTGCTCCTCACAGCACCGCTGGTTTGTCAATTTTCAGGAGGGGAAAGACCCGGGCCGGGATTATTTCCTGGCCGTGGACCCGAGCGAAAACCTGAGCGGCGTGGTGCGCCCGCGCACCACGCCGCTGCTGCGCGCGGTTTCCGACGGCGATGAGACCAGGTTCGTCTGGTGCACCTTCGGCCACGACCAGGTGGACCTGGATTTTCGCAATCCGCAGGTGCTGCTGGAAATGGTGGATATCGTGCGCCTCTACCTGGATATGGGCGTGCGTATTTTCCGCCTGGATGCCGTGGCCTTTCTCTGGAAGAAAATCGGCAGCAGGTGTATCAACCTGGAAGAAACCCACGAGATCGTACGGCTGCTGCGCACGCTGATCGAACACGCGGACCCGAATGCAATCATCATTACCGAGACCAATATTCCCAACCGGGAAAACCTCTCCTACTTCGGCAACGCCAACGAGGCACACTGCATCTACAATTTCTCCCTGCCGCCACTGCTGGTCAACAGCCTGGTGAGCGGCAACTGTCGCCACTTGAAGAACTGGCTGATGAGCATGCCGCCGGCGCAGAACGGCACCACCTATTTCAACTTTATCGCCTCCCACGACGGGATCGGCCTGCGCCCGGTGGAGGGACTGCTGAGCGATGACGAGCAGGAAGCACTGATCCAGACCATGGAAAACTTCGGCGGCCAGATAAGCTGGCGCGCACTGGACGACGGCAACAGGAAGCCCTACGAAATCAATATCTCCCTGTTCGACGCGCTCAAGGGCACCACCGCCGGCGAGGACCAGTGGCAACTGCAGCGCTTCACCTGTGCCCACGCCGTCATGCTGGCGCTGGAGGGCATCCCCGGCTTCTACCTGCACAGCCTGGTGGCCGGCACCAACGACTGCCGGCGCATGGCCGAGCACGGCCACAACCGCGCCATCAACCGGCGCCAGTGGCAGGAAGGGGACCTGAACCGCAAACTGGCCGACCCCGACAGCCACCACGGCAAGGTGTTCCGCCAGCTGCGCCACCTGATCCGCGTGCGCCGAAACCAGCCGGCTTTCCACCCCAACGCCACCCAGTTTACGCTGCACCTGGGCGAACAGATCTTCGCATTCTGGCGACAGAGCATGGACCGGCGCCAGAGCATCTTCTGCCTCAACAATATTTCCGATACACCGCAGACGGTGCTGCTGTCCAGTATCAACCTGATCGGCACGGACAAATGGAAGGACCTGATCAGCGGCCGGCATTTCGAGGATATGCTGGGCTCGGTGACACTGGCGCCCTACCAGACGCTTTGGATCACCAACCAATAATGGAGCCCGGGGCTAGTGGGCCGTGCGCAAAGTTCTGTAACACTATCTCTTCGCCACAGGCCCCAGTGCTGCGTTGAAAAAGAAGGGAGCACAGCCCACTAGACCTTGACCCAGTGGCCGTTTCGGGGCTCCACCTCGAAACGCGCCCAGCTGCGGAGCTCGCCGCGCGAACAGAGCCCCGTATCGTTGGCGCCGGCGCCCGCCACGGTCTTGTAGATCACCAGGTCCCGGCCCACATCCTCTTCACTGGAATCGTCGAGTACCTGGCAAACACTCCAGAGCTTGCCCAGCTTGCCGTTGCTGTAGAATTTCCCGGCGACAATTTTCTCCGGGTGAACGGTATTCTTTTCAGCGTGGCGCTTGGCCAGTTCCAGCAGGTCCGCCAGCCCCTCCGCCGTGACATCGACGTAGGAATCGAGCTCCTGCATGGCCGCGGCAAAATCTTCGTGGGTGAGTTCGTGCTCCCTGTCGACCGCATCGGTAACCTCCGGTGTCGCCCTGCGATGCGCCAGGTGTGCGGGATAGCGCCGCCAGTGGAACAGGTTGTTGAACAGCAGCGCCACAAACAGGATCGACAGGAGATTGACGAGAATCGGCACCAGCAGAAACTGATAACCGAGCGCTTCCGCATCGGCACCGATAACCGAGGTCAGCGCCGTGGCGCCGCCGGGCGGATGGATACAGCGGAGATAGTACATCGCGCCAACTGCCAGCCCCACGGCCAGGCCGGCCACCGCGAACCCGCCGGGCAACCAATGCTGGCAGGCAATACCTATCGCCGCGGAGACAGTGTGCCCCCCGATCAGGGCCCACGGTTGGGAAAGAGCCCCGTGGGGTACGGCAAACAGGAGTACCGCGCTGGCTCCCATGGAAGCGACGACAAAATAACTGGTCTGGATATCGATGAATCGAAATGCAACCGCGAAGTAGGTCGCCCAGGCCACACAGGTGATCGCGATGGCGGCCCCGAGTGCGGAAAGCAGTTTCTCGCGATGGCTGGTGGTGTTGCGTTCGAGACCGATGAGGCGGGCAAATTCGTCGAGGGGATACTTCAGGTTCATTGCGGGGCAGTCGGGAAAAATCGGCCGGCGATAGTATTGAGTATTTCCCCCGAGTTCAATCGCCCGTCAGGCCCGGGCCACTGCCGGCGTGCGGAAACGCGCGGGTGTTACCGATCGCGCTCGCCGAGCGCCAGATGCCGCAGCGGTCCGGAGAAGGCGAGCAGCGCAAAGCTCACCAGGCTCGCGATCCCCGCCCACAACAGCGTGGCCAGCGGCGCTGCGTACTCGCTGATGGCGCCGGCGGCCAGGGCCCCCAGGGCGGCAGAGCCGAACAGTGCCAACTGGTAGATGGAGATCAGGCGGCTGCGGTATTCGTCCGGTGCCAACAGTTGCACCACCGCCCGCCCCAGCGCCGCCGAGGCCGCCGCCACGGCGCCCCAGCAGACGCAGAGCAGGATCAGGCCGAACGGGGTGGGGCCGAAGCTGATGGCGATCAGCAGCGCAGCGCTGTAGAGCAGGCACATCAGGATACCGCGTCCCGGCCTGTCCCCCTGGCCGCGGTGCAGCATCACCGCCGTGGCCGCCACGGTACCGCCGACAAACCCCAACTGCAGTGTCGCGTAGTAGCCGGCGCCGCGACCGTATTGTTCCGCCAGCAACGGCAGTACCACCAGGAAAACACCGATATGCACAAAGCCGTTGAAAGCCATCAGCGCCACCAGTTCGCGCAGTGCCGGGCGGCGCCAGGCTTCCGCCAGCCCCTCGCGGATCAGTGCCAGCGGCAATTTCCGCTCCCTGGCGTGATGGATGCCCGGCTGCCGCAGCGAATAGAAAAATCCCGCGGCCATCGCCAGCGCCGCCATCTGTATCAGCAGCAGCGACCTCAACCCCCAGTGGTCGAAGCGGCTCGCCAGCAGCATGCCCAACGCCTGGCCTCCGTACTGCGCCATCATCATCCAGGTCACTGTCCTCTGCACACCGCTTTCGGTGGTGCGGCCGCCGTCGCGGCGCGCGCTGCGCTGTACCAGGTTGTCCCGTGCCGGCTGCAGAAAGGCGGTGCAGACACCGAGGCTGACGCCGTAGAACATCAGCAGGGGGAGATCCGGAATACGATAGGAAAAATACAGCAGCAAGCCACCGTGGCAAGCCAACAGCCCCAGGCTGGCCAGCGCCGCCACCGCCGCGGCGTCCCGCCGGTCCGCCAGGGCGCCGCCGAACAGCAGGAACAGCAGGTTCGGCAACAGCACCGATGCCTGTACCCACCCCAGCTGCAGCGCCGGCAGGTCCACCACACTCACCGCAATCCACGGCAACAGGATCACCTGCAGGCCGGTGGCAAGGCTGGTACCGCTGTAGCCGGAGAGGAATTTTCTGAGTCTCGATGGCATGGCGAATCGTCGGTGATCAGTGATGGTCGGCAGGTGGTTTGTCATTGGCGACCGCGGACCACCGACCAGCGGCGCAGCAACCTGCGCAGCTGCTTTTCCGCCGCCGGGTCGCCGGCATAGGCGGCCTTCTCGAAGGCGGCGGTGATGCGTTCCGCCATGGGCGCCAGTTCCGGCCTCTGTTCGCCCACGCGGCAGGCGAAGTCCCGCGGCGCTTCGCCCGGGTGGCGCTCGAGGCCGGCGCGCGCCAGGCGGCGACAGAATTTGCGGTAGAGGCGGCTGGAAAGCGGGGCGCGGGTACCGCGGCCATTCCACCATATCCAGGCCAGTACACCGAGCAGCACCGCGGCCACCGGCAGCAACAGGAAGATCGCCAGCCGCAGCGGCGAAATCTCTCCCAGCAGTCGCTGCAGCGTGCTCTCCTGCTGCTCACGATCGAAACTGACCACCGCCCGATACCAGCGGTAGTTGATCATGTCCCATTGCAGCCGAAGGCGATTGAGGACAGAGATCCGGTGCAGCGGTAGCAGCGAATCCCCCATGAATTCCTCTTCGGCGGCGCTCTGCAGACCGTCGCGAATACGCTCCGGCGATACCGCCGCGGTGGGGTCGACCCGTTGCCAGCCGCGCGCCGGTGTCCAGATCTCGGCCCAGGCGTGGGCGTCGTACTGGCGCACCAGCAGGTACTGCTCCTGCTCCACCCACTCACCGCCCTGGTAGCCGGCCACCACCCGCGCCGGCACACCGGCGGCGCGCATGGCGAACACATAGCTGCCGGCGAAGTGCTCGCAGAAACCCTGCCGGCTGCCGAACAGGAATTCGTCGACGGAGTCCTCGCCCAGCGCCGGCGGCTTCAGCGTATAGACAAAGCTGCGGTTGTAGAACTGCAGGATGCGCGCGGAAATCTCTTCGGCATCCAGCCCCGAGTCGCGAAACTCGCCCGCCCAGGCGCGGGTGCGCGGGTTGCCATCGGCGGGCAACTGCAGGTTGCGGCGGCGCTCGAAGTCACCGAGCGGCATCGGCTCGCCGAGCGTCTCCCGCGGCCAGGAGCGCACCTCGTAGGCAAAGCGGCTGTAGACCGGCTTGCGCTTCAGCAACCGGCCGTCGGCGGTCTCGCCCACGCCCTCGGTGGGGGAATCCGGGCGCACCATGGCGAAGAGCCACTGGCTGTTCGTGGCCTCCTGGATCACGCGGTAGCGGTAGCGCGGACCCACTTCCGGCAGCGGCCGTTCCGACTCCTTCCAGTGCACCCGGCCGCCCTCGCGGTGATCCACGCCAAAACCCTGGCTCCAGCGGCGGCCGTCGAAATCGGAGTAGACCAGGCCGCGCCAGTAGCGCTGCTCCGGCGGCGGCACCGGGCCCTCGAAGGACATCCGCAGCGCCGGCTCGTCGGATTGCGACAGTTCGGAGAAATCGCCGGGTGTCATGGAATCGCTGATGCCGGTGCTGGCGGCGTCGCTGTTCTGCGGCACTGCCCACAGGGGCCCCAGGCGCGGCATGGCGATAAACAGCACCACCATCAGCGGCACCGCCTGCGCCAGCAGCCGCAGCGACAGCCCCAGGGCGCGTCGCGGCCGCGCGCCGGCACTGCCCGTCTGCGCGGCCAGCGCGGCGGTGATCACCAGCACGCAGATAACGCCGTAGACGGCGTAGGGAATCGTCTGCTCGAACACGAACAGGGTGGCGGCAACGAAATAGGACAGCAGCAGGCTCAGGAAGGCGTCGCGGAGGCTGACCAGCTCCAGGTTCTTCAGCGTAAAGGAGACCGCCAGCAACGCCACCATGGGTTCCAGTGCGAACCACTGGCGATAGGACAGCGCCAGTCCGCCCACCGCCACGACCACCGCGAGCAGCTTGACGGTGCGACCGGGCAAGTCGCGGCGGCCGCGGAATACCTCCAGGCGCCAGTAGACGGCGAAGCCCCAGGCGCCCACGATCCACAGCGGCAGCATCGCGAACTGCGGCAGCAGCGCGGCGAACTGGGCGGCGAAGATCCACAACAGGCTCTCGCGGGGCAGGCGCTCGGAGGATTCCATTCAGCCCCCCTGCACCGGAAACAGCGCCAGCGCCGTCAGCACCCGCTTCTGGTGCGCCGGACCCAGCGACGGCTCGATGGTCGTACCGGGCAGCCGCAGGCCGTAGGCGCACTGCTCGCGCTCCGCCTGCAGCGCCCAGTGGCAGAGATTGCCGAGGCGCGTCTCCACATCGCGCCCGGCGAGCAGGTCCCAGTCGAGCCACAGGCGCGCGTCGGCGCCGCTGTCGTAGCTCTTGCTGTAGAGATCGCGACCGCCGGCGTACTGTTTCCAGGCCACATGGCGCAGGGAATCGCCGGGGCGGTAGGGTTTGAGGGTGTCGAAATCGTCGCCGCCGCGAATCCGCTGCTCCGATTCCCCATCGCCGGTGACGGCGCCGATCGGCAGGGAGCCGGCGGATTTCGGTTGCGGGTAGACGAGGAATTCGATATCCAGGTCCACCAGGCTCCAGCAGTAGAAGAGCCCCATCGGGAAGCGGCTCTCCACCCGCAGGCGCGGTGCGCGCACGCGGCCGCGGCGCAGCACCGGCAGCGACACGCACAGGTCGGCGCTGTGCCGCTCGATCAGGTCCAGCTCCGCGCCCTGCTCGCCGTCGCCGCCCGCCTCCTGCGGCCAGAATACCCGCAGCCGTTCCCTCGCCCGGCCGTCGCCGCGCCCGACGCTGAGCTGGGCCTCGGCGTAGTCACCGGCGAATGCCGGGCGCGTCTCCAGCAGTTGCAACTGCAGGCGGGAGAGGTTGGCGAAGGTGTGTACCGGCAGCAGCGCGAACAGGCTGATCAGCAGGAAAGCCAGGGCGAAGACCAGGTTGTTCTCGTAGTTGGTGCCCAGCAGCCACAGCAGCAGGACCACCAGCAGGAAGGTGAGGCCCGCGCGGGTGGGCAACACGAACAGTTTACCGTGGTTCAGGGTGACACGGCGCGCCGCCGGGGCGCGGCGATCCAGCCAGCGCCGGGTCAGGTGGCGCCAGCGATCGGGAAGAGATCGGATAGAAGACGCCATGGATCAGGCCGCGATAACGTCGACCTGGTGCATCAGGCGCTCCACCAGCTGGCTGCCGTCGCCGCCGTCACTCTGCAGGCGATGGCCCGCCACCGACGGCAGCACCGCCTGGATATCCTCCGGCAGCAGGTGACCGCGACCGTGAATCAGCGCCCAGGCGCGGGCCGCGTGCAACAACGCCAGGGCGCCGCGCGGGGACAGGCCTATGGCGCACTCGGGGCTCTGGCGGGTATGCAACACCAGCCGCTCGAGGTAGTCCAGCAGGCTGTCCGAGGCCTTTACCTGCCCCACCAGCGCCTGCAGTTTCTGCAGCGTGGCCGTGTCCACGCGCGGTTTGAGCTGTTGCAGCTGGGCGCGGGGATCCACCCCCTGGAACAGCGCCCGCTCCGCCTCGCGGGTCGGGTAGCCGAGACTGATGCGCATCAGGAAACGGTCCAGCTGCGATTCCGGCAGCGCGAAGGTGCCGGACTGGTACAGCGGGTTCTGGGTGGCGATCACGAAGAATGGCTCCGGCAACCGACGGGTCTCGCCGTCGACACTCACCTGGCGCTCCTCCATCGCCTCCAGCAGCGCGCTCTGGGTCTTGGGGGAGGAGCGGTTGATCTCGTCCGCCAGCAGCAGCTGGCTGAATACCGGCCCCTCGTGAAAGCGGAACTCGCCGGAATCCCGCTCGAAGATGGATACCCCGACAATATCCGCCGGCAGCATATCGCTGGTGAACTGCACCCGCTTGTAGGACAGCCCCAGCACCTGCGCCAGCGCGTGGGCCAGGGTGGTCTTGCCCATGCCGGGCAGGTCCTCGATCAGCAGGTGCCCGCGGGACAGCAGGCAGGCGAGCGCCAGTTTGACCTGGTGCTCCTTGCCCAGGAGCACCCTGCCGATATCGGCGACGATGGCGGAAATCATTTTTTGCACGGCAAATCCATTACTGCTCGGTTTTTCTTGCGGCCCGGTGCCGGGCACTCTCCGCCCCTCTCCCGGAGGGAGAGAGGCGCGAAAAAAGCCAATCGTTAACGGGGCTCCGCTCCGGCTTGTGCCATCAACTGGCAGCTGCAACTCCGAAACGTGAGTTAATGATAGGCGTTTGACACCGGCGCTCTGTCCCCGGCGTCACAAACTGCGCCAGTTACAGGCGATCCAGGCCGCGGGCCAGGTCGCTCTGCAGATCGTCGGCATTCTCCAGCCCCACCGATACGCGAATCAGGTTCTCGGTGATACCGGCGCGCGCCTTGTCCTCTTCGCTCAGGCGGCCGTGGGTAGTGGTGGCCGGGTGCACGATGGTGCTCTTGGCATCGCCGAGGTTGGCGGTGACCGAAAAGATCCTGCAGGCGTCGATCACCTTCCAGGCCGCCTCGCGACCGCCGCGCACACTGAAGCTGAACACGCCGCCGAACATATGCTGCTGTTCGGCCGCCAGCAGGTGACCGGGGTGTTTGGGCAGGCCGGCGTAATTCACCTTCTCCACCGCATCCTGCTCATCCAGCCACCAGGCCAGCGCCAGCGCGTTGCGGCAGTGGGTCTCCATGCGCAGGCGCAGCGTCTCAAGCCCTTTCAGGAACACCCAGGCGTTGAAAGGGCTCATGCTGGGACCGGCGGTGCGCAGGAAAATCACCAGCTCGTCCATGATCTCTTTCCTGCCCACAGCGACACCGCCGACACAGCGGCCCTGGCCGTCCAGGTACTTGGTCGCCGAATGCACCACGATATCCGCGCCCAGGGCCAGCGGGCGCTGCAGGGCCGGCGTGCAGAAGCAGTTGTCCACCACCAGCTGTGCACCGGCGCTGTGGGCCAGGTCCGCCAGTGCGCGGATATCCGCCACTTCACACAACGGGTTGGACGGCGTCTCCATAAACAGCAGTTTTGTGTCGCCGTCGAGGGCGTCCTGCCACTGCTGCATGTCGGTCAGGTCGACGAAAGTTACGCGCACGCCGAACTTTTCCATATAGCGGGTAAACAGCGCCGTGGTGGTACCGAAGACACTGCGCGAACAGATCACCCTGTCGCCGCTTTTCAGCAGCGCCATGCACAGGCTGAGGATCGCGGCCATACCGCTGGACGTGGCCACCGCCGCCTCGCCGCCCTCCATCGCCGCAATGCGCTCCTCGAACATGCGCACCGTGGGATTGGTGTAGCGGGAGTAGACATTGCCCGGGCTTTCACCGGAAAAGCGCGCCGCGGCCTCGGCGGCGGAGGGGAATACGTAGCTGGACGTGAGAAACATCGCCTCGGAGTGCTCCCCCTCTTCCGAGCGTGTCTGCCCGGCGCGCACGGCCAGGGTTTCCAGGGAATAGCCTTCGTCTTCGAACATAAGCGGAATGCGGAATGATGAATTCGGAGTGGGAATGATGAAGGATGGGGGGGAATTAATAAAGCGTCGGTGGGGAAGTGATGGTCGGAACGGAGACACAATGTCGATGAGAAGGCCCTGCTGCCGGTGGCTGTTTGCGGGACCGTATGAGACAGGGATGTCGATTACGAGCGTACAGGGATGTATTCACCGCGTGTCCCGCAAACAGCCACCGGCAGCAGGGCCGGCCCGGGGTCGGCTAAAGGCATGGGGCTCCGGTCGGCGCCCTCTCCCCCGGCCCCTCTCCCGATGGGAGAGGGGCGCTGTTCTTTCGAGTTTCGGGGCACACTAGCCCTGGCTGGTCTTTTTGCTCTTGGCCACGTCGTTGCGCTGGGCGTGCAGGTTTTCCAGGTAGGCTTCGTCGACGTCGCCGGTGACGTAGTTGCCGTCGAACACGGAACAGTCGAAGCGCTCGATCTTGTCGTTGCCCTCGGCGGAACACTCCACCAGATCCTCCAGGTCCTGGTAGATCAGCCAGTCGGCGCCGATCTCGCTGCAGACCTCCTCGGTGGTGCGGTCATGGGCCACCAGTTCCTCCGCCGACGGCATATCGATACCGTAGACATTCGGGTATTTCACCGCCGGCGCGGCGGAGGCGAAATAGACCTTGGCCGCACCCGCTTCGCGGGCCATCTGGATAATCTGCTTGCAGGTGGTGCCGCGCACGATGGAATCGTCCACCAGCAACACATTCTTGCCGCGGAACTCCAGTTCAATGGCGTTCAGTTTCTGGCGCACGGATTTCTTGCGCTGCTTCTGGCCCGGCATGATGAAAGTGCGGCCGATATAGCGGTTCTTTACCATTCCCTCGCGAAATTTGACCCCCAACCGGTGGGCCACCGTCTGCCCCGAGACGCGTGCGGAATCGGGAATCGGAATCACCACATCGATATCGTGGTCCGGACGTTCGCGCAGGATTTTCTCCGCCAGGTGCTCGCCCTGGCGCAGGCGCGACTTGTGCACCGACACGCCGTCCATGATGGAATCCGGACGGGCAAAATACACATGCTCGAAAATGCACGGATTCAGCGACGGCTTCTCCGCACACTGCTCCGCGTGCACCGTGCCGTCCCGCTCGATATAGATCGCCTCTCCCGGCGCCACGTCGCGCACCAGGGTATAACCGGCCACATTCAGCGCCACGGATTCCGAGGCCACCATATACTCCGTGCCCTGCTCCGTTTCCCGCTTGCCGTAGACCAGCGGGCGGATGCCGTTGGGATCGCGGAAAGCGACGATACCGTAGCCGACAATCAGCGCCACACAGGCGTAGCCGCCGCGCACCCGCTTGTGCACGGCGCGCATCGCGGTAAAGATATCCTCCGCCTTCGGCTGCAGCTTGCGCTGCTCCAGCAGCTCGTGGGCGAACACATTCAGCAGCACCTCGGAATCCGAATCGGTGCTGATGTGGCGCAGGTCCTGTTGGTAGATTTCCTCCATCACCTGGTCTTTGTTGGTGAGGTTGCCATTGTGGGCCATGGCGATGCCGTAGGGGGAGTTGACGTAGAAGGGCTGGGCCAGTGCCGGGCCGGAACCGCCGGCGGTGGGATAGCGTACATGGCCGATACCGAAATTGCCCTTCAGGCGCTCCATGTGTCGCGCGCGGAAGACGTCGCGCACCAGGCCGGTGGCCTTCTGCTGGTTCAGGCGGTCCCTGTCGCAGGTGACGATGCCGGCGGCGTCCTGTCCCCGGTGCTGCAACAGGGTGAGCGCGTCGTACAACTGCAGGTTGACGTCACTCCTACCAACGATACCGACAATACCACACATAGTCTTGGCCCTACTGGTCGAGAGGGAGCAGCATACCCGCTCCGCTAAAACAATTTTTCCGGGCGGCAACGACGCCGCACCTCACTCCGAAGCGGTTCCCTGCACAAACAGATCCTTGATCGATTCCGCCAGCTGCCGCGCACTGTCCTCGAAGCTGAGGAAATGGGGGATCAACGCCGACTCGCGCCACCAGCTATCCTCCTCCACCGGCACCAGCGCCGGCGCCAGGATCAGCAGCGCCAGCACCACGATGCAGCCCCGCAACAGGCCGAACACCATGCCCAGCACCCGGTCGGTACCCGACAGGCCGGTGGCCTCGACAAACGCGGACAGGGTCATGTTCAGGCCGGCTCCGGCCAGCAACGTGAAGATAAACAGGATGGCGAAAGCGGCGATGGTCTGCAGCGACGGGGTGTCCACGAGCCGGGACAACAGTGGCGCCAGTTCGTCCCGGAACATCATCGCGATAACAAAGGCGGCGATCCAGGTGAGGAGGGACAGGGTTTCGCGCACAAAACCGCGGCTGAGACCGATCAGCGTGGAAATGGCCACGATTGCCAGAATGGTCCAGTCAGCCCAGTTCATTCGATCCTACCTGCCGGGCGGCGGCTGCCGCGGAGAGCGCGCATTCTACTCAGAGAAATGGCCAGTGGCCAGCGATTGCCGATCACTCAACTAACTCAAGTTTCGGAGTTCGGGAGCTTGATAGTTGCACAGCTCCGATATGCCCCCCGAAACTTGAGTCAACTAACCACTGCGAAAGCGCAACACCAGTGTCTGCGCGCCCAGCAGTTGGTCCAGCTCCTGTTTGACTGCCCGGGCATCCGCCTCGCTGACCTTGGGGCCGACAAAGACGCGCACGAAATCGCCCTTGTTGGTGCTCACGGCGCGGGTATAGGCCTTGTAGCCCTCGTCCATCAGTCGGTTGCGCAGCTTCCCGGCCCGGGACTCGTCGCTGTAGGCGGCCACCTGCACCACCCAGGCGACCGGCAGCCCCTCTTCATCGAGAACGGGCGAGGAATCCTGTTGCTCATCTCGCGGTTCCGCCAGTTTTTCCGCCTCCGCGGTATCCGCTTCGGCGGCCGGCTGCGACGCCTCCGACTCCGGCGGGGAATCCTGTTCCACTACCGGCGGCTGGAAGGCGCTGTCGGGATCCGGCGCCGGTTCGGTGTCGGCCACCGGCTCGGGTTCGACAATCTCGATCGGCTGGATATCCGGCTGCGGGGGAATCTGGCTGGTCACATCGATATAGCGCGCGCCCTCGCGGTCGAAGAGCGTGGGCAGGAAAATCACGGCGAGCGCGGCCAGCACCAGGGCGCCGATAATGCGCTGCCTGAAGCCATCGTTCAGTCGACCACGTTGGGCGGCGCCCCGCTGGACAGCCTCCCGGTCACGGCTCGCCATTACTGTGTTCTCGTATCTGCTGTAAAACTTCCGCAACAGTAAAGAAGGATCCGAAGACAAGCAACCTGTCTTGCGCCCCGATGCCCGAAAGCAGCCGCTCCAGCCCGTCGACCACCGTCGGGCAGTCGCCGTCTGTCGCACCCTCGACCGCAGCCTCGCCGATACCGGCCTCGCGCAATCCGCCAATCAGCGCGGCACAATCCGCCGCACGGCTATTGCCGGGCAACAGCGCCGGATACCAGCGATCCACACGCCCCCGCAGCGGCGCGAACAGCCCGGGCAGATCCTTGTCCGCCATGGCCGCCACCAGCGCGTGGGTGCGCCCGGGAACCGGGTGGTCGGCCAGCCAGCGGGCCAGGTACTCCGCCGCCGCGGGGTTGTGCCCCACATCCAGCAGCAGCGAGCGGCCCCGCCATTCAAGCGGCTGGCAGCGCCCCGCCAACTCGATACCCGCCAGTGTGCGCTCGATCCCCCGTTGCGGCAGCACACCCAATACCGACAGCGCCGTGATCGCCGCCGCCAGGCTCGGGGGCGGCAGGCTGACCGGCGGCAACTGAACCTCGAGCTCCCCGAAATGGTAGCGATCCCCCACCACGGAGGAGCCTTCAGCCCCCGAAGAAGAGCCTTCAGCGTCCGAAGAGGAGCCATCAGCGCTGGAATAAGCGCCATCAGCGCCCAAGAAAAAGTCCCGACCGATAAAGTAGGTTGCGGCCCCGGTTTTCGCGGCGGCCGCAACCACCGACGCCGGCGGCTGCGGATCGGCGCAGACACAGGGGCTGCCGGGGCGCAGGATACCGGCCTTCTCGCGGCCGATGATCTCCCGATCCCCACCCAGCCAGGCCTCGTGGTCCACGGCAACGCCGGTGATCACCGCCAGGTCCGCATCCACCAGGTTGACCGCATCCAGGCGACCGCCGAGCCCCACTTCCAGCAGCGCACAGTCGACACGGGCGCGCCGGAACAGCCACAGCGCGGCGAGGGTGGCAAATTCGAAGTAGGTCAGGCCGGTGTCGCCGCGGGCGGCCTCCACCGCCTCGAAGGCACGCACCAGCTCCGCATCGTTGACCTCGACACCATCGATGCGCACCCGCTCGTTGAAGCGCAGCAGGTGCGGCGAACTGTAGGCCCCCACCGAGTGGCCGCCGGCGCGCAGCAGCGCCTCCATGGCGGCGACGCAGGAACCCTTGCCGTTGGTACCGGCGACGCTGATCACCGTCGGCGCCGGCTTTTCCACGTCCAGCGCCTTTGCGACACGGGCAACGCGCTCCAGGCCCAGTTCGATCTCGGCGGGGTGGAGCTGTTCGAGGCGGGTGAGCCAGTTTTGGAGTGAGCGCATAGGTCAGGTAACTACCGGGCGGGCCCGCGGCCCACCAGCCAAGTTGGAGCCTTCAGCCCCTGTAAAACAGGCGCGGCGTTCCCGGGGCGGGAGCCGCCGCTGCGACAGCGGGGAGCGTTACTCCCCGACTCCCGCATCCGCCAATTTGCCCATCAGGCGGCCGACGGTCTCGCGCATGTCCCCGCGCGGGATGATCATATCGATGGCGCCGTGATCCAGCAGGAATTCGCTGCGCTGGAAGCCCTTGGGCAGCTTCTGGCGGATGGTCTGCTCGATGATATTGGGGCCGGCAAAACCGGCGCGGGCACCCGGCTCGGCGGCGTTGATATCACCCAGCAGTGCCAGGGAAGCAGACACGCCGCCGTAGACCGGATCGGTCATCACCGAGATATAGGGCACGCCGGCCATCTTCATTTTTTCCAGCACCGCGGAGGTCTTGGCCATCTGCATCAGCGAGACCAGCGCCTCCTGCATGCGCGCACCGCCGGTGGCGGAAAAGCAGACCAGCGGAATGCGCTCCTCCAGCGCCAGTTGCGCCGCGCGGGTAAAGCGCTCGCCCACCACGTAGCCCATGGAGCCGCCGTGAAAAGCGAACTCGAAGGCCACTGCCACCAGCGGTTTGCCCTCGAGCGTGCCGCGCATCGCGATCAACGCATCTTTTTCACCGGTTTTTTTCTGCGCCTGGGTCAGGCGGTCCTTGTATTTTTTGACGTCCTTGAATTTGAGGCGGTCCACCGGCTCCACGTCGGTGGCCAGTTCCTCGCGCCCCTCCTCGTCGAGGAAGATATCCAGGCGGCGGCGCGCGCCGATGCGCATATGGTGATCGCACTTGGGGCACACATCCAGGTTCCGCTCCAGCTCCGGGCGGTACAGCATGGCGTCGCACTTGACGCATTTTTTCCATACCCCTTCCGGTACCTTGCTGCCGCCACTGCGGCGCTCGGTGCGAATGACGGCGGGAACAATTTTTTCTAACCAGCTCATTTTGTTTCCAAATCCCGATGCGTTGCCTGAAGGATCGGTATTCTACCGACCGGTGAGTTTCAGACTGAGAATTAAAACACTTGGCGAAACAACCGACGCGGCCAGATCAGCCGCTGCTTTAGGCTTTCTGGCCACCCTGCCGGCAGGGGGCACCGCGCGCACCAAAACGACGCCGACCGCGGCAAGTGGTGCGCACGGCGCACCCTACTTATCTATACAGTCACGCATCCAGTGCGGTGCGGATTTCGCCGACAATCGCGGCGACACTGTCCCGCGCTGCCCCGGCGGACGCCGCTTCGCCGATGGCCGATACCAGGACACTGCCGACCACCGCGCCGTCGCCGTGTTCGCTGACGGCCCTGGCCGATTCTCCATCCTTGATGCCGAAACCGACACACAGCGGCAGGTCGGTATGGCGGCGGATGCGGGTGAGATTGTCGCGCACGGAATCCGGGTCCAGGTGACCGGCACCGGTAACCCCTTTCAGGGATACATAGTAGACAAAGCCGCTGGCCAGGCCGGCAATCTGCTGCAGGCGCTCATCGCCGGTGGTGGGGGTCAGCAGGAAGATATTGCGCAGCTCGCGCTCGCTCAGCAGCCTGTTCAGCGGCCCCGCCTCTTCCGCCGGCAGATCCACGGTCAGGGCGCCGTCGACACCCGCATCGCGGGCCGCCTCGGCAAAATTTTCCGCGCCCATCTTCTCGATCGGGTTGGCGTAGCCCATCAGGATCACCGGCGTATCCGCGTCTTGGCGGCGGAATTCCGCCACCATCTGCAGGCATTTGCGAAGCGAGGTTTTGTGCTCCAGCGCGCGCTCGTGGCCCTTCTGGATCACCGGCCCCTCGGCCATGGGATCGGAGAAAGGCACACCCAGTTCGATCAGGTCGGTACCGCTGGCCACCAGCTGGTGCATCAGCGGTACGGTGTTTTCGGAGCCACCGTCACCGGCGACGATATAGGCCACCAGGGCCTTGCGGCCCTCGGCGCGCAGGCCGGCGAAACGGCGGTCGATTCTGTTTTCTTCTGTCACTGCTTCAGTCCCCCGTTACACCTGGATGCCGTCGATGGCGGCCACGGTGAAAATATCCTTGTCGCCGCGCCCCGACAGGTTCACGACGATGTTCTGGTCCGCACCCATACCGGCGGCGAGCTTCAGCGCATAGGCCACGGCGTGGCTGGACTCCAGCGCCGGCAGAATGCCCTCGGTGCGGGTCAGTTGGCGGAAGGCGTCCAGTGCCTCCTTGTCGTCGGCGGTGACATATTCCACGCGGCCGATATCCTTCAGCCAGGCGTGTTCCGGCCCCACGCCGGGATAGTCGAGGCCGGCGGATACCGAGTGGGTCTCGATAATCTGGCCGTCGTCGTCTTCCATCAGGTAGGTGCGATTGCCGTGCAGGATGCCCGGCACGCCGTCGTTCAACGGCGCCGCGTGGTGACCGGTGGCGAGGCCTTCGCCGCCCGCCTCGACGCCGTACATTTTCACATCGCTGTCGTTCAGGAAGGGGTGGAAGAGGCCGATGGCATTGGAGCCGCCGCCGACACAGGCCACCAGCGCGTCCGGCAATTGGCCGAACTCCTCCAGGCTCTGGCGCCGCGCCTCGCGGCCGATCACCGAGTTGAAATCGCGCACCAGTTGCGGGTATGGATGCGGGCCGGCGACGGTGCCGATGATGTAGAAGGTGTCGTCGACGTTGGTGACCCAGTCCCGCATCGCCTCGTTCATGGCGTCTTTCAGGGTTTTGGAGCCGGACTCTACCGGAATCACCTCGGCACCCAGCAGTTTCATGCGGTAGACGTTGGGCGACTGGCGCTTGACGTCCTCTGCCCCCATGTACACGGCGCACTTCAGGCCCAGGCGCGCGGCGACGGTGGCGGTGGCCACGCCGTGCTGGCCGGCGCCGGTCTCGGCGATCACGCGGGTCTTGCCGCTGTGCTTGGCCAGCAGCGCCTGGCCGACGGTGTTGTTCACCTTGTGCGCGCCGGTGTGGTTCAGGTCTTCGCGCTTCAACCAGATACGCGCGCCGCCGGCGGCCTCGGTCAGCCGTTCGGCAAGATACAGCGGCGACGGGCGACCCACATAGTGGGCCAGATCGTAATCGAACGCCTTGATAAATTCCGGATCGTCTTTCAGGCGAGAATACATTTCGCGCAGCTCATCCAGCGCGCCGATCAGCGTCTCCGATACAAAACGGCCGCCGTAGGCCCCGAAATGCCCGTCGGCATCGGGAAAGGCCGAGAAATCCACCGTTTCTTGCTTGCTCACTGACTCACTCCATCCTTACTTTTAATGACTCAGGTCTCGGGCCCACCGGCCTGACAATGGCACCGACCTCCGAAATCTGAGTTACTAATCACAAACCACTTGCCGCCATTAACCGTTGGCCGCGCGAATAAAGGCGGCGACTTTCTGCGGATCCTTGCGACCTGGCGACGCCTCGACACCGCCGCTCACATCCACCGCCTGCGGCTGCGCCGTATCGACGGCCCGCGCTACATTGCCCGGCGTCAGGCCACCGGCCAGCACTATCTGCTGGCCGCTGTCCTGCGGCACCCGTTGCCAGTCGAAGGATTCACCGGTACCGCCGGGCACACCCGGTCGATAGGCGTCGAGAAGGAAGCCGCGCGCGGCCGGGTGTTCGGCCATGGCCGCGAGCACATCGAGGTCGTCTTTCATGCGCAGCGCCTTGATATAGGGGCGCCGGAACTGTTCGCAGTACTCCGCCGATTCAGTGCCGTGAAACTGCAACAGGTTAAGCGGCACCCGCGCCAGCGTGTCCTCGACCCCGGCGCTGTCGGCATTGACAAAGAGCCCCACCAGAGTGACAAACGGCGGCACCGCCTTCGCGATCGCCGCCGCCTGTTCCGCAGTGACACAGCGCGGGCTCCCGGCATAAAAAACCAACCCCAGCGCATCGGCGCCGGCGGCGACAGCGTCACCGGCATCCTCGCTGTTGGTTATGCCGCAGATCTTTACTTGCATTGAATCTCGAGATCGCCAGCCGACCGGCCGTTCAAAATTGAGGGAGCCGGGATACTAGCAGATTGGCGCGGGACACGAAACGCGCCCGCCACTATACCGGCAACCGCCCCAGTGGCAGCGGTACCAGCAGCGGCCCCGGTTCGGAGGTCGGCAGCTGGAATTCATGCGGGTACTGCACATCCACCAGATAGAGCCCGAACGGCGGCGCGGTGACGCCGCCGGCGGTGCGGTCGCGGGCCTCGAGCACTTCTCTGACCCACTGCGGTTTCCGCTCGCCGCGGCCCACCGCCATCAGCACGCCGGCGATATTGCGCACCATATGGTGCAGGAAGGCGTTGGCGCTGATTTCGAGGACGATCAACTGCCCGACCCGGGCGATATCCAGCCGTGTGATTTCCCGCACCGGACTCTTTGCCTGGCATTGCGCCGCGCGGTAACTGCTGAAGTCGTGCTCGCCGACCAGGTATTTTGCGCCTGCGCGCATGGCGTCGATATCCAGCGGGTGCCGGGTCCAAGTGACCTCTGAGGCGGCCTGGGCGGAGCGGGTGGGCGCGCTGTGGATCAGGTAGCGGTAGCTGCGGGCGCGGGCGGAGAAGCGCGCATGGAACTGGGCCGGCACCTGCCGCGCCCAGCGCACACGCACGCAATCCGGCAACTTGGTGTTGACGCCCTCCACCCAGGCGCGCTCCGGACGCTGCGCTTTTGTATCGAAGTGGATGACCTGGTTGGTGGCGTGCACACCGGCGTCGGTGCGGCCGGCGCAGACCAGGGTCACCGGTTCGGCGGCAATACCGGACAGGGCCCGCTCCAGGTGTGCCTGTACCGTCTCACTGGCGGATTGCTGTTTCTGGAAGCCGTGCAGGCGGGCGCCGCAGTACTCGACGCCGAGGGCAATGCGGCGCAGGCCATCGGGGAGCTGTTCGCCCGGGGGAACTTCGCCGTTGGTTTTGTAGGTGTATTCGCGATTCATGGTTTGCGTCCGGCCACAGGGGGCAAACTTTGGTGTCATGCCCTCGGGCGCGCCCTCTCCCCCGGCCCCTCTCCCGGGGGGAGAGGGGAGGAAGAGTGGCGCATTAATACGTCAAGACTTGCCGGTGGTTCCGGCCATAAAAAAACCCCGCAGCGGGTGCGAGGTTTTTTGGAACTGCGGAGCACTGCTATTAAGCCATGCGCTCCAGCATTTCCCTGGCGCGTGTCTGGTGTTCGCCGCTGCCCTCTTCCGATACCTCCTTGAGGATATCCCGGGCACCATCCTTGTCGCCCATATCGAGGTAGGCCTGGGCCAACTCGAGTTTGGTGCTGACTTCGTCGTTGCCCTCGAGCAGGTTGAGCTCGGAATCCAGGTCGCTCTCCAGATTGAAGTTCAGGTCGCCCAGGTCGGCTTCCCCGCTTTCGGCGCTGGTCGCGGTTTCAGTGCCCGCCTCCGCCGCCGGGCGGGAGGCCGGCCGGGGCTCTTCGGCCACGGCCACATCGGTGTCTGTTTCCGCCGACAGGGATTCGTCGGCGTCCAGTTCGCCGGCGATGTCGTCCAGGTTGATGGAATCCAGGTCCAGGCCATCGCCGAAGTCGTCGCCGAAGTTTTCCAGGTCGTCGGAGAGATCGTCCGCGGCATCGGCGGCCGGTGCCTGCGATTCGGCCGGTTCCGGGGTAGCAGCGGTGTTCGCCTGGGGTTCGCTGTCGGTTTCGTCTTCCGCCGGCGACAGGTCGAGGTCGAAGTCGAGCCCGCCCTCGTCGCCGCTCTCATCGCTAGCAGCGGTGCTCTCGTATTCGATTGACCCCAGTTCGTCGGATTTTTCCTCGCCAGAGGTACCGTTGTCGGCGTTCAGGTCGAGGCCGTCGAGATCCAGTTCGCCGGACATCAGGTCGTCCAGGTTGAGCTCGTCTTCGCTGTTCTCCGCGGTATCGCCCTGCTCCGCAGTGCTGTCGCCGCTGTCGAAGCTGCTGTCGAGATCGAGCTCCAGGGAGAAGTCGCCGTCGTCCCCACCATTCGGCTCCGCGGCCGTCTCGCCGCCACTGCTGTCTTCGGACAGGTCCATGGTCAGGTCGTCCAGCAGGCTGGTGTCCTCAGCGCCGTCGCCGGAGTCAGGGGCGGCTGACAGATCATCGCCGCCGGAGAAATCGTCCTCGAAGGATGCGCTGATATCGTCCAGTTGCGTGGCTTCCAGGGATTCGCTGGTGAAGTCCATGGACGGCGCCTCGAACGGCGGTGCGCCGGCGATGCTCTCGCGCAGGCGCGCGGCGCGGTCGGCGGCGGGGCCATCGCTGACGGTCAGCAGCTGCCGGTAGTGGTCGTCGAACTTGTCGGCATTCTGCTCGTGGGCGTAGACCTCCATCACCATCAGGCGCGCGTCGACATTGTTCGGGTCTTTTTCCAGGCCGGCCAGCAGCTTGCCCTCGGCTTCACTGTACTGTCCCAGGGACAGGTGGATTTCCGCCTCGGAAACCGGGTCGTCGGTACCCACATCGTCCAGTTCGCCCAGATCGAAGTTGTCTTCGGTCTCCACGGGCTCGACGGTAGTCAGGCTCTCCTCCGGCTGGGGCGTTTCCTCCGGTGCCTGCGCCAGCGAGCGCTCGGCGGCCATTTCCGCCTCCACCTGGCGCATGGCCTCCTCTTCCTCCTTGCGGCGGCGCCAGGTAAGGAAGCCGGCGAGACCGATCACCAGTGCACCCAGGCCGATGCCGATCAGCTGGATGTTGTCCATCAGGCGATCCACCAGCGTCGGCTCGGGTTTGGTCTGGACCACCACGCGGTTGCGGCTGTCCACCTCTTCCGTTTCTTCCGGCTCGGCAGCGGCCCCGGTTTCCGGGGCGGTATCGGTTTCCCCAGCTGCGGCAACCGCTTCTGCAGGGGCCTCTTCACCCTCGGCCACCGCTTCCGCGGTCTCTTCACCAGCACCTTCCATACTGTCGGCAGGCGGGGTTTCGGTCTGCTCGGCCGCCCCCTGTACTGCTTCCAGTTCCTCGTTGGAGACCTCCACCAGGCGCTCCATGGTGTCGATCTGCTCGTCCAGTTCGGAGATGCGGTCCTTGATCTCTTCGTTTTCCAGCTCGGACTTGTCCAGCTCCTCCTCGGTCACGGCCAGCTCGCCGGCGAGGGCCTCGCTCTCCCCGGCACCGCTGCCGGAACCGGAGGTGACGGATTCGTTGTCGCCGGGCGCGGCGAGGCTGACACGGCCTTCCACGGATTCGCTCTCGGCGACCTCGGTTTCCGCCGCGCGCGCATCCAGCGGCGCGCCGGTGGCGGCATCGTCACCCACCCGCTGGCGCCAGGTGTCGTTCTGCACCGCCACCTCGGAGATGGCGTCGCGCGCACTGAAGGCGCGGATATCCTCGGTGTTCGGCAGGCGCAGTACCGCGCCTTTTTTCAGCAGGTTGATGTTGTCGTTGATGAAGGCCTCGGGGTTGAGGCGCTGGATTGCCAGCATGGTCTGCTGCACGGAGAATTCGCGGTCGGCGCGGTTCTCCAGGGCGATTTCCCACAGGGTTTCGCTGGAGGAAACCGGGCCGTAAACCTGGCTGCCGCTGTCGGCGGTGCTTTCGGCGGCCGGCTGCGCTTCGCGGCGCAGCTCCACCGGTTCCTCGGCCGGCTGTTGTGGCTGCGGCTGTGTCTCGGCCTGCCGCTCGGCGGGCTCTTCCGACGGTGCGGGGCGGGTTTCCATCTTCTCCAGCGGGCGCCGCTGCGACTGCGGCGCATCGCGGCGCACCTGCTGGCGCTCGCGCTCGGCGGCGCGCACCGGCTGCTGTGCGGTATTGCCGGAAAAGGCCGGCAGGTCCATCAGCAGGGTGTATTCGCGCAGCAGGCGGCCGCTGGGCCAGCGGGTCTCCAGCAGGAAGTTCAGATAGGGTTCGCGAATCGGTACGCGGCTGGATACGCGGACCACCGGTTCGGCTCCGGAGTAATCCACGTCGAAACGCAACTCGGTAAGCATGTAGGACCGGTCGATGCCGGCCCGCTCGAAGTCTTCGGGGCTGGCGAGGCGCACCTTGATTTCGCCGTCGCCGAGGCCGCGGGTCTGCAGCAGACCGATTTCCGCATCCAGGGGCTGATTGAGGGTGGAGTTCAGCTTGATCTCCCCCAGCCCCAGCGCCAGAGCCGCGTTGCCCCCCAGTGCGCTGACCAGGCCAACTGCTAGTGCCAGCTTTCGCACACGCATATCCGATTCCCTTTATTGTTAGAATCCCGGGCTTTCCACAAAGCCCTTCACTGTACAGTAAACGTTCAACCAGGCGACTGCCGCAATGGCGGTCCACCCCCACTGGCGAATTACTCGCCACCCCGAGCCGAACCAAAGTTAAGAATAAACCTTCAGTATGGCCGCTAAGTATTAATTATCAGTGGTTTTTTAGCAACAAGTGAGCAATCTGTGCGCAGTTGATCGCCAGGTCTCTGCGCAAATTGTCGGATGCCGCACAAAAATTAACCTGCTTCGCACTCAGGAGGCTCTGCCGCAGTCTGCCGATCAGCGTTTCCTCACCGCCCACGGCCGCTTCGGCGGAGGGCCGCTCGCTCATTTTCAGGCGCGCCCCGTTTCGCAGCAGGCCACCGATCTGCTCCAGGTCCGCCTCTTCCTTCAACACGACACGCAGATTGGCCAGTTGACCGTGAAAGACCGACGCGGTATTGATACTGGCGTCCAGCGCTATGTCCTCGCCCAGCAGGCCGCGCAGGTCGTGAACCAGCGCCAGCTCGGACAGGTTATGGCCGCTGGCCAGCAGCGCCTCGCTGGAGCTCAGGTGATTGAAAGCCAGGCGGTGGCCGATGGCCGGGTCGATATCCGCCTCCTGGCCGTTGAACATGCGCGCGGTCTGTGCGGCCATGGCGTCCACCGCGGACTTGCCCAGCTCGGATACCGGCTGGTTGAGGATAATCTCCACCGCCTGCAGGCGATCGCGCAGCGGCGCCAGCGCTTCCGCCAGCATGGATGCGCCGGCGCCCGGCAGTGCCAGCACATGTCGCTCCGCTGCGGCGATATCCGCACTGTTGAGGAGCGGGTGAATCGGTGTGGCGGTGTCGTCGCCGCGGGTGTTGTCGGCCGTGTCCAGCACCCAGGCACCAGCGGTTTCCGCCGCTTCCAGCGCCGCCCGGGCGGCCTCCCCGCCCTTCAGCAGGACCACCACCTGCTCCGGTGCGAAGGTGAACTGCTCCAGCGACTGCACCGGGATATTGCGGTTGGCGTATACCTGCGGCGCCGATTCGCTTTCCTCCTCGTCCAGCAGCCGCAGCCGGTCGGCGTCGACCACCTTGCGCTCCTCCAGGACTTCCAGCAGGGGGGAAAAAGCGGCGCTGTCGACGCCGACCAGGACCAGTTCGCGGGGGGAATCCGGCATATCACATCACTTCGTCAGTTGGGGAGGAAAAGCGGGGGCGATTATACCCATCGGGCAGAAAGGGGAAAGCCGCTCCGGGGATTGGAGCGGCTCAATTGTGCGAATGGTGTCACAAGCGGGGATTCGACCCGAGGGGGCCGTACGGCCGCCCTCTCCCCCGGCCCCTCTCCCGGTGGGAGAGGGGAGCGCTGTTTCTGGCATTGGGGGGAAGTTATTGGGCGGAGGGAGATTGGCGCTCCCGACTTACAGCTTGCCCAGCAGGATCAGCAGTACCCGGCGCAGCGGTTCGGCGGCGCCCCAGAGGAGCTGGTCGCCGACGGTGAAGGCGGACAGGTACTGCGGGCCCATGTTCAGCTTGCGCAGGCGGCCCACCGGGATATCCATGGTGCCGGTGACCGCGGTCGGGGTCAGCTGCTCAAGGGTGGCTTCACGCTCGTTGGGGACTACCTTGGCCCAGTCGTTCGAGGATCCGATCAGCTGTTCGACCTCGGCGATGGAGACGTCTTTTTTCAGCTTCACGGTGAACGCCTGGCTGTGGCAGCGCATGGAACCGATACGTACGCAGGTGCCGTCGACCGGCACGGTGGTGTCGGTGCGCAGAATCTTGTTGGCCTCGGCCTGGGCTTTCCACTCCTCGCGGCTCTGGCCGTTTTCCAGCTGGGTGTCGATCCACGGCAGCAGGCTGCCGGCCAGCGGCGCGCCGAATTCGGCGGTGGGGAAATCGCCGGAGCGCATGGTATCGGCCACCTTGCGGTCGATCTCCAGGATGGCGCTGGACGGGTCCGCCAGTTCGTCGGCGACGCAGTCGCGAAGACTGCCCATCTGGCTGATCAGCTCGCGCATATGGCGGGCGCCGGAGCCGCTGGCGGCCTGGTAGGTCATGGCGGACACCCAGTCCACCAGGCCTTCTTTGAACAGGCCACCGAGGCCCATCAGCATCAGGCTGACGGTGCAGTTACCGCCGATAAAGTCCTTCACGCCGGCGTCGATACCGCGGTCGATGACATCGCGGTTTACCGGGTCCAGCACGATGATGGAGTCGTCTTCCATGCGCAGGCTGGAGGCGGCGTCGATCCAGTAACCTTTCCAGCCCTTCTCGCGCAGTTGCGGGTAGACTTTTTTGGTGTAGTCGCCGCCCTGGCAGCTGACGATGGCGTCCAGTTCCGCCAGCGCGTCGATATCGAAGGCATCGCCCAGCGGCGCCACTTCGCGGCCCACGTCGGGCGCCTTGCCGCCGGCGTTGGAGGTAGAGAAAAATACCGGTTCCGGGATGTGCGCGAAATCGTTCTCTTCGTGCATGCGGCCCATGAGTACCGAGCCGACCATGCCGCGCCAGCCGATAAAACCTACTTTGTTCATTGCAGTTTCCTGTTAATCCTGTGTGTCTTGAATTCCGGTACCGGATCAAGTCCGGCATGACGCATCTGCGCCGGAATGACGAATCGGGAGAAGAAAGGGGGCGCTGGAATCAGAAAGCGGCCACCACTGCTGCGCCCATTTCCGCGGTGGATACCTTCCTGCCACCTTCAGTGTAGATATCCGCGGTGCGCAGTCCGTCGTCGAGCACCTTGCTGACAGCCTTTTCGATCGCGTCCGCCGCCTCGCCCTGATCCAGCGAGTAGCGCAGCATCATCGCCGCCGACAGGATGGTCGCCAGCGGGTTGGCCAGGCCCCGGCCGGCGATATCCGGCGCCGAGCCGTGGCAGGGTTCGTAGAGGCCGAAGCCGCTCTGGTTCAGCGACGCGGACGGCAGCATACCGATGGAGCCGGTGAGCATGGCGGCGGCGTCGGAGAGGATATCGCCGAACATATTGCCGGTGACCATCACGTCGAACTGCTTGGGCGCGCGCACCAACTGCATGGCCGCGTTGTCCACGTACATGTGCGACAGCTCCACGTCCGGATACTCCGGCGCCAGGCGGTCCAGTACTTCGCGCCAGAGTACGGTGACTTCCAGCACATTGGCCTTGTCCACGGAGCAGAGCTTGCCATTGCGCTTCTGTGCCGCCTCGAAGGCGCTGCGCGCGATGCGCTCGATTTCCGACTCACTGTAAACGTAGGTATTGAAGCCCTGCTTCTCGCCGTTTTCCAGTGTGCGGATACCGCGCGGCTCACCGAAGTAGATACCGCCGGTGAGCTCGCGCACGATCAGGATATCCAGGCCAGAAACCACGTCCGGTTTCAGCGAGGACGCCTCGGCCAGCTGCGGATAGAGGATCGCCGGGCGCAGGTTGGCGTAGAGGCCCAACTTGCTGCGAATTTTCAGCAGGCCCTTTTCCGGGCGAATGGCGCGATCCAGTTGATCCCACTTGGGGCCGCCGACGGCGCCCAATAATACGGCGTCGCACTGGCCGGCCTTTTCCAGCTCGGCGTCGGTGAGCGGCTCGCCGTGCGCATCGATGGAGGCGCCACCGATCAGGCCCTGCTCAAAGCTCAGGTCCAGGCCGAATTTTCTGTCCGCGGCTTCCAGTACCGCCACCGCCTGCTCGACGATTTCCGGGCCTATGCCGTCGCCCGGGAAGATCATGATTTTCTTGCTCACAAGCATTCCTTAAATTTGCTGAATTCGTAGGGGGCGCCGTGCGCACCATTTGGGCCCGGCGGCCCCCTACTCAACTGTCGTCATACCGGCGAATGCCGGTATCCAGTTTTGTACCACCTGGATTCCGGCATTCGCCGGAATGACGATAAGACCTATTTTACGGAATCGAACAACCAAGGTGCCTGCTCGCGGCGCCTGGCTTCGTAGGCGCGGATAGCGTCCGCGTCTTCCAGCGTCAGGCCGATATCGTCCAGGCCGTTCAGCAGGCAGTGCTTGCGGAATTCGTCCACCTCGAAATCGATGGTCTCGCCATTCGGCTTGATCACCTGCTGTTTTTCCAGGTCGATGGTCAGCTCGTAACCTTCCTGCGCGTACATCTCCTCGAACAACTGATCGACGACCTGTTCGTCGAGCGCGATCGGCAGCAGGCCGTTCTTGAAACAGTTGTTGTAGAAGATATCGGCAAAGCTCGGCGCGATCACCGCACGGAAGCCGTAGTCGTCCAGGGCCCAGGGCGCGTGCTCGCGGCTGGAACCGCAACCGAAATTATCGCGCGCCAGCAATACCGAGGCACCATTATAGCGCGGAAAGTTCAGCGGGAACTCCGGGTTGAGCGGGCGCGCGCTGTTGTCCTGCCCCGGCTGGCCCTCATCGAGATAGCGCAGCTCGTCGAACAGGTTGGGGCCGAAGCCGGTGCGCTTGATGGATTTCAGGAACTGCTTGGGGATGATCAGATCCGTATCCACATTGGCGCGGTCCATCGGCGCCGCCAGGCCCTTGTGTTGAGTAAAAGCTTTCATTACGCGCTCTCCCCGGCGTCGGCCATTTCACGCACATCGACAAAGTTACCGGCAATCGCCGCCGCCGCGGCCATGCCCGGGCTCACCAGATGGGTCCGGCCGCCGTAGCCCTGGCGCCCCTCGAAGTTGCGGTTGGAGGTAGAGGCGCAGTGCTCGCCGGCCCCCAGCTTGTCCGCGTTCATCGCCAGGCACATGGAACAGGAGGGCTCGCGCCACTCGAAACCGGCGTCGATAAACACACTGTGCAGGCCCTCTTTTTCCGCCTGCGCCTTCACCGACTGGGAACCCGGCACTACCAGCACCTGCTTGACGCTGTCGGCCTTCCTGCGACCCTTCGCCACAGCAGCGGCCGCGCGCAGGTCCTCGATACGGGAGTTGGTGCAGGAGCCGATAAACACCCGGTCCAGTTTGATATCGGTGATCTTCTGGCCCGCGTCCAGACCCATATATTCCAACGCGCGCTCAACGCCGGTGCGCTTGCCCGCATCGGCTTCCTTCGCCGGGTCCGGCACCAGCGCACTGACCGGCGCCACCATTTCCGGCGAAGTGCCCCAGCTCACCTGCGGTTCGATCTCTTCCGCGCGCAGCTCCACCACTGCATCGAAGACGGCATCGTCGTCGGAGTGCAGGCGGCTCCAGTTCTCGACGGCGGCATCCCACTGCGATCCCTTCGGGGCGTAGGGCTTGTCTTTTACGTAATCCAGCGTCACCTGGTCCACCGCCACCATGCCGGCGCGGGCGCCGGCCTCGATGGCCATGTTGCAGATGGTCATGCGGCCCTCCATGGACAGGCCGCGGATGGCGGAACCGCCGAACTCGATCGCGTAACCGGTGCCGCCGGCGGTGCCGATCTTGCCGATGATCGCCAGCACCACGTCCTTCGCGGTCACGCCCGGGCCCAGCTCGCCATCCACGCGCACCAGCATGTTCTTCATCTTCTTCTGGATCAGGCACTGGGTGGCCATCACGTGTTCCACCTCGGAGGTGCCGATGCCGTGTGCCAGGGCACCCAGGGCGCCGTGGGTGGAGGTGTGGGAATCGCCGCAGACCACGGTCATGCCCGGCATGGTGGCGCCGGTCTCGGGTCCGATCACGTGTACGATACCCTGCCCCGGCTCGTTGATACCGAACTGGACCACATCGAAACTTTTGCAGTTCTCGTCCAGGGTCTGCACCTGGATGCGGGAAATCTCGTCGCGGATACCGGCCACGCCGGCGGCGCGCTCGGCGGTTTCGGAAGGCACATTGTGATCCGGCGTGGCCACCAGGGAGTCCCGGCGCCAGGGCTTGCGACCCGCCAGTCGCAGCCCCTCGAACGCCTGCGGCGAGGTGACTTCGTGAATCAGGTGGCGATCAATATAGATCAGCGCCGTACCGTCTTCGCGGCTTTTGACCAGGTGGTCCTGCCAGAGTTTGTCGTAGAGCGTCTGTCCGGCCATGGCCGTGTCCTCTGAATGCGGTTTTCGAATTCGGCCGAGTCTAGGCTGGACATTAAATAACATCAATTTATATTTATTATAAGAAGTAGTCGGAAATGGAATGCAGAAAGTGGGGCTCGAGCAGGGTGCGCCGGCGCACCCTGCGGTTGGAAAAGAATATCGAGGCCAGATGTGTAAGGCCCTGCTGTCGGGGGCTGTTTGTGAAACGATTGCCGATGAGGCTGTTGAGCAAACAACCACTGACAGCAGGGCCGACACGACATCGACTTACCGGCACCAAAGAACGAGGACACAAAAATGGAAATCCAGTGGCTAAGGGCCTTCCTGGCCGTCGCCGAACAGGGCTCCGCCTCCGAGGCCGCCGAGACCCTGCACCTGACGCAGCCGGCGGTCAGCAAACGCCTGGCGGCGCTGGAGCAGCAGTTGGGCACGCCGCTGTTCGACCGTATCGGCCGGCGCCTGCAGCTCACCAACGCCGGCCGCACTCTGCTGCCGCGGGCTCGACATATCCTCAACGAGGTCAGCGACGCCGAGCACGAGTTGCGCGCACTCGGCAGTGCGGTGACCGGCAGCTTGCGCATCGCCACCAGTCACCATGTGGGCCTGCACCACCTGCCACCGGTACTCAAGGCATTCAGCAACCGCTACCCGGAAGTGGCGCTGGATATCGATTTCGTCGATTCGGAACAGGCCTATGAGGCGCTGATGGCCGGCGAGTACGAACTGGCGGTGGTGACCCTGGCACTGAAGGAATACCCCAACCTGGATTCCCGCGTGATCTGGCCCGATCCCTGCGTGGTGGTGGCGGCACCGGAGCATCCGCTGTCAAAGATGCCGGCGCTGGATCTCGCCGACCTGTCCCGCTACCCGGCCATACTGCCGGACCTGAACACCTATACCGGCCGCCTGATCAAGCGCGAGTTCGACCGGCGGGGCCTGAAACTCACCGCCAAACTGGCCACCAACTTCCTCGAGACCATCAAGATGATGGCCGGCGTCGGCCTCGGCTGGAGCGTGCTGCCACAGACACTGGTAGACGACAGCCTGGCGATACTGCCGGTGGAAAAGCTGCATATCCTTCGCAACCTGGGCGTGATCAGCCACCGCGCGCGCACCCTCAGCAACGCCGCAGCCGCCCTGCAGCAGTTACTGATCGCCGCAGCGGACAAAAATTCGCCAGGCAATCCGGCCGGGTAACCCGACCGGTTTCGCGAAATGTGCAATTGACATCAGCATGTCAGCAAAAAACGGGTACACTCCGCCCAAACAGAAAAAACGGAGAGCCCTCATGAAGAAAACAGCCCTCGCCCTCTGCGCCGCCCTCGCCAGTGGCGCCGCCAGTGCCGACACCATCCTCGGCTTCGACGCCAGCCTGGGCGCCTGGCAACCGGCCTACAGCGGCACCGTCGGCGTCGACGGTTTCGATGTGGACGAGTTCAACCTGGCCGAGGACAACATCACCTTCATCCAGGCCGCGCTGGAGCACCCGGTGCCGCTGGTGCCGAATGTGATGGTTGCCCACAGCAAGATCGAGACCAATGGCGCCACCACACTCGACCAGAGCGTGACCTTTGACGATGAAACATTTGCCGCGACTTCCGACATTACAGCCGACATAACCCTGTCTCACACCGATGCCACGCTCTACTACGAGATTCTCGACAACTGGGTGAACCTGGATCTCGGCCTGACGGCGCGCCAGTACGATGGGGAGTTCAGCGCCACAGGCCAGTACACCCCCTCCGAGGTCTGCATTCCGGAAGATTTCGATCCCTGTACTCCCGTTGAGCAGTCAGAGATGGTCGAACTCTCCGGTGTACTGCCGATGGCCTACGCCCAGGCCCGCTTCGACCTGCCCTTCACCGGCTGGTCCATCATCGCCCAGGGCAACGGCACCGGTTACAAGGGCGACAGCCATACCGACCTGACCGCCAAGGTGCGCTGGGATTTCCTGCCGGTGGCAGACTTTGCGGTAGAGGCCGGCTACCGGATGATGAGCCTGGACGTGAGCGAGCTGGACGATTTCCAGAGCGACCTGGAAATCAAGGGCCCTTACCTGGGCCTGAACCTGCACCTGTAGCAGCACACACTTCAGCCCCTGCAGGAGCGGCCCATGACCGCTCCTGTATTGGCAGCTCCGGGCCGTGCGACCCAACGCTGTGCAATTTCCAACCTGCTGAACTCCGACATTTGAGTACTGGAAACTCATAATACATGGAGCCGAATTAGCACAGCTTTCAACCAATCATAAAACCGATAAAAGAGACCAGGAAGCCGGAGAGCAATACCCCCCCACCAATTCGACGGGCAATATGCGGCCAATGGGCTTCCAGCAAGAAAGTGACGGCGATCATTAACGGCAGCACCGCTATCAGGATTACTCCCATCCCATCTACAACACTGGCATTTCCGCCATAACGCCCGGGGAAAATTATGGCCTCCCTCATTACCAAAAGTATGAAGAGCAAGGCAAAGACAGAAAAGCCAGCATAGAGGAGTATTTTCTTCAAAGCCTGAAACCTAACCGGGAAAATTAATTGAGTATCCGCTTTTCCAAATATTTCGCACCGTTGTATTCATACGCCCCTCAAACCCTTCCAGTATATTGCGGGAAAGACGCACAGAATCGCCATCACCTAGAGCCTTAAAAACAGCCTGAAGATGGGCCTCCGATATATCTTTTGCCAAGCATACTTGACGCAAGCTCGACAACACGTTTCGCGAGGTTTCTCTCCAAACCTCGCCGTAGCGGTCCCGATCTATTGCTCTATAGTCCCCAGAACCAAGGTTCTCTATAACTCTAGCAGACTGATTTGGCACTGGCTTCCCAAATGCCCAAGCTGTCAATGTATACGCCACCGCCCGATAAGAATACATACGCAGCCCAGTTTCGTTAGCATTGACCAACTTTATAAAGTGCTGAAGAGGCTGAATCACAGCCGCCATGAATGAGGCTGTCGACAGAATTGCTGACGAAATAGAGCCTGACAGAAACCGGCTTAAAGTTGGGACCAACTCTGCAGCGGTGAAGCCATCACTCAAATGACCCAGTCCATCCAACATCCTGCTAAACAATGGAAAGTGATTCCCTACCGAGTGAAAGTCGCTGCCAAGGATATCCCTTACCAACTCCTTCTTTTCGTACTCATTTAACTGAGCTGCTGACATGGAACCCTCCCTAGCTTCCATAGATTTTAACGAGGAAAAGATTTAACCTTACCGGCCCAACTTATAAATTTCCATCATGATGCACACAATAACCAAAATAATTTTATTATCAATAATTATCATCGCATACGGCTGCGCCCCCGACGAAAAAGGGAGTGATGCTGAAATATTTTGCAATATTTTGACCGAAGCCTCTCAACTCGAAGGCAACTTGGAAACACAAAGGGCTTATATTGAGAGGAACCTCAATCAACGCTTGCACACAAGTAACTTGGCGGAAGCCTATTATGCTCTCGCACTAGTTGAGGCCGAGGAACGCTCTCACGTCCTGAGGGAAGCGATAGAAACATCTACCAACAAAGCATGGAACTGCCCAGCCGCCCGAATCCTCTCAAAGTGACTGATGGATAGGAAGTCAGTTCATCCGGAACAGCGCCTTGCCCGCGCCGCTGCGCGCATAGGCAAAAGCCGTCTCGTAATCCGACAGGCTGAACTGTCGCTCCGCGCTGGCACCCAGTTCGCCGGTGCCGACCAGTTTCTTCACATTCCGCAGGATCGAAAGCAACTTCCACCTCGGCTGCGAAGCCAGCCAGTTGCCCAGGTAGAACCCTTCGACATGCGCCAGGGACATCATCATCTCCCGCACCGGCAGCACCGTGTTCTGCTGGCTCAGGGCGCCGTAGCAGACCAGCCTGCCGCGGGGGGCCAGGCAACGCAGCACCTCGCTGCCCAACTGGCCGCCGACACTGTCGATGGCGGAATGCACACCCTCGCCGCCGGTGATTTCCGCCACCCGGGTGAAGGGGTCCTCACTGTCGGTGGCGATCACCGCATCGCCGCCCAGGCGCCGCAGCTCCGCGGCCCGCTCCACGCGCCGCACGATGCTGATGGTCCTGAAGCCGTAACGGCGCCCCAGGCGGATCACCATGCGCCCCAGCGCCGAACCGCCGGCGGTCTGCAACAGATACCCGCCCCGCGGCACCCGCAGTACCTCGCGCGTGAGGATGTAGGTGGTCATCGGATTGATGAAGAACATCGCTCCCTGGGCGTCGTCGATATCCTTCGGCAGCGGCAGCGCGCGACCCGCGTCCACCGCCAGGTACTCGGCCCAGGTACCGCTTTCGGGCAAATCTGCCACCACCGCCACACGCCGCCCCAGCAGGCGCCGCGCAAAAAAACCGCTGCCCGCAGCCTCCACCACGCCCACACCTTCGCTGCCCAAGGTGCAGGGCGCGCGCCTGAGCGGCTGCCCCCGGGGCAGCAGGTAAGTGGTGGGTTTATCGTAATTCCATACGGCGCGCCGCAGCGCCTGCTCATAACGCCCGTGGATCACATTGAAATCGGAGGGATTGATGGCGCTGGCGCGCATGCGAACCAGCACCTGGCCGGTGTGCAGCGCCGGCTTTTCCATTTCGGAAAGCGTGACACAGCTCAGGTCATCGGCGTGCCGGTCGACGGTAAGGGCCTTCATTCCCGGGATTACCTCAAGATTGCCGGTGAACCCCGATAATAGTGCCAAATGACAGGACAGGCGGGCGATTACCGCCCCGATTTACCGCAAACCGGCGCGCATTTATCGCCCGACGGTCGCGACACCCGGGGCCGTGTCGCCGTTCTGCCCCCGCTGGCGCAGGACATGATCGATCAGTACCAGCGCCATCATGGCCTCGGCGATGGGCGTCGCGCGGATTCCCACGCAGGGATCGTGTCGGCCCTTGGTGACCACCTCGATCGGATTGCCGTGCACATCGATACTGCGGCCGGGAATGCGCAGGCTGGAAGTGGGCTTGAGCGCGATATGGGCGATGAGATCCTGGCCACTGGAAATACCACCTAGTACGCCGCCGGCATTATTGGACAGGAAACCTTCGGGCGCGATTTCGTCCCGGTGCTCGGTGCCCTTCTGCGCGACACTGGCGAAGCCGGCGCCGATCTCGACACCCTTGACCGCGTTGATGCTCATCAGGCCCTGGGCCAGGTCCGCATCCAGGCGATCGAAAACGGGCTCGCCCAGACCCGCCGGCACAGCGCTGGCCTGTACGGAAATACGCGCGCCGATGGAGTTGCCCTCCTTGATCAGTGCCTGCATGTAGGCTTCCATCTCCGGCACTTTATCCGCATCCGGGCAGAAGAAGGGATTGCGGTCCACCTGCTCCCAGTCGAGCTTTTCCACTGCGATCGGCCCCAGCTGCGACAGGTAGCCGCGCACCCGAATACCGTATTTTTCCTTCAACCATTTTTTCGCGATGGCGCCGGCGGCGACGCGCATGGCGGTCTCCCGCGCGGAGGAACGGCCGCCGCCACGGTAGTCGCGCACACCGTATTTCTGCCAGTAGCTGTAGTCGGCGTGGGCCGGGCGCACCTGTTCGGCGATATCGGAATAATCTTTGGAGCGCTGGTCGGTGTTCTCGATCAGCAGGCCGATGGGCGTGCCGGTAGTCTTACCTTCGAAGACCCCCGAGAGAATCTTCACCCGATCCGCCTCGCGGCGTTGGGTGGTGTAACGGGAGGTACCGGGCTTGCGGCGGTCCAGTTCCAGCTGGATTTCCTCCTCGCCGATGGCCAGGCCGGGCGGGCAGCCGTCGACGATACAGCCCAGCGCCGGGCCGTGACTCTCGCCGAAGGTGGTGACACAAAACAGCTTGCCGAAGGTGTTGCCGGACATATTCTCTGCCTGATTTCAGTGTGTTATTCGTTGAAGAGGGCGCATTATAGAGGATTCACCCCCGCAGGGTGCGCCGCGCGCGCCAGAAAGCACAGATGGTGCGCGCGGCGCACCCTACGGGAAAGGATTTATCCGGCGCCGAATGCGGATTGGCAGGCGAGCAGCTCTTCGCGGCTGATGACGAAGACCCCGTGGCCGCCGTCGGCGAATTCCGGCCAGGTAAAGGGCACCGTGGGAAAGGCCTCTTCCAGCGCCTCCCAGCTGTTGCCCACCTCGCATACCAGCAGCCCGTCCGGCTGCAGGTGATTGGCGGCCTCGCGCAGCAGGCGGCGGGTGAAGTCGAGGCCGTCGTCGCCGGAGCCCAGGGCGATTTCCGGCTCCGCACGGAATTCCTGTGGCATCTCCGCCAGGTCGCGGGCATCCACATAGGGCGGGTTGCAGACGATCAGTTCGTAACTGACGCCTTCCAGACCGCTGAACAGGTCCGACTGCACCGCGCGCACCCGCTCGTTCAGGTGGTGGCGGTTGATGTTGGTCTGCGCCACTTCCACGGCGCCGCTGTCGATATCCGCCAGGTCCACGCGCGCTTCCGGAAAGGCCGCGGCGCAGGTGATGCCGATACAGCCGCTGCCGCAGCACAGGTCCAGAATCGCCAGCGGTTCCACCTGCAGCCAGGGCTGAAAGCCGTTGCGGATCAGCTCGCCGATGGGCGAGCGCGGCACCAGCACCCGCTCGTCGACGTAGAACTCCAGGCCGCAGAAGTGGGCCTTCCGGGTCAGGTAGGGCAGCGGCAGCCGCTCATCGACGCGCCGCTCCAGCAGTGCCATCACCTCGCGGCGCTCCTCCAGGGTCAGCCGCGCCTGCAGGACCTCCGGTTTGCTGTCCAGGGGCAGGTGCAGGCCGTGCATCACCAGCTGCAGCGCCTCGTCCCAGGCGTTGTCGGTACCGTGGCCGAAATGGAGCCCGGCCTCGTTGAAACGGCTGGCGCCCCAGCGCACCAGATCCAGCAGGGTAACCAGTTCCCGCAGGCTGGATTCACGCCTCTCTATCATTGAATCTATCCTTTAAGATTGTGGGTCTCTCGCCGTCGGCCGGATCTTTACTCCCGTGTGACAAACGCTTAGGGTAGCGCACCCGCCCCCATGGCAGGCTGCCGGGGCCGAGATATTGGAAGCATGACCAGATGAACGAACACTACGCGCGAATTATTGAGGCAATCGGCGAGGATCCGCAACGCCCCGGCCTGAAAGATACGCCGGAACGCGCCGCCAAGGCCATGGCCTACCTGACCCGCGGCTACCAGCAGACGGTGGACGAAGTCGTCAACGGCGCCCTCTTCCCGTCCGATTGCAGCGAGATGGTACTGGTCAAGGATATCGAGCTCTACTCCCTGTGCGAACACCACCTGCTGCCGTTTATCGGCAAGGCGCATGTGGCCTACATTCCCGACGGCCAGGTGGTGGGCCTGTCCAAGGTGGCGCGCATCGTCGACATGTTTGCGCGCCGGCTGCAGATCCAGGAGCAGCTGACGGTGGAGATCGCCGAGACCATCAGGAAGGTAACCGGCGCCGCCGGCGTGGGTGTCATCATCGAGGCCAAGCATATGTGCATGATGATGCGCGGCGTGGAAAAGCAGAACTCGGTGATGAAGACCTCGGCAATGCTCGGCACCTTCCGCAGTAACCAGACCACCCGCAACGAATTCCTGTCGTTGATTCGCTAGCGACCGCGCCCTTGGCGCCGGGGCGATGGGCAAGCAGCCCTGCCCATCGCGCGAACTGGCTAAGCTTTACAGGGAAGCATCCAGAAGGAGGGATCCATGCCGCACCTGGTGATCGAGTACGCACAGAACCTGGAGGAGCGGATCTCCATCCCCGCGCTGGTGAGTTCCGCGCAGGAATCCATGAGCCGCTCCGGCCTCTTCGCCCCCCACACCATCAAGATTCGCGCGCTGGCGTTCCGCGACTTTATCGCCGGTGGCTCCGTCGAGGGATCCGGCAGCAGCTTTATTCACGCAGAGGTGCGGCTGTTCGAGGGCCGCAGCGAGCGGGACCGGGAGGCGCTGAGCTCGGCGGTGTTCAACTGCCTGTGCCAGTTCGCCGACGGAGTGCCCGCAGTGACGGTCGAGGTGCGGGAGATGGATCCGGGGTGTTACTCGAAGCGAGTGCCATTTTAGAGAACTCAAGTTTCGGGGTTCAGTTTCGGGAGCTGGAGAAGCGAGCCACGCTCGCTGTACCGCTTTCAATCGGTCTCGCCGCGCAGGAAGGGACCGAACCATTCCGCGATCACTTCCGCACCGTCTTCCATATGCAGGTGATGGCTGCCGGGCAACTCCCTGACGGCGATATTGTCGCGCCCTTTCAGCACCGGCTTCAGCTGCTCGATCATGTTCGATATGCCCTGCTCCGCCAGTACCAGCCGCACCGGCATGGTGACGCGACCCAGGAACGCCTGCACCTGGGCATTGTTCAGCTTGGCGGTGGAGGTGGCCACCAGGCGCGGATCGTTGCTCCAGGCCACACCTTCGCCCGCGGCGACAGTGCCCCGCTCCACCAGCCGCCGCGCGGCGCCGTCGCTGAGGCGGAACATACCGTTTTTGCGCGCCTCCACGGCGTCCTCGAGGCGCTCGAACCGGCGCGGCCTGCGCACGCCGTAGCGGGCGCGCTGGGCGATGGCCTTGGCCAGCACCGCCGGTGCCTCGGCATCCTCCGCCGGCGGCGGCACCAGGCCGTCGATCAGCGCCATGCGCCGGATGCGGTCGGGAAAAGTGCCGGCGGTCAGCATCGCCGCCACCGCGCCGCGGGAGTGGGCGAGCAGTGAGAAATCGTGCCAGCCGAGCGCCCGGCTCACCCCCAGCACATCCTCGACCTCCTCCCATATGTTGTAGTTGGCATCCCGCGAGCGATGGTAACTCTGCCCGTGGCCGGGCATATCCACTGCCACCAGGTTGATACCGCCGAGCAGCGGCGCCAGCCGGTCGAAGCTGGCGCAATTGTCCAGCCAGCCGTGCAGCGCCAGCACCGGCTCGCCGTCGGGGTCGCCCCACTGGCGGGCGGCGATGGTTTTGCCGTCGAAGTCCAGGGTGATTTCGCGGGGGGATTGGCTCATGGAGGCAACATCCGGGACAAACAAGCGGGAGATATTGCAGTGACCGGTGGCAGCTTGCAATGACGCTATGGATCAGGAGGGGTGGTGTTTTGGAAATACGGGGCTCCCGGAGCCCCTCTCCCCCGGCCCCTCTCCCGGTGGGAGAGGGGGAGCTTAGTCGGAGGCATTCGGGGTTGGATTTACCTACCGGGTTTCGTTAAGGCTCATACCAGTCCCCTCTCCCTCCGGGAGAGGGTTAGGGAGAGGGGAGCTAGGTGGTGGCGTGCTGCAGCCACTCCAGTTCCGCGCAGCCGTCGGCCCAGACCTCGGCGCTGAGGCAGGCGAGGCTGGATGTGCCCATCGGGTACCGGTCGCCGGTGCCGCATAGGCCGTTGATCAGGCTGCCGACCAGCGGCTGGTGGCTGACCAGCAGCAGCGGGAAATCGCCCACCTGTTGCAGCGCATCGAGCACCTGTTGCGGACTGGTATCGCCGATCAGTAGCGGCTCGGTCTTTATCTCCAGGCCGAACTTGTCGGCGACGATCTCTGCGGTCTGCCGGGCGCGCACGAAGGGGCTGGCCCAGATGGCGCGAACGCCCGACAGCGCCTCGACGCGGCTTTCGCAAATGCCGGCCACCTGGGCGCGGCCGCGCCCGGTGAGCTGGCGCGCGGCGTCGTCGACCTCCATCGGCTCGGCCTCACCGTGGCGCAGTATCAGCAGTTGCACAGGCAGCCTCCTGTCATCGGGCCGGGAAGACGTTTACTCTTTCGTGTCGCTCTCGTCTTCGGTGGTCTTTTTCGAGGTGGAGGACTTTTTGCCGCCGGAAGATTTTCCGCTCGCGGCAGTCTCCTTTTCCGCCGCTTCCTCTTCCGCCTCGTCGGCGCTCAGTTCGATCGCTTCCTCGACCTCTTCGTCCTCGGTCACCACTTCACCGTCCACCTCTTCTGCGCTCTCGTAGCGGGACAGGTCCTCGACATCCGACTCGGGCCACTCGGAAAACGGAAAGGGCTTTTCCTCGGTGTTGTAGATCAGGAACTGCAGTGTCTGGAAGATATAGGAGGCAATCTGGTCGCCCAGGCGGCGCAGGTTGTCGTTGGCGCCGCCGCTGATGATCGAGAAGAGGAACTGCAGCACCACCACCGCCAGCATCACGAAGGCGGCGAGTTCCAGCAGGAAGAAGAACAGCACCATATAGAGCAGGCGCATCCACTGGTTGCCGGAGGTCAGGTTGTGTTTCAGTTTGTCGTTGTCCATAGAAAAGTCACCGTCAGGGTTTGGCCGAGTAGGCCACGTCAAAAGTTTGTGCGCCCGACATCAAGTTGCGTATTACCTCCGGAATCGGCCGCTCTTCAAATAATATGGCGTGAATGGCGGAAACCAAGGGCATATAGACGCCCATTTCGTCCGCTTTGTGCTTTATCAGCCGCACCGTGTTGACCCCCTCGGCCACCTGGCCGATTTCCGCAACCGCTTCCTCCAGCGGCCGCCCCCGGCCCACCAGGTAGCCGACCCGATAGTTGCGGCTCAGGTCCGAGGAGCAGGTGAGGATCAGGTCGCCGACGCCGGCGAGGCCGATAAAGGTCATCGGGTCCGCACCCATCGCCTCGGCAAAGCGCATCATCTCCGCCAGCGCGCGGGTGATCAACAGGCTGATGGTGTTCTGGCCGCGATCCAGCGCCGCCGCCATGCCGGTGACGATGGCGTAGATATTCTTCAGCGCGCCGGCCAGCTCCACACCGAACACATCGTTACTGGAATAGACGCGGAAGGTTTCCGAGTGCAGCACCTTCTGGATGGTATCGCAGAGGGCTGCGTCCTCGCTGGCGATCACCGTGGCGGTGTAGTGCCCCGCGACGATTTCCTTGGCGAAGTTGGGCCCGCTCAGCACACCGATGCGCATGCCGCTGGTTTCCTCGCGCAGGATATCGCTCATCAGGTGGAAACTGTCGTGCTCCACCCCCTTGGTGGTGGAGATCAGCACGGTGCCTTCCGCCAGCAACGGCGCGACCCGCTGTACCACTTCGCGGAAGGATTTGCTGGGAATCGACACGAACACGATCCGGCAGCCGTCGATGGCTTCCTCGAGTTCGCTGGTGATTTTCAATGCCGGGTCCAGCGGCACACCGGGCAGGTAGTAGTGGTTCTCCCCCGTTTCCCGACAGTCCCGGGCACGCGACTCATCGCGCATCCACTGGCGCGTGTCGTGGCCGTTGCCGGCGATGATATTGGCGATGGCGGTGCCGAAACTGCCGCCGCCAAGCACGGCGATGGGCAGGGCTGCATCGGTCGTTGTCGAAGAGCTGTCTTGCTGTGTCGTCATACCGGTACATCTTATTTTTGCGTTTGGCGGATTATAGGGGCGTGGCGATGGCAGCCCAATGACGGCGGGACAAAAATGTGGACTTGGGTCAGATCGTATGGAAATCGCACAACCACGCAGGGGCGAACCTTGCGTTGGCCCCGGTTGGTTGGGGCACTTGGGGCCTGGTAAGCCAACTCAGTAGCGGCTCTGCTACCGGGAGCATCTTGTGGGACACGCCGTATATCCATCCCTGGAGGCTTGTCTGCGAGGTCCCTCTCGCAGACAGACCCACAAAATGCTCCCGGTATCAGAGCCTTCGCATCAGCTTCACGGTTCTTTTCGAACAGAAATGTAGCCCGGATAGAGGCGCGCAACGCCGGAATCCGGGTCCCGAATCCCCAACAGCTTAGCTGTTCAACTCCAGCAGCAGCGCGTTCAGCCGACGCACATACTCGGTGGGGTCGGCGAGCTGGTTGCCGGCGGCGAGGCTGGCCTGGTCCATGAGGATATTGGTCAGGTCAGCGAAGCGGTCCTCGTCCTGTTCCTGGTCCAGGCGCTGCACCAGCGGGTGGGACGGGTTCAGCTCGAAAATCGGCTTGGCCTCCGGCAGGGACTGGCCGGCCTGTTCGAGGATGCGGCGCATCTGCGGGCCCAGATCCTGTTCGCTGACCACCAGGCAGGCCGGGGAATCCACCAGGCGGGTGGTGGCGCGCACGTCCTCGACTCGGCTTTCCAGTACTTCCTTGACCCGCTCCACCAGCGCGCCGGCCTCTTTCTCGACCTTCTCGCGCTCGGCCTTGTCGTCTTCGGTTTCGGCCTCGCCTAGGTCCAGCGCGCCCTTGGCCACATCCTGGAACTGCTTGCCGTCGAATTCCTGCATATGGCCGACGAACCATTCGTCCACCTGGTCTGTCAGCAGCAGCACCTCGATGCCCTTCTTGCGGAAGACTTCCAGGTAGGGGCTGGATTTGGCGGTGGCGAAGTTGTCGGCGCAGACGTAGTAGATATGCTTCTGGCCTTCCTTCATGCGACCGATATAGTCCTCCAGGGACTGGTCCTGCTTCGGCTCGTCGGTATGGGTGGTGGAGAAGCGCAGCAGTTTGGCAATTTTCTCCTTGTTGGAGAAATCCTCGGCCGGGCCCTCTTTCAGCACATTGCCGAACATTTCCCAGAACTTCTGGTACTGCTCTGCGTCCTTGTTCGCCAGTTTGCCCAGCATATCCAGCACGCGCTTGGTCAGCGCGGTCTTGATGGCGTCGGTGTTGCGGTCCTTCTGCAGGATCTCGCGGGAGACGTTCAGGGGCAGGTCGTTGGAGTCCAGCACACCCTTGACGAAACGCAGGTAGAGCGGCAGGAACTGCTCGGCGTCGTCCATGATGAAGGTGCGCTGCACGTAAAGCTTGAGGCCGCGGGCGGCGTCGCGCTGGTACAGGTCGAACGGCGCGCGGCCGGGGATGTACAGCAGGCTGGTGTAGTCCAGCTTGCCCTCGACCTTGTTGTGGCTCCAGGTGAGCGGGTCGTCGAAGTCGTGGGAGATGTGCTTGTAGAACTCCTTGTACTCCTCGGATTTCACCTCGGAGCGCGGGCGCGTCCACAGGGCCTGGGCGGCGTTGACCGTCTCGAATTCCGGCGCCTTGTCCTCTTTCTTCTCCTCATCCTCACCGGTGGGCGCTTCCTCCTTCAGCATCTCCACCGGAATGGCGATATGGTCGGAGTACTTCTTGATGATGGAGCGCAGGCGCCAGCCGTCGGCGAATTCCCTGGCTTCGTCCTTCAGGTGCAGCACCACGCGGGTGCCGCGTTGCGGCCACTCGACATTCTCCACCGAGTACTCGGCCTCGCCACTGGATTCCCAGTGTACGCCCTGGTCCGCGTCCTGGCCGGCGCGTCGGGTAAAGACCTCCACCCTGTCGGCGACGATAAATGCGGAGTAGAAGCCGACACCGAACTGGCCAATCAGCTGCGCATCTTTCTGCTGGTCGCCGGTCAGGTTCTGCAGGAAGCTGGCGGTGCCGGAGCGGGCGATGGTGCCCAGGTTCTCGATCACCTCGTCGCGGCTCATACCGATGCCGTTGTCGGTGAGGGTCAGGGTGCCCTCTTCCTTGTCGAATTCGATGCGGATGCGCAGCTCGGGGTCCTCCTCGAGCAGCTCCGGGCCGGACAGAGCCTCGAAACGCAGCTTGTCGGCGGCATCGGAGGCGTTGGATACCAGCTCGCGCAGGAAGATCTCCCTGTTGGAGTAGAGCGAGTGGATCATCAGGTGCAGCAGTTGCTTGGCTTCCGTCTGGAAGCCGTGGCTCTCTTTATGGGCCTCTACGGTCATGGATTGGTCTCCCCGGTCGTGTAGTTCAGGACGAAGGGGAATATTGGGTCGGGGGAGGATTCTTCAAGTCCCGCGGAAGAAGAGTGATCGGCAGTCGGGATACCGACCACTCACTCCCCGCCGGCCATGGCCGTGGCGAGCTCGCCGTTGCCGGTGATATCCACCACGAAATTGGCGGTCAGGTCGGCGATGACGCGGGATTCGGCGTTCAGCAGAATGGCAATGCCGATCTTCTGCTTCTCCGAATAGGCCACCGCGGCGCGGAAGCCGGCCACCCAGCCGCCGTGGTAGATGATGCGGTCATCGCCCATGGTGTACAGGCGCCAGCCGAGGCCATAGCCGGCGTGGGACAGGTAATCGCGCCAGATGCGGTGGCGCATATGGCGCCGGGTCTCGACCCGTTCGGTGGTGATATCGGCGATCACCTCCGGCGACAGCACCTTGGGAAAGTAGCCCATCTGCGCCTTCAGCCACTGGGCCATATCGGCGATGCTGGCGTTGACCCCGGCGGCCGGCGCCGCCAGGTAGTATTCTTCTTCCACCTCCACCGCAGCCCAGCCGCGGCCGGTCTGGATATGGGGCGCGGCGCGGTTGTTCGAGGCCATATAGCTCTCCCAACCCAGGGAGGCATCTTCCATCTCCAGTGGCGCAAAGATGCGATCCTTGAGCTGGCGCTTGTAGGTAACGCCGGTGGCCTCCTCGATCACATCCTCGATCAGGCTGAAGAGTACATTCTGGTAGCCATAGCACTTGCCCGGGGTGCAGCGGGGGTCGATATTGGCGAATTTGGGCAGTATCTTGCTGAGCGGTTTGTTGTCTTCGAGGTAGTTGTCGTAGGCATTGGGTGTCAGCCCGGAGGAGTGGCTGAGCAGGTGTTGGATCTGCAACTGCCGGGACAGTCCCGGCGTCTTGAAGCTGAGTTGGGGAACGTAGCTGACCACCTGGTCTCCCCAGCCGAACTCTTCCTCGTGCTCGAGCACCGCGGCAGTACTGGCGGCGAAGGTCTTGGATACCGATGCCAGGCGGAACACCGTGTGGCTGTCCACCTGGTCGCGCTTGCCCTTGATTCGCACCCCGTAGGTGCCCATGCCCACTACCTGGTCGCCGTCCACGATGACGTAAGCGCCGCCCGGGATATCCGCCTCCACCATCAACCGGTGGAAGTAGCGATCGAACGCCTCGGCACTGGCCTCCACATCCGCGCGCGCCGGCAGGGCCGCGGCACAGACCAGCAACACCAGGGTACACCGCAGCGCGCTGCAGGGGCGCCACCGGGCGAATAGATTCAGAAAGAGTAAAGATTTCATGCCGTACTTCGAGCCGCCGCGGCAATTCTGTTCTTGGGAAAGCCACTGCCCCGAAGCTCGGAGCCGGCCAGAGACTACTTATAAGACTAGCAGCAGCTGAAAAAATTCTCTCTGCCTGTCCGGTCGAATAGAGCGCGGCATTGTAACGGAAGAGTGGCGGGTGGTCAGCGGCGGGGGATGAGAGAGGGAGGAAGGGGGAATGGCAGTGGGCGGCCGATGTCGATTCCGACCACCGGCCACTCACCGCCAACCACAGAGGAAGCCACCCGGGGGCGGCTTTCAAGCGGCCTACAGCTGTTCGGCGTTCTCGCTCAGGTAAGCGGCCACACCTTCCGGAGAGGCGTTCATACCCTTGTCGCCTTCCTGCCAGCCGGCCGGGCAGACTTCGCCGTGCTCCTGGTGGAACGCCAGGGCGTCGACCATACGCACCATCTCGTCCACGTTGCGGCCCAGCGGCAGGTCGTTGACCACCTGGTGACGGACCACGCCCTCTTCGTCGATCAGGAAGGAGCCACGGAAAGCCACGCCGCCCTCGGATTCGACGTCGTAGGCCTGGCAGATCTCGTGCTTGGTGTCGGCTACCAGGGTGTATTTGACCGGGCCGATACCGCCGTCGTTGACGGAAGTGTTGCGCCAGGCGTTGTGGGAGAACTGGGAATCGATGGAAACACCGATCACTTCCACACCGCGCTTCTCGAACTCGGCCAGGCGATGGTCGAACGCAATCAGCTCGGACGGGCATACGAAAGTGAAATCCAGCGGGTAGAAGAAGACAACGGCCTTCTTGCCCTTGATGGTTTCAGCCAGATTGAAAGTGTCGACGATCTCGCCGTTGCCCAGCACTGCCGCGGCGGTGAAATCCGGTGCCGGCTGTCCTACCAGAACTGCCATGAGAACCTCCTCAATTCCTGATGGTGAGTTATGTTGATCAATTTATATGCAGTCGCTATAAATTGAATAGGGAGTGATAGTGGGCCGCTATGATACACACGCCTCTCTATCAGTCCCATTAAATTTTTATATGGCGTCGATAGAAGCGTCTTCAAGGCACGGGAAGATTGGAGCCACTCTCCGCACGACTCTCTCGGCCGTTCTGTGAACTGTTAGAGGCCCCAGGTCACCATTGACGGTTCGGTCACAAAAAATACAACTAGAATAATTTATGAGCCCGATAGAATCTTATTGACACTCATTCTCACTTGCAATACGATCACCACACTATCAACTTTGAGCAATTTTTTGCACCAGGTTTCAGCGACGATGTACGTATGTATCTGTAAAGGCATCACCGACCGCCAGATCAAGGAAGCGGTCTACGATGGTTCCACCTCGGTCAAGACCCTGCGTCGCCACCTGGGCGTCTCCTCCCAATGCGGTCGCTGCGCCGAACTGACCCAGGAGCTTATCGAGGAGACCATGGCCGGCAGCGTCATCGCCAGCGCCAACAACGGGCTCTTCTACTCCGCCGGCTGATCGCCGGTCGGCGGCGCCGGCCCCTCCGGCGCCCTCCCCCGATACCCGCCCCGATCGCCTGATCTATCTTTAACGGACATCCCCCGCCCGACGAAAGATCAGCGATGAAACAGCAGCTATTGCATCTGGCCGAAAAACTGCGCGCCAGTTTCTGGATGATTCCGACACTGATGATGATCGCGGCCATGCTGCTGTCCCAGCTTCTGCAGCTGCTCGACGGCGCCTATCGCCTCAGCGACCTGCCCGGCTTCGGCTGGATCAGCCTGGAGGATCCGGACAGCGCCCGCTCGCTGCTATCCACCATCGCCGGTTCCACCATTACTGTGGCCGGAACCGTATTCTCCATCACCACCGTCGCCCTCACCCTGGCCTCCAACCAGTTCGGCCCGCGGCTGGTGCGCAACTTCATGCGGGATCGCGGCACCCAGTTCTCGCTGGGTATTTTCCTCTCCACCTTCGTCTACGCACTGATGACCATGCGCGGTATCAACGCCGCCGACAGTGCCTTCGCCCGACACGATATTTCCGTCCACGTGGCAGTGCTGCTGTCGCTGATCAGCATCGCCGTGCTGATCTACTTCATTCACAATGTGGCGCTGTCCATCCAGGTGGACAATATCACCTACCATATCAACCGGGAGTTCAGCGAGGCCATCGACACACACTACCCCAGCGCCAGGCGCACCGACGAGGGTGCCGAGTGCCGCGAAGCCTCGAAACTGCACCTGGGGGAAGACTGCCTGAATGTCTACGGCGATATCGGCGGCTATGTACTGAGTATCGAGCGACAGAAACTGCTCGACTGGGCGACCGAAAACGACTGCTGCATCCTGCTCGACTGCCACCCGGGCAGCTACATCCACCACTGGTCGCGCATCGCCCGGATCTACCAGCCGCCGCGGCAGATCGACAGCGACAGGATCACATCGTTGATCGACGGCACCATCAGCACCGGCCACCAGCCCACCGCCGAGGAAGATATCGTCTTCTCCATCCACCAGCTGGCGCAGATCGCCGTGCGCGCGCTGTCCCCCGGCATCAACGACCCCTTTACCGCCTACTCCTGCATCGACCGGCTGGTGGATGGTATCGGCAAGGTATTGCAGCGACCGCAGTTGCCGAACTGCTTTCGCGACGGGGACGGCAGGCTCCGCCTGGTCACCAATGTACTGGATTTTGCCGACCTGCTGGCAGCGGCGTTCGACGAGATCCGCGAATACGGCCGCTCCAGCGGCGTGGTGATGCGACACCTGCTGAACAAACTGCACGAGCTGGCGCAGATATGTACCAGAACCGCAGACAGGCGCGCGCTCGATGCCTACCTGGACCGGCTCGCGGAGGATTGCGACAGATTTGTCGAAGACCGTTTCGACCGCGATATCATCGGCAAAAAAATCCGCAGCATCCGCGTGCTGATTGCGCGTCGTTAGTGAGCCGTGTGTACAGCTCTGCAACAAAGGAGCACAGCCAAAACGCCAGATCAAAGCGAGAAAGCGCGGGAATGGCAGCTCTATTTCAAGCTCTCTCAACGCAGGGCCGGGCGTTTTGACGAGGCGAACTGTTACAGAACTTTGCGTACAGCCCACTAGCCCGGCGCCGGGCAATCTAAACAGCAATCGTTCTCGCTTTATTTTTGGGCCGAATTTCCGTTAATTTTCACTCCTTAACCCCTTAAAAAAAGCCTTTTATTGCGCTTGACTTGGTTTTATTGGGAAAGCAAACTCCACCGAAATAACGGCGCTGGCCCTACAATAATTCCGGGGGCAGCGGACACTGACAAATCCAATTCAGGATTCTCGCGCGACAACACCACCTTGTTGGCGGGCCACAGGAGCAGAGCAATGAAAGGCGATCCCAAAGTCATCGAACACCTGAACAAAATACTGGGCAATGAACTGGTGGCCATCAACCAGTATTTCCTGCACGCCCGCATGTACGATAACTGGGGCCTGAAAGCGCTGGGGAAACACGAATACGACGAGTCCATCGACGAGATGCGCCACGCCGACTGGCTGATCGAACGCATCCTGTTTCTCGAGGGTATCCCCAATCTCCAGCACCTGGGCAAGCTGCTGATCGGCGAAGATACCGGGGAAATGCTCAAGTGCGATCTCAAGCTGGAGCAAAAAGCCCTGCCCGACCTGCGCGATGCCATCGAATACTGTGAGTCGGTGCGCGACTACGGCAGCCGCGAACTGCTGGAAAAAATTCTCGAATCCGAAGAGGAACACCTCGACTGGCTGGAGACCCAGCTGGAGCTCATCGACAAGGTGGGTATGCAAAACTACCTGCAGACGCAGATGGAGAGTGCGTCCGAGTAACAACCCGCCTCAGGTACGGGCATTACCGGCGGGCCGCAGGCCCGCTTGCCGAGCTGGGGCTCGGCGCTCCCGGCAGGGCGAACACGGGGTTCCGCCCCCACAAACAAAAAAACCGCGGCGAGCCGCGGTTTTTTTCGTTCCGGCGGACGGAAAATTTACTCGCCGCCCTCGCTCTCGGGCGCGGCCTCATCCACCGCCGTCTTCAGCTCGCCACTCTCGTACATCTCCATGATGATGTCGCAACCGCCGATCAGCTCGCCGTTGATCCACAGCTGCGGGAAGGTCGGCCAGTTGGCGTGCTTGGGCAGCTCGGTGCGGATATCCGGGTTGGCCAGTACATCCACATAGGCGAAGCGCTTGCCGCAGGCCATCAGCGCCTGGGCCGAGCGCATGGAAAAACCGCACTGGGGTGCGTTGGGGCTGCCTTTCATGTAGAGCAGGATGGCGTTCTCGGCGATCTGCTGCTTGATGTTCTCCAGTGTATCCATAGGGATGACTCACCTCGATTGAAGGAATTCCGGCCCGCCACCGCCATCGGCTGCCCGATGGGGCCCGGCCCCGTCACAAAAGGCGGCATTGTAACCTATTCGGGCCCCTCTGCGGGCGACGCCTGGCGCCGCAGCGCGCCTGTGCTAGTATTGCCGGCTCGCTTTTTCCGGGCCGACTAAAGGAGAAGACAGTGGCCACACCCGCACTGATGCAGAACTACGGCAACAGAACCCTGACCCTGGTCAGGGGCGAAGGCAACTATGTGTGGGACGACGCCGGCCGACGATACCTGGACGCCATCGCCGGGATCGCCGTCTGCGGCCTGGGCCACTGCCACCCGGCGGTCACCGAAGCCCTGCACGACCAGGCGCGCACCCTGCTGCACACCTCCAACCTGTACAACATCCCGGCGCAGGAGCAGCTGGCGGACAGGCTCGCAGGCCTGTCCGGCATGGACAATATGTTCTTTTCCAACTCCGGTGCCGAGGCCAACGAGGCGGCCATCAAGCTGGCCCGCCGGTTCGGTCACCAGCGCGGCCACGCGGCGCCGAAGATCGTGGTCATGGAGGGCGCCTTCCACGGCCGCACCCTGGCCACCCTGGCCGCCACCGGCAACGAGAAGATCCAGCAGGGCTTCGCGCCCCTGCCCGAGGGCTTCCTGCGCGCCCCCTTCGACGACGTGGCCGCAGTCGAGAAACTGGCCGCCCGGCACGACGATATCGTCGCCGTGCTGGTGGAACCGGTGCAGGGGGAAGGCGGCATCCATGTGCCGGCCCCGGACTACCTCGAGCAACTGCGCGAGCTGTGCGACCGCCGCGGCTGGCTGCTGATGCTGGACGAGATCCAGACCGCCAACGGCCGCAGCGGCAAGCTGTTCGCCTACCAGCACCGTGAAGGCCTGCTGCCGGACGTGGTCACCACCGCCAAGGGCCTCGGCAACGGCGTACCCATCGGCGCCTGCCTGGCCCGCGGCGCGGCGGCGCAGCTGTTTACCGCCGGCACGCACGGCTCCACCTTCGGCGGCAACCCGCTGGCCTGCCGCGCCGGCCTGGCGGTGCTGGATACACTGGAGAGCGAATGGCTGATCGAGCGCGCGGCGCAGCTGGGGGCTCGACTGCAGGCACAACTGCGCGAACAACTGGCCGGCTGCGACGCGGTGAAGGAGATCCGCGGCCTGGGCCTGCTGCTGGGCATTGAGCTGGACCGCCCCTGCGCCGAGCTGGTGGAACTGGCCCGCGCCGAGGACCTGCTGATCAACGTCACCGCCGGCAATGTGGTGCGCCTGCTGCCGCCACTGACGCTCACCGATGCCGAGTGCGAGCGGATCGCGAACACCGTCGGCACACTGATACAACAATTTGGCCGGTGTGCGGCCTGAAAGCGTGCCGTCAATTCTTAGGGGGAAATGACTTATGGCAACCAGACACTTTCTGAGCCTGCTGGACCTGTCCGGTGAGGAACTGAACGGCGTTATCGAGCGCGCCATCGAACTCAAGGCCCTGCGCAACCAGGGCATCGCCACCGAGCCCTTCCGCGACAAGGTGCTGGGGATGATCTTCGAGAAATCCTCCACCCGCACCCGCGTCTCCTTCGAGGCGGGCATGGCGCAGATGGGCGGCAGCGCCCTCTTCCTGTCCCCGCGCGACACCCAGCTGGGCCGCGGCGAGCCGATCGAGGACAGCGCGCGGGTCATCTCGCGCATGGTGGACATGGTGATGATCCGCACCTTCGGCCACAACGTGCTGGAGCGCTTCGCCGCCTACTCCCGAGTGCCGGTGATCAATGCCCTGTCCGACAGCTACCACCCCTGCCAGCTGCTGGCGGATATCCAGACCTACGTCGAGCACCGCGGCAACCCCGCCGGCAAGGTGGTGGCCTGGGTGGGCGACGGCAACAACATGTGCCACTCCTACATCAACGCCGCGCGCCAGTGCGACTTCGAACTGCGCATCGCCTGCCCGGACGGCTACGAGCCGGACGAGGCCATCGTCGCCGAGGCCGGCGACCGCGTCTCCATCGTGCGCAAACCCGCGGACGCCGTGCGCGATGCCGACTGGGTGGCCACCGACGTCTGGGCCTCCATGGGCCAGGAGACGGAGCAGAAGGAGCGCGAGCGCGCCTTCGACGGCTTCCTGGTAGACCACGAACTGATGGGCCTCGCCAACAGCGGCGCCGTCTTCATGCACTGCCTACCCGCCCACCGCGGCGAGGAAGTCAGCGGCGAGCTGCTGGAAGACGACAGCATCTCCGTGGTCTGGGACGAGGCCGAGAACCGCCTGCACGCGCAGAAGGCGCTGATGGAGTTTCTGCAGGACCAGAGCAGCTGAGAAACCCCGTCGGAGTTCACTTCAACCTACGGCGTAGGTTGGACTGAGCTCCGCGAAGTCCAACAAAACGGGCCCCGGACACCGCTGTAAACCCCTTCCGGAAATGGTGCCCCGGGCCGTGGTCACTTTTCGATCACAAGAGTCGCAAAGATTAGAAAAACGCCACAAAATAGATCATTCGAGTACCACTTTGCTCACCGCCTGATCAACGCGAGATGGTTATTGCCACGGTTAATGTAGCGGGCACTGACTATTAAAAAAAATTCTTAGGAATTCCCCTGGATAAAATCGCCCTGTACAGCATTTAGCCACCCCCAGTGTTCGCGGGCGCTGGCGTGAAAGTGCCCACTGACGTTCCGGGTCTACCCACAAATTATCCACAGCTAACTACAAGGTTGTTCGCCTTGAATTAGCCCCCCCACCGCATTATCTTGTTACTCAGTTGAGGGGCGCACCCAATATATTGGGGTACGCACCAGACCGAACCCCAAGTCAATGGGGTTGAATTCCGACTCAACGCCGCTCCGCGATCGAACCGATGAGAGGGGCGCCATCAGTCAGACGGCCTGGTTCCAGGCCAACCAGAGGTAAACAGGCGGAACGGATTGTCCGCCGCAGGCACACCAAGGCCAGGTGCACGCACCGGCCGACGGCCAAGCGGCCTGTACCCATCCCGCCCACACCACCGGTGGCGGCGGGATCGGGGGAAACGACGGACCCGTTCTGCACAAGTCCACTCGATCGAGCGGCGCTGTTCAAACGGACAGAAGCGGAAAAAACAGTACAACTCTTGCGGAGATCTCCATGCACACTGAGACTGAGCGCTCTCAATCTGTGTCTGCAGAAAAAACAGGCAGCACCAAGGACCAGGCCGGCGGCACCACCCTCGCCGCCACCGCGCCGGGCCAGATTCGCGTCATCAAGCGCAACGGCACCGTAGTACCCTACGACGACAGCAAGATCTCCGTCGCTGTCACCAAGGCGTTCCTCGCCGTCGAGGGCGGTACCGCCGCGGCCTCCAGCCGCATCCACGAACAGGTGCAGGAGCTGGTGGGCCAGATCAGCGCCACCTTCAACCGCCGCATGCCCTCCGGCGGCACCATCCATATCGAGGAAATCCAGGACCAGGTGGAACTGGCCCTGATGCGCGCCGGCGAACACAAGATCGCCCGCGACTATGTCCTCTACCGCGAAGAGCACGCGCGCCGGCGCGCCGAGAAAGAACAGGGGGCCGAACAACAGCCGGCCGCCGCCGACACCCACCCGGAAATCCGTGTCGAGCAGGAAGACGGCAGCCTGGCCCCCCTGGACATGGAGCGCCTGCGCACCATCGTCGCCGAGGCCTGCGAGGGCCTGAAAGACGTCAACGGCGAGGCCATCCTCAGCGAGGCACTGCGCAACCTCTACGACGGCGTGTCCGAGGAGGACATCAACACCGCGCTGGTGATCACCGCGCGCACCATGGTCGAGCAGGACCCCAACTACACCTACGCCACCGCCTTCCTGCTGCTGGACAAGCTCCGCAGCGAGGCCCTGCGCTTCCTGGGCGTGGCCAGGGCCGCCACCCAGCAGGAGATGGAAACCCTCTACAGCAAGGCGCTGGCCGCCTACGTGGAAAAGGGGATCGAGCTGGAACTGCTGGACCCGGCACTGGCCACCTTCGACCTGGAAAAACTGGGCGCGGCCATCGACGCCGGGCGCGATCACCAGTTCACCTACCTGGGCCTCCAGACCCTGTACGACCGCTACTTCCTGCACAGCGACGACGTCCGCTTCGAGCTGCCGCAGATCTTCTTCATGCGCGTCGCCATGGGCCTGGCCATCAATGAAGACGACAAGAACGAACGCGCGGTGGAGTTCTACAAGCTGCTGAGCTCCTTCGACTACATGAGCTCCACGCCCACCCTGTTCAACGCTGGCACCCTGCGCCCGCAGCTGTCCTCCTGCTACCTGACCACGGTGCCGGACGACCTGCACGGCATCTACGGCGCCGTCCAGGACAACGCCATGCTGTCCAAGTGGGCCGGCGGCCTGGGCAACGACTGGACCCCGGTGCGCAGCCTCGGCTCCTACATCAAGGGCACCAACGGCAAATCCCAGGGCGTTGTGCCCTTCCTGAAAGTGGCCAACGACACCGCCGTGGCCGTGAACCAGGGCGGCAAGCGCAAGGGCGCCGTCTGCGCCTACCTGGAGAGCTGGCACCTGGATATCGAGGAATTCCTCGAACTGCGCAAGAACACCGGCGACGATCGCCGCCGCACCCACGACATGAACACCGCCAACTGGGTGCCGGACCTGTTCATGAAGCGCGTGTTCGAAGACAAGGAGTGGACGCTGTTCTCCCCGGCCACCTGCCCGGACCTGCACGACCTGTTCGGCAAGGCCTTCGAAGAGCGCTACGAGCACTACGAAAAGCTGGCCGCCGAGGGCAAGCTGAAGCTGCACAAGAAAGTGCGCGCGGTGGACCTGTGGCGCAAGATGCTGGGCATGCTGTTCGAGACCGGCCACCCCTGGATCACCTTCAAGGATTCCTGCAACCTGCGCAGCCCGCAGCAGCACGCCGGTGTGGTGCACAGCTCCAACCTGTGCACCGAGATCACCCTCAACACCAGCGCCAACGACGAGATCGCCGTGTGCAACCTGGGCTCGGTGAACCTGGCGCAGCATATCGGCGAGGACGGCAAACTGGATCGCACCAAGCTGTCCAAGACCGTCAAGACCGCCGTGCGCATGCTGGATAACGTGATCGACATCAACTACTACTCCGTCGACACCGCGCGCCAGTCCAACTTCCGCCACCGCCCGGTGGGCCTGGGCCTGATGGGCTTCCAGGACGCGCTCTACAAATCCGGCATCTCCTACTCGAGCGACGAAGCGGTACAGTTCGCCGACACCTCCATGGAGGCCATCAGCTTCGAGGCCATCTCCGCCTCCAGCGACCTGGCCGCCGAGCGCGGCAAGTACCAAAGCTACGACGGCTCCCTGTGGAGCCGGGGCATACTGCCGCTGGACTCCATCGAGATCCTGGCGGAGCAGCGCGGCGAGCAGTTTATCGAACAGGACACCAGCAGCACCCTGGAGTGGGACAGCCTGCGCAGCAAGGTGAAAAAACAGGGCATGCGCAACTCCAACGTGATGGCCATCGCCCCCACCGCCACCATCGCCAACATCACCGGTGTGTCCCAGTCCATCGAGCCCACGTACCAGAACCTGTACGTGAAATCGAACCTGTCCGGCGAATTCACCGTCGTGAACCCCTACATGGTGCACGACCTGAAAGCCCGCGGTCTCTGGGACCAGGTGATGGTCAACGACCTGAAATACTACGAGGGCTCGGTACAGAAAATCGAGCGCGTGCCGGCGGACCTGAAAGCCAAGTACGCCACCGCCTTTGAGGTGGAACCGCGCTGGATCGTCGACGCCGCCGGCCGCCGCCAGAAATGGCTCGACCAGGCGCAGTCGCTGAACCTGTACATCGCCGGCGCCGACGGCCGCAAACTGGACCTGACCTACCGCATGGCCTGGTACCGCGGCCTCAAGACCACCTACTACCTGCGCGCCCTGGCCGCCACCAGCACGGAGAAATCCACCGTCGCCAGCGGCAACCTCAACGCCGTCAGCGCCAGCGGCGGCAACGGCACCGCCGCAGCGGCCCCGGCCGCCGAACCCCAGGCAGCCCCCGTCCCCGAGGCCTGCTCCCTGGACGACCCGGACTGCGAGGCCTGCCAGTAACTTCCTCTTGTTCCCCTCTCCCCCCGGGAGAGGGGTTAGGGGAGAGGGCCGGGCCGCAGGCCCGAATCAAGAAACAAGCAAAGCAGTAAAAACTCTCGGGGGAGAGCGCAACCGCCCAAGCGGCCAAGACCAAGCGCACCGGCCCCGGTCCACCACCGCCACAGAGCGGTGGCAAAGCCAAACACAGGACCGGGGCCCGGCAGCGCCCTGCCGGGAACGCCGAGCCCCAGCTCGGCAAAGGCGGCGACAGCCGCCCCCCCTGGGAACGCCGAGCTCCAGCTCGGCCAGTCGGCGCAGCCGACCAAAAAATACCAACTGGCACCGAGGCCGATTACAGCCCCTCGCCAAAAAACCAACACCGAACACTCACGCACAAAAAGACGGAAAGGCACACATATGCTCAGCTGGGACGATCTCGAACAACCGTCACAACCACAGAAGAGAGCCTTCAGCGACAAGGCTGAGGGAACCGAACCGCGACCGGCGCCGGAGACGCTGCAACAAGAAGTACGCGAACCGGGCACTTCATACGAGTCCCACAGCGCTCCGGCGTCGCCCGCGGCCCAATCCACGGTTTCCAGCGCACCGGCCTCCGGCGCCCTGGAAGCCGCGCGGGCCGCCATAGCCGACCTGGACCCGGCCCCGGGCCTCGAAGAACTGGAAATGGGTGCCGCACGTATCGAAGTGGACGAAAAGCGCATCATCAACTGCCGCGCCGACGTCAACCAGCTGGTGCCCTTCAAATACGACTGGGCCTGGCAGAAATACCTGGACGGCTGCGCCAACCACTGGATGCCGCAGGAAGTGAACATGAACAAGGACGTGTCCATGTGGAAAGACCCCCAGGGCCTGACCGCGGACGAGCGCCGCATCGTGGAATACTCCCTGGGCTACTTCTCCACCGCCGACTCCCTGGTAGCCAACAACCTGGTGCTGGCCATCTACCGCCATATCACCAACCCCGAGTGCCGCCAGTACATCCTGCGCCAATCCTTCGAGGAAGCCATCCACACCCACGCCTACCAATACTGCGTGGAATCCCTGGGCATGGACGAAGGCGAAATCTTCAACATGTACCGCGAAGTCCCCAGCGTGGCCAAGAAAGCCGCCTGGAGCCTCAAGCACACCCAGTCCATCGGCGACCCCAACTTCCGCACCGGCACCCCGGAGACCGACCAGGAGCTGCTGCGCAACCTGATCGCCTTCTACGCCGTCACCGAGGGCATCTTCTTCTACTGCGGCTTCACCCAGATCCTGTCCATGGGCCGCCGCAACAAGATGACCGGCGTCTCCGAGCAGTTCCAGTACATCCTGCGCGACGAGTCCATGCACCTCAACTTCGGCATCGACGTCATCAACCAGATCAAACTGGAAAACCCCAACCTCTGGACCCCGGAATTCCAGCAGGAAGTGACCCGGATGATCCTGGAAGGCATGGAACTGGAAGTCGCCTACGCCCGCGACACCATGCCCCGCGGCGTACTGGGCATGAACGCCAACATGATGGAGGAATACCTCCACTTTATCGCCAACCGTCGGCTCTCGCAGCTTGGCCTGAAAGAACAGTTCCCGGGCGCCCAGAACCCCTTCCCCTGGATGTCCGAGATTATGGACCTGCGCAAAGAGAAGAACTTTTTTGAGACGCGGGTGATTGAGTATCAGACGGGTGGTGCTTTGCAGTGGTAAGCGCTATCTGACAAGCGAATTACTACAACAAAAGGAAATGTAGTCGCTCACAGGAAGAGAGGTATTTAAAGCGGGCGAAAGCCCGCTTTTTTTATCCTCTCAGGGCGAAAACGTATTTGTGACATACCATCGAGCATTAAGGCTAGTGTGTAAATATGGATACGCGTGTGCATATATACAGCTATGGGTATAGCTGGATGTCCATATCTGCACACACCTCTGAATAAAACTGTTACGTTTCACGAGAGATCGGATGATTAAATCACATTTAGAAGCTGTGGAAGAACAACTGCTGGTAACATCGCGTATACCAGCAAATTCAGGGCATTCTTTACACAAAGGGACTCCACGAGAAGCCTTCATTAAAGAGTTTCTAATAAACCATTTGAGCGAAACTGTATCTATTGGTACAGGCGAAATAGTTGATTGTGATTCAAAACCAAATGAACAGCGCAACCAGTTTGACATTGTCATTTATAAAAAGAATTACCCTAAGCTCGACTTTGGCGGTGGGGTATCAGGATTTTTAGCAGAATCCGTTGTGGCAACAATAGAAGTGAAGTCAACACTGGATAATCCAGGGTTGATTCAGTCGATAAACGCCGCTAGAAATGCAAAAATCCTTAAACAGAACTTAAATAGAAGCTTCTCCACTGGGTGGCTTCCGCCTTCCATTATGAATTACGTTGTAGCGTACGATGGCCCAGCCCAAATGAAAACGGTATTTGGGTGGTTGGGAAATCATCACATCCAAAATGGGATAGCAATCGAAGACACTAAAGAAAGAACTAGCAAAAAAAGCCCTTCTCTGGATGGCGTGTTTGTATTGGGCAAAGGGTTTATTAAATTCGATAATTCACCAACCACAAACGTTCCGGCAGAAATACGCGCGCAGCACCCAGATATAAACTGGTCTATAACAGACATTGAAAGAGGCTCACTATTAATGCTTTTTTTGTCATTACTGGAAGCCACGAACAATATCCAGGGAGCTTGGCTAAACCCTTTGCCTTACCTGCAAAATGTCCGATTTCACAACATAGCATGGGCATAAACGTAATCGGGTAAGGACGGGTATTTAGCCCGCCCTCCCCACAACACC
>NZ_JAPIVK010000018.1 GCF_026183675.1 Microbulbifer halophilus
CGAGTCCCGAGTCCCGAGTCCCGAGTCCCGAGTCCCGAGTCCCCAGTCCCCAGTCCCCAGTCCCCAGTCCCCAGTCCCTAGTCCCCAGTCCCCAGTCCCCAGTCCCCAGTCCCCAGTCCCCAAATCTATGGTAGAATCGCCCGCTTATCCGGGCCGGGTACTAAAGGCCTGCGTTATAAAAAGGAACGCCGTACAGCTATGGGCGAAATAGCCAAAGAAATCTCTCCGATCAACATCGAGGAAGAGCTCAAGCAGTCCTATCTCGACTATGCGATGAGTGTGATTGTGGGCCGGGCGCTGCCGGATGTGCGCGATGGCCTGAAGCCGGTACACCGGCGCGTGCTCTTCGCAATGTATGAACTGAAAAACGACTGGAACAAGCCGTACAAGAAATCGGCTCGTGTCGTCGGTGATGTAATCGGTAAGTATCACCCGCACGGTGATTCGGCGGTGTACGACACCATCGTGCGCATGGCGCAGCCGTTTTCCATGCGCTATACGCTGGTGGACGGCCAGGGCAACTTCGGTTCCATCGACGGTGACAACCCGGCGGCCATGCGTTACACCGAGATCCGCATGGACAAGCTGGCCCACGAGCTGCTGTCGGATATCGACAAGGAAACCGTCAACTACGTCGACAACTACGATGGTTCCGAGCAGATGCCGGAAGTGCTGCCGTCGCGGGTGCCCAACCTGCTGGTCAACGGCTCCTCCGGTATCGCCGTGGGCATGGCCACCAATATCCCGCCGCACAATATGAGCGAGGTGGTGAAGGCCTGCCTGGCGCTGATCGAGAACCCGGACCTGTCCATCGACGAGCTGATGGAGTATGTGCCGGGGCCGGATTTCCCCACCGGGGCCACCATCAACGGCCGCGCCGGTATCCTGATGGCCTACCGCACCGGCCGCGGCCGCATCTATGTGCGCGCCAAGGCGGACGTGGTGCGCGATGACAAGGCCAACAAAGAAACCATCATCGTCACCGAGATTCCCTATCAGCTGAACAAGGCGCGCCTGATCGAGCGCATCGCCGAGCTGGTCAAGGAAAAGAAGATCGAGGGCATCTCCGAGCTGCGCGACGAATCCGACAAGGAAGGCCTGCGCGTGGTGATCGAGCTCAAGCGCGGCGAGCTGGGCGAAGTGGTGCTGAACAACCTCTACTCGCAGACGCAGCTGGAGAGCGTCTTCGGTATCAATATGGTGGCGCTGGTGGACGGCCAGCCCAAGTTGCTGAACCTGAAGCAGCTGCTCGAGTATTTTGTCCGCCACCGCCAGGAAGTGGTCACCCGGCGCACGGTTTACCTGCTGCGCAAGGCGCGCGAGCGCGGCCATATCCTGGAAGGGCTGGCGATTGCCATTTCCAATATCGACCCGGTGATCGAGCTGATCAAGTCCTCACCGTCGCCGGCGGAGGCCCGCGAGGCCCTGCTGGCCAAGGGCTGGCCGGTGGGCGAGGTGCAGCAGTTCCTGGATCGCGCCGGCGCCGACGCCTGTCGCCCGGACGACCTGCCGGAGGAGTACGGCCTGCGCGACGACGGCGCCTACTACCTGTCGCCGGCCCAGGCCCAGGCGATCCTGGAGCTGCGTCTGCACCGCCTGACCGGCATGGAGCACGACAAGCTGCTGGCGGAGTACAGCGAGCGCCTGGAGCAGATCGCCGAGTACCTGCATATCCTCGGCAGCTTCGATCGCCTGATGGAGGTGATCCGCGAAGAGCTGGAGACACTCGACAAGGAGTTCGGTGACAAGCGCCGCTCCGATATCGTCGCCTCCCGCCAGGACCTGACAGTCGAGGACCTGATTGCCCCGGAAGACAAGGTGGTGACCATCTCCCACGGTGGCTACGCCAAGAGCCAGCCGCTGGCGGACTACCAGGCCCAGCGCCGCGGCGGAATGGGCAAGTCGGCCACCCAGGTGAAGGACGAGGACTTCGTCGAGCACCTGCTGATCGCCAACTCCCACGACACCATCCTTTGCTTTTCCAACAAGGGCAAGGTGTACTGGCTCAAGGTCTACGAAGTGCCCACCGCCGGGCGCGCCTCCCGCGGCCGGCCGATGGTCAACATGCTGCCGCTGGAGGAGGACGAGCGCATCAGCAGCATGATGCCGGTGTCCGAGTACGACGAGAACTACTTCATTTTCTTCGCTACCGCCAATGGCACCGTGAAGAAGACCCCGCTGACGGCGTTTTCACGCCCCCGCAGCGTCGGCCTGCGCGCCATCGCGCTGGAGGATGGCGACCGCCTGGTGGCCACCGCCATAACAGACGGCGAGCGGGATGTGATGCTGTTTACCAGCGCCGGCAAGGCCGTGCGCTTCTCCGAGGGCAATGTGCGCTCCATGGGCCGCGTGTCCCGCGGTGTGCGCGGTATCCGCATGGCCGAGGGCAAGCAGGTCATCGCCATGGTGATCCCGCAGGAGGGCGGTGCCGTATTGACTGCCACCGAGCACGGGTACGGCAAGCGCACCGCCATCGAGGAGTTCCCCACCAAGGGCCGCGGCACCCAGGGCGTGATCGCCATGGCCGAGAGCGAGCGCAACGGCGAGCTGGTGGGGGCCTGCCAGGTATTGCCGGGCGAGGAGATCATGCTGATCTCCGACCAGGGCACCCTGGTGCGCACCCGCGTCGACGAGGTCTCCCTGCTGAGCCGCAATACCCAGGGCGTGCGGGTGATCCGCCTGAAGGAGGGCGAGCACCTGGTTGGCCTGGCGCGCATCGAGGAGACGGAAGACGAAGAGCCGGAAGAGGGCGGGGAAGAGTGATTCCCGTCACCGCTCACAGAAAAGGCTGCGATTTTCGCGGCCTTTTTTGTGTACTGCGGGCCTAAAAACGCGCAAAGGGATGATGGTCCTTTTCCATTTCCGGGCTTTTTAGTCGATTTATCTACTCAGGTTTCGGGGTTCGAAATGCTTTTCGATGCCACAAGCCGGGACGGGGAGCGCCTTTCTGGGACTGTCTGCGAGAGGGACCTCGCGGACAAGCCTACAGGGATGTATACGGGGGGGCGCCTAGCCCGTGTCCCAGAAAGGCGCTCCCCGTCCCGGCTGCCGAAACTAAACCCCCGAAACTTGAGTTACCTAGAACCAGTTTTCGCAGGATGGGCAGAGCGCAGCGGGCCCATCGACCGACACTGATGGGCACGCTGCGCTTTGCCCATCCTACAGGCGACTATTTTCGATGAGGAAGTACAATTTCTGCTCGGGCCCGGCGGCGCTGCCGGAAGCGGTTTTGCGCAGGGCCCAGGAAGAACTGCTGGACTGGGGCGGCCGGGGCTGCTCGGTCATGGAAGTGAGTCACCGCTCGGCAGATTTTGTGGCGGTGGCCGAGCGGGCCGAACAGGACCTGCGCGATCTCCTCTCCATTCCCGACAACTACAAGGTGCTTTTTCTGCAGGGCGGCGCCACCGGCCAGTTCAGTGCCGTGCCCTGGAACCTGTTGGGAGCCGGCTCCAGGAAGATCGACATTATCCACTCCGGCCAGTGGGCCAGGAAAGCGATTGCCGAGGCCGGCCGCTACGGCGAGGTCAACCTGGTCGCCTCCGCCGAGGACCGCAACTTCAGCTATGCGCCGGGGCCGGATGCCTGGCAACAGAGTGCCGATGCGGCCTATTTTCACTATGTGCCCAACGAGACCATCGGCGGGGTGGAGTTCAACTATGTTCCGGAGGTGAGCTGCCCGCTGGTGGCGGACATGTCCTCGAGCATCCTGTCGCGACCGGTGGACGTGGAAAAGTTCGGCGTGATCTTCGCCGGTGCCCAGAAGAATATCGGCCCCTCCGGAATCGCCGTGGCCATAGTGCGTGAGGATCTGCTGGAGCGTGCCCTGCCGGATATTCCCCGCAGCCTGCACTGGAAGATCGCCGCCGACGCCGGCTCCATGGACAATACGCCCCCGACCTTCGCCTGGTATCTCTCCGGTCTGGTGTTCCAGTGGCTGAAAGAGCAGGGCGGTGTCGAGGCGATGGCAGAGCTGAGCCGGCGCAAATCGCAGCTGCTGTACGACTTTATCGACCGCAGCGATTTTTACTCCAATCCGGTGGCCCGGGACAGCCGTTCGCGTATGAATATCCCGTTTGTGCTGGCGGACGCGCGCCTGGACAAGCAGTTCCTGCGCGAGAGCGAGGCAGCCGGGCTGCTGAACCTGCCGGGCCACCGCTCCGTGGGTGGTATGCGCGCATCGCTCTACAATGCCGTGCCCGTGGAGGCCGTAGAGGCGCTGGTGGACTTTATGGCCGACTTTGAAGCACGCAACGGCTGAACATCAACACGGGATCTGATCCTGTGACTGTAGGAGCCTGCGAGCAGGTTCCTACAACGTATACCGGACCGAATGGAAAAACGGATGAGTAAAGAAACCAAAGGCAGCGATCCACAACTGCTGTCGCTGCGCGACCGCATCGACGAGATCGATGGGACCATTGCCCGCCTGATCAGCGAGCGCGCCGAGTGCGCCCTGAAGGTGGCGGAAGTGAAAAAAGCCACCGGCGAGGACGCCCTCTACTACCGCCCGGAGCGCGAGGCGCAGGTATTGCGCCGCGCCATGGACCGCAACCGGGGCCCGCTGACCGACGAGGAAATGGCGCGGCTGTTCCGCGAGATCATGTCCGCCTGCCTGGCCCTGGAAGAGCCGGTGAAAGTCGCCTACCTGGGCCCGGAGGGCACCTTCACCCAGCAGGCGGCGCTGAAGCATTTCGGCAACTCGGCGCAGAGCCGCCCGCTGGCCGCCATCGACGAGGTGTTTCGCGAAGTGGAGGCCGGTGCGGCCAACTACGGTGTGGTGCCGGTGGAGAATTCCACCGAGGGCGTGATCAATCACACCCTGGACAATTTCATACACTCCAACCTGCAGATCTGCGGCGAAGTGGAGCTGCGGATTCACCACCACCTGATGATCTCGGATATCACCCGCGCCGATTCCATCACGCGTATCTATTCCCACGCCCAGAGCCTGGCCCAGTGCCGCAAGTGGCTGGACTCCCACTACCCGAATGTGGAGCGGGTGGCGGTGGCCAGCAACGCCGAGGCGGCCAAGCGGGTCAAGGGCGAGTGGAATGCGGCGGCCATCGCCGGCGATATGGCCGCGGACCTCTACGGCCTGAAAATGCTGGCGGAGAAGATCGAGGATCGCCCGGACAACTCCACCCGCTTCCTGATTATCGGCGACCGGGCCGTGCCCGCCAGCGGCGACGACAAGACCTCGCTGATGGTGTCCATGCGCAACGAGCCGGGCGCCCTGCACGACCTGTTGGAGCCCTTCCGCCGCCACGGTGTGGACCTGACCCGCGTGGAAACGCGCCCGTCCCAGTCGGGCAACTGGACCTATGTGTTCTTTATCGACTTCCGGGGCCACCGGGACACGCCGGAAGTCGCCGAGGCACTGAACGAAGTGGGTGCCGGTGCTGCGGACATGAAAGTGCTGGGCTCCTACCCGCGCGGGGTGCTCTGATGGTCGAAACGACGGAGGCGCAACCTTCCATCGGCCGCCTGGTGGTGATCGGCATTGGCCTGATCGGCGGCAGCCTGGCGCTGGCGCTCAGGGCCGCCGGCGCCTGCCGCGAAGTGATCGGCGTCGCGCGCCGACAGAAGACCTGTGAGCAGGCGGTGGCGCTGGGCATTGTCGATCGCGCTGTTACCGGGCTGGGCGAAGTGTTGCCGGAGCTGGAAAGTGGCGATGTGATCTTTGTCGCCGTGCCCACGCTGGCGGTGGAGCAGGTGTTTGCCGATCTTCGCGATAAGCTGCCCGCCGGCGTGACCGTTACCGATGGCGCCAGCGTCAAGGGCAGCGTGATCGCCGCGGCGGAAAAGGTCTGGGGCAGGGTGCCGGAGTTCCTGGTGCCGGGCCACCCGATTGCCGGCTCGGAAAAAAGCGGCGTGACCGCGGCGCGGGACGATCTCTATATCGCCCACCGGATTATCGTAACCCCGGTGGAGGATACCGATGCAGGGCACCTGCAGCGTGTGGTACAGATGTGGCAGGCCACTGGCGCGGAAGTGCTGAACATGCCGGTGCGCGAGCACGACGAAGTGCTGGCCGCCACCAGCCACCTGCCCCATGTGATCGCCTTCGGACTGGTGGACACCCTGGCACACGATGCCGAGAACGAAAATATATTCCGCTACGCCGCCGGCGGCTTCCGCGACTTCACCCGTATCGCTTCCAGCGACCCGGTGATGTGGCGGGATATCATGCTGGCGAACCGCGATGCCATCCTCAAGTCGATCGATCTCTACAGCGCCAACCTGGATTCGCTGCGCGCGGCCATTGCCACCGGTGACAGCGACCGGCTGATGGGGGTCTTTACCCGGGCCAAGGCGGCGCGGGATCACTTTACAAAAATGTTGGCCAAGAAAGCGTATACAGAGCCTATGCAAGCACAGGAAGTTACTTTTATCGCGCAACCGGGGGAAAGCGTCAGCGGCGAGCTGCGGGTGCCCGGCGACAAATCCATGTCCCACCGCTCCATCATGCTGGGCTCGCTGGCCGAGGGCGTGACCGAGATCGAGGGCTTTCTCCAGGGAGAGGATGCCCTGGCGACGCTGCAGGCGTTCCGCGATATGGGAGTTGTGATCGAGGGGCCGGTGGACGGCCGCGTGACCGTGCACGGCGTCGGCCTGCACGGTCTGCAGGCGCCGCCGGGACCGCTGTACGTCGGCAATTCCGGCACCGCCATGCGCCTGTTTGCAGGCCTGCTCGCCGGCCAGGCGTTCGATGTGACCCTGACCGGGGACGAGTCCCTGTCCAAGCGACCCATGAACCGTGTCGCCGATCCGCTGCGGGAAATGGGTGCGGAAATCGAGACCGGGCCGGAAGGGCGTCCGCCACTGATGATCAAGGGCGGTGCCAGGCTGCACGGCATCGATTACAAACTGCCGATGGCCAGTGCCCAAGTGAAATCCTGTGTGCTGCTGGCTGGCCTCTACGCTGACGGCGAGACCAGTAGCACCGAACCGGCGCCGACCCGCGACCACACCGAGCGTATGCTCACCGGCTTCGGCTACGAAGTGCAGCGCGATGGCGCCCGCGCGACCCTGTGCGGTGGTGGCAGGTTGGCCGGCGGCAGGATCGACGTGCCCGCGGATATCTCTTCCGCTACCTTCTTTATGGTGGCCGCGGCCATCGCCCCGGGCTCCGACCTGTTGCTGGAGCATGTGGGTGTCAACCCGACCCGGGACGGTGCAATCAATATCCTGCGCCTGATGGGCGCCGATATCGAGCTGCTGAATCGCCGCGAGGTCGGCGGCGAACCGGTGGCGGATATCCGCGTGCGCCACGCGCCACTGAAAGGTATCCGTATCCCCGAGGAGCAGGTGCCGCTGGCCATCGACGAGTTCCCGGCGCTGTTTGTCGCCGCCGCCTGTGCGGAGGGCGAGACGGTGCTGACCGGCGCCGAAGAGCTGCGGGTCAAGGAGAGCGACCGCATCCGGGCCATGGCCGATGGCCTGGAAGTGCTGGGCGTCGACGCGGAGCCCACCCCGGACGGTATCGTGATCCGCGGCGCCGGCGAGGGCCCGGCCTTTGGTGGCGGCACCGTCGACAGCCTCGGCGACCACCGCATCGCCATGGCCTTCGCCGTGGCATCCCTGCGCGCCCGGGATACAATCCGTATACTGCACTGCGCCAATGTGGCCACGTCCTTCCCGAACTTCGCCGAGCTGGCGAACCGGGCGGGCCTGAAGCTGCAAGAGGTCTGAGCGAAGTGCTCCCCTCTCCCGGAGGGAGAAGGGACGGTTCAGTGGCTGAAGCGGGCTCCGGGGGCGGGTTAATCCCCGTTGCCGCTACAAAGCTCCCCTCTCCCACCGGGAGAGGGGCCGGGGGAGAGGGCATCGAACGGCACCCCCCTCTCCCTGACCCTCTCCCCGGGGAGAGGGAACTGATACGTGCCGGGACAGAACCCAATACTCCCAATATGACTGATACACAACATCGAGCTCCCGTCATCGCCATCGACGGCCCCAGCGGCTCCGGCAAGGGCACCATCGCCAAACTGCTGGCGGAACAACTGGGCTACTCCCTGCTGGACTCCGGCGCCCTCTACCGCCTGACGGCGCTGGCGGCGCTGGACCGAGATGCGGACCTGACCGACGAAGCGACCCTGACCGAGATCGCCGGCAACCTGGATATCCGCTTCGAGCTGCGCGACGGCGAAGTGGCGGCGCTGTTGGAAGGGCGGGATGTGACGCGGGATATCCGCATGGAACGGGTGAGCATGGCCGCCTCGAAAGTGGCCGCCATGCCCGGTGTGCGCGCGGCACTGCTGGAGTGCCAGCGGGACTTCCGGCGGGCCCCGGGCCTGGTCGCCGACGGGCGCGATATGGGCACCACGGTATTCCCCGACGCGCCGGTCAAAATCTTCCTGACCGCCAGCGCCGAAGAGCGCGCCCGGCGGCGTTTTGAGCAGTTGCGGGGCAAGGGGGTTTCTGTTAGCCTCCGCGACCTGCTGGAGGACATCCGCGCCCGGGACGCGCGGGATATGAACCGCGAAACCTCCCCCCTGGCTCCCGCCGAAGACGCAGTCGAGCTCGACAGCACCGGGGTGGATATCGACGGTGTCCTGCAGCGGGTACTGCGGCTGGTGCGCGACCGGATCGAGATTCGGGGCGCCTGAAGGCGGTACAGACACTACAATCAGTTTCTAACGACAGCGGCCGGGATCAGCCAGAATCGCCCGGCCGTTGTTGTAATCCGACCCGCGTGCTGGCAGCGCGGAGGGACTGCGACTGGCGGTTGACTGAATTCATTAGTCATCATCGGTCGGGTCCGACTATATAGGTAATGTAATGAGCGAGAGCTTTGCTGAACTATTTGAAGAGAGCCTGAAAAGCGTAGAAATGGCCCCCGGATCCATCGTGACCGGTGTGGTAATCGACGTGGACAAAGACTGGGTGACCGTACACGCGGGCCTCAAGTCCGAAGGCGTTATCCCCGCTTCCCAGTTCGCCGACGAAAACGGCGAAGTGACCCTGCAGCCGGGCGACGAAGTACAGGTTGCACTGGAAGCTGTAGAAGACGGTTTCGGTGAAACCCGTCTGTCCCGCGAGAAGGCCAAGCGCGCAGAAGCCTGGAAGATCCTCGACGCGGCCCACGCTGCCGACGAAGTGGTCAAGGGGGTTATCAGCGGCAAGGTCAAAGGTGGCTTTACTGTCGACGTTGCCAATATCCGCGCATTCCTGCCGGGCTCCCTGGTAGACGTACGCCCGGTGCGCGACACCGCACACCTGGAAGGCAAAGAACTCGAATTCAAGGTCATCAAGCTGGACGCCAAGCGCAACAACGTGGTGGTTTCCCGCCGCGCGGTGATGGAAGCGGCGACTTCCGAAGAGCGCGAAGCACTGCTGGCCAGCCTGCAGGAAGGCATGACCATCAAGGGTATCGTCAAGAACCTGACCGACTACGGTGCCTTCGTGGACCTGGGCGGTATCGACGGCCTGCTGCACATCACCGACATGGCCTGGAAGCGCATCAAGCACCCGAGCGAGATCGTCAACGTCGGCGACGAGATCGATGTCAAGGTGCTGAAGTTCGACCGCGAGCGCCAGCGCGTCTCCCTGGGCCTGAAGCAGCTGGGCGAAGATCCGTGGGTGTCCATCAAGTCCCGCTACCCGGAAAACAGCCGCGTGAAGGCGACTGTCACCAACCTCACCGACTACGGCTGCTTCGCCGAGCTGGAAGAGGGCGTCGAGGGTCTGGTGCACGTTTCCGAAATGGACTGGACCAACAAGAACATCCACCCGTCCAAGGTTGTCCAGGTGGGCGACGAGATCGAGGTGATGATCCTGGACATCGACGAAGAGCGCCGCCGTATCTCCCTGGGCATCAAGCAGTGCCAGGAGAATCCGTGGGATGCCTTCGCGCGCAAATACGCCAAGGGCGACAGGATCTCCGGCAAGATCAAGTCCATCACCGACTTCGGTATCTTCATTGGCCTGGACGGCAGCATCGACGGCCTGGTACACCTGTCCGATATCTCCTGGAACGAGTCCGGCGAAGAAGCCGTGCGCAAGTTCAAGAAGGGCGACGAGATCGAGACCGTTATCCTGGGCATCGACTCCGAGCGCGAGCGTATCTCCCTGGGTATCAAGCAGCTGGAGTCCGATCCGTTCAATGACTACGTGACTGCCAACGATCGCGGCACCATCGTCAAGGGCACCATCAAGGAAGTCGACGCCAAGCAGGCGGTCATCACCCTGGCGGATGAAGTCGAAGGCGTACTGCGCGCCTCCGAAATCAGCCGCGACAAGGTGGAAGACGCCCGCAACGTGCTGAAAGAAGGTGAGGAAATCGAAACCAAGATCACCAGCGTGGATCGCAAGAACCGCGTGATCAGCCTGTCCATCAAGGCCAAGGACCAGGACGACGAGAAGCAGGCGGTCAAGGAGCACGGCAAGAAGCAGGCCGAACAGGTTCAGCCGGCGACTATCGGCGACCTGATCAAGGCACAGATGAACAACAAGGAGTGATAACTTCTGGTTGTTGATCGTCCTGAACTGATTGTTCAGGGCAATACGAGAGCCGGACTGGGGTTGCCCAGTCCGGCTTTCTATTAGATGATTGCAAATCAATAACTTACAGAAGAATGCGGGGACGCATGACCAAGTCCGAACTGATCGAAAGGATTGCGTTGAGGTTGGACCAGCTGCCAGTCAAAGATGTGGAGCTGGCGGTGAAGGTAATGTTGGATTCCATGTCGGATGTGCTGTCCCGGGGGGAGCGCATCGAAATCCGCGGATTCGGCAGTTTTTCCCTCCACTACCGCGCACCGCGCACCGGGCGAAACCCCAAGACCGGGGATGCAGTAGAGCTGGCGGGCAAATACGTGCCCCATTTCAAGCCGGGCAAGGAGCTGCGCGACAGAGTCAACCGCCGCATGCACAAAGACACAGCGACCGAAGTATGATTATTCGGTCGGCGTCCCGACGGTCGGCGCTCCGACAGTCGGCGCCCCGCTTTGTGGCTCCGTTCGAGTTGCCGATTTAATTTCCTTCCGGAACGCGGAGGTTCCCTTGTCATTCTTGCGCTGGTTATTGCGTCTCTTCTACGGGCTGCTGGCATTGCTCTGTATTGCTGTCGGCGTTTATTTTGCCGTCGACAACCCCGATACCATCGCGCCCAACTTCGCCGGCCATGCAATGCCTCCCGGCAGTGTCGGTTTCTGGCTGATCGGGGCCCTGTTGGTGGGGTTACTGATCGGCTTTATCGTCAGCCTGCTGCCGTTCTACGCGGAGCGCCGGCGAGCGCGCGGGCTGGAGCGACAATTGCAGCGGCTTGAACGGGAACTGTACACAGTGCGTCGACAGGTGTCCGCGGACTAGCAATGGCCGATCTAACCTTTTTCTTTTTTCTGCTCGCGGCCATCGCCATCGGCTGGTTGCTGGGGCGCAGGAGCGTCCGGAAAAAAGCAAATCGTAACGACCACCAGCAGCAGACGCTGGCGCAGTCCTATGCCCAGGGGCTCAACTACCTGTTGAACGAGCGTCACGACGACGCCATCGACAAATTCATCGATGCGCTGGAGGTCAGCAGCGCCACCTTCGATACGCACCTGGCGCTCGGCAACCAGCTGCGCAAGCGCGGTGAACACGACCAGGCAATCCGCGTGCACCAGAATCTGCTCGCGCGCCCCAGTCTGGCCCGCGCCAGCCAACAGCGGGCCCAGTTGGAGCTGGCGCGGGACTATATTGCCGCGGGCTGGCTGGACCGGGCCGAGCGGCTACTGCAGGAACTGGTGGAGACATCGTCCGACTTGCGCAACACCAGTCTCGAGCACCTGGTGGAGGTCTACCGCGACGAGCGCGAGTGGGCCAAGGCGATTCACGCCGTCAACCTGCTGCACGGCCGCCGCTTCAAGCGCCTCTCCGTGGAGTGGGCGCCGGTGCAGGCGCACTTCTGCTGCGAGCTGGCGGAAGAGGCGATCAACTCCAAAGACTACCTGAGTGCGCGCAAACATATCGATGCCGCGCTGGGCTACGACCGCAACTCGGTGCGCGCCAACCTGCTCTGGGGGCGGCTCGAGCACCTGCTCAACCGGCCACGGGAAGCCATCAAGGTACTGCAGCGTATTCCCAAGCAGAGCCCGGACTATATCCCCGAGACCCTGGAGCTGCTGATCACCTGCCACGAAGCGATCGGCGACGAAAAGGGGCTGGACCGGTATCTGGAGTTACTGCTGCGGGAACACCCGTCCAACAGCGTGCTGATCGCGCTTACAGAACGCATCCACCAGCAGCAGAGCGAGGCGGCCGCGGCCGCCTTCATGGGCAAGCAGCTGGCGTTGCGCCCGTCGCTGCGCGGCCTGGGGCACTTCATCGACCTGCACATCGATAGCACCCAGGGGCGCGCGCGGGAAAACCTGTCGCTGCTGAAGACCCTGATCGACCAGTTGATCGCCAGCCGCCCCCACTACCGCTGCGGCAACTGCGGTTTCTCCGGCAACCAGCTCCACTGGCTCTGCCCCAGCTGCAAGCACTGGGACTCCGTTCGCTCGGTCAAGGGCGTGGAGGGAGAGTGAGAAGCGCGGCTGGCCAGTGATCAATAAATAATCGACCAAAATGCGGGGGGAGCGCTGCGGCGGGCAACCGCTTCGTGCGCTCCCTCCATGGCCGCCATCCGTGGCGGCCCCGCACCAGTAGAGAGGTATCCTTTTGCAAACCGAGATTTCTTCCCCGATTATCGTCGCCCTGGACTACGACAACACCGACGCCGCGCTGGCGATGGCCGACCAGTTGGATCCCGCTCTGTGCCGGGTCAAGGTGGGCAAGGAACTGTTTACCGCCGCGGGACCGGAGCTGGTCCGGGCGCTGGTGGCGCGGGGATTCGAGGTGTTTCTCGATCTCAAATTCCACGATATCCCCAATACCGTGGCCAGGGCCGTCGCGGCGGCCGCCGGGCTGGGTGTGTGGATGGTCAACGTACACGCCAGTGGCGGCGCGCGGATGATGGAGGCGGCGGCGCGGGCCCTGCAGCCCTACGGCGACGACAGGCCGCTGCTGATCGGCGTGACGGTACTCACCAGTACCGCGCCGGAAGAACTGGCGGCCACCGGCGTGAGTCGCTCCCTGGAAGAGCAGGTCGCTTTCCTGGCCGGCCAGGTAAAGGACTGCGGCCTGGACGGGGTGGTCTGCTCCGCGCGCGAGGCACCGATACTGCGTCGCCAGTGTGGTGCGGGTTTTTCCCTGGTAACCCCGGGTATCCGGCCCGCAGGGGCCGCGACCGATGACCAGCGCCGCATAGTGACGCCGGCCCAGGCGCTGGAGTGGGGAGCCGACTACCTGGTGATCGGGCGCCCGATCACCGCCGCCGGGGAGCCGATGAAGGCCCTGAATGATATTCTCGCTGAAATCCGGACCGGACGTAATAACACGTAATCAGATCGCGGCCAAAGTGGCCGGGTTGGTTGGTAAGGTAGTATGGGATGTAAAAGTGACCCCGAAGCGAAAATTACAATAATCGAACTGACTGAATTTTGAGCAAAACAAAGAAGATGGCGCGTTGGGTTGTAATAGGCGGCACTGGATTTATTGGCGAGGCCCTGTGCCGTCGCCTGCAACGGGATGGCCACCGGGTGCTGTCGGTATCGCGTTCGCCCTGTGGTCCGGAAAACTGTGACCACTTCCCCCTGACGCTGTGTGCCAATAGTGATTTTTCCCGCCTTTTCCGGCCCGGCGACCGGGTTGTCTACGCCGCGGGTCTCGCCGACCGCATCGACTGCGAGCGCCAGCCGGAACTGGCGCACTGGCTCAACAGCGACTGCCCGCTGGCACTGCTGCGAAACGCCGATGCCGCCGGTGCCGAATCTTTCGTCTACTTGTCCAGCGTCAAGGCGCTGTGTCCGCCGCGCGGGGTCGTTGCCGACGAGGTGACCGGCGCCCCGGCCGAGGATTGTTACGGTCGCAGCAAATGGCTGGGAGAGCGGCAGCTGCTGGCGGAGGAATCGCGCTGCCGGGTCAATGTCATTCGCCCGGCATCGGTCTACGGTCGCAGTGACAGCGCTGTTCCCCCCGCCGGCCGTGTACAGCGCTGGCGTCGACTGTTGTGCGCAGTGGGGCGAGCGGTTCCGCTGATGCCCGCCAGTGGTCGCCGCAGCTTTGTAGCGCTGGACGATCTGCTGCGGGCGATTCTGCTGGTGTCCGAAGCACCCTGCGAGCACCAGGTGTTCATCGCGGCGGAACCCCATTACTACGACCTGGCCAGTATCGTGTCGGCGCTGAGCGGCGCGAGGACGCGCCCCAGCAGTCTGTTGACCAGTCTGTTGTTGGCGCCTCTGAGACCGCTGCACCGGTTTGGGCCGGCGCGCGCACTGCTTGAGTTGGAGCAGAGCGAGCTCTATAGTGCCGCCCGCCTGCGCAATGCCCTGGCCTGGCGTCCGCAGGAGCGATTGGGTCAGTTTTTGCGGGAGGCGCCGTGACAGGTCTGGTGGGAGAGTGGTCGCTTCCGATACTGCTGGCCGCGGCGGTGAGCTACGGGACCATGGCGATGTTGCTGTCGCGCATGGGAGCTTTTGCGCTGGATCTGCCCAATCATCGTTCCATGCACGATACACCGGTGCCGCGTACCGGTGGCTGGGCCCTGGTGGCCGGCTGTACCGTGGCCCTGATCTTCAGTCCGGTAGCCCCGCCGGCCTCGCTGTTGCTGGGGTTTGCCCTGCTGCTGGGTGTCTCCGCCATCGACGATCTGCGCCATGTACCGGCCCGGATCCGTTTCCCGGTGCATATGCTGGCGGTGGCGCTGGTGCTGGGGGCGCTGCCACAACCCCTGGCCTGGTGGTGGTATCCGCTACTGCTGCTCGGCGGTGTGTGGATGATCAATCTGTACAACTTCATGGACGGTATGGATGGCCTGGCCGGCAGCATGAGTGCGGTCGGCTTTGCCACGCTGGGGCTGATCGGGGCCTGGCGGGGCGATGAAAACCTGGCCGGTCTCTGTGCCCTGCTGGTGGTGGGGGCGCTGGTGTTCCTGCGCTACAACTGGCCGTCGGCGAATCTCTTTCTCGGCGATGCCGGGTCCACCTCACTGGGGCTGGCCGCTGTGGCCATCGGTCTCCACGGCTGGCAGCGGGGGGCCTTCGGGCTGCTGGTGCCGATTGTCGTCTTCGCACCTTTCTGGCTGGATGCGTCGCTGACCCTGTCGCGCCGTATGCTGGGTGGCAAGCGCTGGTGGGAGGCGCATCGCGAGCACTTTTATCAGCGCAGCGCCATGCGCATCGGCGTAAAAAAAACACTCTATTGGGAACTTTCGGCCATACTGGCAACGTCGTTATTGGCATGGGTAATGGTAATATCCGGATTGGCCTGAACGGCTGTGATGCTCACGGTTGAAATGATGGGCATCCTGAGGGATTTGGGGGATATGTGAATCGCATCTCGCGGACAATACAGAAAAACTACAAACCGGCATTGATGTTGCTGTACGACCTCTTGATGCTGGCCGCCGCTTTTATGGTGGCCATGACGATCCGGATCAGTGAGCTGTCGCCGGCGCTGGAGCCGGCGATGCTGATCTGCCTGGGGCTCACCCTGGGATCCAGCAGTTTTATCTTCATGAGACTGGGGCTCTACAGGACGGTCATCCGCTATATGGGCCAGCAGGCCCTGGTGGCCGTATTGCAGGGGGTGACGGCCTCGGCGGTGGTGCTTGCGGTTGCCTCCTACCTGACTTACGCCGGCGTGCCGCGTTCGGTGCCGGTGATCTACTGGTGTTTTGCCCTGATCGCCGTGGGCGGCTCGCGCTGGCTGGTGCGCGTTTACTACCAGATGGCGATGGAAATCCACAAATCCCGCGTCGCCATCTATGGCGCCGGCACTGCCGGCCTGCAGATGTACAAGGCGCTGGTGCACGGCGAACTCTACAAACCGGTGGCTTTTTTCGACGACAACGCCTCCAAGCAGAACACCCTGATCGATGGCGTGCTGGTCTATAACCCGGCCAATATTCTCGATGTGGTGGCCGAGCGGGATATCTCCGAAATCCTGCTGGCGATGCCCGGCGTGCCGAAGCGCCGGCGCCGAGAAATTACCCGCGGTTTGCGGGACAGCGGCCTGGTAGTCAAGGTTATTCCCGGCGTGGAAGAACTGGTCGACGGGGCGGGGCGCGTCTCCGACGTGGCGCAGATCTATGAAAATATTCTCGGCCGCGCCCCGGTGGAGCCCGACAAAACCCTGATCGCCGAATCCATCAGCGGCAAGGTGGTGCTGGTAACCGGCGCCGGCGGCTCCATCGGTTCGGAACTCTGTCGCCAGATCGCCCAATGGGGCCCTGCGCACCTGGTGATGGTGGAGACTTCCGAATACGCCCTCTACCAGATCGAGCGCGAACTCTGCCAGCAGAGACAGGACGATGGCCTGGAGCTGCAGGTAACCCCGCTGCTGGGGGACGTGCGCGACCGCGCGCGCATGGCGGAGATCATCGAGAGTTTCGCCGTGCACACCATCTACCACGCGGCGGCCTACAAGCATGTACCGCTGGTGGAGCAGAATGTGGTACTCGGCGCCGACAACAATATCCTCGGTACCCTGTCTGTACTGGAGGCGGCCGAGGCCTTTGGTGTGGAGCAGTTCGTGTTGATTTCCACCGACAAGGCGGTGCGGCCGACCAATGTCATGGGGGCCACCAAGCGCTTCGCGGAGCTGGTCTGCCAGGATTTCGGGCGCCGCTTTGCGCGCACCCGGATCTGTATGGTGCGGTTCGGCAATGTGCTCGGTTCGTCCGGGTCGGTGATCCCGCTGTTTTCCGACCAGATCAACGCCGGCGGCCCGGTTACCGTGACGCACCCCAAGGTTACCCGTTACTTCATGACCATTCCGGAAGCCGCGCAGTTGGTCCTGCAGGCCGGCAGCATGGGGCGCAACGGCGAGGTGTTCGTGCTGGATATGGGCGAGCCGGTACGCATCTACGACCTGGCCCGCCGCCTGATCCAGATCATGGGGCACACGGTGCGGGACGAGGGCAATCCGGACGGGGATATCGAGATCCAGATTACCGGCCTGCGCCCCGGCGAGAAACTCTATGAAGAGCTGTTGCTCGGCGATAGCGTCGCCGGCACCGACCACCCGATGATCATGCGGGCGGAAGAGGAGAGGCTTGCCAGCGAGCAGTTGCAACTGCTTGTCGGCAGTCTGCGCGATGCCTGCGGCAGCCTCGATTGCGAGCGGGTACACGAAATCCTGCTGGAGGCGGTCAAGGATTACGCCCCCAGGCAGAGCCTGGTGGATGTGGTCTGGTCCCACCGCCGCGACCAGCGCCCGGCGCGCCCCACCGGCCAGGTGGAGCGGTTGCGCCTGCCCACTGACTCGGGGGCGGAGCGTTAGGAGGTTTGTAGCTCGGGGCCCGAGGGACACGGGGGCGACCCTGCTGCCGGGTGCGCCTGGCAGCAGGGCCTTTGCATCGGCATCACGACTTGAGCCGAACAGTATTATCGCTCGCACGACAGCTTCTGAATCTCACTGAAAATGTATGACCCAGAACGAAAAAGCCCCCAAGCTTGCGCTTGGGGGCTTTTCGTATTTGGCTCCGCCTGCTGGGCTCGAACCAGCGACCCATTGATTAACAGTCAATTGCTCTACCAACTGAGCTAAGGCGGAATATCTGTGTTCCGGCCGACCCGGTGTGTGCCGTGTCGTTCAGATGGCGCGTATAGTATAGAGCGCCCCCCGGCGGGTCAACCCCTTTTTTGCACTTTAACTGATTGATTTGTCAGGCATTTATTTTTCTGGTTGGTTTGTGCAAAAAGTCGGCAGGAAATGTGACTGGCGCGGCATTCTTTAGGAGCCAGTCGATGTTTGTGGCTTTGGCGGCGAGGTCCTACAATCGCTGATTGCTTTTTAACGACAGCGGTGGCGGTAAGGTTCTATGGAGTCGCGTCCTTTTCAGGTGGTGAGCAAATACGAGCCGGCGGGCGATCAGCCCAAGGCGATAGAGGCGCTGGTCGAGGGGGTGGGGGACGGCCTCAGCCACCAGACGCTGCTGGGGGTCACCGGCTCGGGCAAGACCTTCACCATGGCCAATATCGTCGAGCAGGTACAGCGCCCGGCGATCGTGATGGCCCACAACAAGACCCTGGCGGCGCAGTTGTACGGGGAGTTCAAGGAGTTCTTCCCCAGGAACGCGGTCGAGTATTTCGTCTCCTACTACGACTACTACCAGCCGGAAGCCTACGTGCCGTCCTCCGACACCTTTATCGAGAAGGATGCCTCGGTCAACGAGCATATCGAGCAGATGCGGCTGTCGGCCACCAAGGCGTTGATCGAGCGCCGCGATGTGATCGTGGTGGCAACCGTCTCCGCCATCTACGGCCTGGGCGACCCGGACAAGTACCTGAAGATGGTGCTGCACCTGGATCGCGGCGACCTGGTGGATCAGCGCACCATACTGCGCCGCCTGGCCGAACTGCAGTACACCCGCAACGACACCGATTTCCGCCGCGCCACCTACCGGGTGCGCGGCGATATCATCGATATCTACCCGGCGGACTCGGATATGGAGGCGGTGCGCCTGTCCCTGTTCGACGAGGAAATCGAGGAGATCACCCTGTTCGATCCGCTCACCGGTGAGCAGATCCAGAAGGTGCCGCGGGTCACCATCTTCCCCAAGTCCCACTATGTGACGCCGCGGGACACCATCGTCAGCGCCATCGACCAGATCAAGGAGGAACTGCGCGAGCGCCTGGAGCAGATGCGCGAGAACGGCAAGCTGCTGGAAGCCCAGCGACTGGAGCAGCGCACCCGCTACGACCTGGAAATGCTGCAGGAGCTGGGTTACTGCAACGGCGTGGAGAACTATTCCCGCTACCTGTCCGGCCGCGGCGTCGGCCAGCCGCCGCCCACGCTGTTCGACTATCTGCCCGACGATGCCATGCTGTTCATCGACGAGAGCCATGTGACCGTGCCGCAGGTCGGCGGCATGTACCGCGGCGACCGCTCCCGCAAGGAGACGCTGGTGGAGTATGGTTTCCGCCTGCCGTCGGCACTGGACAACCGCCCGCTCAAATTCGAGGAGTGGGAGCAGTTGGCGCCGCAGACCATTTTCGTCTCTGCAACACCGGGCCCCTACGAGAAAGAGCACGCCGGCCAGGTGGTGGAGCAGGTGGTGCGTCCCACCGGGCTGGTGGATCCGGAGGTGGAAGTGCGCCCGGCGTCGACCCAGGTGGACGATGCCCTGTCGGAAATCCATCGCTGCGTGAAGGAGGATCAGCGCGTACTGATCACCGTGCTGACCAAGCGTATGGCGGAAGACCTGACCGAATACCTGAGCGAGAGCGGCGTGCGTGTACGCTACCTGCACTCGGATATCGACACGGTGGAGCGGGTGGAAATCATCCGCGACCTGCGCATCGGCGAGTTCGATGTGCTGGTGGGGATCAACCTGCTGCGGGAGGGGCTGGATATGCCGGAGGTCTCCCTGGTGGCCATCTTCGACGCCGACAAGGAGGGCTTCCTGCGCTCCGATCGCTCCCTGATCCAGACCATCGGCCGCGCCGCGCGCAATCTGCAGGGCAGGGCGATTCTCTACGCGGACAAGATCACCGACTCCATGCGCCGCGCCCTGGACGAAACCCAGCGCCGGCGCGAAAAACAGCTGGAGTTCAATACCGAGCACAAGATCACGCCGAAGGGGATTCGCAAGAGCGTCGCCGATATCATGGAGGGCGCCATCGCCCCCGGTGTGCCCGGCAAGGGTCGGCGCAAGGTGGCCGAGGGCAAGGGCGCCTACAGGGTCGACGAGAAACCCCTGTCGGACAAACAGCGCTGGGCGCGCGTCGAGGAGCTGGAAGAGCAGATGTACAAGCACGCCAAGAACCTTGAGTTTGAGGCCGCCGCGAAAATCCGCGACGAGCTCGTCAGGCTCAAGGAGGGGCAGTAGTTTCTGTCTTTGTTTTCGGCGTGGGGGGCTCGGCCCGGCGCCCCTCTCCCTAACCCTCTCCCGGTGGGAGAGGGGACTGGTATCGGGCCTGAGAAGGCTCGGAGGCTGGTTTGCTCCCCGGTGTTTCCGGCTTGGCTCCCCTCTCCCATCGGGAGAGGGGTCGGGGGAGAGGGGCGGATTTCCCCCGCAAGCAATTCTGTCGTCCGCACCGTCAACCCCCGCTGGACGCGGCACTCCGACCTTGGGGCACTTTACCGAGCTGCCCGTCGCCAACTTTCTTCAACAACATCAGGCTGCCGATAATCACCGCCATTCCCACCAGGTGATAAACCGTAAACGGCTCCCCCAATACCCATGCCGCCGCGATGAGCGTAATCACCGGCCCGCTGGTGCCCACCGCCCCGGTCGCCGCCGCCCCGATGCGCTCGATCGCCGCGCTCATCATCAGCGACGGCACTACGGTGCAGGCAAAGGCGACAATCAGCGCGTAGCCGTATACCGGCAGCGGTTGCTCCAGCCGCGATATATTTCCCTGCAGCGTAAAGTGCACGGCAATCGCCACGCTGGCCGCCATCATCGCCAGCGCCGTGAACTGGCGGCTCCCCAGGCGCCGGATTGCACCCTCGCTGAAAGTCACGTAAACGGCAAAGCTCAGCGCGGCGCCGGCGGTCAGCAGAGCGCCCCAGGTGATGGCCTGGAAGGGCACCCAGCCCGGTGCCGCCGTATCGGTGCCAAAGGCACTGTCCTGCCAGTAGATCAGCAGAATGCCGCAGTAGGCGCCGAGAATGCACAGCAACTGTTTCGGTGCCACCGGTTTGCGCAGGAACCACCAGCCCAGCAGCAACACCATGGTCGGGTAGAGGTAGAGGATCAGTCGCTCGAAGTTGGCGCTGATATAACGCAGCCCCTGCAGGTCGAGAAAACTCGCCAGGTAGTAACTGCAGAATCCCAGCGCCGCGGTTGTCGCCAGCAGGCGCGGCGAGACCGGCCGCCAGTCACCGCCGCGTTTCAGCAGCGCCAGGATGGCCAGGTAGAAGGGCAGTGCCAGCAGCATGCGCAGCAGGATGAAGGTTTCCACGTCCACGCCGTGGCGATAGGCGAGCTTGATGAAAATGGCCTTGATGGAGAAGAGTCCCGCGGCGGCGAAGGCGAGGAAATAGCCATTGCCGGGCAGGGTGGCGAAATGCTTGGTCTTCACGGTAGTCCCTTGTCGGTGCCGGGCCGAAAAGGGTGAGTGGACAACAGCCTTTCCAGCGCGGCCGTTGTCGTTGCAGGTGAAGTGAATCTCAGGCAGGCGACAGCGGGCCGGTGCAGCGAATCAGCCACACTAGCGATACGGAAATCTTTACTGCAGATACCGCGATCATGCCTGCCGGGTCCGTTTTACCTGATGAGATTCGCCACCATTAGGCCATATCGCCTTCGCCCCTGTCCACGGCCCCCGGATTCACGCTGTGCCCGCTGCAAGCTGCGGATACAGCGATGAGCAAATTTACCGCCGCTTGTGGTTACTAAGTTGTTGAAAACACTGAAAACCGGTGCTAAAGTTCGCGCTCTTCGCAGCTGGGGGATTCCCGCTGCAACCCAATACAGACCCGTAGCTCAGTTGGTCAGAGCGCTGCCTTGACATGGCAGAGGTCAGCGGTTCAAGTCCGCTCGGGTCTACCATCTTCAAGGTGCGCTCCGCACCCGGGCAGATGCCCGGATTCATCGAGTTGATTCATGCGGTCTTTGGTAGGGATCGCCACTGAAAGAAGGAAGTACAATGCCCGTTGTCACTCTCCCCGACGGTTCCCGTCGCGAATTTCCCGAACCCGTTTCTGTCTACGAGGTCGCCGCCGATATCGGCACCGGGCTGGCCAAGGCCGCGCTCGCCGGTGTGGTGGACGGCAAAGAGGTCGACACCAGCCATGTAATCGACCGCGACGCGGAGCTGGCGATCGTGACCGACCGCCAGCCGGAAGGCCTGGAAATCATCCGTCACTCTACCGCGCACCTGCTGGCCCAGGCGGTCAAGCAGCTGTACCCGTCCGCGCAGGTCACCATCGGCCCGGTGGTCGAGGACGGCTTCTATTACGACTTCGCCTACGAGCGCCAGTTTACGCCGGAAGACCTGGAGAAGATCGAGCAGCGCATGAACGAGCTGGCCAGGGAAGATATCCCGGTCAGCCGCCGCCTGATGCCGCGCGACGAAGCGGTGAAATACTTTCGCGACATGGGCGAGGAGTACAAGGCGCAGATCATCGCCGATATCCCCTCGGACGAGGATATCTCCCTGTACCGCCAGGGCGATTTCGAAGACCTCTGCCGCGGCCCGCACGTGCCGTCCACCGGCAAGCTGAAGGCATTCAAGCTGACCAAGGTGGCCGGCGCCTACTGGCGCGGCGACGCCAACAACGAGATGCTGACTCGTGTCTACGGTACCGCCTGGGGCAACAAGAAGGAGCTCAAGGCCTACCTGCACCGCATCGAAGAGGCGGAAAAGCGCGATCATCGCAAGCTGGCGAAGAAATTCGATCTCTTCCATATTCAGGAAGAGGCGCCCGGCATGGTGTTCTGGCATCCCAACGGCTGGACCATCTACAGCACCATCGAGCAGTACATGCGCCAGCGCCAGCGCGAGTACGGCTACCGGGAGATCAAGACGCCGCAACTGGTGGACTTCAGCCTGTGGGAGCGCTCCGGCCACGCGGACAAGTTCAGCGACGACATGTTCTCGCTCACCAGCGAGGAGCGCCAGTTCGCCATCAAGCCGATGAACTGCCCCTGCCATGTGCAGGTGTTCAACCAGGGTCTGCGCAGCTACCGCGACCTGCCGCTGCGCCTGGCGGAATTCGGCTCCTGCCACCGCAGCGAGCCGTCCGGTTCCCTGCACGGCCTGATGCGCGTGCGCGGCTTCGTGCAGGACGACGGCCATATCTTCTGTGGCGAGGGCCAGATCCAGTCGGAAGTGTCCGACTTCATGGAGCTGCTGCACTCGGTCTATAAGGATTTCGGCTTCGAAGAGGTCATCTACCGCCTCTCCACCCGCCCGGAAAAGCGCGTGGGATCCGACGAGAGCTGGGACAGGGCCGAGAAGGCCCTGGCCGACGCCCTGGATACCGCCGGCCTGCCCTGGCAGGAGCTGCCGGGCGAGGGCGCCTTCTACGGGCCCAAGATCGAGTTCTCCCTGAAGGACTGCCTGGGCCGCGTCTGGCAGTGCGGCACCATCCAGGTGGACTTCTCCATGCCGGGCCGCCTGGACGCCCAGTATGTGGCGGAAGATGGCTCGCGCCAGACCCCGGTGATGCTGCACCGGGCGGCACTGGGCTCCTTCGAGCGTTTTATCGGTATACTGATCGAGCACTACGAGGGCGCCTTCCCCACCTGGCTGGCGCCCCAGCAGGTGGCGATCATGAATATCACGGACCGCCAGAGCGAATACTGCCGAAATCTGGAGGCCCGGCTGGGCGAGTTGCAGTATCGCGCTGAAGCCGACTTGAGAAACGAGAAGATCGGCTTTAAAATCCGCGAGCACACGCTACAGCGTGTTCCTTATCTGCTGGTAATTGGCGATAAGGAAGTAGAGAACCAGACGGTCGCCGTGCGGACACGCAGCGGTGAGGATCTGGGAACCATGACTTTCGAGTCGTTCCTGGACATCCTCAAGCGGGACGTGGATCGCCGCGGCCGTTTGTCTATTGAGAATTCCTAGCACGACTTGGCAACCGGGAGACCATAGCTATTAAACGAGCCAACAAGGGACGGTCCAAAAAGGCCCGCATCAATGATCAGATCGAGGCGTCCGAAGTCCGCCTAATCGGCGCCGACGGTGAGCAGGTAGGGATCGTATCCCTGGATGAAGCACTGGAAGCCGCGCAGCAGGCCAATCTGGATCTCGTTGAAATTGCGCCGGACTCCGATCCGATAGTCTGTAAGATCATGGACTACGGCAAGCACATTTTTGAAGCCAAAAAGGCCAAAAATGCCGCCAAGAAGAAACAGAAGCAGCAGCAGATCAAGGAAATGAAGTTCCGCCCCGGTACCGATATCGGGGACTACCAGATCAAGCTGCGCAACCTGACCCGCTTCCTGGAGGCCGGGGACAAGGCCAAGATTTCCCTGCGCTTCCGCGGCCGGGAAATGGCGCACCAGGAACTGGGTATGGAAATGATGCAACGCATCGAGAAAGACCTGGAAGAGCTGGCCATTGTGGAGCAGCGGCCGAAGATGGAAGGTCGCCAGATGATCATGGTGATGGCTCCCAGCAAGAAGAAAAAGTGAGATTCGGGTAGCGATACCGGGATTTCCTTTAGAGAGAAGCGGTTGGGCGACGGCTGCCTCCCCGCTCTCATAACGCCGCCGTTTGCCGGTGGTTATTCAAAATGCCTGTCCGCAGGCCCATTTTTACTCTGGAGTACAAAATGCCGAAAGCAAAAGCACACAGTGGCGCCGCCAAGCGCTTCAAGAAGACGGCTGCAGGCTACAAGCACAAGCACGCCAACAAGAGCCACATCCTCACCAAGATGACCACCAAGCGCAAGCGTCAGCTGCGCGGCACCCAGACCATGAACAAGTCTGACGCCACCCTGGTCGATCGCATGCTGCGCGCCAAGTAATTGGCCCATTCGCAACAAGAGTTAAGAGGATAGAGTTATGGCCCGTGTAAAACGTGGTGTAGAGGCGCGTCGTCGTCACAAGAAAATTATGAAGCAGGCCAAGGGTTACTACGGTGCGCGTTCGCGTGTATTCCGTGTAGCCAAGCAGGCGGTGATCAAGGCCGGCCAGTACGCTTACCGCGACCGCCGTGTCAGAAAGCGCAACTTCCGCCAGCTGTGGATTACCCGCATCAACGCGCAGTCCCGCACTGAAGGCCTGTCCTACAGCCGCCTGATCGCCGGCCTGAAAAAGGCCGACATCTCCCTGGACCGCCGTGTCCTGGCGGACCTGGCGGTCTACGACAAAGCCGCTTTTGCTGCCGTGGTTGAGAAAGCCAAGGCAGCCCTGACAGCGTAAGTTGTCGCTTCAGTTGCCGCGGCACCTGTGATGATGGTAGGTGCCCCGGACTGGACACGAAAATAGGGAAGGGCTGTAGTGGCCCTTCCCTATTTTTTTATGCAGCCGGTCACCGCCGTGCCCGCTGCAGAGAGATAAAATCGCCTGCGCGTCCTGTTCCTGACGAACGCGGGGCCAGAGAAAAAACAAGTCATACGGGAAGGATTCAATGCAAGATCTGCAGTCCCTCACTGATCAGGCACTGGAGTTGGTGGAAAAGGCCGACGGCCTGGCCGCGCTGGACCAGGTGCGGGTGGATTACCTGGGCAAGAAAGGCCAGCTCACCGCGCTGCTGAAAGGTCTGGGGAAACTGTCTGCTGAAGAGCGCCCGGCAGCCGGTGCCAAAATCAACGAAGCCAAGCAGCGGGTGCAGGAAAAGATCAACGCCCGCCGCACCGAGCTGGAGCAGGCCGCCATCGACGCCAAGCTGGCCGAGGAGACCATCGACGTCACCCTGCCGGGCCGCGGCGAGGCAACGGGCAATGCGCACCCGGTCACCCGCACCCTGCGCCGCATCGAGGAATTGTTCGTACGCCTGGGTTTCACCGTGGAGGAGGGGCCCGAGGTCGAGGACGACTACCACAACTTCGAAGCGCTCAATATTCCCGCCCACCACCCGGCGCGGGCCATGCACGATACCTTCTATATCGACCCGTCCACGGTGTTGCGCACCCATACCTCCCCGGTGCAGATCCGCACCATGGAGAAGACCGCGCCGCCGATCCGCATCATCTGCCCCGGCCGCGTCTACCGCTGCGATTCCGACGTGACCCACTCGCCCATGTTCCACCAGGTGGAAGGCCTGGTGGTGGACAAGGGCGTCAGCTTCGCCCACCTCAAGGGCTGCGTGGACCAGTTCCTGAAAGCCTTCTTCGAAGCGGACGTACCGGTGCGCTTTCGCCCGTCCTATTTCCCCTTCACCGAGCCCTCCGCGGAAGTGGACATCCAGTGCACCTCCTGCGGCGGCGAGGGCTGCCGCGTCTGCTCCGGCAGCGGCTGGCTGGAAGTGATGGGCTGCGGCATGGTGCACCCCAACGTTTTCGCTTCCTGCGATATCGACAGCGAAACCTATTCCGGCTTCGCCTTCGGCATGGGCGTAGAACGCCTCGCTATGCTCCGCTACGGCGTCAACGACCTGCGCCTCTTCTTCGACAACGACCTGCGCTTCCTGAAGCAGTTCTAACAAAGCTCCCCTCTCCCTCCGGGAGAGGGGCCGGGGGAGAGGGCTCTTCGGGCTCCCGCGGAGTTATTTTTCGGCCCCCCCCCGGGACTGCGGAGCTCCAGCTCCGCCCTGGGAACGCCGAGCTCCAGCTCGGCCAGCGGGCCGCAAGCCCGCCCGCCGCAAGGCGGTGGTAGGGGCCTGCTTGCAGGCGAACAACAACGGAGCCCCGCTCCAATTCGCCTGCAAGCAGGCTCCTACAACGGCATATCCGTAGGATGGGCAAAGGAGCGAAGCGACGTGCCCATCGGAGCAAGAACACGAAAAGAGATCGACTATGAAATTCAGCAACGCCTGGCTGCGGGAATGGGTAAATCCGCAACTGACTGCACAGGAACTCGCCGACCAGATCACCATGGCCGGCCTGGAAGTAGACGGCGTGGAACCGGTCGCGGGTGAATTCACCGGTGTGGTGGTGGGCGAAATCCTCACCTGCGAACAACATCCGGACGCCGACAAGCTCCGCGTCTGCACCGTCGCCGGCCACCCGGACGGCGAAATGCAGGTGGTCTGCGGCGCCCCCAACGCCCGCACCGGCATCAAAATTCCGTTTGCCCTGGTGGGCGCCAAACTCCCCGGCGACTTCAAGATCAAGAAAGCCAAGCTGCGCGGCGTCGAGAGCTTCGGCATGCTCTGCGCCCAGACCGAACTGGAACTGGGCGAAGACAGCGCCGGTATCTGGGAGCTGCCCGAAGACGCCCCCACCGGTGTGGACCTGCGCGAATACCTGCAACTGGACGACGTCGCCATCGAAGTGGACCTGACTCCCAACCGCTCCGACTGCCTCGGCATCGCCGGCATCGCCCGCGAAGTCGGCGTACTCAACCGCTGCCCGGTGGAAGGCCCCGAAGTCGCCCCGGTGGCCACGCAGATCGACGACAGCCTGCCGGTCTCCCTGGCCGCCGGCGACGCCTGCCCGCGCTACGTGGGGCGCGTGATCCGCAATATCGACGCCAGTGCCACCACGCCCCTGTGGATGCAGGAGCGCCTGCGCCGCGCCGGCCTGCGCGCCATCGACCCGGTGGTGGACGTCACCAACTACGTCCTGCTGGAACTGGGCCAGCCGATGCACGCCTTCGACCTGAACAAGCTCAGTGGCGGCATCAAGGTGCGCATGGCAGAGCAGGGCGAGGCACTGACCCTGCTGGACGGCCAGGAAGTGAAACTGCAGGAAGGCACACTGCTGATCGCCGACGACGACAAGCCCCTGGCCATGGCCGGCATCATGGGCGGCCTGGATTCCTCGGTTACCGAAGGCACCCGCGATATCTTCCTCGAGAGCGCCTACTTCAACCCGCTGGCCATCGCCGGCAAGGCCCGCTCCTACGGCCTGCACACGGATTCCTCGCACCGCTTTGAGCGCGGCGTGGACTACCACCTGCAGGAGAAGGCCACCGAGCGCGCCACGCAACTGCTGCTGGAGATCGTCGGCGGCGAGCCGGGCCCGGTCCACCTGCGGGAACTCGCCGAGGCCATGCCCGCCGAGCGCCGCATCACCCTGCGCCGCGAACGCGTCAGCAGCGGCCTGGGCGTGACCATCGCCGACGACGAAATCGTCGATATCATCACCCGCCTGGGCCTGGAAAAGATCGACAGCGGCGCCGAAGGCTGGACCTTCCTGGTCCCCAGCTTCCGCTTCGATATCGCCATCGAGGCCGACCTGTTGGAAGAACTGGCGCGCGTCTACGGCTACAACCGCATCCCCAGCGAGAGCTTCAGCGCCGCGCTGGACATCCTGCCGCAGCGGGAGAGCCGGGTCGCCCGCGACGCCCTGGAACAGACCCTGCTGGCCCGCGGCTACAGCGAGGCGATCACCTACAGCTTCATCGACAGCGACGCCTTGGCCCTGTTCGACCCGCAAGCCGAGCCCGTGGCCCTGCAGAACCCCATCAGCGCCGACCTGGCGGTGATGCGCACCTCCCTGCTGCCGGGTCTGTGCAAGGCGCTGCAGTACAACCTCAATCGCCAGCAGCCCCGCGTGCGCCTGTTCGAGACCGGCCTGCGATTCGTTCCGACGGACGGCGACGGGCTGGAACAGGAACCCATGCTCGCCGGCCTCGTCTACGGCCCGCGCTTCGCCGAGAACTGGACCGGCGGCCGGGACCAGGTGGACTTCTACGACGTGAAGGCCGACGTAGAGGCGCTCCTGTCCCACTATGGCGCCGGTGAGGGCGTCGACGGCGAATTCCGCTTCGCCGCCGGTGAACATCCGGCGCTGCACCCGGGGCAGTGCGCCAGGATACTGCGCGGCGATACCGAGGTGGGTGTAGTGGGCGCCCTGCACCCGCAACTGCAGAAAAAGCTGGACCTGCCCAAACCTGCCTTCGTCTTCGAACTGAGCCTGGAGGCCCTGGGCGAGGCCCGCCTGCCGGCCTTCCAGCCGCTGTCGAAGTTCCCCGAAGTGCGCCGCGACCTGGCCCTGCTGATCGACGCGGATGTGCCCGCCGCGAGCCTGGTTGAAAGCGCCGTCGATGCCGCCGGCGAAACCTTGACGGACCTCAGGATTTTTGACGTCTATCAAGGCAAAGGTATTGATTTCAATAGAAAAAGTGTCGCTTTGGGGTTGACCTTTCAGCATCCCTCGCGCACCCTTACCGACGAAGAAATCAATGCCGCGGTAGATGCGGTGGTCGGAACCCTAGAACAAAAATACAACGCCAGCCTGCGTTGATCGGTAGCCAAGCCTTGGCTTCAGCTCCGGGATGCAGGTTGTATGGCATCCCGAGAGCGTCTGCTACCGGGTTGAAAGCCGCCGCGGTTTGGGCCGCTTCCGATCCGGAGTCGACGCCTCTGAATCAATTGGTAGGAACCAATGACAGAGGCACTGACCAAGGCCGGGCTCGCCGAAAAACTGTACGAAGAGCTGGGCTTTAACAAACGCGAAGCCAAGGAGATCGTCGAATACTTTTTCGAGGAGATCCGCAACGCGCTTGAAAATAACGAGCAGGTAAAGCTGTCCGGTTTCGGTAATTTCGACCTGCGGGACAAGAGCCCGCGCCCCGGCCGCAACCCCAAGACCGGCGAGGAAATCCCCATTTCCGCCCGCCGTGTGGTCACTTTCAAACCGGGACAGAAACTCAAGGCACGAGTAGAAGAAGATGCTGGAAGCCAGTCATAATAGCGAATTGCCCACCATTCCCGGCAAACGCTATTTCACCATCGGAGAGGTGAGCGAGCTCTGCGCGGTAAAGCCGCACGTGCTGCGCTATTGGGAACAGGAGTTCCCGCAACTGAGCCCCGTCAAACGCCGCGGCAACCGCCGCTACTACCAACACCAGGACGTCATCCTGATCCGCCAGATCCGCGCGCTGCTCTACAGCGAGGGCTACACTATCGGCGGCGCCCGCCTGCAGATGGAAACAGGCAGCCGCAAGGCCGAGAGCGTGCAGCTGCAACAGGTGCTGCCGCAGGTGATTGCCGAGCTGGAAGGGGTGCTGACCCTGCTGGAAACCTGAAGGGGCAGGGAGCCTGGAACAGGATTCCAAAAAGGCGCAATCCAGGCTTGCAATCCCGCCTCACTTCGGTATGATTTGCGCCTCATCGCAATGCGATGCCCTTACAAATCAAGCACTTAGAGACGTTCTAAAGCTTGATCTTACCGTCGGAGCGTAGCGCAGTCTGGTAGCGCACCACACTGGGGGTGTGGTGGTCGTGGGTTCAAATCCCGCCGCTCCGACCATTATTTTCGAAGAAGCCCGCCATGTGCGGGCTTTTTTGTGTCCGAAATTCGAGCCGCATTAAGTTCTTACGGACTACAATGTTGCTGACCGAGCTGCTCGTGTTTTCAATACGTCGTTCTGGGCATATAGAACAGGTGAATCTTGCGAGTGGGACTGGCGCCGGACGTCGTTAATAGCAGTGACGCATGTACTGGTGAAATACATTGCAGTCGAAAGGGGCTATAACTGCTGCGGCGTTTGATACTTCTTGTTCTGCTCTGCTGGGCTCAGAAGCTCGTTTTCTATTCTATGCTGCAGGAAAAAACAAACGGCGGACTTCCTTGTCGACAGTTTTCAAAGCCAGTAGTGACAAGACAATCCGCCGCCCTTGTTGCTTAAGTGGTGTAAGACTCAGGTTAACAGGTTGTCACATATTTTTTGTGTCAATATCAGTTTGACGGTGGCTGTACAAACTGCATAGTTACCGGACCACTGATAGAGTCTAGCCCTCCAAACAGGCAGTCGAGATAGGTGAGTGTTGGAATATCATTGTAAGTGATAGTGAGAATGCTTCCTGTAAACCGACCAGATTGAACTTCACCTTGTAGAACAAAAACTCGAGGTATCGACGGTAGGCCAAGTTCAACATTGAACAACTCAACCTGTATGGATTCCCAGTTTATACTGCTAACTACTTGATCATCCCAGATAAATGACGCTGTCCCACTCGCATCCGTGTTTACCAGGCATGACAGGTTTCCACTCCCCTGGATGTCGTCAATAACTGCAGAATGAGTTGATTGATCCGATAAAAAAATGCAGCCATCGACGTATCCGGAGCCATTCAAGCTCGTCGCTTGGCTGGTTAGGGTAAGGGGAGGGTTAAAATCAAGGCCGATATTGCCCAGTACACAGGAAGCATCGACAGTCTGAGCATTGGCTGGGGAGGCTAGGGAAAGTGATAGAACTAAAGAGAGTAATCCCAGGAATAGGGAGAGTGGACTGTTAGCTTTCATGATGGAAACCCCAGTATTGGTTGTTAAATCGCGTAAATTGCGGAGGCCGGATTTGGCTCTGGAAGATACATCGAGAAGTAGATAAAAGTATGATTGCTGAGTGTGAAATGATTTATTGGTTCAGCAAAGGGAGTGTAGTCGAGAACAGGTTTTGGTCGAGAGAAATTGGCGAAATAAGGTGCTTATCAGTTAGCATTTTCAAGATGAAAATGAAGCAATATCATCTGCAGGAATGGATATTCTGAAAAGGAGTTGCAAGCCGTGGAATACGATCACGGCAGGCGGATTACGCCACATTATCATGAATTGTTACTTTTAGAGCGGGTATAGCGTCCTTTGAGATGGATTAGTTCAACCAAATTAGGCATCCAGCAAGCCGTTGGCTACTTTTGAGTGGGCGCAGGAGAGATAGATTGGAAGCTAAAGCTCGGAGCCGGGCGATGCCGACAGGGCTTTCAGGTTTTCCAGTACTTTTTCAGCCCGAGCGATATTAGTCTCCAATTCCACATTATCGGGATCCAGGGCCTGCACTTCGCGCCAGACTCCCACGGCTTGCTGAATTTTCCCCTTGCTGTACAGCTCATTGCCTCGCTTAATCGCGATTTTGACCCGCGTGCTCAGCTGTGCCTGGAACCGCGATTGCAGGGGCTGCAGGTGCGGATCTTGCGGCGACTCCTGCCGTAGCCGGCTCAGGTGCTGCCGCGCACTCTGCAGGTCACCGGCCTTCAGTGCCTGTTGTAATTCCGCGATGTAGCGCTTGCTGTCCTTTTTCTTCGGGGCGCGCCTGACCGTCTGGCGTTTCGAATGGCGGAGCCGGTGGTTGGCCAGGGCCAGGTCGTGGTCGATGGCTTTGCGCTGTTCCTCGTCCTGCTGTGGATCGTGGTTGTACAGTTTGCGTGTCACTTTCAAGGCGCGCTGTGCCAGCGCATAGTTTTCTCGCTGCAAGGCCTGTTGCGCATGATGCTGCAGCGCCTTTACTGAATTACTGCATTTGCGCTGAAAGTTCTTCTGCTCCAGCCAGCTCAGCACGTCTGGGCCTTTGAGTTGTCGCAGGCGCTGGTAGGCCTCGGCGTTGTGCAGTAGCTGCTCGCCGCGGTGGATTGCCAGTTCCATTCGCACCCGTTCTTCGCGCAACTGGCGTCGCTGCAAAAATTGTTGCTGTGCCTTGTTCAGTGTCCGGCTGTCTGGCAGTACGCCTGTGGCCGCCTGGAAAACCTGTGCGGCATCATACCAGTCGCCCTGTTTCTCCAGGCGGCTCGCGGTGCGGATTGCGTTTTGTTCAAACTGCTGCAGACTGCTATCCAGCTGTTTGATTTGTTGTTGCTGGGCCGGTGTCGCAGTATCGAGTTTCCGCAGTCGGCCGAGTTCGGCGGACTGCTGGCGCGCCTGTTGCAGTGTGTCGGCTGGAAAAACCTCCGGTGCCTGTTGCTGCGTGGGGAGCAGGCTGCACGCCGGCAGTAACGGTAGCAGCAGGAACCACAAAAGCGCTAAGCAACGATTAGGCATGCTCGACTGCCTGCCGGGTCTGTTGACGAGCGCGGCTGTTGAGCAGCTTCTGCAGGTTGGCCTGTAGCAGCTCCTGGCCCTGGTGGTGGATGTCCTGCACTGAATAGATTCCCACCGGCGTTGATTTGCCGCGGATCGGCATTGTCCGTTCGGCCTGTGCGATGATGCGGGTCTCCAGTGTGGTGAACAATTGTTCGCGAATGATGGTTTGATCCGCCCGGGCCTCGCTGCACAGTCGGGATGCCAGGTTGACGGCATCGCCGACCACGGTGTATTCCATCCGCTCGTCGGAGCCCAGGTTGCCGGCCAGCATCGCGCCGCTGTTGATGCCGATGCGGAAATGTACTTCCGGCCGGCCGTCGGCGCGGCGGCGCTCGTTTAGCTGCGCCGCCAGTTGTTGAATCAGTACCGCGCAGCTGACTGCGTTGAACGCGTGGTCGGAATCGTCCTCGAGTGCACCGAATACCAGCATCGCGCAGTCGCCGATAAACTTGTCGACCACGCCACCATACAGTGCGCAGGCGCGTGAAATATAGGAGAAATATTCGTTCAGCAGTTCGGAGACCTGGCTCGGCTGCAGCTTTTCCGACATGGCGGTAAAGCCGGTGATATCGGCGAACACCACCGTTGCCTCGATGGGGCGGTCGACCAGCCGGATCTCCTCCAGGTTGGCCAGTACCTCGTCGGCCACGTTTTTCGACACGTAGCGGGAAAAGACCCGCTCGACCTGCGATTTCCTCAGCAGCCCGGCCGCCATATTGTTGAACCCCTCGAACAGGTAGCCGAGTTCGTCGTTGCGCCGCTGGTCGATCCGGGTGGCCAGGTCGCCGCGGCCGATGGCTTCGGTCGCCTCCATCAGGTGGTGGATCGGGAGCGACAGGCGCCGGCTCAGCCAATAGGCCAGCAGGGAAGCCAGTACGGTCATGCCCAGGGTGGCGTAGACAATGGCGTTGCGGGCGCTGATTGCGGCCTGGTCCATCTGCGACGCCGACAGGGTCACCACCGCCGAGCCGACCCGGACGCCCTGGTAAGCCGCCGGGGCGGTAAAACTGATCAGTCGCTCGGGGGATCCGTCTGCCGTGTGTTGGAACCAGGGCCGGGATAGAACCCCGGTGGAATCGAATGGAGTATCGGTCAGCTCGGGCTGGACACCGGTCGCCGATAGCAGCTCGCCGTCGAGCGTGTATATCGCTGAGCCGAGGATTTTCTCGTCCTGGCCCAGGTTGGCGGTCAGCATACGCAGGTTCAGGTTGTCCTCCGACAGAATCGGCTCACTGGCCAGTTTGGCCAGCTGTACTGCCATGGTGCTGCCGAAATCATCCAGCTGTGTGCGAATCAGGCGACTCTGGTTGTCGCTGATAAACAGACCCAGACTCGCCATCCCCAGCACCAGCAGCAGTGTCATGACCACCGCCAGTTTGAACGCAATCGGGATGTGGCGGGGCAACAATCGGATAAGGCGCACCGGTAGACCATTGGCAGCGTACCGCAAAGCGCGTTTGGCCTCAGTGATCACCGGGGGCTCTCCTTCTGATAGTCACCTGTAGTCGGGGATGAGAGATGCGAACTATACCAGTTCTTGGACGTTTGTATGACTTGTGCCGGCGCATGGTTTGATCAAAAAATGATCGCTTGAGATATGCCGGAGGCCCATATTGGCTGATATCGAGCGTGAAGCCCTGAGTTGTGGCCTGGTTTGGCAAGCTGGTGTTTTCAGGCGCAGGAAAGCAGTACAGTGACCGTTGTCGGCGCGTTTTATAAGATGAAGGTAAGCAGTGAGCGGGAAAGGAAGTGCCCGCAATCGCAAGTACCCTGCGACCTATTAATGCTCGATCAACGCGAGAAACTCCGCAATCTCGCGGTTCACCCAATCCGGTTCCTCCTGCCCGATCCAGTGTCCCGCCTCCTTTACTTCATGGATACGTAAGTCGCTGCACTGACGGTGCATATCCAGGCCGATACTCTCCGCATAGCGGTGGGTCCAGTCCCTGCTGCCCGTCAGGTACATTGCCGGTACGGTGATGGTGTTGTCTTTCTGTGAGGCAGTGCGCTGCCAGGTGCGCTCGAAGTTGCGGTACCAGTTCAGCGGTGGTTCGAAGCCGTGGCGTTGGTAGCGGCTGACGATGTAGTCGAGAAAATCCCGCGGCATATATTCCGGGGGCTGTTCGGGCAGGGTGATGCGCTCCAGCAGATTCGCGTCGCCGGTCTCTTGTCCCAGCAGGTCGAAGTGACCGGTGAGTATGCCCTCCAGCGATCTGGTTTTGTCGCGGTTCAGGGCCTCGTGGGCGGCGGCTCTCTGGAAATCGATGATGTAGAAATAGCTATCGCCCATCTGCCGTTTCAGTGCGCTCAGGGTGTCCGTCTGTCCGCGCCCGAACCAGGGCACGCTCAGGCCGCCGACGCCCTTGATGCGCTCCGGGTGCAGCCAGGCGGTGTGCCAGGCGACGATGCAGCCCCAGTCGTGGCCGATAATGACGCCCTGTTGCTGGTTGTAGGCATCGAGCAGGCCGATTACGTCTGCGGCCAGCTCTACGGTGTCGTAGGCCATGACGTCTTCGGGAGCGTCGCTGTCGCCATAGCCGCGCATCTCCGGGGCCACGACCCTGTAACCCCTGTCCAACAGGAATCTGATCTGCGGTCCCCAACTGGCCCAGCACTCGGGAAAGCCGTGCAGCAGGAACACCGGCGGGCCTTCGCCGGCTTCGGCCACATTCAGGTGGATGCCGTTGGTGGGCAGGGTGCGGAACCGGATGTCGTACTGGTCCAGACCGTAGGGCAACGGATGGCGCACTGCTTTCCCCTTTCTTTGTTGTTGTCGTTCTCTGGTTCGGGCCAGAGTAACCGTTTTAGAGTATAGGGAAAAGCTGGTTGATGCGCCGGCATAGGGGCTGCGGTGTCGAATAGCGGGAAGGCTTTGGTGCCAGCGGCAAGGGCAGGATGGACTCAAAAAACGCCTGGGCGGGGTTTGACCCTGCGGGCTCGCTTTCGCGATTTCTTCTGACGAGTTTCTCGCTCGATCAAGCAAACCCTATAAAAGGGGCCGACCCTTGCGGGTCGGACCCTTATTCGTTTTTGCCAGTAGATGTCGGCCCGGGCGCTAAAGCTGTTCGTGGTATATGCCTTCCGGTTCTGTCTCAAGTTGTTCCAACAACGCATCCCATACACCCTGGCTTTTCAACTCGGACAGGTGCTGTTGGTGTGCGTCCTCGCTTGCCCATTGTTCGACGACCACAAAATGGGTTTTCTCCTGGAGGCTCTGAAAGATATCGACTCTCTCACAGCCTTCCACGCTGGGCAGGTCTTGTTTTACCTGTTCCATCGTCTTTTCGAAATCGCTGACTAGTTCGGGTTTGGTATTAAAATTTACGATGACTGTGGTGCTCATATCGCCTCCTCAGGGGTTTCAAAGATGGCGATACATTAGCGCGCTGAGGGGGCGGCAACTATCAAAATCAGGGCAAAAATATCGCTATTCGGTCAACTGTGCCTGACGGGGAGTATGGTTGAAGTATCGACGGTAGGCCTGGATGAAATGGGATACATTGCGGTAGCCCACCTGGAGAGCAACGTCGGTAACGGAATAGTCGTGTTCGCGAAGTAGGCGGTTTGCTTCGGTGAGGCGTTTTTCGATCAACCACTGATTGACCGGGGTTCCAAAGATTGCCTTGAATTGGCGCTGGAAGCTGGACTCGCTGCGGCCACAGAGCTCTGCAAAGTCCTTTGTGCGCAAGTCCAGAGTGTAATTGCGCTGCATGAACCCCATAATGTCTCTTTTGCCACCTGTTGTCAGGGCGGTATGAAGCGGTGTCAGAAACTCGGCAGTGGATTCTTCCAGCAGTAGAAGGTGAAGTAGCTCCTGTAGTTTGGCGTCCAGCAGGGCGGCAGAGTGCACGCCGTTTGCATAGACGGCGTTTATCGCTTCCATGTAAGTTCGTATCGTTTGGTTGGCGCTATGGGTGCAGGGCTGATTTGACCGCACGCCGGGCTTGGGTAGCGATTGCAGATTGCGTTCTATGATGCCGGCGTCAAAAAAGAAAAGTAGTGCGCTGAACTCGCCGTTATCTGTTTCCGGGGCTGACACATAATCTGATACCGCATACAGGTCCTTGGGCAGGCAGACCAGTTCGCCTGCATCGGCTTCGGCGTAGCTGCCATCATCGTTGCGACATGTTATGGCCCCGTTCTTTACATACAGTATGGCGGGTAGGGTTAAAAATATGGCTTTATCAATAAGGTTCTGGTCAAGCCGCTTGTAAAGCACGGCGGCATTCTCTCGCCGCAACAGAGTCTTTATATCGGCGCGGCGGAAGAGGGCGTTTGGTAATATATCCAACACTTTGTCCTTGGAATATTCGGAGCAGAGTAAGTAGGGGCAGGGTAATATATCTCGTAGAATTTGGCCAAAAAATATACATATGAAGACCTGCATCCCATTCAGGAAGTGTATATTGCCTCCGCGTGGTAATAGTGAAGATGTCGATTCCAAACTGGGTGTTCGGAACGAGTGAATGGACTGCCTTCGAGGATGGACTCAAAACACGCTTGGGCGTGTTTTGACCCTGCGGGGTCATCTGCGTTCGGTCTCAACTCGCTGGCGCGAGTTGATCGAACCTGGGGAGTTTCGTCCACCGCCCGAACGGACCATACAAAAAAGGCCCCATCCGTTTGGATGGGGCCTTTTTGTATGGCGCGCTCGGGAGGATTCGAACCTCCGACCGCCTGGTTCGTAGCCAGGTACTCTATCCAGCTGAGCTACGAGCGCGTCGAGGGTGCGCACAGTAGTGGCCTGCCTCATCGGAGTCAACTCCTTTCTGGGAAAATGCTTTTGGGAATCAATGACTTACCGAGTTCCTCGGTGGCGGAAAGCGCTTTTTGGTCCATTTATTGATCACTTTGGTTGCTGCTTGAACGCCTGTTGCCTGGGCCTGTGAGCCGTACCGAACCGTGCCGCCGGCGATATCCGCCGGAGAATCCCATTCGAACCATCCCCCGGCAAAGGTCCACCCTACCTAACATTCAGCAAGCCCGAATCGGCGGGCACGGAATATTCTTCACTCGCGAATGCTGGGTAGGCTTGTAGGTTAATACTATTCGGAATAGTGTGAGGGTTTCCTAATTTAAATCCGGAAAGGTCGCAGAATGTTAAACTCTATTTCGTCGCTGGATCGCACGGATATCGCCATCCTGCGGGTCCTGCAGGTCGAGGGGCGTATCAGCAATGTGGAGCTGTCCGATCGCGTGCACCTGTCGCCGCCGGCCACGCTGGCCCGGGTCAGGCGGCTGGAGGAGGAGGGTTATATCAGCGGCTACGCCGCGATGCTCGATCGGGAAAAGCTGGGTCACGACAACCTGGCGCTGATCGAGATTGCGCTGGAGCTGCACCAGCACGAGCGCATTGCCGAGGTGCTGGATAACCTGGTGGCCATGCCGGAGGTGCTCGAGTGCTATCACGTTACCGGTGAGTACGACTATATGGTGAAGGTCTCCACCGTGAACAACCGCGCACTCGACCGTTTTATCGCCGAGCGGCTGATCCCCCTGCGGGGCATTGCCCGGATACATACCAGCATCGTGTTGAAGGCACTCAAGCAGACGACACAACTGGAATTGCCGGAACCCTAGGCGGCTTGCCCATGTGTGAGCCGCCGAATTAATAATGATAAATGAGGCACATATGTGGGAATCCAAGAATATCGAAACCAATACCATTCATGGCGGCAAAAAATCCCAGGGAGAGTTCGGGACACTGTCGACGCCGATCTACCAGACCTCGACCTTTGTCTTCGACAATGTGCAGCAGGGCGCGCAGCGCTTTGCCGGTGAGGATGGGGGGCATATGTATTCCCGGCTGGGCAATCCCACCGTCGAGGAGCTGGAGGCGCGCATGGCGTTGCTCGAGGGAACCGAAGCCGCGGCCGCTTTCGGTTCCGGCATGGGGGCGGTGTCGTCGGCGGTGCTGGCACTGCTCAAGGCCGGCGATCACCTGGTGACCTCCCACCGCCTCTACGGCTGCACCTTTGCACTGTTCAACCACCAGCTGCCGGCGCTGGGTATCGAGGTCAGCTTCGTGGACCTGGCCGACGAGCAGGCGCTGCGCGCGGCGATCAGGCCGAATACGAAAGTGATCTACGGCGAGACGCCGATCAACCCCTGCATGACGGTGATCGACCTGGATACCGTCGCCGCGATCGCGCGGCAGCACGACCTGACCACGGTGATCGATAACACCTTTATGTCACCGATCCTGCAGCGCCCGGCCAGCCACGGCATCGACCTGGTGCTGCACTCCGCCACCAAATACCTGAATGGCCACGGCGATGTGGTGGCCGGTATCCTGTGCGGGCCGGGGGAGTTGATCGATCGCATCAAGATGACCACGCGCAAGGACATGGGCGCGGTGATGAGCCCTCACGATGCCTGGCTGGTAATCCGCGGCCTGAAGACCCTGCACCTGAGGATGCAGCGCCACGGTGAGAACGGACAGCTGGTGGCCGAATACCTGCAGGACCACGACGCCGTCGAGAAGGTCTACTATCCCGGGCTGCCGAACCACCCCGGTCATGCGCTGCTCGGCAGGCAGATGCGCGGTGCCGGCGGCGTGATGGCGTTTGAGCTCAAGGGCAGCTTCGAACAGGCGGTGGCGTTTATCAACAAGCTGCAGATGTGCAAGCGCGCGGTCAGTCTCGGCGACGCCGAGACCCTGATCCAGCACCCGGCTTCCATGACGCACTCCACCTACGAGCCGGAGGAGCTGGCGGAAGCGGGTATCTCCCGCACCCTGATCCGGCTCGCGGTCGGCCTGGAAAATGCCCAAGACATAGTGGCGGATCTCGGGCAGGCCCTGTCCGTTGCCCGCTGATCGCGGAATTCCACTCATAAAAATTGGCCGCGGCGCGATGCCGATAGGGCGGCGCTCAACAGGCGTTGGCGCTGCCCGGCATCGGGTGTCGCCGGGCTGTTTCCACGAGTACCGAGCAGGGAATAGTGCACCGTGAATATGCCAATCGATCCGCGGGATTTCGCGGGGGAACAGGACCTGGAGCTGCAGGAGTGGCTGGAGTCGCTGGACGACATACTGCGGCACCAGGGAGGTGATCGCGCGCGGGAGATATTGCGGGCGCTGCAGGAGCGACTGGTCCGGGGCGGTGTGCCGCTGGAAGACGCACCGCTGAATACCCCCTACCGAAATACCATTCCGCTGTCCGAACAGCCGGCCTATCCCGGCAACCTCAAGCTCGAGCAGCGTATCGAGAACATCATTCGCTGGAACGCCATCGCCATGGTATTGCAGGCGGCCGACAGCGGTTCCGGTGTGGGCGGGCATATTGCCACCTATGCCTCTGCCGCGACTGTGCTCGAGGTGGGCTTCCATCATTTCTTCCGCTGTCGAAATGCGGAGTACGGCGGCGACCTGGTCAATGTCCAGGCCCATGCGGCGCCCGGTATCTATGCCCGGGCCTTTCTGGAAGGGCGGCTCAGCGAGCGGCAGTTGCAGAATTTCCGCCGCCAGTTGCAGCCGGGCGGCGGCCTGTCCTCCTACCCGCACCCGCGCCAGATGCCGGAACTCTGGCAGGCGCCCACCGCCTCCATGGGGCTCTCCACCCCCTCCGCCATCTACCAGGCGCGCTTCGCCAAGTACCTGGAGGCCCGGGGACTGAAGCCGGACAACGGCGGCAAGGTCTGGAATTTTATCGGCGACGGCGAGGCAGACGAGCCGGAAGTGCTCGGCACCATCAATATCGCTGCGCGGGAAAAACTCGACAACCTGGTGCTGGTGATCAACTGCAACCTGCAGCGCCTCGACGGCCCGGTGCGCGGCAACGGCAAGATCATCCAGGAACTGGAGCGCAGTTTCCGCGGCGCCGACTGGCAGGTGATCAAGGTCGTCTGGGGCAGCGGCTGGGACACGCTGCTGCAGAACGACCGCAACGGCGCGCTGCAAAAACGTATGGACCAGGCGCTGGACGGGGACTACCAGATGTACTCCACCCGGCCCGGCGGCGCCCAGCGTGAGCACTGGGTGGAAAACTCCCCCGAGCTGCAGTCACTGATGAGCAGCCTGACCGACGAAGAGGTCGGCGAGATCAAGCGCGGCGGCCAGGACCCGAAGAAGATCCATGCCGCTTTCGCCCGGGCCGCGGAGAGCAGCGGCAAGCCGACGGTGATACTGGTCAAGACGGTCAAGGGGGATGGCCTGGGCGAATCCACCCAGGGTAAAAATACCGCCCACCAGAAGAAACAGTTTTCCGCTGGGGAACGCATCAGTATCGGCAGGAAGCTCGGCATTCCGCTCGCCGACGAGGAGCTGGCCCGGGCCGGCTTCTATCGCCCGGCGGAGGATTCCGAAGAGCTGCGCTACCTGCGGGAAAAGCGCCGCGCCCTCGGCGGCGGCATGCCGTCGCGCCGGGTGGATTGCCCACCGCTGGCGGCGCCGGGCAGGGAACTGTTTGAAGAGTTCTACCGCGGCAGCGGAGAGCGCGCCCTGTCCACCACCATGGCGGTGGTGCGCATGATGGCAAAACTGATCAAGGACAAAGATGTCGGCAAATACATAGTGCCGATCGTGCCGGACGAGGCGCGCACCTTCGGCATGGAGGCGCTGTTTCGCGAGGCCGGTATCTACGCCCCCGGTGGCCAGAAATACCTGCCGGTGGACGCCGACAGCCTGTTGCCGTATCGCGAGGCGGCGGACGGGCAGATACTGCAGGAGGGCATCTGCGAGGCCGGCGCCATGGCCTCCTTCCAGGCCGCCGGTACGGCCTATGCCAACCACGGCATACCGACGATTCCGCTGTATATCTTCTACAGCATGTTCGGCTTCCAGCGGGTGGGCGACATGATCTGGGGCTGTGCCGACAGCATGTGCCGCGGCTTCCTGCTCGGCGGCACCGCCGGCCGCACCACCCTGAACGGCGAGGGCCTGCAGCACCAGGACGGCCACTCCCATATCCTCGCATCCACCGTGCCCAATATGCGCAGCTACGATCCGGCCTTTGCCTACGAGCTGGCGATACTGCTGCGCGACGGTATCGAAACGATGTACGAGCGGGGCGAACAGGTTTTCTACTACTTGACCGTCTACAACGAGAACTATCCGATGCCGGCGATTCCCGACGGTGCGCAGGGGCGCATCGAGGAGGGGGTCAGAAAGGGTATCTACCTGTTCCGCCCGGCGGACAATGTTGGGAGCGGGCAGCCGTCCGTACAGCTGTTCGGCAGTGGCAGCATTATGCAGCAGGTGCTGGAAGCCCAGGCGCTGCTGGTGGATCGCGGTATTGCTGCGGATGTGTGGAGCGTTACCAGCTATACGGAACTGGCGCGCGACGCGGAGCGGGTGGAGCGGCAGAAGCGGATGGCGCCGGAGGAGAAGCGTGTATCCTACCTGGAGGAGTTGCTCGGCCCCGTAGACGGGCCGATTGTGGCGGCGACCGACTATATGCGCGCGCTGCCGGCGAGTATCGCGCGCTGGGTGCCGGGGCGCTATATCACCCTCGGCACCGACGGTTTCGGGCTGTGCGATTCGCGCCGGCAGTTGCGCAAATACTTCGAGGTGGACGTCGCCAGCATCGCCTATGCGGCTCTGGCGGCCCTGTGTGACGAGGGTGAGATCAGTCGCGACCGGCTTCGATCGCTGGGCGATGAACTGGGCGTACTCGACGAATTTCCCCGGGCCGCAGAAGCGGAGTTTTCCGGCGAGATATCGATGTAGGTATCGATGCGGCACGCCGCCATCCATGGTGGGATCCTGCCCATCAGCGCCGCAGAAGTCGGGCACGTCGCTGCGTTCCTTCGCCCACCCTCCGGGGCCGTCATCCCGGTACCGGATCGAGTCCGGCATGACAAAACGATCCGGGACCCAGCGAAGGTGCCCCGGCGGCCTGGATTCCGGATCAAGTCCGGAATGACGATCATATGGAGTGAATACAGGACTCGTCCGCTGTTGAAGGAATCCGGACAACGGTTAATATAATTGTGAGACTCTCAATAACCTGGCGTTCTTGAACGGGGAACGTCAGTACTCCATCAGGACCGGGTACTTCAAATAGGCTTGGTCGAAATACGGGCTTCGCTGGTAGAAGAAGTCCATCCGAGCCCGCGGATCTTCCGCAAACGCTTTGTCCTGCAGCCGCTCTTCGAACGCCTTCTTCAGTCCCGGGTCCTCCTCCATCATCTTCTCTGCCAGCGGCACCAGCGCGTAGGGTTCGTAGTATTCGGTGCGCTGGAAAACCTGGTTGAAAAAGCCCCATTGGAAGAGGGAGTCCGGCCCGCGCGGGTCGAGCAGCGCCACGGCCAGTTTGCCCAGCGGCTGGTCGGTGCTGACTTTGACATAACCGCCGAGTGGAACTTCGATCTGCTCTTCGCTGAATTCCCCCTCGACCCGGAAATGGCCCTCGAAAGGGTTGTCGGCGAACTCGTGCCGGTCGACCCTGAATTGGGTCAACTCGGCTGAGTCACCTTCTGCTTCCGCCATTTCGATACCGTGCACTTTCAGCCGCTCCAATACCCGCGCCTCGTGTTTTGGCAGGTAGAAGGCTTCCGGAACCCGTACTTCGACGCCTTTGACGTTGTCGACATAGACGGGCAGGGACGGATAGTCCCTGGCCTGGCCCAGCCAGACTACCTGCTCGTCGCCGGTGATGGGGTTCTGTTTCTTTTGGTAGGCGATGCCCTTGAACGGCTCGTCTGCGTAGACGGACAGGTCCGGCTTGTCGTTACTGTGCCATTCCAGCACCTGGGTTTCGGGGCGGCGTTGTTGATCGCTGGTGATGGCTTTATCGAGGGCCTTGCCATCCTCCGCCAGCGCTTCCAGGGCGGCCTCGATCAGCACATAGGTCCCCAGCACCCGCTGGCGATAGGGTTTCAGGGAGTGGTTTTCCACCAGTACCGTGGGCAGGTGGCGCAGGTCTCCCAGGCCGTTGGAGAAGCGCGGCGGAGCCGTCCAGTGGTTGATGCCGTCGGCAAACTCCTTTGAATTCACACCGAAAATCAGCGGGCCGGGAATATGGCCCGCATCTGCCAGTGCTGTGTCCAGGTCTTCCTGCAGCCGGGTTTCCAGCCAGTTTGTGATGGCCGGTGAATCGGTGGCGAAGGAGCCGTTGTAGCCGTAGGTGATGTCGTACTGGTAGTCCTCGCCGTCGGTAACGTGGATATCCAGGTAGAGGCTCGGCCGGTAGTCGTTGATCACATCCATCACCGCCCGCAGTTCGGGGGTGTCGAGCTTGGTGTAGTCGCGATTCAGGTTGAGGTTGTTGGCGTTGCTGCGCCAGCCGGCGTTTTCCGGGCCGCGCTGGTTCATGCGGGTATAGAGACTGGCGCGTTCGTGGCCGTCGACATTGAGGATGGGGATGAACAACAGGTTGGCGTGCCCGATCAACTGTCGCAATGCTTTGTCGCCATTGACGTAATCCCGCAGCAGCATCAGGCCGGCGTCCTTGCCGTCGATCTCGCCGGAGTGAATACCGGCCTGTACCAGTAGGCTGGGCTTGCCGTTTTTGCCGGGATCACTGCCGCCCTCGCTCAGGGTCACCAGTTGGACCTGCCGCCCGCCGGCAGAGGTGCCGATGTCGCTGGCTTTGATAGCCGCACTGGCGTCGACCAGGCGGCTGATAAACGCCCGGGTCTGTTGGTAATCCGGTGTGGTGCGAAAGCCGTTAGCCTCTGCCGGCGTTACCCATTCGCCCTCGCGCACGATGCGTTTTTCGGAGTCGCCCTTCCAGGGAATCAGCTCTGGCAGTGGCGCCTCCGACGGTGTATCGCTGTGGGCACCATGGGAGATCAGGACGGCGGTAGCCAGCAGGCAGTGGACAATCAGGGTTGAGCGTATGTGATTAGAGATCTTGAGCATGGAACTGTGCTTATTGTTGTAAAACGGATGGGAGCATTTTGCGGCGTAATCTGTTTCAGCGCGGTAGCTTTCATCCGGCGCCCGGTTTTTCTCCGCCATTTTTGGTGTCGCCTCTCTCCGACCCGGGAGGCCGGCCGAATACTACTTTGTCGATATCGGGAAACTGTTTCAGGTTCAATGTGATCAGCGGACGCACCGCAGCAATGGTGGCCGAGATGCCGGCCCAGGCATTTTCATCCATGGCGAGCACGACATAGGCGGTGTTGTCGACTCGGCGAAAGTAAACCAGCTTTGCTGCCTGCGGTCGATTTTCCAGAATGGTCCGGGCGACCCTTTGTGTCAGGGCTGCGGCCACAGGCTGTTTCCCGGCCCTCTGGAAGGGACGTTTTACCATTCTGACCGAAGGGAAGGGGTCCTTTCCGCCCACCTGGGCGTATTCCGCCATCACTTGCCGGTATTCGGCGATGTCTTCGGGCAGGATGATTTGTACCTGTGTGCTGGCGTCGCTTTTGCCACAGGCTGATACCACCAATAAAAGTAATAATGTTACAAGCGTGGCTGTGCGGAGGGAGTCAGTCGTCATAAATCATATCCAGTAAAGGCTTCGCGCAACTATAAACGGGTTTTCCTACTGGTCTTATCTACCAGTCAGTGGTCCGGTAAATGCCAGTCGAAATCCCGGATCAGCGACATAAAGGGGCCCTGCGGCACTGCCACGAGGTCCAGGCGCTCACCGGTTTCCGGGTGGTCCAGTTGTAGCTGCAGTGCGTGAAGCAGCAGCCTGCCACAGCCGTACCACTCTGCAAAGAAACGGTTGTGCACCGACTTGCCGTACTTGGGGCAGCCGATCAGCGGGTGGTGGATATGCTTGAAGTGTCGGCGGATCTGGTGCCGGCGGCCGGTTTTCAGCTCTATTTCCACCAGTGAGTAGCGGCTGGTGGGGTAGCGGTCCACCGGGTAGGGCAGTTCGATGGTGTCCAGTCGGCGAAAGAGGGTGACGGCGGGCTGGTGGGGCAATTCCGCTTTGGGGCGTTTGCGCTGGTGCTTGAAATCGGCGACCGGTGGCAGGGGGTGGTCGATCAAACCTTCTTCGGGACAATAGCCCCGGCAGACAGCGATATATTTCTTTACCGTTTCATCGCCCTCCATCCGGGCCTGTACCCGCGCGGCGATTTCCCCGCTCTTGCCGAAGACGATGACACCGGAGGTGGGCTTGTCCAGCCGGTGGATGGGGTAGAGACGGCAGCCGACCCGATCGCGCAGGTACTGTAGCAGTACCCGCTTCTCGTGGCGGTCGATGTCGGAGCGGTGCACCAGCCAGCCCTCGGGTTTGTAGGCGGCGACGAGATACTCGTCTTCGAAGAGAATGTCCGGGTGCATACTGGTGACCTGTCGGCAGAAAACTGGTGCGGGCATTATTATAGGTTTAGATCGCTGAAAGAGTCAGAGTCTATCTTGTGCGGTAGGGAAAGGACGGGAATGCACTGTAAGAGCCTGCTTACACCCTACACCCTTTGTATTGACATTCTATTTTGGCTGGTTAAAATCGCCCCACTTTCCGAACAACCTCCCATTCCCCGCGCTCCGCGCCACGGTGGAATACAGACAAAAGGAGTACATGAAATGCGGTATCAAAATCTGACAATGCGTTTTACCTGATACACCTTTCATGTGCTTGCGCTTGAGAGGTAGCAGTGCCTTTCAAGCCAGAATTTCCAAAAGCCCTGGCTGATGCCGGGGTTTTTTATTTTCGGTTCCTGAAAGGCAGATTCTATAAATACGTGGAGAAATCCAGGGGTTCGTTATGCCTGTAAAAATGGTACTGAATGGCAATGCACCACCCGGCACCGTGCCGGTAAAGATCTACACCGGCGAGGTGGAGCACGCGGTATTGCAACAACTGAAAAACATCGCCCGGTTGCCCATCGTGCACTCGCACGTGGCGGCCATGCCGGATGTGCATCTCGGCAAGGGTGCCACAGTGGGGTCGGTTCTTCCCACGGTGAGCGCGATTATTCCGGCGGCCGTGGGGGTGGATATCGGCTGCGGTATGAATGCGGTGCGCACTTCGCTGCATGCGCACCAGTTGCCGGACAACCTGAAATCGCTGCGCAGTGCGATCGAGGCAAAGGTGCCTGTGGGCTTTGGTCGCCACAAGCTGATTAGCGCCCGGGAGTCCGCCTGCAAACAGCTGTCGGCGGGTGCGGATCGCCTGTTTGAAAAACACCCGGCGTTATTGAAAAAACTGCGCCAGCCGCAGCAGACCTGGGTTACCCAGCTCGGCACCCTGGGCGGCGGCAATCACTTTATCGAGATTTGTCTCGACGAGGACAATGCGGTCTGGGTGATGCTGCACTCCGGCAGTCGCGGTATCGGCAACGCCATTGGCCAACACTTCATCCAGTTGGCGAAAAAGGATATGGCCGGTCATAGGCACAATCTGCCGGACAGGGAGCTGTCCTATTTCAGTGAGGGGAACGGCCATTTCGATGACTATATCGAGGCCGTCAACTGGGCCCAGGAGTACGCGCGGGTCAACCGGCAGGAGATGATGAAGCTGGTGCTCGGCTGCCTGCGCGAGCAGCTGCCGGCGTTCACGCTGACGTCCGAGGCGATCAACTGCCACCACAATTACGTGGTGCGGGAGGAGCACTTCGGTCGCGATGTTTTCGTCACCCGCAAGGGAGCCATCAGCGCCCGGCGGGACCAGCTCGGCATTATTCCGGGCTCCATGGGTGCCAGGTCGTACATAGTGCGGGGGCTCGGCAACGCGGAATCCTTCTGTTCCTGCGCCCACGGCGCGGGCCGCAGGATGAGCCGCAGTGCCGCCCGCAAGCGCTTCAGGCGCAGCGACCTGGAAGAGCAGACCCGGGGTATCCAGTGCCGCAAGGACAGGGGCGTGATCGACGAGATCCCGGCCGCCTATAAGGATATCGACAGGGTCATGGAAAACCAGGCCGACCTGGTGGAAACGGTACACACACTGCGCCAGGTGGTCTGTATCAAAGGCTGAGTGGGAGTCGGTTGCACCGATTCGGCGAAGCTGTGGGCCATCGGGCCGATACCGGTGGCCATTATTTTACTGGCCAACCAGAGGAAACGAGGGATGAAAAAATCAAAACCCCGCAACCACGTTGCGATGAATCCGCTGCTGCGCAAGGGCGGCGCCCATGTGCGAGCCAGGTCCGGCAAGCGGTTTGCCGACAAGCAGCAAATGTTGAAGGCGGCGCGGGAGTGGAAAAGCTCCCGCGACTCCCTGTCTCTCTGTTTCCAGTAGGCCCCGCCCTAAGGCCAGCCCGGCAGCGGTTCCACATACACCCAGCGCTTTTTGTACAGCTTGAACAGCGATATCTCGTGCATTGAATGTTCGATATCGTTCTGCAGATACCACGCCCTGAATTCCACCACCGATTTCTTCAGCCCCTGTTTGCTCCTGATGACTTCCAGGCGGGTCCACTGTGCCTCCAAATCAGACGGGGCCAGTTCCGGGCAGATGTCCGGGTGCCAGGTCTTGCGCAGGTAGGGGGCATCGCCACGGGCGAAAGCGCAGAAACGGCTGCGCATCAGCGCCTCGGCCGTATTGGGGTAGGCCCGGCCGGACAGGTAGAGGTCGCAGCATTCATCCAGCGGTTTGCCCGAACCGCAGGGGCAGGCGGATTGTGACATCTCGTCTCCGTTCAGTTGCTTGCCGGCGCATTTCACGGCTGGGGAGTGTAACCGCATTCGGTGGGGCAATGCGCATCGGTGTGAACAGCTGTCGCCGGCATTGACCTTTGATGGCATGCTGCTAACATACCGTCCAGTTGGTCGGTTTTGACCATTCAGAACCGGAGAGTCACATGTCCAAAGTCGACAAAGACAGCATCATTCGCGCCGCGGAGGACGTGGTGCGGGAGCGCGGCGCCCGCAAGCTCACCCTGGATGCGGTGGCCGAGAAGTGCGGCCTGAGCAAGGGCGGGCTGCTGCACCATTTCCGCACCAAGCAGTCCCTGTTGAAAGCCATGCTCGAAGCCGCAACGGCGCGGGAGTCGGAGTTGACGGCGGAGTTCGTGGCGGCCGGCTGCGGCGCGGCGGGTGGCACGCTTTACGCCCGTATCGAGTCCCTGTTCACCCTGATGGAGGATGACGAAAGCCTGCCGCGCTCACTGATTGCCGCCGTGGCGGAAGACCCGGCGCTACTGGAGCCGATCAAGACCAGGGAGGCCCTGATTCGCCGCGAGGTATGCGAATCCTCCAGCGATCCGGAGCTGGCCCAACTGCTGCTCTACGCCGCGCGGGGCCTGTTCCTGGGGCGCGTACTCAATGTCATGGAGCCGGACGACCCGGTGTACGAGCGCCTGCATGCGCGCCTGCTGGAACTCTGCGCCGATATCGACTGATCCGCTGTATCCCCTCAATCCCAATCAAGTTTTCCGGAACCTGAATATGAAACTGTTCGGCACTGTCCGTTTACCGATGATCCCGCTGTTGGCGGCTGTCGCACTGATTGCCGGCTGCTCCGAGCCCGGCGCGGATCAACAACAGCAGCAGGAACGCCAGTGGCCGGTCAAGGTTGCCCGGGTTTCCAGTGCCGACGGCATCAGCCAGCGCCGGTTCGCCGGCCGGGTAACGGCGGTGCAGACCGTGGATCTGTCTTTCCAGGTGGGGGGGAAACTGGACCAGCTCAAGTTTCGCGAGGGCGAGGTGATTCCCGAGGGCCGGCTGGTCGCCGCCCTGGACGATCGCGATTTCCGCCGCCGGGTCAAGGAGGCGCGGGTCAACCTGCAGTTGCTGGAGAAGACGCTCGAGCGGCAGCGCTCGCTCGCCGAGCGCAATGTGATTTCCCGGCAGCAGCTGGACGAGACCCAGACCAACTACGACCTGGCGCAGGTCACGCTGGAAAATGCCGAACAGGATCTCGCCTATACCCGCCTGAGTGTGCCCTTCGATGCGCTGGTCACGCGACAGCTGGTGGAGAACTACACCAATGTGCAGGCCGGGCAGGGTGTGGTACGGCTGCAGAATGTCTCGGAGGTACGGATCCAGATTTCGGTACCCGAAAAGCTGCTGGCCAAGGTCCACCGGGAGTGGGTGAAATCCATCACTGCCAGCTTCGAATTCCTGCCGGGCCGCGAGTTTCCGCTGGAATACCGCGAGCACCAGGCGGAAGCGGACAGTGTTACCCAGACCTATATCGTCGAACTGGGCATGCCGTGCCCGGAAGGGGTGCAGATACTGCCGGGCATGACGGCGCGGGTGAATCTGGAGCTCGACGACAGCCGCCGCGACACCTGGATTCCACTCGCCGCGGTGCAGACTAGCGCCGACGGCTCGCCGTTTGTCTGGCAGATCAACGAAGACCATTCCGTCTCCAGGTTGCCGGTCACCCTCGGCCGTACCGATGGTGAACAGGTGCTGGTGTCGGCAGGCGTGGAGCCAGCCATGAACCTGGTTGCCGCCGGCGGCCAGCACCTCTACGAGGGGGCCAGGGTGCGCAACTACACGCAGCAATCCACACCGTAAATTCCGACCCGGTAACAAGTGGAGCAATGTCTTGAAGATTTCTGATGTATTCATCCAGCGGCCAGTGTACAGCTGGCTACTGATGTTGATCTGCCTGGTCGGCGGCCTGTGGGGCGTGGCGGATATCGGCCGCCTCGAGGACCCGGCGTTCACGATCAAGGAAGCGCGGGTTTTTACCGCCTTTCCGGGCGCCGGTGCGCGACAGGTCGAAGAGGAGGTGACCGAAAAACTGGAGGTGGCTATCCAGCAGATGGGGCAGCTCAAGCGCCTGACCTCCACATCCCGTCCCGGCATGTCGGAAATCCGCGTGGAGATCAAGGACCAGTACGCCGCTGAAGAGCTGGCCCAGGTCTGGGACGAGCTGCGCCGCAAGGTGCGGGATGCCCAGGGGCAACTGCCGAGTGGCGCCGCGGTGCCGGTGGTCAACGACGATTTCGGCGAGGTGTTCGGGATTTACTACGCCGTGACCGGCGAGGGTTTTTCCCTGTCGGAAATGCGCGAGATCACCAAGGTGATCCGCCGCGAACTGCTCACAGTGGAGGGCGTCGCAAAGGTTTCCCGCTCCGGCGTGATCGACGAAGTGGCCTACCTGGATATCGACGAATCGCGCCTGGCCCAGATGGACTATTCCCTGGACGACCTGGCCCAGGTGCTGCAGTCCGAAAGTACCACCCAGCCAGTGGGTGAAGTTGACGGGCGCGACCTGCGCACGCGCATCGTAGTGGACGATCCGGCCAGCAGCGAAGAGGCGGTGGGCAATATCCTGATGGGTGTGCCGGGTTCCACGTCGATGCTGGCGGTGCGGGATATTGCCGATGTCTCCCTGGGCTACGATGAGAATCCGGATTTTATCGCCCGGTTCAATGGCGAGCCAGCCATCCTGATCGGTGTGGCGGGAGCGCAGAACACCAACATCGTGGATGTGGGCAAGGCCGTTGAAGTCAAGCTCGAGCAACTGGAGCAGGGCCTGCCGCTGGGTATCGAAGTGCACCCGGTGTACGAGCAGCACCGGGTCGTGGAGCACAGTGTCAACGGCTTTCTGTTCAACCTGATTTCCTCGGTGGTGATCGTCAGCCTGGTTCTCTGCCTGTTCATGGGCTGGCGCTCCGGTGTGGTGGTCGGCACGGTGCTCGCGCTGACCGTGCTGGGCACGGTGTTGATCATGAACCTGATGGGGCTGAGTCTGCAGCGGATTTCCCTCGGTGCGCTGATCATTGCCATGGGTATGCTGGTGGACAATGCGATCGTGGTGGCCGAGGGCATGTTGATGGGCGTGCAGAACCGGGAATCGCCCCGACACGCTGCCGGCCGGGTGGTGCGCCAGACTTTCTGGCCGCTGCTGGGCGCCACGGTTATCGGCATTATGGCCTTCTCCGGCATCGGCCTGTCCCGGGATGCCACCGGCGAATTCCTGTTTTCCCTGTTCGCGGTGATCGGCATTTCCCTGCTGCTGAGCTGGGTGCTGGCGATTACCGTGACGCCCTACCTCGGCTATCATCTGTTCAAACCGAATGCGGAGGGCGATTCGGGCGATCCCTACGGCGGGCGTTTTTATCGCATCTACTCCCGCGCACTGGCCGGTGCCCTGAAACACCGCGGCCGCACGGTGGTGGTGCTGCTGGCGGTTACACTGGTGAGCTATTTCGCCTTCGGGTTTGTAAAGCAGGGCTTCTTCCCGAACTCCAATGCGCCGCTGTTTTACGTGAATTACTTTTTGCCCCAGGGCAGTGATATCGACCGTACTGAGGCTGCACTGCAGGAGGCGACCGAATTCCTGCAGGGGCAGGATGCGGTGGTTTCGGTAACCTCGGTGGCCGGCCGCGGTGCCGACCGCTTCATGCTCACCTATGCGCCGGAACCGCCGGCCCCTTCCTACGGCCAGCTGATAGTACGCACGGAATCCCGCGAGCAGATCCCGGCACTGATCGAGAGGGCAAAGTCGTCGTTGCGCAATGCGCACCCGGAAGCGCTGATCACATTCAAGCGCCTGGTATTCGGGCCCGGGGGCGGTGCCGATGTGGAAGTGCGGGTCTCCGGCCCGGACTTTAACACCCTGCGGGCCAGGGCCGCTGAAATGGAACAGCTCTTCCGCGAGAAAGGATTGCAGGAGGTCCGCCACGACTGGCGCGGGCGCCAGCCGACCGTTCGTGTGCGGCTCGATGACGAGCGGGCGCGGGTCGCCGGTGTGACGGCCGCAGATGTCAGCCGCACCATCCAGTTTGCCACCGCCGGTTATCGCGTCGGCGATTTCGAGAGCGGCGACCGAATCATTCCGATCATCGCGCGCCTGCCCGAGGGGGATCGCAACCGCGTGGGATCGCTGGAGGACCGCCTGATATGGAGTCCCAACGAGCGGGGCTATATTCCCGCGGGGCAACTGGTGGACAAATTCGAGACAACCGCGGAAGAGGGACTGGTACAGCGGCGCAACCGCGTCCCCACGATTACCATCAGCGGCGACGCGCCGGAAGGTGTTACCGCCATGGCGGCTTTCGAGCGTATTCGCGCTGAAGCGGAGGCGTTGTCGCTGCCTCCCGGCTATCGGCTGGAATTCGGCGGTGAATACGAGCGCTCGTCGGATGCACAAAAATCTCTCGGCAAGGGGCTGCCGGTCGGCTTCCTGATCATGGTGCTGGTTTCGGTGCTGCTGTTTGGCACTGTGCGCGAGCCGGTGATCATCTGGCTGGTGGTGCCCATGTCCCTGGTGGGCGTGGTGGTGGGCCTGCTGGTTTCCGGCCTGCCGTTCGGCTTTATGTCGCTGCTGGGGGTGCTCAGCCTGTCGGGCATGTTGATCAAGAACGCGGTGGTGCTGGTGGATGAAATCGAGATACAGACACGCGCGGGCCTGCCGCGCCTGAGCGCCATCCAGCGCGCCAGTGTCAGCCGCCTGCGGCCGGTGTTCCTGGCCGCGATAACCACGATTCTCGGCATGTCGCCCCTGTTGTCCGACGCCTTCTTCGCGGATATGGCGGTGACCATCATGGGTGGCCTCGGCTTTGCCACGGTACTGACTTTGATCGCGGTGCCGGTGTTCTACGCGATTTTCCATCGAGTGGGGCAGGGTGAAGTGGAGGACAGTCGCGCGGACGGCAAGCGGGAAGGGACCCGCCGGGAGCAGCCGGAGCCGGCCTGAGTGCTGGGCGGCATCCGGTAGGTGCGGCTGTGGGGTGGTGGTGTGCCCCGTGCCGGCATGGCGCTTATGGCGGTGGGAGCCAGTTGTTGTATTGAGGAATTTGTCATTGCATTATTTTTGCCAATGATTGAATATTTTATTCCTCCACCTGCTCCGGCTGATACAACAACCATAACCTGATCAATCATGCACCAACGAAGAATCGCACTCAGTTCCTTTTTCCTACTCCTGCTGAGCGGCAACGCGCTCGCCATGGCCGATCCCCAGACTTATGCTGACTACCGGCAGCCGGGGCTGGACAAACCCTCCATCAGGCAGGCGGACATGCTGCCGCTGATCGACCGGTGGCAGTCCTCCCCGTTGCTCGATGTACGTGAAATCGCCCGCTCCTACGAGGGGCGGCCGATCTATCGCATCGGGATAGGCCGCGGCGATACCCGGGTCATGCTCTGGTCGCAGATGCACGGCGATGAACCCACGGCCACGGCGGCACTGTTCGATCTCTTGAATTACATCACTGCGCCGGAGCAGGCGGACTGGCGTGCCGGCTGGATGGACAAACTGTCGCTGGTGATCGTGCCGATGCTGAACCCGGACGGTGCCGAACGGGATATTCGCCACAACGCCCAGAGCTTCGACGTCAACCGCGATGCCAAGGCACTGCAGTCGCCGGAGGGGCGCGCGCTGATGGCGCAGGCGCGATCGTTCAAACCGCATTTCGGTTTTAACCTGCACGACCAGAATCGCCATTACGGTGTCGGCGACAGCGGAAGAATGGCAACCATCTCCGTGCTGGCGCCGCCGTTCAATGAAGCGCGAGAGGTCAATGACAGCCGGCGATATGCCATGCAGTTGATTGGTGCCCTGGCCGGGGTAGTGGAGCCCGTGATCGGCGGTCACCTCGCCAGGTACGACGACACCTACGCCTACCGGGCCTTTGGCGATACCTTTTCCGAAATGGGTATCAGCACCATCCTGATCGAATCCGGCGCCCACCCGGACGACCCCAACCGCCAGGTGGCGCGCCGCATGAACTTTGAAATGCTGGTGGCCGCCATCGACAATATCGCCAGCGGCAGTTATCGCGAAATACCGGAAGCGGCCTATCGGGAGATTCCACTCAACCGCGACGATGCGATCGTGGATGTCAAGATTCGCGGAATGAAGACACTCGATGGCGATGCCGGCTATATGACCGACCTGGCGATCAACCGGCGCGGCGATACGGCTTCGGTGATCGATGTGGGAGATCTGTCCAATCTGCACGGTGCTTTCAGCTTCGATGCCAGTGATTGGCAGTATGTCGCACCGGAAGGCTTTCAGTTGGAAGAGGGCGAAAAACTGGTGCTCGACGATGCGCGCTATCTCGAACTGCTGCGCCAGGGGTATGGCTATTTTGTCGGCGACAGTGACGATATCCGTATCGACACGGATTGGCCGGTGGTGATCAATCCCGCGCAGCCGCAATCGGAAATTCCGCAGCGCCGGCGCGGCGCCACCTTCCTGTTGCGGGACGGGGAGGGCATAGGCGCGGCGGTGCTCAATGGCCACCTCGTCGAACTGAGATCGCTGTTGGCTCCGAAGGGCTGAACTCTTTTGTTACAGAACTTTGCGCAGGGCCCACTGGTGCCCCTGCACAAGGCCGGGCAACAGAGTGAATTGGTCGATATTCCATTAAATTAATATTATGTACGATTGTGCCAATCATTGGTTGGTAGTAGTCGTATGTGTATTCGATCAATCCCCGCTCTGTTTGTTGGCTTTTTCCTTGCTTTTTCCCAGCTTCCGGCACTGGCCGCCGATTACGATCGCTCGGAATGGCTTCCGCGCTGGTCGGATTTCGATGGCGACTGCCAGGACACCCGCCACGAACTGCTGATTCGCTATTCCCTGGCGCCGGTGACCTACACCCGCGCCGATAACTGCCGGGTGGCGACGGGCCTGTGGCTCGATCCCTACACCGGAAAATTCTACAGCGATGCCTCGGACCTGGATGTGGAGCATATCGTGCCGCTGAAGTGGGCCCACGAACGCGGCGGCGCCCACTGGAGCCGCGAACGCAAGCGGCAGTTTGCCGAGGATTCGGAGAACCTGTGGCTGGTGGACGACGGCCGCAACCAGAGCAAGGGACACCGCGGCCCCGATGAGTGGATGCCGCCCTACGCACCGGCCTCCCGCGTCTATGTGCGGCGTTTTATGTCGATCGTGCAGAAGTACGGTCTGCAGCCGTCGCTGGTGGAGGCCGGTCGTTTCCGGGCGCTGGCGGCCGGTTCCTGACTGTTGCGGCCTACTGAATCCGTATAGACTGCGAGCGCAGTTTTCAATGGGTGCGCCAGCATGAAGCCAAGCACGTTGATCGAGTATTTTCGGCGCTGTTACCGGGCGGACAGTTACGATCTGTCGATCTCCAATATCGAGAAAATCCGCGGCGACCGCCGCCTGTTTATCGCGGACGAGGATGCGCTGGCCAGCGGCAGCCTGCCGCGAATCCCCCTGGTCGATGCCTCCGCCGCCGAGCTGCTGGAGCAGGCCGACAGCTACCGCCGGGAAAAACGCCTGGTATACGGCTGTTTTATCGTCACCGGCCGGGTGGCCGGCAGCGGTTTTGGCGGGCGGCGCAAACTCTGTGCGCCGTTGATCTATGCTCCCGCCACACTCTACCGCGACGAGGATATTTTCCTCGAGGTGGATGCCTCCGATGTGCGCGCGAACCTGCCGCTGCTGCGCCTGCTGTTGAAACCGGATGTGGATTCCTCGGTGGTGGACAGTTTCCCGACACCGCAGTGGCCGCTGGGCTCCAGCCAGATCACCGCCATGGGGCAATGGCTGCGGCAATATACGCAGTTGCAGGAGATCGAGGAACTGGGTCGCTGGCCGCGGCTGCAGGGTGCGGACGCCGTTGCAGAGCGGGCCCGGACACAGGGGTTGCGGCTCACCTCGGCGTGCAGCCTGGTCCTGGCGGACCGTTCGAAGAGCGTTCGCGGTGTGCTGCACGAGCTCACCCGGTTGGCGGAGGACGAAAATTACTCCGCTCCCCTCGGCCTGTTGCTGGGGCAGGGCACCGGTGGCACCGCGGCCGGCGCGAGTGCGCCGGAAATGCTGCCGGAGTCGCTGAGCGAGGCGCAGGTGCGGGCGCTGCACAACGCCGCCCGGCAGCCGCTCAGCCTGGTATCCGGCCCGCCCGGTACCGGCAAGAGTTTCACCATTGCCGCCATGGCCATCGATCGCATGTTGCACGGCGAGTCGGTACTGGTGGTGTCCAGGACCCCACAGGCAATCGATGTTGTCAGCGGCAAGCTCAAAACCGATTATGGCCTCGATGCCGGCTACGTACACGCCGGTGAGCGCGGCTTCCTGCACAGCCTGAAGGCACACCTGGATAGCCTGCTGAAAGAGGGCGTGGAGCCGCCGCGGGAAGCGGCGGACGATCTGCGCGCGGAACTCAAGCAGACCCGTCGCCAACTCCGCCGCGCGGAGCGGCGCTTTGCCCGCGCACTGCGCGCCGCGCGCCGATTGGGATCGGACCGGCTGCCCGCCTGGCTGGCGGACATTGTCGGTGCGCTCTACCGGCCGCTGCTGGATAACGACAGCCTGTGGGGGTTCCAGAATTCCATCGGCAACTCGCGCCGGCGCTTCGAGCGGCGGGCCGCAACTTATCTCAACGCCTGTCGGCTCGAGCGCCTGGCCGCGCTGCTGGATCGGGAAAGGGGCAACCTGTCGCTGTTCAACCAGGCCCTGCGGGCGCGGACCTCCCGGCGGCAGGCGGAGCGGTTTGGCAAGACGAACTTCGATGTAATCCTGCAGGCCTACCCGATCTGGCTGGTGGGGCTGGACGAGGTCAGCCGGGTATTTCCGTTCGACCGCCAGATGTTCGACCTGGTGATCTTCGACGAATCCACCCAGTGCGATATCGCCAGCGCGCTGCCGGCGCTACAGCGGGCGAAGCGCGCGGTGGTGGTGGGCGACGGCAAACAATTGCGGCATGTGTCCTTTCTCTCCGCGAAAAGACAGGAACGGCTGTGGCGCAACTGCGAGCTGCAAGGGGAGCTGCCGCCCCGCTACAGCTACCGCGACCAGTCGCTGCTGGACCTGGTGTCCGACGCCATCGGCAGCCAGCGCGCCGTGACACTGCTGGATGAACACTACCGCAGCCGGCCCGAGCTGATCGCCTTCAGCAACCGGCATTTCTACGGCGCCCGCCTGAAAGTGATGCAGGCGAGGCCCGGCGCTTCGGATACCGCGGCGCTGGAGTTCCGTCGCGTCGACGGGCGCAGAAGCGCTAGTGGCCGCAACGCGGTGGAGCGGGATGCGGTGCTGGAGGCCTTGCAGCGCCATATCGACCGCTACCGCGCTTCGCCGGTGAAGCCTTCGGTGGGGGTGCTGTCGCCCTATCGCGACCAGGCCGAATATCTCGACGGGGCGATACGCAAGGCGTTTTCGTCGCAGGAGCTGGCCGATTTCTGCGTGCGTGTGGCCACGCCCTACGGTTTCCAGGGCGAGGAGCGCGACCTGATGCTGCTGTCCCTGTCGATCGACCGGGACACGATTCGCGCCGCGGCCTACCTGAACCGGCCGGATATGTTCAATGTGGCGGTGACCCGGGCCAAGGAGCGCCAGTTGGTCATTCACTCCATCGATGGCGGTGACCTGCCGCCGGACAACCTGCTGGGTCGCTATCTGTCGTTCGAGCACGGTGGCGGCGATTCCGGCGACCAGCGGGATTTCCTGTGCCGTTTTGCCGCCGAGGTCAGCGAGGCCCTCGCCGAGGATGGCGTAAACACCTGGATCGGTTTTACCGTCGCCGGCTAGGAGATCGACGTGGTGTGCGAGCGGGGTGGCAGGTTGGTCGGTATCGACCTGATCGGTTACCCGGGGGAGTTTGCGGAACACTTCGGTGTGCAGACCTACCAGGCGCTGCACCGGGCCGGTATCCATGTGGTGCCGCTGCCGTACCGCAACTGGCAGCGGGACAGCGCCGCTTGCCGGGCGCGGTTGTTGGGCCTGTTGCCGGAGAGGGGAGAGCGGAAAGAGGAAAGTCGTGCCACAGCTGCTATGCTTGAGTCGTAACGAGTGTAGAAGACCCTTGGGTGCGTTTATGAGGCAGTGGTTGCTTGTCGCCGGACTGATGTTGCCCGTTTCGCCGCTGGTGCTGGCCGTCGACGATACCACCGGCTCGCAGACGGAGCAGGGGCAGAGCCCCACGTTGAGCTTCTGCCAGCAGCGCTTTTACGAAGAGGACGATGGCCGCCTGAAATGCAACTGGGCGGTCAATTTCAACTTTGCCTGTTTTGTGTCCTATCCCTCCAACAAAGTGATCCAGGCCGGTGCCAAAATCTCCGAACCGGAAGTGGTGGGCGAGTGTGATGACGGCGAGCCGATCATCAAGCTGTTCCATTACTAAGAGCATCGCGCTAAGAGCATCGCGGTTTCCCGCCTCGATCGGCCCATTAGTGGTCCATGCGGTAAATTCTGTAACACTATCTCTTCGCCTCAGGCCCCAGTGCTGCGTTGAAAAAGCTTGAATTAGCGCTGCCAGTCCTGCGCTTTTTCGTCTTGCCCTGGAACCTGTGGCTGTGAGCTAGAGTCACCGAATTTACCGCATGAACCACTAGGGAAAGTAACAGCTGGCGTCTACAGCGGCATTTTCCACGCAACGACCTGGTCATCCATCATCATTGGTGCATAGATCACCCGATTGCCCGAGCCGCCGATATCTGCCAGGCCGGCCTGCAATTGCAACACCTTGCGCCGTTCGTTGTTTTCCAGACGATAGAGTTCACCGGAGATCCAGTCGCTGGCATAGAGCCGATTGCCGTCGGCGACAATGCCATCGAGGTTGCCCAGTTGATAACCGGTGGCCAGGGGTGTCAGGGTCTCGGATTGGATACTCAGGCGATACAGGGTCCCGGGCGTCTGGGTGGAAAAATCGTTGTTCATACCTTCCCCCCAGTTGGCAACCAACAACTCTCCCTCGTGCCATAAGACCCCGTTGGGATGCGGCAGTTGCGGATGACTGAACCAATGCTGGAAGCTGGCTTGGTGCAGGCGATAAAGAGCACCTCCCAGTAAATCGGACACGTAGACCGCGCCGTTTTCAGCCACCGTGACATCATTCAGCATTTTCGCCTTCGGTGCCCGGTAATGCTTGATGACTTTTCCTTGCTGCAGATCGATCACATGCAAGGTCTGCATGTCTGCCACATAGAGACGTCCCTCGGCTATCGCCATTCCCTTGGGTGCATCGAACCCTTTGAGCCACTTCCGGTTGACAACCTGGCCATCAACCGTCACTCGGCTGATGTACCCCTTACCATTCATTTCTTTCGGCTGTCCGTTGATATTGCTGATGTACAGATAGCGGCCATGCGGATCGGCGGCCACCGATTCCGGCTGGTCCAGGTTGTTGACCTGCCAGAGCGGGACTGGCCCTGCGGTCTCGGCTGGCGTAAAAGCGGACCATGCCACGCTGATGGACAAGGCGGCCATGATCCCAAACCTGCTAACGACTTTTCTCACTGTACTGTTCTCCCTGGTAAAAATCGGTTTGATTCCATGAATATCGATTCACGCCGGGAAGCATATCGAATTGGGTTCCTGGTGCAATTTGAACCCAATTGAGTATCATAATTTAATACCTAGCTGTTAAAGCCGGATCATCTCATGAGTGAACAACGACAGCGCAGTAGCCTGTTCGGCGCCCTGAAACAGGTTCTGAAAGCCCAGGGTATTCGCTATCGCGACCTGGCCGACCTGATGCAGACTTCAGAGCCGACGATAAAACGGCTGTTCCAGGACCAGGACTGTAAACTGAGCCGCCTGATCGATATCTGCGATGTGCTCGGTATCAGTTTCAGCGACTTAATGGAGTTGGCCTCCAAGACACCCATCGAGCCCACTACGCTTTCACTGGCAACGGAACAGGCGCTCGCCGCCGACCCGGGGTTGATGGCGTTCTTTATGCTGCTGGTCAGCGAAATCAATCTGGAGGCGATTGCCCGCCAGAACCAGCTGTCGCGCAGTGACCTGTATCTTTACTTGCGGGAGCTGGAAAAACTGGGCTTGATCCGGCTGGGTAGAAACGACTCCATCCACTTTGCCGTAAAGCGTCCGATCCGCTGGCGGCTGGACGGCCCTCTGCACCACACCCTGGTCCGTGTGAATCAGCGTTTCGTCAAAGAGGCTCTGTCCAGTCACGGTACTGGCCACTTCCCGTTCTATTCCGCCAGTCGACTGTTCAGCGAGTACAGTATCAGGCAGTTGAATGAGGAGGTGGGCCGCCTTTATCAGCGGTTTCAGCAGCAGGCGGCCCTGGACCAGATGTTCTATCCCGTAGATCAGTTGACCCCGTTCAAGATGGTCAGCACCATCGCCCCTTTCGATATCCCCCGGTATTTTTCCGTGCCGAAATTCAACGAACGCCAAGCTCCAGCAGGGGCAATTCTGGCAACGACGCAACCGGAAAGCTGAATCTCCCCCTCCAGTCAAGGTGATCCAGGCTGGGGCCAAGATCTCGGAGCCCGGCGTGATCGGCGAGTGCGGTAACGGCGATCAAGCGGCTTCAGTACTCAGGCGCATTGTGGTTAATTTGAGCATATTGATCACTTTGTGATCAGGGGCGGGGTGAGGGGAGTCCGCTACTTTTCTGTCGCCTGCTTTTGCAGTTCGCGCGCCTGTTTGAGAATATCGGGCATGGCGCTATCCTCCACCCCGAGTACGTCGATGATGGCCGCCAGCAGGTCGGCGGAAAACATGCACTTGCTCACTTTGCTGCGCAGGTTTTCCGCCGTTACCGAGACGCCGCGCTCGGCCAGCGAATTGGCGAGGTCGCTGTAGCGTACGCCCTTGAGGGCCATCGAGGCGCGCACATAACGGGCGATGGCCTGCTTGTACGGGGTCAGTGCGCGCTGGTTTTCCAGACTTTGTTTGTGGTCCATGTTCATCCTCTTGCAGATGTGACCCATAATAGCCTTGTGTGGTTTATTTGCAACAAAGGTGTGGCATGAGCTATTGACGGCCAAAAAATTACTGTTATATTTGTGACTGATATTCCACATAAAGGGAGTTGAAATGACCTGGAACAACGAAAACCTGCGCCAGCTGGCGCAGCAGCACCCGGATTGGGTGGTCGAGGCGGAGGGGGATTGCCTCAGCGTCTCCAACGACGAGGGTGTGGACGCCTTCGTCTATGTGGGGGAAGAGCAGATCGTCGTGGAGACCATCCTGTTCCCCGTCGATCGTGTGGATGACGAGGCGGCGCTGAACAAACTGATTCTGCAGACCCACCAACTGGTGCCCCTGACCACCATTGCGATCAAGAACATCGGTGCGGAAAGCTACTACGTCGCTTTCGGCGCCTTGTCGGTGTCCAGCAAGGACGAGGTTGTGATCGAGGAAATCGAAACCCTGTTCGCCAATGTCGGCGATTTCCTGGACCTGTACGCGGAACACTTTGAGATGGAGGGTGTGGCATGAGCCTGAGAAAAATCTGGACCGCCCTGCGCGGCGCGGTGAACGAGGGAACCGAGGCCGTTGTCGACAGCCAGTCCCTGCGCATCCTCGACCAGGAGCTGCGTGAAGCCAAGTCCGAGCTGAAGGCCTGCGATGAAAACCTGACCAAGATCATGGCCAAGCGCAAGCTGTCTGAGAACAAGGTCAACTCCCTGCAGGCGGATATCGACAACTACAGCAACCACGCCATTGCCGCCAACGAAAAGGGTGACGAGACCCTGGCCATCGAGTGCGCCGAACGCGTGGCCGAGCTGGAGTCCCAGCTGGAAATGGAACAGGGGCTGCTGGACGGCTTCCTGAACTCCGAGCGCTCGCTGAAAAGCAATATTGCCAAGGCCAAGGCCAATGTGCGCCGCATGGAGCAGCAGATCGACCAGGTCAAGGCGACCGAGTCGGTACAGAAAGCCCAGGTGGCGGTTTCCACCCGACATACGGGAGCCAACAGCAAGGTGAAGACCGCGCTGGACAGCCTCGATCGTATCAAGAACAAGCAGCAACAGCGCTCGGCGGAGCTGGAGGCGGCGGAGGAACTGGCCGCGGACGAGAGCGGCTCCAGCCTGGAAGGCAAGCTGAAGGCAGCCGGTATTACGCCGGGCGGACAGGCCAGCGGCAGCGACAAACTGGCACAGTTGTTGGCCAAGCGCGAAAAGGCCTGATCCATGCTGCTGTATAAAGTGCGACGCCTGATGGCGTCGCTTTTTATTAGAGCCAATGTAATTACCGTACTGCTTCTGGTGGCCGGCTATGGGGTGAGCAGTTATCTGCTGATGGCCGCCGCCGGTGAAGCGGATATCGTTGCGTCGGAAAACTTTATTTACTGGCTGGTGGTGACGGGCTCCACTGTCGGTTACGGAGATTTCTCACCGGTGACGCCGGCGGGCAAATGGGCGGTGACCTTGTGGGTGATTCCCCTCGGCCTGAGCCTGTTCGCCATGGTTCTTACCCGGATGGGTTTTGCGATTTCGGAATTTGTCCAGCGGGGCAAAAAGGGTTTGCGCACAATGAATCACGAAAACCATACAGTAATCATCGGCTGGAACGGTGCCCGCACCCTGCGGCTGATCGAGTTGCTGTTGTCCAAGACCAACGGTGACGCGTCGGAGCTGGTGCTCTGCGTGGAGGCGGATATTGAAAACCCGATGCCGGGTCGTATCGACTTTGTGCGCGTCGAGTCCTTCTCCCATGCCGAGACGATGGACCGCGCGAGCCTGGACAAGGCCGCGCGGATCATTATCGACAATCCGCTCGACGACGTGACCCTGACTATCGCGCTCTTCTGTGACAAGGTCAGCCCGGACAGCCACAAGACCGCCTATTTCCAGGATGAAACCGTGGGCGAACTGCTGCGTTCCCACTGTCCGAAGATCGAGTGTATTCCGTCGGTGGCGGTGGAGCTGCTGGCGAAATCCTCGCTGGACCCGGGCTCTGCCCGGCTGCACCGGCAACTGCTGGACAGCACCTACGGCATGACCCAGTACAGTGTGCAGTACGGGGGCGAGACGCCGTTGCCGGTGGGTGCGTTGTTCGACCACTTCAAGCACGGCCTGTCCGCGACCCTGGTTGGTGTGCGCCGCGATGGCGAACAGAAGATTGATATCAATCCCGGCCTGGACGAGAATGTCGTCCGCGGCGACACCCTCTACTATATCGCCGCCGCGCGGCTCGACGACGAGCGCTGCTTCGATATCAAAATCACCGACAGGGAAGATCTCGACGAATGCTTGCCAAACTGATCGGGAAATTCGGCAAAGGGGAGCCCCGCAAAGAGACGCCCTCCATCATGGGGTTGCGCCTGGGCGCCAGCTTCGAGGTGGATCCGCTTTCGATTCGCCTGGTGCTGGACGAGCTCACCATCGGATCCTTTTCCCCCACGCAGATTATCAAGGCCGCCGGAGTAGTCGACCTGGACGGCACCTGGGTGTATCGCTTTTACACCGATGACGATGCTTGGTTGCAGGTGGTGGCCGAGGGTGGCAACCGCGACGAACACGTGGTGGACGTGAAGTTGTTTCACTTCTACGACACCCTTGAGGTCGCCTCGGAGCAGGCCTGGAACAACATGCTGGAGCGGGAGATCGGCGGCCCCTCCTACGAACTGGACGGCCGCAGCTACCGCCGTGTCTGGACTGCGGCGGGGACGTATCACAACCCGGTGCACATGGCCGAGAAAACCTACGATGAGGATGGCGATCACTCCGGTACCGACCAGTTCACCATGCTGTTCGAGCGCGAGCTTTCGGACCAGCGCACCGAGTCCCTGTTCCTTTCTGCCGAGGAGAAACTGGAAGAGGGCGGCTACCTGAGCCGCTGCCTGGTGCTCAGCACCGGAATCACCCTGACACCCTCACAACTGACCATTCACGGATAACCCGGATTTTCACAACAAGGAGAAACACATGGACCAGCCCTACGATTTACTGACTGGTATCGTGCATTTTGCGGCCTATTTCGGCCTGTCACTGGTATTGTTAATCGCCTTCAAATTTCTCTACGCACTGGTGACACCGCACGACGAGTGGAAACTGATCCGTGAAGAAAAGAATACCGCCGCGGCCATCGGCTTTGGTGGCGCCGTGCTGGGTTTTGCCATCGCCCTCGGCGGTGCCGCCAGTAACTCCGTGTCGCTGCTCGACTTCGCCACCTGGGCGTTGATCGCGCTGGTGGCGCAGCTGCTGGCCTTTGCCATTATCCGTTTCGGCTTTATGCCGCGCATCGTTGCCCGCATCGAAGAGGGCGAAATCAGCGCTGGTGTCATGCTGGCCGCCACCACCATTTCCGTAGGTGTGCTCAACGCCGCCTGCATGTCCTATTGATCGGGAGGCGCCATGAAACGTACCAGACATATCAATCTCGAACGTATGCGCAAGGCGGCCAGCGGCCGTTTTAGCGCCCGCCCGCTGGCTCTGGGTGTGGCCGCGGCGGCGCTGATGGGCTGTGCGCCGAAGGAGGAGGTCAAGGTGGTCTCTTCCGTCGACGACTGCGTGAGCAGTACGGAACTGGATGAACAGCAGTGCGAAGCCGCCTATAAAAAGGCGCTGGCGGAAGCCGAGCGCACCGGGCCCAAGTTCCGCAGCGAGCGGCGCTGCGAGTCGGAATTCGACAGTTGCCAGCAAGCGGGCGGCAGCATGTGGATGCCGCTGATGACCGGCTTTATGGTCGCCTCCATGCTGGACAACCGCGACCGCCACTCCGGCTACTACAATCCGGTCTATCGCTACTCGCGCCCGCACTCGAATTATTACAATCGCTTGATGACTGCCGACGGCGAGGTGGTCGGTCGCTACGGCAAGAGCTCCTACACCGTCGATCGCTCCAGCACCCGACCCAAACCCACGGTGAGCCGGACTGTGTCTCGCGGCGGCTTCGGTTCCGTTGCGTCTGCCAAATCCAGCTGGGGCGGCGGCCGTTCCGGGGGCTGGGGGGGATAAACAGTGCTGCGTATCCCCATCGGCGAGCGCCCCGGCTGGAAGGCCAGGGCGCGGGAGTTCGGTTTCGGCTTTCACACCATGTACGGGGAACCCTACTGGGATGAGAGCGCCTATTACCAGTTTTCCCTGGCGGAAGTAGAGCGGGACATCGAGGATCCCACCGCGGAAATCCACCAGATGTGTCTGGAGGTGGTTGCGCGGGTGGTGGCGGACGACGAACTGATGCGCCGCTTCTGCATCCCGGAATCCCACTGGGACTTCGTGCGCACTTCCTGGCGCAATGGCGATCCCAGCCTTTACTCGCGCCTGGACCTGGCCTATTCCGGCAAGGGCCCGGCCAAGCTCTACGAAAATAACGCGGATACGCCCACCAGCCTGTACGAAACGGGCTTCTGGCAGTGGCTGTGGTTGCAGGACAATGTGGACCGGCGCGCGCTGCCGCTACAGGCGGACCAGTTCAACAGCCTGCAGGAAAAACTGGTCAACCGATTCCGCGACCTGCAGTTCCTGACCCCCGGCCGCGCAATGCACTTCGCCTGTTGCAAGGATACCGAAGAGGATCGGGGTACGGTGCAGTATCTGGAGGACTGTGCACGCGAGGCGGAGCTCGATTGCCACTTTGTTTATGTAGAGGATATCGGCCGCGATGCCGAGGGGCGTTTTACCGATCTGGAGGATCGGGTAATCACCTGGATGTTCAAGCTGTATCCCTGGGAATTCATGTTCCGGGAGGAGTACGGCGACTACCTGGGCAGCAACAATATCCGCTGGCTGGAACCGCCGTGGAAGGCGATCCTGTCCAACAAGGCACTGCTGCCGATGTTGTGGCAGATGTTCCCGAATCACCCGAACCTGCTGCCGGCCTTTTTCGAGGACGAGCTGGACCGGGCGGGGGAGCACGAGGCGCTGGTGAAAAAGCCGATCTTTGCCCGCGAGGGGGCCAATATCTCCATCGTGCGCGGCGGCGATAGCCAGCCGCTGTCCGACGGGCCCTACGGAGAGGAGGGGTTTGTCTACCAGGCCCTGCATGCACTGCCCCAGTTCGGCCGCAATCACACGCTGATCGGCAGTTGGCTGGTGGATGACGAGGCGGCGGGCATGTCACTGCGCGAAGATGACAGCATGATCACCCAGGACCTGAGCCGCTACCTGCCGCACGCAATCGTGTGAACGCCTTATTTTGCGGAGCTGGAGCTCCGCGTTCCCGGGATCCGTAGGGTGCGCTGTGCGCACCGGCCGGTTTCGGGGCGGGTTTCAACGGTATCGGTGCGCACGGCGTACCCTGCGAGCTGTGCAGGTTGGACTGAGCTCCGCGAAGTCCAACACTGAATCAGGCGGGCTCCAGTTGCCCGCTCCGCACCAACTCCTCGATTTTCTCCTGCAACTGTTCATAGGTAAACGGCTTCGGAATACAGTCCAGGATTCCATCCTCGAGAATTTCCTGCACCTTGCTGTCCACGCTGTAGCCAGTGGATAGCATCGCCTTGATATCCGGGTTGATGCGCTTCAGGAAAGAAAACAGCTGCTGGCCATCCATGCGCGGCATGATCATGTCGAGCAGCACCAGGTCGACGGTTTCATAGTGCTCCCGGTAATAGTTGATCGCCTCCTCGGCGCCGGAGAAGGTCGTCACTTCGTGGCCGTGCATCTCGAACAGGGTTTTGGAGTACTGGCGCACTATGGCTTCGTCATCCACCACCATGATACGGATCTGTTTCTGCGGCCCGCGCTCGCTGGGCTTTTTCGGGGCGAGCCTGGCGCAGTCTTTGATAATAGGCAGGTACAGGTCGAAGCTGCTTCCCTCGCCTTCGCTGCTGTGGCAGCGGATGGCGCCCTTGTGCAGGTGGGTGGTGCCGTAAACCGCCGCCAGGCCGAGGCCGGCGCCGCGGCCGCTTCCCTTGGTGGTGAAAAAAGGCTCGAAAATGCGCCGGCGTATTTCCGCCGGCATACCGGTACCACTGTCGGAGATATTGATCAGCAGGTACTGGCCGGGCTCGATTTCGAAATCCGAAATCTTGACCGGGGTTTCGATGGTTACGTTGCTGGTACTGAAGCTCAGTGAACCACCGGTGGGCATTGCATCCTTGGCATTGATCCCCAGGTTGAGAAAGGTACTCTTCAGTTGTGCGGGATCGCCCATCACATGGGGGCGGCTGGCGTCCAGCTGCTGAGCGATATGGATGCGGCGGTCGATGGTGCGCTCCAGCATGGCGCAGACATCGCGGATGATCTCGTGGGTGTTGCACTCGCTCAGCTGATAGTTGCCCTTGCGGGCGAAGGTGAGCAGCTGCCTGGTGAGTTCGGCGGCATGCTGTGCCGTGGTGAGTATATGGTTGATATATTCGCTCACGCGGGCATCGCAGGTGATCTGTTGAATCACCTCGGCATAGCCGGTAATACCGTGGATCATATTGTTGAAATCGTGTGCGATACCGCCGGCGAGCTCGCCGATTGCCTGCATTTTCTGAGCCTGGCGCAGCTCCTCTTCCAGCAGCCGTTGCCTGGTAATGTCCGAGCCGATACTGAGCACACCGATGGCCTCGCCGTTGTCATCGGTCAGCAGCTTGTTGGTCCAGGCCACCCAGACCCGCTCGCCGTTCCTGGTGACATTTTCGTTGACGTTGTAGCGGTGTTCCTCGGGGTGGCTGCAGATATGATCCATCAGGGGGCGCAGGTCGCGGCCGGTGCTTTCGTTGGCGGGGACTATGGTGCCGACCACGTGCTGCCCGATGATTTCCTCTTCGGTATAGCCGAAGAAGTGTTGGGCATACTCATTGAAGAAGGTGATGAGGCCGTTTTTATCCCAGCGCAGGATGATGGAATTGGCGTGCTCAACCAGTTCTCGATAGCGCTCTTCACTTTTCCGCAGCGCTTCATGGATATGGATTGAATCCTGCGGATAGGGCGGGGCAGCGTCGTTATGATAGTTTGCCATCAATCCATCCTGGACACTTTTTCGTCAATGATTCCAACATGACGATGGCCCAAAGTCCACATCGTCGCGCGACTTTTGCGAATGATTTCCGATTTTTAACCAGTCGATTATGGGCTACAATTTTCCTTTTGCTCGGAAGTGGCATGGCTGAACAACAGGTGATGGCAGAGCGGGATCGATTGTTGACACAGATCGGCGACCACGTTCGCCACCTGCGCCTCTCTGCCAATATTTCCCAGGAAGAACTGGCGGCGACATCCGGTGTGGGCCTGAGTACCCTGAAGAGGCTCGAGCGCGGGGAGGGTTGCAACCTGGCGGCATTGCTACAGGTGCTGGAACCGCTGGATGCTGCCGGCAAGCTGGAAGCCTTTTTTGCCCGGCTCGCGGGAGAGGTTCGCACTAGCGGTCCCGACGGGGAGCGCCGGCGGGCCTCTTCCCTGCGGCGGCCGGCAACGTCCGGGAAGTAAAAGTCGGCGCCGCCTGATAGCATGTAATAACAACTTAAAATTCAAAAAACTGGACGATCGATATGAAGTTCCATTCTCGCTGTCTGGTAGCCGCGCTCAGCGCCGCGCTACTGCTCTCCGGGTGCGGGGAGGAAAAGACATCCGAGGGGCAGAAAGAGTCTGTGACCTTTGCCAGCCAGGATGCCTTCCCCTCAACCTATTCCGTCACCCAGTCCCGACCGGTCGTAATCCGCGGGGCGACACTGCTTACCGGTACCGATGAAAAAATGGACAGCGCCGACCTGTTGCTGACCGATGGTGTGATTACGGGTATCGGTGAAGGACTGGAGGCCCCCGGGGATGCCCTGGAGATCGACGGCAGCGGCAAGTGGGTGACGCCCGGAATCATCGACGTCCACTCCCACCTCGGCGACTACCCGGCACCGGCGATCGAATCCTCCCAGGACGGCAACGAAATGACCTCGCCCAACACCGCCGAGGTCTGGGCCGAGCACTCGGTCTGGACCCAGGACCCGCAGTTCGCCCTGGCGCTGGCCGGCGGTGTGACCACCCTGCAGATACTGCCGGGTTCCGCCAACCTGTTCGGCGGTCGCGGTGTTACCCTGAAAAATGTGCCCGCCCGGCGCGTACAGGATATGAAGTTCCCGGGAGCGCCCTATGGCCTGAAGATGGCCTGCGGCGAAAACCCCAAACGTGTCTACGGCAGCAAGGGCACGGCACCGTCCACCCGCATGGGCAATGTGGCCGGCTACCGCAAGGCCTGGATTGCCGCCGCCAACTACAAGAAGAAGTGGGATGACTACGGGAAGAACGGCGGCGACAAGCCGGAACGCAATCTGGAGCTGGAAACCCTGGCCGGTGTACTCGATGGCGAAATCCTGGTGCACAACCACTGTTACCGCGGCGAGGAAATGGCCATCATGATGGATATCGCCAGGGAGTTCGATTTCCAGGTGTCCACCTTCCATCACGCCGTGGAGGCCTACAAGGTGGCGGACCTGCTGGCGGAGAACAATGTCTGTGCCGCCGTCTGGGCCGACTGGTGGGGCTTCAAGCACGAGGCCTACGATATGACCCAGGCCAACCTGGCGATTCTCGATCAGGCGGAGGCCTGCGCCATGATCCACTCCGATTCCGCCGTGGGCATCCAGCACCTGAATGAAGAGGTGGCCAAGGCGATGACCGCGGGCCGGCGCGCGGGCTTCGATATCCCGCCCGAGCACGCGGTCGGCTGGATGACCCTGAACCCGGCCAAAGCCCTGGGGGTTGCCGAAAAAACCGGCAGCCTGGAGAAGGGCAAGATGGCCGATGTGGTGGTCTGGTCCGGCAATCCGTTCAGTGTCTACAGCAAGGCCGAGAAAGTCTTTATCGACGGCGAGCTGATGTACGACCGGGACGACCCAACCCGCCAGCCGCGCACGGATTTCGAATTGGGTATTCTGGATGCAGAGGGGGAGCGGCTGTGAACAAGATGGTCAGGAAAATAGCGATGAGTTGCGCCCTGTTACTGGGTGTGGCGGCCCCCCAACTGCAGGCGGAAACCCTGCTGATCACGGGCGGGAAGGTACATACGCTGGGTGAAGCCGGCAGCCTCGAGACGGCGGATATCCTGTTGCGCGACGGTCGCGTGGAAGCGGTGGGACCGTCGCTGGACCTGTCCGCCGACAGGACCATCGATGCGTCCGGAAAGGTGGTTACGCCGGGCGTGATCGCGCCGGTCAGCGAACTGGGCCTGACCGAAATCGGTGCTGCAAGCGACACCAACGACTATGCGGTAACCGGCGAGAGTATCGGCAGCGCCTTCGACCCGATGCCGGCCTTCAATCCCAAATCCACCCTGATTCCTTTCAATCGCGCCGGCGGCGTTACCCGCGCGCTGGTGTTTCCGGGAATCAGCTTGTGGGGCGAGGGTGTCGGCGATCCACAGCGGGTGTTTGCCGGACGCAGCTTTGCGATTGAACTCAACGGCGAATTCGACAGTGTCGTCGCCACGGACCTGGCGCAGAAAGCCTATCTGGGCGAGGCCGGCGGTCAACTGGCCGGTGGCAGCCGTGCCAGTGCCTTCGCCAAGGTGAAAAGCGCACTGCGAGAGGCCGCCGAATACCGGGATCACCGGGATGCCATCCGCCGCGGAGACTGGCGCACGCTCAATCATTCCGCCGCCGACCTGGAGGCCTTGCAGCCGGTGATCGACGGCGAACAGCCGTTGCTGGTTACCGTCAATCGCGCCAGCGATATTCTCGCAGTCATCGATCTCGCGGAGCAGTTCGAGCTGGAGTTGATTGTCCAGGGTGCGGCCGAGGGCTGGATGGTGGCCGATCAACTGGCCGCTGCCGGTGTGCCGGTGGTGATCGATGCAATCGACAACCTGCCGATCTCCTTCTCCAGCCTGGGGGCGCGCTTCGACAACGCGGCGCTGTTGCACGAGGCCGGCGTCACGCTGGCCATCTCCGCACCGGGCTATGCCGGTACACACAACACCTACCTGTCGCGCCAATCGGCCGGGAATGCGGTGGCCTACGGCCTGCCGTACGAAGCGGGGCTCAAGGCCATCAGCACCAACGTCGCCGGGATTTTCGGCATCGAGGGTGGCGTTATCGAGCCCGGTGCCGTGGGCGATATCGCCATCTGGAACGGCGATCCGCTGGAGGTCACCAGCTTCCCGGAACAGTTGCTGATCGGCGGCGAACCGCAGTCACTGGTGACCCGTTCCACGCGCCTGAGAGACCGCTACCTGAAGCCGGAGCAGGGGCACGAGCACTGGTACCGGTTCTGATTCGGCGACACCGTCGCGGCAATGGGGCAGTTCCCGCAGGGAGCTGCCCCGCAGGCAACAAACAGGGAGATCCAAATGGCCCATATCACTTCCCTCTACGCCGGCCTTTGCGCACTGCTGATCATCGCGCTGGCGTTTCGCATCGTTGTTTTCCGTCGTTCGGAAAAAGTCGGCCTGGGCAGTGGCGGCCAGCACCGTGGGCAGGTGTTGATCCGCGCCCACGCCAATGCGATCGAGTATATCCCCGTCGCCCTGTTGCTGTTGTTGCTGGCGGAACTGAATGGACTCGGCGCTGCCTGGTTGCACCTGCTGGGGGGGATTTTCGTCCTGGCGCGACTGCTGCATGCCTACGGCCTGACCGCGAGCCAGGGCGGCTATCACCCGGGGCGTTTTATCGGCACGGCGGCAAGCTGGGCGGTGATCATCATGCTGGCGGGGGTCAATATCGGTATGGCGGTCGGGGCGGCGGCCTGATGGGGGCGGTTCGCCCCCTCTCCCCCGGATCAAGTCCGGGGCAGGCTCTAACCCTCTCCCTCCGGGACAAATCCGTCGGGAACGGATTTGGGCAGCTTTGGCTGGCCGAAGGCCGTGCGCCAAGGATGGCGCACGCCAGTGGGGCCGGGGGAGAGGGCAATGGATTGGCCCCGTGCATACCGCAGGTCCCGGTTGTTGGACTTCGCTTGCCGTGAACTGCTCACAGGGGTGAACCCAAAGCGGGCCGCCGCGGCAATCCCATAAAAAAAGCCCGGCGGAGCCGGGCACACAGGGATGGTGTTTCTGAATCGAAGGGTGGCTTACTGGTTGGCGGCCAGCGGTGTTACCCGGTCATCTTGCTCGCCTTCACCCTGGCCTTCGCTTTCCGGCTGCTCTTTTTGTGCGGATTCCTCTTCTTCCTCTTTCAGCAGTATCTCCGGCTTGCCTTTACAGGCTTTGGCCAGTACTTCGCGGCGCCTGGCCAGTAGCAGGCCAATTTCCTCGCCCACGCCCTCGGAAATGCCGTCAATATGGCGCTCGACCAGCGAGGTGATATTGGCGGCCAGCTCCAGCATTTTGTCGTGTTCTTCGGCTTCTTTTTTGTTGTCGAACATTGCTCCGTCTCTATCGCATTTCCATACAGCTACAACGGCCATTTGTGCCTCCGGTTCTTCTTAACTTGGCTTGTATGGATGTACAGTATCTGTATGTTTATTCAGTGTCAAGCGGTCCGGGGAATCCTGTCGGTGTGCGACAAGTGGAGGCGGGGATGCGATAGCCCGCCTGCGGGGCGGGGGAGCAACTGCCATAATGGGGTTGGTAGCCGGCTGTTTTCCCTTCCTACCCCCTTGAAGGCAGTCGGCTCCAACCCCGCAGTAAGACGTTGAGGCCCGCATTCCCCATGACGGGCCTTCTTTTTGTCTGCCGGAAAGGATTCGGCCTGTGGAGAGATCAGATTGTGAGCAGCAGGCGCGCGGCCAGTCCCAGCAGTAGAAGGCCGAAAACCTGCTGCAGGCGGTGTCCGGCCCTGTTGCTTATCCAGCTCCGGTTGCGCCCGGCCCGGATCGCCAGGGCGACGATGCAGTACCAGCCGCTGTCGATACCGGCGGCCAGTGCCGCCATTCCCAGTTTTGTGGACAGCAGTTGCTGCTCGTTGACGAACTGGCTGAACAGTGCGGTAAAGAACACTGCCACTTTCGGATTGAGAAACGCCACACCGAAGCCCTGCAGGGCCGCGCGGCCGACGGTCTGTTGCGGTGCGGGAACTTTCGCTGTATCGGCATTCGGGGCCGGTGCGCGCAGCGCCTGCCAGCCCAGGTAGATCAGCATGGCCGCGCCGGCCCACTGCAGTGCACTGAACAGCAGTGGCGAGCGGGTGATCAATACCGCGAGCCCGAAGGCGGTGAGCCCGGCGTAGACGGCAATACCGGCGCCGTGGGCGACGGCGCAGGCGAGGCCCTGGCGCACCCCGGAAGTGGCGCTGCGCAGTACGATCAGCAGGCTGGGGCCGGGGGACATGGCGCCCAGCGCGCAGATTCCGGCCAGGGAGACCCAGGCGAGCAGATCCATCAGAAGCCGCCTCCCTGTTCCAGCCACCGCTGTTCATCCGCTGTCGAGTCGCGCCCGAGGGCGGCATTGCGATGGGGGTAGCGGCCGAATTCCTCGATCACCTCCCGATGGGCGAGGGCGTACTGGTAGAAGCGCTCTGCCTCCGCGGCGCCCTCGGCACCGTCCGGGTAGTCCCGGCGCAGCCGGTCGAAGTAGGCCACAGAGCGGGCCTGCATCTGCGGGCTCTCGCCGTGTTCCAGCGGCATGCCGAGGAAGGCTCGCTGGTAGAGCCCCATCTTTCTGTCGTCGCCGCGTTCGATGGCGGCCAGCGCCAGCTCCCGCGCCAGCGGATCGCCGGCGAAGGCCTGCTGGCTGCCGCGGTAGATATTGCGGGTGAACTGGTCGCACAGCAGGATCAGCGCCATCTCTCCCCCCGGGCTGCCGCGCCAGCCATCCAGTTCGCCGGCGAGGGCGGCTTCCACCTGGGGGCCGAAGTCTTCCTCGATGCGGTTATCGAAGGCATCACTGCGGGTGAACCAGCGCTGGCGGTAGAGCGGCTCGACGGTCGCGTCGAGCTGTGTGCTGCCAAACCAGAATTTCAGTACCTCGGCGGGCTGGGACATGGGGAAATCTCGTTCAATTTTCAGGGTGGCTGCATCCAGATGCGGATTCCGTGCCGTCATAAGGGCATACAGGGACATTGATCTGGAGGCGACCATGGTAACCCCTGATACAGGATGTTTGAAAAAGGTACAATTTTGCGTTGCCGCTGCCCTGATGGCCTGGGGCCTGCAGGCGGGGGGAGCGGAACTCTCCCCGCCCATCGAGGAGGTCCAGCGGCAACTGACCCGGAAGGTGGAGGAGTCCTTCTCCCGCAAGCTCGAGGCGTGCGGGGATGGAGAAGGGCAAGAGAAAACAGAAAAGGAGAGCGGACCCCGCTACCCGGTGTGGATAGCGGCGGAGGAGGCGCCGGCGCTGTGGGCCGACACACTGCTGGCCGCGTCCCGGGCACAGTGACTCTGCAACAACAGTAGCAACATCACTAGAGAGCACAAAAATGAGAGCGAGAAACGAACATCACCACGGTATTGCTGCCCGCTGGCTGATAGGCCTGCTGGCGGCTTTGAGCCTGGCCACCGGCTGGGCGCAGGACAGCGATTCGGTGCCTATGCCGGAGCCACCGGCGCCGGCAGAGGCGCCGGCCCCCCCCGAAGCGGACAAGCAGGTGCGCATCACCCGCGGTGAGGATGGCACCCTGCGTATCCGTGCCCGGGACGACGACGGCCAGCGCACCGATGTCGAGGTGGACCTGGGCGAGGAGTTCGGCGGCAAATTGGCCGGCGAGATCTATCAGCAACTGGAGCGCAAAGGCATCCTGAACGAGCAGGGCCTGGTGGTCGAAGGGGCCATGGACAGTGTGCCGAGGAATATCAGTATCGGTATCTCCGGCGAACTCGATGGGGACTTCGGGGAGCATGGCGGTCACGGGGACAACTTCAATTTCGATGCGGAAGATGTGCTGATTCCCATCGTCGCCATCATCGCGTCCTTCGGAACCCCGATCCTGATCGTGTGGCTGGTGACCCGCAACAGCTACCGCAAGAAACAGCTGCTGATGGACAATATCAACCGCATGGTGGCCGAGGGCCGCGATATTCCGCCGGAGCTGCTGGATGCCATGGAAGGGGAGTCCCCCCGGAACATGAAAGACCGCGGTTTTACCCTGATCGCCGTCGGCCTGGCGCTCTTCATCTGGCTTACCATCACTGCCGGTATCGACGTCGGCAGCCTCGGCCTGATACCGCTGTTTATCGGCCTGGCCCGTTTTATCAACTGGAAGCTAGACAACCAGAGCACTCAGGCGGGCTAGGGACAGCGGTATATGGACCTCAATGACGGGGATTTGATCCGGCGCGTCGTCGACGGGGACCAGCGGGCCTACGCCCAGTTGGTCCGGCGCTATCAGTCACAGCTGCGATTCTCGCTCCGCCAGCTGTGCGATGGCGACCGGGGCCTGGCCGACGACATGGCGCAGGAGGCCTTCATCAAGGCCTACAAGGCGCTGCCGGCATTTCGTGGGGATGCGCGTTTCAGCACCTGGCTGTACCGCATCGCCTACAATCTCGTCATGAGCCACAAGCGCAAGAAGGCGCCGGATGTCGACCAGGAGGCGGTGGACCGCGCCCGCTCGGAAGAGAGCGTGGAGGAGGCCCAGCAGTTGGGCATGGCGCGGGACCTGGACTCGGCCATGAAGGAGCTCAGTGAGGCCCAGCGCCAGGCAGTGCACCTGTGCATGCAGCGCGGCTTTTCCCACGAGGAGGCGGCGAGTATCATGAAGCTGCCCCTGGGGACGGTAAAATCCCATGTCAATCGCGCGCGGGCCAAATTGCAGACGCTTCTGCAGGCGTGGCGCGAGGAGGTAGTCAGTGGCCAGCTTTGATCGACACCGCAATCGGCGGGACAACAGGGTGGATACCTTGAGCGATACAGCAATCGAGGGAAAGGATCCGGACTTCGACGCCTGGCTCAGCCAGCAGTTGCAGTTCCACGAGCCCTACCTGGACAACGATGGTTTCTGCGAGCAGGTCATGGAGCAGCTGCCTGCGCCATCCCGGCGTTCCGAGCGCCGCGCCGCCCGCTTCCAGTACGGCGCCGTGGTGGCCGCCTCGGCGATCGTCGCCTGGCAGTTCCCGTTCGACCGGGTCTGGATGGAGGCGCTGCAGCAGTCCATCAGCCTCTACAGCCTGGTGGGTGTCGGCATTCTCTCCTCCCTGGCCGCCATGACCGGCGGCATCCTTGCCGCCCGGCGCTAGCGCCGGGGGTTCTGCGGGCGAAAGCGCCGGGGGTTCTGCGGGCGAATACAGGGTTCGCCCGGCCCGCAGCGGCCCGGTTCCATCGGAGCAAACACGGGATTTGCGGTTACATCCGCTGGTCCAGATTGACTTCCCCCTCCTTGCGCACGGTAATCGACGGCACTATCGACCGGCGCAACCCCAGCTTCGCTTCCAGTTCGTAGGGAACCGTGTCCCGCCGGCTGCCGATCAGGTCCATCGCAGCAAAGACGGAGCCCACCAGGCTCGCGGTCGCGTCCACGACGATATCGTCCTGCCCGTAGGGCGCAATCGGCGGCAGATCGCTGGAGGTGCCGGTGAGCACCTTGTGGCCGGCCAGGTGCAGGGTGTAGTAGAGGCCCGACAGCGCCAGCTCGGAATTGTTGGGATTGAACACCCTGAGGTGGATGCGGAAGCGCAGGTTGTTGCCGGCCGCGGCGGGCAGCGGCTCGATCGAGGTGACCTCCACTTCCGGTTTCTGGAAGTTTGGCGAAAGTGCGGCACAGCCGCCGGTCAGCGCTACGAGAAAGCAGAGCAGCATCGCCGACAGCGGCATGTTGCGAAGAGTGCGATAGATTCCTGTCACAAAAAGTCCCCGGTATTCTTATGATCCGTTATTGCGGCGATGGGTGCCTGTGGATACTGTAGCTTCAGAATAACAGGCCACGAGATCCATCATGAAAAAAATCCTCCCCCTGTTGACCATTCTGGCACTGGTATTGTTCAGCGGCTGGCAGTGGTTGCTGTTGCCCGGTATCGAAAAGGCCCGCAATACCCGCGATGGACCGGACGAGTATCCCCCCGTCTCCGCGGGGGCCGCCCGGCTCCACGAAAGCCTGTTGGTCGGCGATCTGCACGCGGACAGTTTCCTCTGGGCCCGCGATCTGCGGCGCGAGGCCGATTATGGGCATGTGGATCTGCCCAGGGCGCGGCGGGGCAACCTGGCGATTCAGGTGTTCACGTCGGTGACCAAATCGCCCCGGGGCCAGAACTACGATCAGAACTCCAGTGACGCCGGCGACAATATCACCCTGCTGGCGGTGGCCCAGGCCTGGCCGCCGCGCACTTGGGGTAGCCTGCTGCAGCGCGCGCTGTACCACGCCGGGCGGGTGACCGGGTTGGAGGAGCGGGCGCCGGAGCAGATCGCTGTGGTGCGCAGCGGCGCCGACCTGGACGAGGTACTGCAGAAGCGTGCGGAAGGCAGTGAACAGCTGGCGGCCATTCTCGGTACCGAGGGCGCCCACCCGCTGGAGGGCGAGCTGGACAATATCGGCGCGCTCTACGATGCCGGCTACCGGGTGATGGGGTTGCAACACTTTTTCGATAATGAGCTGGGCGGCTCCCTGCACGGCGAGAGCGGTGCCGGGCTCACCGGGTTCGGCCGTGCCGCGGTGCGGGAAATGGAGCGGCGTTCTATCGTCATCGACATCGCCCACTCGTCCGAGCAGGTGGTGCGGGATGTGTTGGCGATGGTCGAACGCCCGCTGATCCTGTCCCACACCGGCTTTAGGGGCCTGTGCGATTCGCCGCGCAATATCAGCGATGAACTGATGCGGGAAGTTGCGGCCGCCGGCGGCCTGGTCGGTGTCGGCTACTGGGAGGGCGCGGTCTGCGACAACAGCCCGCAGCATATCGTCAAGACCATCCGCTACGCGATCGATCTACTGGGGGTGGAGCATGTGGCGCTGGGGTCGGATTACGACGGCAGTGTCGAGGTCGCATTCGATGCCAGCGAGCTGGGCCTGCTGACGGATGAAATGCTGAAACAGGGATTCAGCGAAACCGAAATCCGCAAGGTAATGGGAGAGAACCTGCGAGATTTCTTTCTTGCGCAACTGCCCGTCTCCTGATGTGCTCCGCGCCACCGAAATTTGGCACCGCCTCGTCGGGGCGGTCTGCATCGGCTATATAACAGGGACCTTCTCGCAAATGGAGTGGCGGTCCCCGTGCTTGCCCAGTCGTTGACCACAGCCTTTACGCTCGTTCCGCGCCTCTTGTTCCGGGTTCAGGAGGAGGGCGGTGGGGAATCCGAGCTGAAAGAAATCGCGCCGGAAACGGTGGCCGAGGCCACGGATACGGTAGTGGGCTCGCTGGACCGGATCTGGACCGGCTTCCTCGGCCACACGCCGTATGTGATTGCGAGCCTGATGGTGCTGTCCGCTACCCTCGTGATCGTGCTCCTGCTGCGTCGTTTCGGCAGCCATCTCTTCCGCCGGACCACATCGCGCAAGTCACTGCAGGATCTGTTCGTCCGCCTCCTGACCATCGTTATCTGGATCCTGGGGTTGCTGTTTGCCGCCATGGTGCTCTTTCCCGGCCTGACGCCCGCCAAGGCACTAGGCGCGGTGGGGCTGCTGTCCATCGCTATCGGCCTGGCGTTCAAGGATATCTTCGAGAACTTCTTCGCCGGCATCCTGATCCTGTGGCGTTTCCCGTTTGAGGAAGGGGATGTGATCGAGTGCGAGGAAGTCACCGGCCGCGTTGAATCCGTCGAGGTACGCAATACCACCATCCGCAGGACGACTGGTGAACTGGTGGTGGTGCCGAATCTCTTCCTGTTCAAGAATCCCTGCGAAATTCTCACCAACCGGATCAAACGGCGCGTGAGTATCACGGTCGGCGTCGCCTACGGCGAGGATGTCGCGGGGGCAGTGGCAGTGATCCAGAAGGCGGTCGAGGCCTGCAAAACCGTGCGCGAAGACGAACAGATACAGGTCTTTCCGAAGGGGTTCGGTGACAGCAGTATCGATATCGAAGTCACCTGGTGGACTGGCTCTACGCCGTTTGCGGTCCGGGAATCGAAAGGGGAAATCGTCACCGCGATCAAGAAGGCGCTGGATGAGGCGGGTATCGAGATTCCGTTCCCCTATCGCACATTGACTTTCAAGGAGGCCCTCGGGGTGCGGAAAGAAACGGAGTAGATGCCAGGCGGAATTGCTTTTTCGTAGGGTGCACCGAGCCCGGCTTCCGGTGGTACCGGTGGGCGCGGCGGCACCCTGCCGCGAAGTCAATTTACGGCGAGGTGCCAGGGCCTTTACAGCGTGCTGTCTGGCTGCTTCTCCGGCCGCGCCTCGACAAACGCCGGAATTTCCGCGCAGGCCTGCGAGATCCGGTGAATGGCCGGGTACTCGGCGATATCCATCCCGAAGCGTTCGGCGCTGTAGATTTGCGGAACCAGGCAACACTCGAACAGCCCGGGCTGCTCGCCGGCGGCGAACGGTTTCGGATCCAGCTGCCGTTCCAGAGCGCCGAAGCCCTCGTGGATCCAGTGCTGAATCCAGCCCTTTTTCTGCTCGTCGCTGATCCCGTACTCCGATTGCAGATAGCGCAGTACGCGCAGGTTCTGGATCGGCTGGATATCGCAGGCCGGGTTGTAGGCCAGGGCGCGGATGCGGGCGCGTTCGACGGGATCCGCCGGCAGCAGCGCGGGTTCCGGGTGGACTTCGTCGAGCCATTCCAGAATCGCCAGCGATTGGGTCAGCACGCTGTCGCCGTCCACCAGCGCGGGAACCAGCCCCTGCGGATTCAGCTGGCGGTAGTCGTCACCGCGCTGCTCGCCCTTGAGCAGGTTTACCGGCCTGTAATCGTACCGCAGCCCCTTGAGGTTCAGGCCCAGGCGGACCCGGTAGCTGGCGGAGGAGCGGAAGTAGCCGTGAAGTTCCATAAATTATCCTTTTGATCTGAGCTGTGTCCGCAGGGCCCCGGCGCGGAGGCTTGCGCGAATATTTTGCGCCACATCGGGGATTTGATACCAAAAATGGCGCCCGAACCCGTATAATGCGCGACCGATTTTGTCACTTGGTCCCGTCCGGTCCGGGAGCCGGAAAATTTCCGGCATAAGTGGTTACATTTGAAACCAATATTAGTTACATTTGTAACCTGATACAAGCCCGTCTTCTTCAAGGTTCGCAACGAGCAATACGGGCTCGACCACTGGCCCAGCAGGTGAGTAAGCCGCATGACAACTGATGAAAACTCTTTGCAGGCAGCGGTACCGCAGGACGATCTGCGCCTGGAGAAGTTTCTGCCCTACCGTCTGTCGGTTCTGTCGAACCGGGTGAGCAACGCCATTGCCCAGGCCTATGGCACGCGCTTCGAACTGACCATTCCCGCCTGGCGCGTGATGGCGATCCTGGGGCGCTTTCCGGATCTTTCCGCCGCCGACCTGGTGGAGCAGACGGCCATGGACAAGGTGGCCATCAGCCGCGCGGTATCGTCCCTGTTCAAGAACGACTACATATCCCGCAGCGAGGATCCGTCCGACCGCCGCCGCCAGGTGCTGAACCTGACGGAACTGGGGCGCGAGGTCTACGAACGCATCGTGCCGCTGGCGCAGCAGTACGAGAACGACCTGATGTCGTCCCTGAGCCCGGAAGAGCGCCAGCAGCTGGACAGCATTATCGAAAAACTGATGGACCGCGCCCAGGCCTGGGCCGACCGCGGTCTGATCGACTGAGTGGAAGAGAATTCACAGGAGTTATTGATGTTTGAGCAACTGAGCAGTCTGCCGCCGGATCCCATCCTGGGCCTGCTGGCCACCTACCGCGCCGACGAGAACCCGGACAAGATCGACCTGGGCGTGGGTGTCTACAAGGACGAGTCCGGCCATACACCGGTATTGCAGGCGGTGAAGGAGGCGGAGACGCGACTGTTGCAGAGCGAAGAGACCAAGGCCTATATCGGCCCCGCCGGCACGCCCGGTTTCAACGCCGCCATGCAGGAGCAGGTGCTGGGTGCCGACCACCCGGCGCTGTTGGCCAACCGCGTGCGCTCGGCCCAGACCCCCGGCGGCTGCGGCGCCCTGCGCGTGCTGGCGGAATTCGTCAACCGCGCCAGGCCCGGCGCCACCATCTGGGTCAGCGATCCCACCTGGGCCAACCATGGCCCGCTGCTCGGCAACGCCGGCCTGGAAATCAAGAGCTACCCCTACTATGACCGCGCCAGCGCCACGCTGCTGTTCGACCAGATGGTGGACACGCTGAAAGATGTGGGCGAGGGCGACCTGGTGCTGCTGCACGCATGCTGCCACAACCCCTGCGGCGCGGACCTGTCCCGCGAGCAGTGGAAAGTGATCGTGGAGATGGCGCAAAAGCAGGGCTTTACCCCCTACATCGATATGGCCTACCAGGGCTTCGGCGACGGTCTCAATGACGATGCCTGGGGCCTGCGCCTGATGGCGGAATCCGTGCCGGAAATGCTGGTGGCGGCCTCCTGTTCCAAGAACTTTGGTCTCTACCGCGAGCGCGTCGGCCTGGCGATGGCGATCTACAACGACGCCGCCGCGGCGGACAAGGGCCAGAGCCAGATGTTGAACGTAGTGCGCGGCAACTACTCCATGCCGCCGTCCCACGGCGCCGCCATCGTCGAGGCCATCCTCACCGATGCCGGCCTGCGCGCCAACTGGGAAGCCGAGCTGACGGAAATGCGCGAGCGTATCAACGGCCTGCGCGCCGGCGTCGTGGAAAGCCTGGCCGCCGCGGGTGCCGATGGCGACTTCAGCTTTATCCAGCGCCAGAAGGGCATGTTCTCCTTCCTGGGGATCAACGCCGAACAGGTACAGCGCCTGCAGAGGGAATTTTCCATTTACATGGTAGACTCCAGCCGCATCAGCATCGCCGGCCTGAGCCAGAGCAATATGGAATACTTCAGCAAGGCAGTCGCCACTATTCTCTGATCCCCGCATTGCTCCCCTCTCCCTCTGGGAGAGGGGCTGGGGGAGAGGGCTCCCGAACCAGCCCCAAAATCCGAAAGTTAAGCACCGAAAATGGAAGTCGAGGTAACCACCCCCGTGTCCGAATCCCCATCCCAAACCTGGACCCCGCAAAGCTGGCACAGTTTCGAGGCAAAGCAGCAGCCCAGCTATCGGTCCCCCGAACAGGTCGAAAGCGTTACCGGTGAACTGTCCGGCTACCCGCCGCTGGTATTCGCCGCCGAGGCACGCGAACTGCGCCGGCACCTGGCGCAGGTGGCCGAGGGCAGGGCATTTCTGCTACAGGGCGGCGACTGCGCCGAGTCCTTCGCAGACTTCAATGCCAACAAGATTCGCGACACCTTCAAGGTGCTGCTGCAGATGGCCGTGGTACTGACGTTTGCCGGCAACCTGCCCGTGGTAAAGGTCGCGCGCATGGCCGGCCAGTACGCCAAGCCGCGCTCGTCGGATACCGAGATCATCGACGGCGTGGAACTGCCCAGCTACCGCGGCGATATCATCAACGGGATCGATTTCACCTCGGCGGCCCGGGTACCGGATCCGCAGCGCATGCTGACCGCCTACAACCAGTCCGCGGCCACACTCAACCTGTTGCGCGCCTTCGCCCAGGGCGGTCTCGCCGACCTGCATGAAGTGCACCGCTGGAACCTGAGCTTCCTGGAAAACAATCCGCAGCGGGAAAAGTATGCGCAACTGGCCGAGCGGCTGCAGGACGCGCTGGAATTCATGGCCGTCTGCGGCGTCAACTCCGACAACACGCCGGCGATCCGCGAGACGGAACTCTACACCTCCCACGAGGCGCTGCTGCTGGACTACGAACAGGCGCTGACCCGCACCGACAGCCTCACCGGCAAATGGTACGACTGCTCGGCGCACATGCTGTGGATCGGCGAGCGCACAAGGCAGCTGGACGGCGCCCACGTGGAATTCCTGTCCGGCGTCTGGAACCCGATCGGCGTCAAGGTGGGGCCGAACATGCAGCCGGACGAACTGCTGCGCCTGACCGACAAATTGAACCCCAACAACGAGGCCGGCCGCCTGACCCTGATCACGCGTATGGGCGCCGACACCCTGGGCGAAAAATTGCCGGCATTGGTGCAGGCAGTACAGCGCGAAGGGCGCAGCGTGGTCTGGAGCACCGACCCGATGCACGGCAACACGGTCAAGGCCAGCAGCGGCTACAAGACCCGCAACTTCGACAAAATCCTGCGCGAGATCCGCGACTTCTTCGCCGTGCACCGCGCCGAGGGCAGCCACCCGGGCGGCATCCACCTGGAGATGACCGGCCAGCATGTCACCGAGTGCACCGGCGGCGCCTGGGATATTTCCGAGGCGGACCTGGCGAGCTGCTACCGCACCCAGTGCGATCCGCGCCTGAACGCCGACCAGGTACTCGAGCTGGCCTTCAACGCCGCCGAATGGCTCCGCGCCGGCCGCAGCTGATCCCGGGACCGCGGAGCTCCAGCTCCGCCCCGGGTGCGCCGAGCTCCAGCTCGGCAATCGCCCCGAAGGGGCGACAACAAACCCGAAAGCGACAACCCGGCCCCGCCGCCAGCGCGTCCCAAAGACCCAACCGCAAGGTGCGGCAACCCGCCGGGGAAGAGATTCCATCCATGTCTCAAGCAAAACCCTGGGGGTGCCCATGTACCAGCTCTACATAGCCAACAAAAACTACTCCTCCTGGTCCCTGCGACCCTGGGTTCTGCTGCGCCAGTTGCAGATCCCCTTCGACGAACAACTGGTTACCTTCGATGAGGGCGGCAGTTGGGAGAAATTCCGCGAGTTTGCTCCCAATGGCCTGGTTCCGTGCCTGGTGGACGGCGACACCCGGGTCTGGGAATCGTTGGCGATCGTCGAATACCTGGCCGAAAGCCATCCGCAAGTGTGGCCGGCAGAGCAGGGCGCCCGTGCCTGGGCGCGCTGTGCGGCGGCGGAGATGCACGCGGGGTTCGGCGCACTGCGGGATATCTGCTCGATGAACTGCGGCGTGAAAGTCGAGCTCAGGGAAATCCCGCCGACGCTGCAGAAGGATATCGATCGTATCGACGAACTCTGGTGCGAGGGGCTGGCCCGCTTCGGCGGCCCCTTCCTGGCCGGTGGGGAATTCACCGCGGTGGACGCATTCTTCGCACCGGTGGCCATACGCGCGACCAACTTCGGCCTGCACCTGAGCGCCGAGGCCACGGCTTATATGGAGCGTATCCTGGCGCTGCCGGCAATGGCGGAGTGGATCTCCGCCGGGCTGCGGGAAACCTGGCGCGAACCTGGCCACGAGGAAGAGCTGCTGCGAGCCGGCACCATTGTCGAGGATCTTCGCCGACAGCCGGCGTGATGCTACGCACGATCCACTAGATCTCGACCGGGATTTCCCCATTGAACGACAATCAGCCGGAGTTCGCACCGCGGACTCCGGCCTGTCTGCTTTTTCAACGCTTGTTGAAAGAATGCACTTAACAAGTCGTTATCAACTTGCGTAAGGCATCACCGTAGCCAGTCCCGTCGCAGAATCTTCGGTCAGTCAGGGGTAGGGGAGATGTTTATCGTGCCAAAGTGTTCGTCTGCCGCCACAGTGTCGCCATCTCGCTACGGAGCATGGCGGGGCAGGTAACAGTCCGGTTAAACTCGGGCGATTACAAAGTGGGAAACTACAAATACAGAGGAGAACCCCGATGCGTCAGACAATGATCGCGCTATCGGTTGCTGCCGCACTGGCAGCTGCAGCCGGTTGCGGTAAAGAGGCCGGACAGGCCCAGTCGACCCAGGAGCAGGCGACCAAAGCCGCGGAGACGGAGACTGCGGCAGTTGCAGGCAACCCGCTTCTGGCCGAGTGGACCGGTCCCTACGGCGGCGTACCGGCCTTTGACAAAATGCAGGTTGCGGACCTGAAGCCGGCGCTGGAAAAGGCCATGGCAGACAACCTGGCGGAGATCGACGCCATCACCGCCAACCCGATGGGCCCGACTTTCGAGAATACCATCGCCGCCCTCGAGCGCAGTGGTTCCGAGCTGGACCGTGTGTTCGCCTACTACGGTATCTGGAGCTCCAACAATTCCTCGCCGGAATTCCGCAAAGTCCAGCAGGAGATGGCCCCCAAGCTTGCCAACTTCAAGTCAAAGATTACCCAGAACGGCGAACTGTTCCAGCGGGTCAAGGCGGTCTATGACGCGCGCAACGATTCCGACCTGGACAGCGAGCAGAAGCGCGTCGTCGAGCTGATCTACAACGAATTTGCCAACAACGGCGCAACCCTGAAAGGCGAGGCGAAGAAGCGCTACGCAAAAATCAACCAGCGCCTGGCCGAGCTCTACACCGATTTCGCCAACAATGTGCTGGCGGACGAAGAGGGCTACGATATCTTCCTGAACGAAGATCAGTTGGGCGGCCTGCCGGAATCCTTCGTCGACGCCGCGGCGGCACTGGCGGAGGAAAAGGGCGAGAAGGGCAAGTATGCGATCACGAATACCCGCTCTTCCATGGATCCCTTCCTGACCTATTCCGACAACCGCGAACTGCGCGAGCAGGTCTGGAATAACTACTACAGCCGCGGCGACAACGGCGACGAGCACGACAACAACGCCATCATCGCCGAGATCCTGAAACTGCGCGACGAGCGCGTGGGCCTGCTGGACTTCGACAACTATGCCCAGTGGCGCCTGCAGGACCGCATGGCCAAGAATCCTGAAAATGCCATGGAGTTGATGGAAGCCGTATGGCCCGCTGCCGTTGCCCGAGTGAAGGAAGAAGTCGCGGATATGCAGGCGGTGGCGGATGAGGAAGGTGCCGATATCACCATCGAGCCCTGGGACTACCGCTACTACGCGGAAAAAGTCCGCAAGGCCAAGTACGACCTGAACTCCGATGAAGTGAAGCAGTACCTGCAACTGGACAAGCTGCGCGAGGCGATGTTCTACGTGGCCGGCGAACTGTTCAACTTCGAGTTCACCCCGGTAGAGGAGGGCAGTGTGCCGGTCTTCCACGAGGACGTGAAAGTCTGGGAAGTGACCGACAAAACTTCCGGCGAGCACATCGGCCTCTGGTACCTGGATCCGTTTGCGCGTTCCGGCAAGCGCTCCGGTGCCTGGGCCACCATGTACCGCGACCACACCACCTTCGACGGCAAGAAGACGGTACTGGCCTCCAACAACTCCAACTTCATCAAAAGCGCCCCGGGCGAGCCGGTGCTGGTGAGCTGGGACGATGCCAGCACTTTCTTCCACGAGTTCGGCCACGCGCTGCACTTCCTGGCCTCCAACGTCACCTACCCGACCCTGAACGGCGGTGTGCGCGACTACACCGAGTTCCAGTCGCAGTTGCTGGAGCGCTGGCTGTCCACCGACGCGGTGATCGACAACTACCTGGTGCACTACAAGACCGGTGAGCCGATTCCGGAGGCGCTGGTAGCCAAGATCAAGAAGGCCGCCACCTTCAACCAGGGCTTCGCCACCACCGAGTACCTGGCTTCCGCGCTGGTGGATATGAAGTACCACACCGCCGATCCGGAAAACATCGACCCGGATGCGTTCGAGCGCGAGACCCTGGAAGGGCTGGGTATGCCGGATGAACTGGTCATGCGCCACCGCAGCCCGCACTTCGGCCATATCTTCTCCGGTGAGGGTTACTCCGCCGGTTACTACGGCTATATGTGGGCGGACGTGCTGACCTCCGACGCGGCGGAAGCCTTCGCCGAGGCGGACGGTGGTTTCTACGATGAAGAAGTTGCCGGCAAGCTGGTGAAATACCTTTTCGCACCGCGCAACGCCATCGACCCGGCGGACGCCTACCGCGCCTTCCGCGGCCGCGATGCCGAGATCGACGCACTGATGCGCGATCGCGGCTTCCCGGTACCGGGTGAAAAGACGGATACCGTGGCAGTCAAAGACTGATCCCGGGCGCCACTGAAAAGGCCGCGATGCGAGAGAATCGCGGCCTTTTTTGTATTCGGGCCATCGGGCCCTGTTCTATGCCCTCTCCCGGCGGGATAGGGAACTGGTGCAAGTCTCGACGAAACCCGGCGGGTAAATTCAACCCCGAATGTCTCCGACCGAGCTCCCCTCTCCCACCGGGAGAGGGGCCGGGGGAGAGGGCGGCTGGAGCGGCCACCATCAACATAGCGGGCCCATCAATCCCCCTCTCCCTAACCCTCTCCCGGCGGGAGAGGGAACTGGTACGAGTCTCGACGAAACCCGGTGGGTAAATTCAATCCCGAATGTCTCCGACCGAGCTCCCCTCTCCCCCCCGGGAGAGGGGCCGGGGGAGAGGGTGGCTGGAGAGGCCACCATCGACATAAATGGGCCCACAAATCCCTCTCTCCCACCGGGACCGGGGGAGCGCTGGCACCCCACCGGAAACCATTGCTAAGCTCAAAGACCGGAATGGAGCTGGAAGAGGGCAGATATGGAAAAATGGCTGATCGCACTCGGCGGCATTCTGATCGCCGCCGGCGTCCTCTACCACTTCGCCCCCTGGCTGTTCACCTGGTTCGGCAGGCTGCCCGGCGATATCCGTATCGACTCGGAGCACGGCAAGGTTTTTATCCCCATCACCTCGATGGTTATCTTCAGTGTGGTTCTCAGTGTGATTCTCAGCTTTTTCCGCCGTTGATCACTCCTGTTCCAGCAGTTGTTCCAGCGGCAGCTCGGTGCGGTAGCGCACCTGCTTCAGGGAGAAGCTGCTCTTGATATGGTCGATGCCCGGCAGCTCGGTGAGTTTCTTGTCGAGGAATTCCTGGTAGGCCTGCAGGTTGGGCACTACCACCCGCAGCAGGTAGTCGAAGTCGCCGGTCATCAGGTAGCACTCCATCACCTCCGGCCACTGGCCGATCACCGATTCGAAATCCATCAGCTCCTTTTTCACCTGGTGATTCAGCGTCACCTGGATAAAAACGCTCACGGGCAGGCCCACTTTCTCCGGTTCCAGCAGGGTCACGGCGCGCTTGATAAAGCCCTGTTCGTGCAGGTTCTTGACCCGGCGGGAGCAGGGGGAGGGGGACAGGCAGACTTTCTCCGCCAGTTCGATATTGGGAATGGTGGCGTCTTCCTGCAGTATCTCCAGGATCTTCTTATCGATGGCGTCCAGTATGTAGGCCATGGTGGTATCCATCTCTTCTCGTCGTTGGTACACCCGACTGATGACTATAAGTGCCGTGAGCGGTCGCTGCCACCGGCGCGTGGATGGCGCGGGGGCCGGCGCCGAAAGGCAATTTGTCCGGCTGGCTCAAAAGGGTGTTATTTGAGTGAATTGTTGCGGTTTACAATGAGTCATTGGTGACTTGTGGCTGTATTATGCCGTATTCACGCTTAATTTGGTATGACCTGCTTCACCGCGCGATGTTAATTTTTGTCGCTCAACAATAACGAATAGCGACAGATCAGGTGGTACCCATGGCGATGGTCGAAACGGATCAGGAGCTGGGCTTCGATCGCGATTACTCCCTCAAGGCCGCATTTACCCGCGATGAGGGGCGTGTCTTCCTTACCGGTATCGACGCGCTGGTTCGGCTGCCGCTGATGCAGAAGCAACTGGACGAGCGCGCCGGGCTGAACACCGCCGGCTTTATTTCCGGCTACCGCGGCTCGCCGCTGGGCGGCTACGACCAGGCCCTCTGGCGACAGAAGAAACTGCTGGCGGGGCGCGATATCCACTTCGAGCCGGGTATCAACGAGGATATGGGGGCCACCAATATCTGGGGCACCCAGTTACTGGATCACTATCGCCAGCAGGCCACCCGCGACGGCGTCTTCTCCATCTGGTACGGCAAGGGCCACGGCGTGGACCGCAGTGCCGATGTGTTCCGCCAGGCCAATGTGCAGGGCACTTCGAAACTGGGCGGTGTACTGGCCCTGTGCGGCGACGACCACACCGCCGAATCCTCCATGTTCTCCCACAACACCGACCAGATCTTCGAGTCGGTGATGATGCCGCTGCTGTTTCCGGCCAGCATCGACGAATACCTGACCCTGGGGCTGGCCGGTATCGCCCTGTCGCGTTTCTCCGGCCTCTGGGTCGGCTTCAAGGCCATTACCGAAACGGTCGAGGCCGGCGCCTCCATCGTGGTTCCGGATCTGCCGCAATTCGCACTGCCGGAAGATTTCCCGATTCCGCCCCACGGCCTCAACTACGATCCGCACCTGAACTGGCCGGCAGAGCGCATGGAGTACGAGCGCCGCATGCTGGAAGAGCGGCTGCCGGCCGCACAGGCCTTCGCCCGTGCCAACAGCCTCGACAAAACGATCGTTTCCGCCCCGCAGAAACGCTCCGGTATCGTCACCGTCGGCAAGGCCCACGGCGACCTGCTGGAGGCGCTGGAACTGCTGGAACTGGACGAGCGGGACCTCGAGCAGGCCGGAATATCCATCTACAAGGTCGCCATGAGCTGGCCGCTGGAACCCGAAGGCATGACCGAATTCGCCGCGGGCATGGAGCGCCTGCTGGTGGTGGAGGAAAAGCGCCCGCTGGTGGAAGACCAGCTCAAGAAGCTGCTCTACGGCTGGCCCGACGGCCGCCGCCCGAAAGTGGTGGGCAAGAAAGACCTGGATGGCAGCGACCTGCTGCCGGCTATCTGGGGCTTTGGCCCGGACAGGGTGGCGAAAGCCATGGCCCGCTGGCTGGCCGACACGGAACTGGGCGCGCGCATTGCGCCGCTGGCGGAAAAACTGGGCGACGATGTGCCGGGCAGGGCCGGCGGCCTGTTGGCCCGCGAACCGGTTTTCTGCGCGGGCTGCCCGCACAATACCTCCACCAAACTGCCGGAGGGCAGCCTCGGCAGCGCCGGTATCGGTTGCCATATCATGGCCCTGGGCAAGGGGCTGCGTACCGACACCTATTCCCATATGGGCGGCGAGGGCGTCCAGTGGGTGGGCCTGCACCGCTTCTCCTCGGCCTCCCATATTTTCCAGAATATGGGCGACGGCACCTACAACCACTCCGGCCTGCTGGCCATCCGCCAGGCAGTGGCCAGCCAGGTGAATATCACCTACAAGATCCTGCTCAACGACGCCGTCGCCATGACCGGCGGTCAGCCCGCCGACGGCGAGGTGACCGCACCGACGCTGGCCGCGCAACTGCTGGCCGAAGGCGTCGGCGAAGTGGTGTTGCTGAGCGAAGAGCCGGGCCACTGGCACCGCCGGGGGGCGCAACTGCCATCGGACGTGAAAATCCTGCCGCGCTCGGAACTGGATGCGGTACAGCGCCGCCTGCGCGAAACCCCGGGCGTGACCGCCATCATCTACGAGCAGGTCTGTGCGGCGGAAAAACGCCGCCGCCGCAAGAAAAAACAGATGGACGACCCGGCCCGGCGCCTGCTGATCAACCACCGGGTCTGCGAGGGATGCGGCGACTGCAGTGTGCAGTCGAGCTGTATCGCCGTGGAGCCGCTGGAAACCCGCTATGGCCGCAAGCGCCAGGTGAACCAGTCCAGCTGCAACAAGGACATGCGCTGCGCGGACGGTTTCTGCCCGAGCTTCGTCACCGTCGAGGGCGGCGAACTGAAAAAGCCGCCACTCGATACCCTGGCGGACGCACTCGACGTAGCCATTGCCGGCCTGCCGGCGGCGCCCCAGGCGGAGCTCGACAGGCCGCTCAGCATTCTCGTCGCCGGTATCGGCGGCAGTGGTGTGCTCACCGTGGCGGCGCTGCTGGGCATGGCCGCGCACCTGGAAGAGAAGGGCAGTACCACCCTGTATTTCACCGGCCTGGCGCAGAAAAACGGCGCTGTGGTGGCCCACGTGAAAGTGGCCACGCGCCCGGAAAATATCACCACCGCGCGCATTCGCGACGGTTCGGCGGAACTGCTGCTGGGCTGCGATATGGTCACTGCCGCGAGCCAGCGACCCAAATTCGCGAACGGCAAAATCCGCTCGCTGGTCAACACCGCCGAAGTGCCGGTGGCGGCCTTTATTCGCGACAACGACTTGGCTTTCCCGGCGGATGCCACCCAGCAGAGTATCGAATCCCTGAGTGCGGAATATTTCGCCTTCGACGCCAACCAATACGCCCGGGCACTGTTTGGCGATACCGTCTCCAGCAACCTGATGATCATGGGCTACGCCTGCCAGAAAGGCCTGCTGCCGATTGGCGAGGCCGCGCTGGAGCGCGCCATCGAGCTGAACGGCGTGGCGGTGGAAAACAACCTGCGCGCATTCCGCGCCGGCCGCCTGCTGGCCGAAAACCCCGAGGCGGTGGAACAGCTCGCGGTACCGGCGCAGCCGGTCAAGATGATGGAGCCACAGGAGACCATCGAGCAACTGATCGCGCGGCTCGCGGCCGAGCTGGCGGAATACCAGAGCGCTGCCTACGCGCGCCATTTCACCCGTACCGTCGAGCGGCTGCATAGCGCGGAAAAGACCCTGGGCCGCCTCGGCGGCGAACTGACCCGCACCGCCGCACAGAGCCTCTACAAGGCCATGGCCTACAAGGATGAATACGAGGTGGCACGGCTCTACAGCGGCGAGGATTTCCAGCGCCAGCTGCGCGAAACCTTTACCGGCGACTACAAACTGAAATTCCATATGGCGCCGCCGGTGATGGCGCGCCCGGATGCTGGCGGCAAGGTGAAGAAAATGCAGTTCGGCCCCTGGATGGGCAAGCTGATGCCGCTACTGGCGAAAGGCAAGATCCTGCGCGGCACCGTATTCGATATCTTCGGCTATACTCGCGAGCGCCGCGCCGAGCGCCACTGGGCGCGACAGGTGGGCGGCGCCGTGCGCGCAGTGGCTGTTGCCCTGGACGAGGACAACTTCGCCGCCGCGCGGGAACTGCTGGAACTGCCGCAACAGGTACGCGGCTACGGCCATGTACGCGAGCAGAAATTTGCCGAGGTGCAAGAGCGCTGGCATCAACTCCTGAACCGTTTCAGCGATAGCGACAGCGAAGCCGGACTGGCCACAACCCCCTCCTGACCCTTCCCCGGAGCCGCGGAGCTCTAGTCCGTCCCCGGGACCGCGGAGCTCCAGCTCCGCCCCCGGGAACGCCGAGCCCCAGCTCGGCCATCGCCCCGAAGGGGCGACAATAAAAACCCCATAACCAATCCAAACCCCCCAGTCACAATTTCCCCTTGTCCCCACTGGCGTACAACTCTACAAGCAGCTAAACCTAGAGAAGAACGAGACGACATTGCCGCAGCCCGAAGCTGCGAAAAATGGGGACTCTCTCGGCAATCAGATGAGCGAGGTGCTGCAGATGAAATCAGCAATAGCGGCCGTTGTGGGCCTGAGCGCCACAGTAATGTTCGGCTGCGCCACGCAGCAGGAACAGGTGCCCGGTTCGGGCGGAATTGTTATCGACACCTACGGCGTGAACATGACCCAGTATCAACGGGATCTCACGGACTGCAAAGGCCTGTCCTACGCCGCCCGCAGCGACGAAGGGCGCCGCGGTGTCACCCGCGCCGCCGGCGGTGCACTGCTGGGCGGCGCCCTGGGGGCCATCATCGGCGATACCAGCAGCGCGGCCGCCGCGGGCGCCGGTGCCGGCGCCGTGCTGGGTGGTGTCTCCGGTGTGACCAGCGCCCACTCCGAAGCGGGTCAAATCACCAGAAACTGTCTGCGCGGTCGCGGATATCGCGTCTTGAATTGATCTTTTTCCGATCACTGCGGTCCAAGAATCAACTGACCTGTTGATATTCGGCAATCTCACAGGACTTGGCTTGAGCTGGGCTGATGCCCGGCTCTTTTTTTGGGGTGGTCGTTGGGCGATCCGTAGGATGGGCAAAGCACAGCGTGCCCATCAAAGAACTGGCCCCGACATACAGGGACTGTATGCGGCCCGCTATGTATCCATCGAACTGATCCAGGGATAGGCATAGAGGGCAGTCCCGGCGAGAAACACAAAGAACAGGGCCAGAGACAGCCGGCGGTGTAGCCCGAAGAAAACCACCTGCTCTGCGGCGCGGAGCAGCCAGAACAGGGCTATCAGGAACAGCAGCGACCGCCCCAGGCCGGTAGCCAGCAGCTCTGTCGGGTGGAAAAAGGATAGATACGCGAAGATCAGGAAGGTGAAGATCAGGCAGAAATTGAGGATCTGCATCACCTGGCGGTTGATAAAGCGGAGCGATGCGAGATCGCGCTTCCAGTCGAAAAGACGCCAGAAAAGCAGGTGAAAGACCGCGAAGCCGAGATTGAAAAAACCTCCCAGCATAATTACGGTTGTGACTGACATCTGTGACCTCCCTGGTGTTTACCGGTCGTGTAGTCCCAGGCCGCCCAAGATTCTGGGTATACACTTTTCGACCCTCGATGCCCGGGTCTTGGATTGTTTGGCACCGCCAAAGTGGAGCAGGTAGCCCCGCTGCCGCCCCGGCGTCAAAGCCTCGAAGGCGGCCTTCAATTCCGGGTCCTCATCCAGTTTTCTCTGAAACTCCCCGGGCACGCTGAAATCCTCCGTTTTCTTGAATTCCACGGTAAGACCCGCCTTTTCCACCTCAATGGCCCGGTTGATACAGGCCTTTATTTCCGGCGCCAGCGATTCAACCTCCCCGACACTGGTAAATCGAATCTGGCGCGCAGCCTGGGTGTTCTCGGTCTGCGCCACCAGGATCCCTTTGGGGTCTTTGAGAAGGGCCCCCTTCATAAACAGCAGTGCACAGAAATCCTTGAAGCCGTGCATCAGGAATACATTGCTGCCATCCAGGGAGTAGCAGGGCTTGCCCCACTTCAGGTCCTCGGAAAGGGTTGTATCGAGAGCGATCTCCCGAAGCGCCTTATACGCCTTCTGCCACTTCCCCGCCTTGTCTATGAATGTGTCGACTTTTGGGTTCTTACGATTTTTGGTGGTCTGGTTCATATGCGAAGTCCCGGTTATCAAGGGGGTCCTCATTGTATTAACCGTTGTCCAGGCTCCATTAACAGCGGGCGCGTCCTGTACTCATGTCATACGGTCGTCATTCCGGGCCTGATCCGAAGTCCGGGTCGTCCCGCAGGGCAGGGCGAATTGCTGCGCGTTGAATGCAGGGGGCATACTGTGGATTGATCCTTGGAGCGACTTGTATGGTCCATGTTAGCTCAATCTACTTGACTGACTTTAGGTGCTTTCTGTTCTTTTTATCTCGGCCTGATCGAGGGCGATAATACTTAAAGTATAATGGAATAGATTTCCAGCATTCTTCACCATCCAGCCCCATAGCCGGTGCCATATTAACCACCGCTATGAGTGCATTTATGTAACCCAATATCATCAAAGGAACATTAACGTACCAAGGCAAAGAAGCGCTATATAGGGAAAATATCGCTATACATGGTATGAATACTATTGCCTGTGCAGCAACCCCACCCCATGAAACTAGACAGTTATGATAATCATTGTCGGCCTTTTCAAACGAGAATTGTCCATGGAGCAAGTAAAGACTGATTCGTACCGACCTAAGACCCAACTTCGATGCAAACCACATATGCCCTATCTCATGAATTAGCATTACCATGAGAATTGAAATGGCAACGATCAACATCGAAATTTCTGAAACAGCAAGCACAGCTATCAACACCAACGGTACACTCAAGCTCCAATGTATAAACACTGGAACTCCCGATATGGAAAATAGCTTAAGGTACTCGAGCTTCCTCATACACACCACCTTAAGGAGTTGACGCCGCCATCTGCGTCGGCCGTAATACATTCAGCGCGAAGCGCGTTGCGTAAGTCATCCGTCAGCATAGCCTGGTTATAGGGCAAGGTCACGCGGCAGTCTCCTCAAGGCAGCAGTAACTGATGCAGTAAAAAGTGAAACCACTGTAAATTGACCTAGCACGTGAATCGCGAATTTCGGCCAGAAATCTATTTCTTTAGTAAACAACGGATGCCAGACATAAATGAGTGTCAAGTTTCCAGGGAGCAGAAAAGATCTATACCGGGCATGCCTCCACCCCACACAGTCCAATTTATGGTAAATGCAATTAGCCCAACAAGTACTGATCCGACACCCGTATAAACTGCGATATTCATTACGCTAAGCATGATTCATGGTGCCTATAACATTTGCTTTAACCGGCGCCGTCACTGGACTCGCCCGGCTTTGTCACTACGGGACTTTCCGGGGTCCGGTTGAACCCATGGTTAGCTTCCCCCTTCGGTCGATACGCCTCCTCTTTTGGAAGGTGTGCAACAAGCAGCTTTAGGTAGAACAACGGCAGAAACCACTCCATCCCCGGTGGGGGCTCAAGTGCGTAAAGGGCTAGGAGAACACTCCCGGTGTACATGAGCAGTGCAATCGGCCGTCGAAGGTAGAGTGGCGACGAGATGATCACGAGACCTGCAACCAAGAGGTATACTCCAGCAGTGATTAGCCACGACAAATCAAGCCCGAGGAACAACCACGAAATAAGGGCTAGATGCACTAGGTGTAACGTGACAAATCCGAAGTGCTGGGAAAAGCCTTGCCCTGCGCGGTGATACCATCGCTTCCCGGAAGAGGTAGCATTGGTAATGATACCGCCCACGATATCGAACGCTAGCACCGCGCAAAGGATGTACTGAACAGTGGACCAAGTCCCTATTGCATAAGCCGCATAAGCAACTGCCACGACCGCAGCCCCTAGGGGCAACACGAACTGAAGCACCAGTTCTGCTGGTGTTGCGCCAGGGCCTACAAACCGATCCAAAACCCCAGGCAACCCTTCACGGGGACTTGGTAACTCCTGTTTAGCGCGCATCAATGTCTCCTATTTTTAACGTCCACCATCACCAGTGATAAAGCCGCAGCGAATCGGAGGTTTTGGCATCCGGTGCATGGCTTTTTTATAAGCCAATGTATCTCAAAGCCACATTGGCTTCAGTATAATCTCGAATCGATTGCGGGCTCGAAATACGGCTTCCGACTGAGACAAAGTTATAGCCCAACGTTTCAGAGGCTTTCTGATCCCAAGGCCCGTCCCCGAAATACGTTATAGAATCATAACGACCGTTACCCGCACGCTTTTCGGCCAATCTCATAATATCGGTTCTGCTGTAATGATCCGAGGACGAGGCCAATGCTATAGACGAGAAGCTGATACCTGCAGCATCAAGCTTCATCCTCGCGGATTCACTCCAACCACCAGTAGCAAAAGCTACAGCGACATTCTGGCGTGCAACGAGCTGCGATAAAAACTCATAAGCTCCGAAGATTGGGGATACGCCGTGACACGAGATATGATCCGCTACTCGACTCACGAACCGTTCTCTAACTTCTTCTGTGATACGATCGCTGTCACTTTTAAGCCCCAGTTCTTCGATCACCTCGATGAGAATCCCAGAATCGGTTACATGATTATAGCGGCTCCAATCAGGACCTATGGTCACACCCAATACATCCTTAGTAGCTGCTTGAAAGCATTCGGTATCGAAATCATATGACTCGACCAGCGTTCCGTCTATGTCGAATAAGACTAGATGCACAATTTTCCCCATGGCTTATAACGCTTGCTATAAACGGCGCGAGGAGCGATCGTCCGGCGACCGGAGGGAGCGAGTTTAATGGTTTGGTTAGGCATCTTTATCCTGGGTTACACCGTAAGTGCGAAGCGCGGACTGAATTTGCGACTCTTCAGTAGTCTCTGAAGGGTAAAGGCGGTAGCTAGGCGCAACTATCGGTTTCGCAGCGATAGTTCTTACAACGAACACGCTATATATCGGATAGCGATCGCCAGCCATCGCGAGAAGTGGATCAACCCAGCGAGAATACTCTGGTTCTGATGGCTTAAGTTCGGTTGCCGTGCCAATAATCTTGAAGCCCTTTTGGACAAAAATATCAATAAAACTTAGACATATCTTCTGGTTTACCATGATATTCTTTGCTGACCGAGGTGATGCAATGTTTGCAACCACTATGTTCTGACTATCTGCAACAGCAAAGACTTCCTTTGGCGACACATTCGGCTGTCCGTTTTCGTCACTTGTAGCTAACCAACAGAGCACGCTTCGCTCTACAGATTCACGAACTTCGGTAGTTATTGGGTCTGACACAGTCTCCTCCTAGAATGCATAACGAGGCTGTAGAAAAACTCCGGCCTCTTCTTGCTGTTCATATTTCACCCAAATATTGCGATTCTACGTGAATTCTGGGCCAGTTCTGCATTGCGAAAAGCATTTCAGGGCACTCTCCGCACGAAAAATTTACCTGCTTCAGGATTACTCGAGTTTTTCTACAGCCTGAACGTGAGCTGCAAGCCGCGCGAGGTACGAGCGTCGGCTTGACAGCCTTGTTGGGAATACGAGGCAGGTTGCCGGCCTCCTCAAGGTCCACCTCCACCGCCACCACTCCCTCCGTTAATCCGCTCGCGCTGTGCACCGCACTTCTTGCAGGTAAAGGTAGTAAACAGGAAGCCTCGCTCGCCGGCCTCTAGCGCAAATTCCTCACGACATGTCGGACAACGCCCAAACCATAGAATAAGATTGTAAAAGACGCTCGCTATAGCGAGCGGCCACATCCAAAACCACCAAACGACCTCTTGCTTCGACCCATACAGAAAAAGCATTCCCACGATATATATGAGGGCGATCGCGGTTCGCAGAAAGTTCTTCTTTTGCTTAGAGGAGAGCGCCATCGATTCTAACCCAGGTGAAGACAATAATTCCATGTGGATTAGGCAATCCGTATTGCCTCCATCCTACACGCTCAACGCCAAGCGCACCAGTGACCTTGACGCAGTGAAGCGGAGACAAGGGCATCCGTGTGCCGCGTATTGTTATGGTCATTGCTCACTAAGCTCAATCTTTCGTCCATCAGGATCTCGAATAATGTAGATCTGCCTGCCGTTGAATTCATGCTGGCTGGCAGTTGCCACTTGGGAGAGGACCTGCTGTATATATTTTAACGAGAAACCGATCCTGGAAGTTCCCACAGCTTCGTTTTCCGCCAATGGATAAAGCTCAAACACAAAACCGGCATCTTGCGAAGAGTAATGCATAGGCCCGTCGCCATGCCTCTCCTTAACGAAGTTAAACCCTAGCAGTTCATAAAACTGCTTACTCGTTTCCAATTCTTTGCACCGCAAGACGAGTAAGTTGATTTCCATTAATCACCTGAAGATCGCCGAGTAGTCGGGAGCCGTTACCGGCCCCAGCCCTCTAAGAACCGTACGTGCGG
>NZ_JAPIVK010000019.1 GCF_026183675.1 Microbulbifer halophilus
CGTTGCTCGGGCGGCGGGCCGGGCGCTGCTCTGCGGGCTCGCCGGCAGGTTGCTGTTCGGCGGCTTCGGGCTTCGATTCGGCCTTGCTCTCCCGGGTTGCGGCCTGGGGCTGGCCCTCTTCGCGACGGCGTCTTCCCTCGCCGCCGCGACGGCGGCGCCTGCGGCGTTGCGGACGCTCGGAACCGGAATCGCGGGTTTCATCACGCTTGGCGGCAGCGCGCTTGCTATCCCGTGTTTCCTCGCGTTTTTCTTCACGCTTGTCGTCGCGCTTGGCTGTGCGCCTGTCGCTGTCGTCCCGGCGGCGCGGTGGGCGGCTGCGGCCGCCGCGATTGCCGCGCTGGTTGTTGCGGCTGCGCTTCTGGTAGTTCTTGCCGCGGCCCTTGGTCTTCTTGTGTTTTTTGTTCTTGCTCTCGTCCTCTTCGCTGCTGAAGAGGGCGGCGATGGAGCTGGCGAGGCGGGAGAAAAGGCCGGGCTGCGGCTTTTCCGCCGGCGTGGGCGCCGGGGCCGTGTGTTGTATCTGCTGTACGGCGGGCTGTGCCGGCGTGCGCACGGGCTCTTCATCCCTGTCCGCGACTTCCTCGACGGTGCCGGAAATCTTGTAGGAGGTTTCCAGGGTGGCGGAGTCATCGTCGCGCAGGCGCTGCACTTCGAAGTGCGGCGTCTCCATGTCGGCATTCGGCACCACTACCACGCGGGTACTGTTGCGGGATTCGATCTGGGAGATGGTCTTGCGCTTTTCATTCAGCAAATAGGTGGCAACATTGACCGGGCAGATGGCGCGGATCTCGGCGCTGCGCTCTTTCTTGGCCTCCTCTTCCACCAGGCGCAGGATGGACAGCGCCAGGGATTTGGTGCCGCGGATGGTGCCCTGGCCGCTGCAGCGCGGGCAGACGCGGAAGGTGGTTTCGCCCAGGGACGGGCGCAGCCGCTGGCGCGACATCTCCAGCAGGCCGAAGCGGGAGATGCGACCGATCTGCACGCGGGCGCGATCCATGCCCAGGGCCTTGTCCATGCGCTTTTCCACTTCGCGCTGGTTGGACTTGTTCTGCATGTCGATGAAGTCGATCACCACCAGGCCGCCCATATCGCGCAGGCGCAACTGGCGGGCGATCTCGTCGGCCGCTTCCAGGTTGATGGCGCGGGCCGTCTCTTCGATATCGCCGCCCTTGGTGGCGCGGGAGGAGTTGATATCGATGGAGATCAGGGCCTCGGTGACGTCGATCACGATGGAGCCGCCGGAGGGCAGCTTTACGTCGCGTTCGAAGGCGGTCTCGATCTGGCTCTCGATCTGGTAGCGGTTGAAGAGCGGAATCGCGTCTTCGTAATACTTCACCTTGTTGACGTGGTGGGGCATCACCTGGCGCGCGAATTCGGCGGCCAGTTGGTAGGCGCCCTTGTCGTCGACGATGACTTCGCCTATATCGTCGCGCATATAGTCGCGAATGGCGCGGATGATGACGTTGCTCTCCTGGAACAGGAAGTGGGGCGCCCGGGAGTCGTCGGCTTCTGTCTTGATGGCATCCCAGAGTTGCAGCAGGTAGTTCAGGTCCCACTGCAGCTCCTCGCCGCTGCGGCCGACGCCGGCGGTGCGCACGATAATGCCCATGCCGGAGGGCACTTCCACTTCGGACAGGGCATCGCGCAGGCTGGAACGGTCGTCGCCTTCAATGCGTCGCGAGATGCCGCCGGCACGGGGGTTGTTCGGCATCAATACCAGGTAGCGGCCGGCGAGGCTGATAAAGGTGGTCAGCGCAGCGCCTTTATTGCCCCGTTCTTCCTTGTCCACCTGGACAATGACTTCCATGCCTTCCTTGACCACATCCTTGATCTTGATGCGGCCCTCGATGTCCTTCGGCTGCTTGTTGAAATACTCGCGGGAGATTTCTTTCAGGGGCAGGAAGCCGTGGCGCTCCTCGCCGTAGTCGACGAAAGCGGCTTCGAGAGAAGGTTCTACGCGGGTGATTTTGCCCTTGTAGATATTGGCTTTCTTCTGCTGGCGGGTGCGGTTTTCGATGTCGAGGTCGTAGAGCCACTGGCCGTCGACCAGGGCTACGCGCAACTCTTCGGGTTGAGTTGCATTGATTAGCATTCTCTTCATGCGTGTCTTTTATCCTTGCGTTGCGCAAAGGCAGGACACTGAAGTTCGCAGGCGCTGTAGGGCGCCGAGCGGACACAGCCGCGCGGCGAAGCAGGAATGGATCGGGTGGAACACCACCGACAGTCGCGGTCTGCGGCACTGCGGGGTGATTTCTGCCCGTTTGTCACTCTGCTGAAACTCCGGGTGTGTGCCTGTGGCCCACACCCGTTGGTACCTCCAGCACCGTCTTTCGGGTGCTGTCCGGCTTCTCTGACGCGGATGCCGCGCCCGGTCCGGGCACCGCCTTTGGTAATAACGTGGGCGGCGAGGTTTACGTCTTTTGTCTGGCTCTGTCTGGGTGGCTTTTGGCCGATCCCCTTCGGTTCTGTACGTTTTGCCGGATGCGCTTCTAGTTCGCTGCCCGGATTGCCAGTGCGGTCGCTGGCTCGCTACAGAGCGGACGCAAGTGTCTGAGTCTTCCTTTCAAGCGCTGCGGGCTTCAGCCCGTCTTACCTTCGCGATAAATACCCGCTTTCGGCGGGGCCTTGAGCCGGCGAGGCGCCCGCGATTCTTCTCGCTGGGGGCAGACCTGGTCGGCGAAGTTTTGTCAATGACGCGGCCATCCTGTCTATTGAAGAGGCGCGCACTGGCCGATTGGCGGTATTTTCTCTGGAACCGCGGCTGTCACTCCGCATCGGGAGCCGCCCGTGGCCGAAAACCAGCCCAATTCAGGCCGGCCGAATATAGCACGGGCGGCAGGGCGCTTCAATTGGGGCCGTTGCGGCGGTATCATGCGCGCCATGCGAAGTTCACCCCCCTCCGGCCCGACCCGTGGGTCGGCCCCCACCGACTCCTGGAACCCCAACGGCGGCGTGCAGTTCCTTACGGTGCCCGAAGAGCTGGCCGGCCAGCGTATCGACAACTTCCTGCAGGCGCGCCTGAAAGGCGTGCCGCGCTCGCGCGTCTACCGCATCCTGCGCAAGGGCGAGGTGCGGGTTAACAAAGGAAGGGTGAAGGCCGAGTACAAGCTTCGTGCCGGCGACCGGGTGCGGGTGCCGCCTATCCGGGTGGCGGAGCAGGCACCGGCGCCGATGGCGGGTGAATCCCTGCGCAAGCTGCTGGAAGCTTCCATACTTTACGATGAAAACGGCCTGCTGGTGATCGACAAGCCCGCGGGCCTGGCGGTGCACGGCGGTAGCGGCGTACGTCTGGGCCTGATCGAGGTGCTGCGACAGATGTATCCGCAGAGCCGCTTTATGGAGCTGGTGCACCGGCTGGATCGGGATACCAGCGGTGCCATCATGGTGGCCCGCAAGCGTGCGGTGCTGCGCCATATCCAGGATGAGCTGCGCGCCGGCCGGGTGGGCAAATCGTACCTGGCCCTGGCGGTGGGCAAGTGGCCGCGCGGTCGCAAGCTGGTGGAGGCGCCGCTGCGCAAAAACACCCTGAAAAGCGGCGAGCGCATGGTGTCGGTGGACCCGTCCGGCAAAGCGTCCGAGACCCGCTTTCGGGTGATGGAGCGGTTCCGCGGCGCGACACTGGTCGCCGCGGAACCGGTGACCGGCCGCACCCACCAGATACGGGTGCACGCGCAGTTTGTCGGCTGTCCGTTGGCGGGCGACGTCAAATACACCGGGGACGTGGTGAACCGCGAGTTCCGCGGAGTGGGGCTGAAACGACTGTTTCTGCATTCGCAGCGGGTGCGCTGCACCCTGCCAGATGGTGGGAAAGTCGATGTGAGGGCGCCGCTGTCGGCGGAGCTGGAGTCGGTGCTGTCCGCACTGCGTGAGAGGTAGAGAGCTCAAGCTTCGAGGTTCAGTTCAGGAGCTGGAGCGGGGTGCGCCTTTCTGGGACACGCCGTGTATACGTCCCTGTAGGCTTGTCTGCGAGGTCCCTCTCGCAGACAGTCCCAGAAAGGCGCACCCCGCTCCAGCTGGTGCCGCCCGCGGGTACTACGAACTCCGAAACTTGAGTAGAGAAGGGGTTGTAACAAATGCTGGTAATTCTCGACTGGGACGGCACCGTCTGTAATTCCGAGGCGCGCATCGTCTCCTGCATGCTGCGGGCGGCGGAGCGGGCCGGGTTGCCGGTGCTGGCGCCGGAGGTAGTGGGCAATATTATCGGCCTGGGCCTGCCGGAGGCGATAGCGGAGTTGTTTCCCGAGGCTTCCGGCGAGCAGCGCCGGCAGTTGCGGGAGTGCTATTCCGAGGAGTGGCTGGCGGCCCGCAGCGAGCCGCTGCCGCTGTTCGACGGGGTGCTGGAGACGCTGGATCGACTGCTGGGCGCCGATCACCGGTTGGCGGTGGCCACCGGCAAGAGCCGGCGCGGCCTGAACCGGGAGTTCGAGGAGCAGGGGCTGGGCGACCTGTTTGTGGCCAGCCGCTGCGCCGACGAGACCGCCTCCAAGCCCAACCCGCTGATGTTGCGGGAGCTGCTGCATGAAACCGGCACGCCGCTGGAGGAGGCGGTGATGGTCGGGGATACCGTCTACGACCTGGAGATGGCGGCGTCCGCAGGTATGGCCTCGGTCGGCGTCAGTTACGGTGTCCATCATCCGGAGCGGCTGTCGGCGTTCAAGCCGCGGGCCGTCATCGATCGCTTTCCGGAGTTGCTGCAGTGGCCGCCGCTGCTGTCTTAGTTCCCATCGGGCCGGGAAATCACACATAGAGGGTCGACGCCGGATTCCCGCAGCAGGTCAACCAGTCGAATCAATGGGAGGCCAATCAGGGAATTGAAGTCTGATCCTTCCATCTTTTCGAATAGAGATATTCCCAGGCCTTCCACTTTGAACGAACCTGCGCAATCCAGCGGCTTGTCCAGTTCGATATAGCGCTCGATCTGTGCGTCGCTCAGTTGGCGGAAATGGACAGTGAATACTTCCACCTCGGTGCGCTGCCTGTCTGTGCCGCTGTCCAGCAGGCTGATGCCGGTATGGAAGGTCACGCGCCGGCCACTGCAGGATTTGAGCTGTTCGAAGGCCCGCTCCCGGCTGCCGGGTTTGCCCAGGGTGTGCCCGCCGCACTCGGCGACCTGGTCGGAGCCGATAATCAGTGCCTCCGGGCGGGTGGTGGCGACGGCGCGGGCCTTTTCCGCCGCCAGCCGCCGGGCCAGGTCGGCGGGGCTTTCGCCCGCCAGTGCTTCTTCATTTATATGGGGCGATACACATTCGAACGGCAGTCGCAGCTGTTCGAGCTGCGCTCTCCGGTAGGGGGAGCTGGAGGCTAGAATCAGGGAGCGGTGCATGTCTGTGGGTCCATTGGCGGCTTGTCTCGAATCGGGCGGAAGAGCGATCTTGGGCCGGCTGAATTGTTTTGACAAGGGTGGGGCTTGTCCATAGAATTGCGCGCTTATGTCGACACCCCCCTCTACAACAGCGCTTCCTAGGAGCGTGGATGCACGCAAGCTGGTACTGCGCGAGCAGCGGCTGGTCGGCATGCTGCCGGCTGCCGAGCTGGAGCGGTTGAGCGCGGCGGTGGAGTCGGTCGACGGGGATATCCGCGCCGAACTCGAGTTTGCCCGGGATCTCGGCGGTTACCTGGCCGCCAGTGGCAAGCTGGGTTTCAGCGTGCATCTGGAGTGCCAGCGCTGCCTGCAGCCGGTACCGAAGGATGTCGAGGCGGAATTCCGCTGGGGGATAGTGTGGTCCGAAGAGCAGGGCAAGGCCCTGCCCAGGGATCTCGACCCGGTGATGCAGAACGGCGATGAGCTGGATCTGTATCAGGTATTGGAAGACGAAATTTTGCTCAACCTGCCCATGGTGGCCTACCACGATGAGGAGTGTGTCCCGCGGGACAGATTCCACTTCGGCGGAGAGTCCGGGGGGGAGGATGAGCAGCGTGAAAACCCCTTTAAAGTGCTGGAACAGTTGAAGGGTTCATCGGACAAGTCCTGATTGCGGGGTTGGTCGATGAGTTTGGGCTCGCCGGTAGGCGCCCCGGTTCCAGTGTAATCTGTTGATTTTAGGAGCAAGCCATGGCTGTTCAGAAAAACAAAAAGACCCGTTCCCGTCGCGGTATGCGTCGTTCCCACGATGCGCTGGGTGCTGGTGCGAGTCTTTCCGTCGATCCGACCACCGGCGAGAAGCATCTTCGCCACCACGTGACCAAAGACGGTTTCTACCGCGGTCGCAAGGTGATCGAAGTCGGCGGCGCCGAAGAAGAGTAAATCTTGTCCAGCCAATTGCGATTGGCCGTGGATGCGATGGGCGGGGACTTAGGTCCCCGCTCTGTCGTTCCGGCCTGCGCCAGATTCCTCCAGCGCTTTCCCCAGGCGGAGCTGAAGCTCTTCGGCCCCCGCGACTCACTCCAGAACCTGATCGATCGGGAGCGGCGATACCGGCATGTCGGCGAGCGCCTGCAGATTGCCTCCTGCGAACAGGTTGTCACCCAGAGCTGCAATCCCGCCCAGGCGCTGCGTCGCAAGCGCGATTCCTCCATGGCCCGGGCTCTTTCGGCTGTCGCTGCGGGGGAGGCAGAGGCGATGGTGACTCCGGGCAATACCGGTGCGCTATTGGCACTCAGCCGCAGTATTCTCGGAACGGCCGAGGGTGTGCGCCGACCGGCGCTGGGAAAATCCCTGCCCTCCGAACGAGGTTCCTGCTTCCTGCTGGACCTGGGGGCCAATATCGGTTGCAGCGCCGAGGATCTGCTGCAGTTTGCGCGTATGGGGCTCGAGGCCCAGCGGGTGCACACCGGCAGGCGGGATCTGCGGGTGGCGCTGCTCAATATCGGCGCCGAGGCGCACAAGGGTACCGAGGAAATCCGCCGCGCGGCCGAGCTGCTGGAGGCTGCATCCGATATCGACTACGCGGGTTTTGTCGAGGGGCACGATATTTTCACCGGCGTGGTGGATGTGGTGGTCTGCGACGGCCTGATGGGCAATGTGGCCATGAAATCCGCCGAGGGTGTTATTCGACTGATGGGTCAAAAGGCGTTTACTATCGAGCAGAAAGGGCCTTTCAGGCGCCTTTTTGGCCAGATGGCCATAAAACTGTTGCGAAAATGGCGTACACAGGTAGAACCCGCCCGCTATAATGGCGCCAGCTTTTTAGGGGTGCAGGGCAACGTGATCAAGAGTCACGGCGGCGCCAGCAGCGAAGCATTCTACCGGGCGATGATTACCGCCAAGGAGTGTGCCGAAGCCGATCTGGCCACCCGCCTGGCCCGCGCCATGGCGCGGGTGCAGGTCGAGCCCTGACCCAGTTTGCCAACCAGGTTTAAGGATGTTCCATGACCAATGCAAACCTCGCATTCGTCTTTCCCGGCCAGGGCTCCCAGCAGATCGGTATGCTGGCGGACGCCGCGGCCGAATTCCCCGAGATTCCCTCCACGTTCAGCGAGGCGTCCGACGTCCTCGGCTATGATCTCTGGGACCTGTGCCAGCACGGCGAGCAGGCCGATATCAATCTTACCGAACGCACCCAGCCACTGCTGCTGACCGCCAGCGTGGCGCTCTACCGCGCCTGGTGCGCGAAAGGCGGCGCCCGCCCGGTGCGCATGGCCGGGCACAGCCTGGGGGAGTGGTCGGCGCTGGTGTGCGCCGGCTCCCTGGTATTCACCGATGCCGTGCGCCTGGTGCGCGAGCGCGGTCGCCTGATGCAGGAGGCGGTGCCGGCGGGCGAGGGTGCCATGGCCGCAGTGATCGGCCTCGACGACGCCGCGGTGGAGAAGGTCTGTGCCGAGGCCGCCGGGGACGAAGTCGTCGCCGCGGTGAATTACAACTCCCCCGGCCAGGTGGTGATTGCCGGCAGCAAGGCGGCGGTCGAGCGCGCCATCGAGGGCTGCAAGGCGGCCGGTGCCAAGCGCGCCATGCCGCTGCCCGTGAGCGCGCCCTTCCATACCGAGCTGATGCGCCCGGCGGCGGAACAGCTGGCGCCGCAGATCGAGTCCACCGTGTTTCACGCGCCGGAAATTCAGGTTGTGCACAATGTGCACGCGAAACCGGAGTCGGAGCCCGAATCGATCAAGAAACTGATGATCGAGCAGATCTACAGCCCGGTGCGCTGGACTGCCTGCGTTCAGTCGATGGCCGCCGACGGCGCAGAGACGCTGCTGGAATGCGGTCCGGGCAAGGTGCTGTCCGGCCTGGCGAAGCGCATTGACCGCAAGCTCGGCAGCCACAATATCGATACACCAGAAAAGTTCAACGAAGCGCTGCTGGCCACTGCCGGGTAAGCAATAACCCGAGTTTCGGAGTTCAATTCCGGGAGCCGGGGCGGCGTACCCCCGCCCCGGCTTGTGCCGCTTCGAACTCCGACGCTTGAGCAAATAAGAAGGCATCGCGTCCTCAGCGAATCGATTCAGGAGCAATAATGACACTGACAACATCCCTGCAAGACAAGGTGGCCCTGGTCACCGGTGCCAGCCGCGGTATCGGCGCGGCCATTGCCGACACCCTGGGCGCCCAGGGGGCAACGGTGATCGGCACCGCCACCAGCGAGTCGGGTGCGGAGAAGATCGCGGCGCGCTTCGACGAGAAGGGTATCGCCGGGGCCGGCAAGGTGCTGGACGTGACCAGCGCCGACAGCCTGGAGGCACTGCTGGAATCCGTAAAAAGTGAATTCGGTGCGCCGACCATCCTGGTCAACAACGCCGGCATCACCAAGGACAACCTGCTGATGCGCATGAAGGAAGAGGAGTGGGCGTCGGTCATCGAGACCAACCTGTCCGCCGTCTATCGCGTGTCGAAGGCCTGCCTGCGGGATATGGCCAAGGCGCGCTGGGGCCGCATCGTCAATATCAGCTCCGTGGTCGGCAGCATGGGCAATGCGGGCCAGAGCAATTACGCGGCAACCAAGGCGGGGGTGGCCGGTTTTGCGCGCTCCCTCGCCGCCGAGGTCGGCTCCCGGGGCATTACCGTCAATACCGTGGCGCCGGGTTTTATCGACACCGATATGACCAAGGTACTGCCTGAAGAGCAGCGCGAGGCACTGATGGGGAAGATCCCGCTGGGCCGCCTGGGCGCGCCGGAAGAGATTGCCTCGGTTGTTGCATTTTTGGCCAGTGACGCCGGCGGTTACGTCACCGGGGAGACAATTCACGTGAATGGCGGCATGTATATGGCTTGAGGATTTTCCTCAAAAAATGACCATAATTTGCTGATTATTAAAGAATTTTTATGGAAGCTAATGGCTGTGAAAGGCTGTGCATTACATCCCGAAAAAGTTGGGGTACAATGCCGCCTCGCATTAACCAGAAGCTGTGTGAGCCGGTCGTTATCTCCGCAACTTAAGCGGTGTAAAACAACAACGACTACAACAGATTTTTATCCACTAGGAGTTGAATTGAATCATGAGCAGCATTGAAGAGCGCGTTAAAAAGATCGTTGCTGAACAGCTGGGCGTAAAGGAAGAAGAGGTAAAGCCTGAAGCCTCATTTGTTGAAGATCTGGGCGCTGACTCCCTCGACACAGTTGAGTTGGTGATGGCTCTGGAAGAGGAATTCGAGACCGAAATTCCCGACGAGGAAGCCGAGAAAATTACCACTGTTCAGCTGGCCATCGACTACATCAAGGAAAACCTTGGCTGAGCCACGCTGAGTAGTTCAGGTTACGGGTAGCCGTCTGCACCCGCAGCCGCGAGCGAATATGAAAGTATCGCGAGAGCCGTTCTATGTCCCATAGTACGGCTCTCCTTTTATTGGCACCCAGTGGATGTGACCGCTTCCTGTCACTTCGTCGAAACAAAGTGAGACATCAGGTGTTGTGGTCGCTGGTGCAGAATTGAATTTCGGGGGAACACGAGTGTCGCGTAGAAGAGTTGTCGTTACCGGAATGGGCATGGTGGGCCCGCTGGGCAGCACCCTGGACGAAAACTGGACCGCCGTGCTCGCCGGCACCAGCGGTGTTGCGCCGATCGAAACGTTCGATGTTTCGGCGTTTTCCACGCGCTTTGCGGCTACGGTGAAGGATTTCGATCCGTCGCCCTATATGCCGGCAAAGGAAGCGCGGAAAATGGATATGTTTCTGCAGTACGGCATGGTGGCCGGCATTCAGGCCATGCAGGACAGCGACCTGGAAGTGAGCGACGAAGACGCTTCGCGGATCGGTGCCTGCATCGGTTCTGGTATGGGTGGTATCCAGGCGATTGAGAACAACGCCATGTTGATCGCGGAAAAGGGTCCGCGTCGCGTGTCCCCGTTCTTCGTGCCGGGCGCCATCATCAATATGGTCGCCGGCAACCTGTCGATCAAGTACGGCATGAAAGGACCCAACCTTTCCACCACCACGGCCTGTACCACCGGTACCCACGCCATCGGCCTGGGCCTGCGCACCATCCAGTACGGCGACGCCGATGTGATGGTCTGCGGCGGTGCCGAAATGGTGACCACGCCGGTGGGACTGGGCGGCTTCTGCGCGGCCCGCGCACTGTCTACCCGCAACGACGATCCGCAGGCGGCCAGCCGCCCCTGGGATACGGATCGCGACGGCTTCGTCCTGGGCGAGGGCGCCGGTGTGTTGGTGCTGGAAGAGTACGAGCGCGCGAAGGCGCGCGGGGCAAAGATCTACGCCGAGCTGACCGGTTTCGGTATGAGCGGCGATGCCCACCATATGACCTCACCGCCGGAAGACGGTGCGGGCGCCGGCCTGTCGATGCAGAACGCACTCGGGGATGCCGGCCTGGCCGCCGACGGTATCCAGTACATCAACGCCCACGGCACCTCCACGCCGCTGGGGGACAAGGCCGAGATCGAGGCGGTGCGCTCGGTGTTCGGCGCCGCGGCCGAAAAGCTCGCGGTCAGCTCCACCAAGTCCATGACCGGGCACCTGCTGGGCGCCGCCGGTGCCATCGAGGCGATCTTCTCGGTGCAGGCGATCCGCGACCAGGTGGCGCCGCCCACCATCAACCTGGACAACCCGGAGGAGGGCTGTGACGATATCAACCTGGTGCCGCAAGAGGCGCAGAGGATGGATATCGACGCCGTGCTGTCCAACTCTTTCGGGTTCGGTGGCACCAACGGCTCGCTGATCTTCCGGCGCGCCTGACCGGCCGATTCGGCGCCCACCTTCCGGGGTGGGCGCCATTTCTCACTCCGGGGACTCATGTCAAAGCTCCCGCTCTACCTGCAGGATGGCGTAGCGACCGAAGCGCTGCCGCCGGACCCCAGTATCGACGATGGCCTGCTGGAAACCATGCGCTGCCAGAATGGCGCCATTCCCCTGTGGCCGCTGCACCGGGCGCGCCTGGCGCGCAGCGGTGTACTTACCGCCGGCGAACTGGACGCGATAGAGCAGCCGTTGCAGCGGTTTGTCGTCACCTGCCCGCCGGGGGCCGCCAGGGCGAGGCTGCGTATCGGCCGGCTGGCCGGGCGGCGCTACTGGGATCTTACTCTGGCGGAGCTGGGACAGGCGCCCGGCCTGCAGCGGGGAGTCAGGCTCTTTCCCTGTGACGAGCGGCTGCCGGTAGGCAAATCTGCCAACCCGGGCTGCAAATTCCTGCAGCGGGCGCGATATAATCGCGCCGGAGAAGAGTTGCCCGCGGATGCCGACGACGGACTGATGCGGGACAGCGAGGACAGGGCGATCGAGAGCCTGCGCTGCAACCTGCTGGTGAGGCTCGACGGTCGTTGGCTGACGCCGCTGCTGGACCGCTGCGGCGTGCGCGGCGTGATGCGCGACTGGCTGGGCCGGCGCATCCCGCTGGAGGAGGTGGATATCCCGCTGGAACGGCTGCTCGGTGCGGAGGAGCTCGCCCTGTGTAACAGTGTTCGCGGCGTCCTGCCGGTGCGGGAACTGATCGATCACAGGGACTGGACACCCGGAGAAGAGACGCGCCGCCTGCAGCGGCTGATAGCAGAAGAGTTGTGGTAGTGACAAAACGACAGAATCGAAAACAGGCGAAAACCGGAAAATCCCTGTGGCGCTATCTGCCGGCAGCCGTTTTCCTGCTGCTGATCGCCACCGGCGCGACCCTGTGGGCCGTGCAGAAAGCACTGGTGCAGCCGCTGGCGGTGCAGGACGAGGGCCTGCGATTCGAGGTGGCCAGCGGCGGCAACCTGTCCAGTGCACTGCAAGACCTGGAGGAACGCGGCGTACTCAAGTGGCCGCGCCTGGTGCTCGCCTATGCCTACTGGCAGGGTGAGACCGGTATTCACGCAGGGGAATACCTGTTGCCGAAGGGCAGCAATGCCATGGATCTGGTATCGCGCCTGAACCGCGGCGACGTCACCCGCTACCGCGTCACCCTGGTGGAGGGCTGGACCTTCCGCCAGGCGCTGGCCCAGGTCCGGGCCGGCCGCAATATCGTGCAGTCCGAGGCCGGTTCCAGCCCCGACAGCGCCGCCCGCGCGCTGGGCTTCGAGGGCGAGAGCCCCGAGGGCTGGATATTCCCCGACACCTACATCTACCGCTCCGGCGCCACCGATATCGAGGTGCTGCGCCAGGCCCGAGAGCGCATGGAGCGAGTGCTGGAACGGGAGTGGCAGAAGCGCGGCGACAATGTCCCCTACAGCTCCCCCTACGAGGCGCTGATCATGGCCTCACTGATCGAGAAGGAAACCGGCCAGCCGTCCGAGCGCAGCGAGATCGCCGGCGTCTTCGTGCGCCGCCTCGACCGGGGAATGCGCCTGCAGACGGACCCGACCGTGATCTACGGCCTGGGAGACGACTACGATGGCAATCTGACCCGCGCCCACCTGCGCCAGTCGACCCCCTACAACACCTACGTGATCGACGGCCTGCCGCCGACCCCCATCGCGCTGCCCGGCCGCGAGGCGATTCACGCGGCCCTGAATCCCGAGCCCGGCGACAGTCTCTATTTTGTCGGCAAGGGCGACGGCTCCCACCATTTCTCCTCCACCCTGGCGGAACACAACCGCGCGGTGCGCGAATACCAGTTGAAACGCCGCGCCGACTACCGCTCCAGCCCCTCGGATCAGGGGGGCGAATGACGCTGCAACGCGGCCGATTTATCGCCCTCGAAGGTGGCGAGGGCGTGGGCAAATCCACCAATCTCCGTTTCGTCACCGACTGGCTGGAGGCCCGCGGCATTCCCTATGTACAGACCCGCGAGCCGGGCGGCACACCGCTGGCGGAGGAACTGCGGGAACTGCTGCTGAGGAAGCGCGAGGAGGCGGTGGACCCGACGGCGGAGCTGCTGATGATCTTCGCCGCCCGCGCCCAGCACCTGGCGCGGGTGATAGAGCCGGCGCTGGCCCGCGGCGAGTGGGTCATCTGCGACCGTTTCACCGACGCCACCTACGCCTACCAGGGCGGCGGCCGCGAGCTGGACCGGGCCCTGATCGCGCAACTGGAGCAGACGGTGCAGGGCGACCTGCGCCCCGACCGGGTGTTGCTGCTGGACCTGGATCCGGATGCGGGCTTGCAGCGCGCCGCCAGCACCGGCGCCGCCGATCGTTTCGAGAGCGAACAATTGGCATTTTTCCAGCGCGTCCGCGCCGCCTACCTCCAGCGGGCCGGGAGCGCACCGGAACGCTATGCGGTGATCGATGCGGGCCGGCCGCTGGAAGAAGTGCAGCGGCGGCTGGGCAGCGAGCTCGAAAAGCAGATATCCAGGGCCCGCGATCCGGAGTAGGGTGCGCCGTGCGCACCGCGGAGTTGGAGTCTTCTCCGGCCTTCCCGGTACGGCACGGTGCCCCCTGCGGTTTTATTTTTGCTAATTGACAGCGGAATTTATGCAACCCGAACCGACCGATTCCCCCGCCATCCCCTCGCCACTGCCGTGGCAGGCGGAGCCGTGGCAGCGCCTCGGCGCCCAGTGGCGCGCCGGGCGCTGTCCGCACGCGCTGCTGTTCAGCGGCCAGGGGGGGCTGGGCAAGCGCCGCTTTGCCGAGGCTTTCGCCGCGCTCTCGCTCTGCGACCAGCCGCGCGACGGCCTGGCCTGTGGCAGCTGCCGCGGCTGCCGGCTGTGGCAGGCGGGATCGCACCCGGATTTCCTGCGGGTGGAACCGGAAAAGCCCGGCGGCCCGCTCAAGGTGGAGCAGATTCGCCGCCTGGGGGGCTTTGTCGACCGTACCAGCGGCCGCGAAGGGGCTCGGGTGGTGTGGCTGGCGCCGGCGGAGGCCATGAATATCAACGCGGCCAACGCGCTGCTGAAGAACCTCGAGGAGCCGTCGGCATCGGTGATTTTCCTGCTGATCACCGATTCGCCCTCGGGATTGCTGCCCACCATCCGCAGCCGCTGCCAGTCGGTGGCCTTCCCGGCGCCCGCGGAGGAGCCGGCGCTGCGCTGGCTGCATGAGGGCGGTCTGGACGACTGCGCCGCCCGCCGCGCCCTGGCCGTGGCGGGGGGCGCGCCACTGCTGGCGGCCCGGCTCGCGGAGCCGGAATCGCGGGAGCTGCGGGACCAGTTCCTGGCGGATCTCACCGCCCTGGCGCAGGGCAGCACCGGCGCCGTGGCCCTGGCCGGCCGCTGGGAGACGCCCGGCGAAGCGGTGGAACTGAGCCGGTTACTACAGTTCTGGCAACACTGGATTGCGCAGATGCTGCGTGCGCGCAGTTGCGACCTGACCGCGGACGAAGAGATCATGGCCTTGCTGCAGCGGCTGCCGGGCAGTGGCAGCGACAGCCTGCGCCCGCTGTTCGGCTTCAGCGACCAGTTGCAGCAGGCGCGCCGGGCGCTGCTGGGCGGCTCCAACCCCAACAAGCGCCTGCTGGTCGAGGAATTGCTCATTCGCTGGGCGAAGCTGTACCGGTAGGGTGCCGGGTCCCGCGATTCTGGACACAACCGGTACGCTCAGATAACTTACGGTCATTCGATAACAACGAGGTCCGGCTATGAAAGCCATGGGGGGCGGTGCCCGCAACGGCATCCTTTCATTGAAGATTCAGGATAAATCCGTACTCTACGCGGCCTATATGCCGTTCGTGAAACACGGCGGGCTGTTTATCAGCACCGACAAGTCCTACGATCTGGGGGACGAGGTGTTCCTGCTGTTGAGCCTGATGGACGAGCCCGAAAAACTGCCCGTGGCCGGCAAGGTGATCTGGATCACCCCCGCCGGTGCCCAGGGCAACCGCACGCCGGGTATCGGTGTCCAGTTCAGCGACAAGGACAATGTCGCCCAGAACAAGATCGAAACATTCCTCGCCGGTTCGCTGGAATCCAGCCGGCCGACGCACACGCTATAGTTGATTCATGCTTGTAGACAGCCACTGCCATCTCGATCGCCTCAAACTCGACAAGTTCGACGGGGGCCTGAACGAGGTACTCGACCTGGCCCGCAGCCGCGGCGTCAGCCAGTTCCTGTGCGTGGGTATCAGCCTGGACAATGTCGACAGTGTGGTGGACATCGCGCAGCAGAACGACGATATCGTCTGTTCGGTTGGCGTCCATCCGCTGGATGTGGAATCCGGGCTCGCCGATGCCGACAAGCTGCTCGAACTGTCGCAGAAACCCAAGGTCGTGGCCCTGGGTGAGACCGGGCTGGACTACTACTACAGCACGGAAACCAAGGATATCCAGCGGCAGAGTTTCGCCGCCCATCTGCAGGCTGCCGGCCGCGCGGAGCTGCCGGTGATCATCCATACCCGCGATGCCCGCGAGGACACCATCGAGCTGATTCGCGAACACGGCGATCCGGAGCACGCCGGCGTTCTGCACTGCTTCACCGAAAGCTGGGAGATGGCCAAGGCGGCGATGGACCAGAACTACTACATTTCCCTGTCCGGTATCGTCACTTTCAAAAAGGCCGAAGAGCTGCGGGAAGTGGCGCGCAAGATACCGCTGGAGCGACTGCTGGTGGAGACGGATTCTCCCTACCTGGCGCCGGTGCCGTATCGCGGCAAGCCCAATATCCCCGCCTATGTGCGCGAAGTGGCGGAGTTCGTCGCCGAGCTGCGCGGTATTCCGTACGAGAAACTGGCCGAAATCACCAGCGAAAACTTTTACCGATTATTCCCCCGGGCTGCCTGAGCCCGGTTTCGGGATTGCCGCTTTATCGGCGGCATTCCTGTTTGCTTGACGGAATCCCCCTTTAATTTCGGAATCCCTTTAACCTTGGAATTCCCCTTAACCTTGGAATCCCTCCCCAAAATGTCCCAGGCAATGCAAACACAACTGCAGACCATGCTCGCGCTGCAGGATCAGATCAATACGCTGGTCAACGACGACTGGCGCGCACAGAATTTCCCTTGGTACCGCGCCATCTGGGTCGAGAGTGCCGAGCTGCTCGAACATTACGGCTGGAAATGGTGGAAGAAACAGCAGCCGGAGTTGGACCAGGTCAAGCTGGAGCTGGTGGATATCTGGCATTTCGGGCTCAGCCTCGAACTGCAGCGGGGCGTACCGGAGCAAGTGGCAAAACAGATGCAGGCGGAACTGAAAGCAGGGCAGTGTGCTGCCGGCGACTTCCGCGAAAACCTGGAAAAATTCACCCTCAATACCCTGGCCAGCAAGCAGTTCGACTTGGCCGGGTTTGCGCAGTTGCTGGCGGATGTCGAGATGGCATTCGACGAGCTTTACCGGCGCTATGTGGGCAAGAATGTGCTCAACCGCTTCCGCCAGGATAACGGCTACAAAGACGGTAGTTACGTAAAAAACTGGCAGGGCAGGGAGGACAACGAACACCTGGCCGAGATCGCCGCCGACCTGGATACCGGCGCCGACGATTACAGTGAGCAGCTCTACAGCGCCCTGCAGAGCCGCTATCGCGAAACCACCGCCGCCACCAGTTGAATCCCGCCTGTAGGAGCCTGCCTGCAGTCGAATGAGCGGGCCTGCGGCCCGCTTGCCGAGCTGGGGCTCGGCGCTCCCAGGTGAAATTTCCCCGCAAATCTCTATAATGCGGCCCGCTTACAAACGAGGGAGAACTATCGTGAAAGCACCTGTTCGTGTTGCTGTTACCGGCGCCGCCGGTCAGATCAGCTATTCGCTGCTGTTCCGTATCGCCTCCGGCGAAATGTTGGGTAAAGATCAACCGGTTATCCTGCAGCTGCTGGAAATCACCCCGGCCCTGGAAGCCCTGAAGGGCGTGGCCATGGAGCTGGAAGACTGTGCCTTCCCGCTGCTCGCCGGTATTGTCCAGTCCGACGACGCCAATGTCGCCTTCAAGGATGCCGACTACGCGCTGCTGGTAGGCGCCCGCCCGCGCGGTCCGGGCATGGAGCGCAAGGACCTGCTGGAAGCCAACGCCGCCATCTTCTCCGCCCAGGGCAAGGCCCTGAACGACGTCGCCTCCCGCGATGTGAAAGTGCTGGTGGTGGGCAACCCGGCCAACACCAACTCTCTGATTGCACAGCGCAATGCGCCGGACCTGGACCCGCGCAACTTCACCGCCATGACCCGCCTGGACCACAACCGAGCGCTGTCGCAGCTGGCGAACAAGACCGAATCCAGCGTCAATGACATTACCCACCTGACCATCTGGGGCAACCATTCCTCCACCCAGTACCCGGATTTGCACCAGGCCAAGGTCGCCGGTGAGTCCGCGATCGAGAAGGTGGACCAGGAGTGGTACGAGAGCGACTTCATCCCCACCGTGCAGCAGCGCGGAGCGGCCATCATCAAGGCCCGCGGCGCCTCTTCTGCCGCCTCCGCCGCCAACGCCGCCATCGACCATATGCGCGACTGGGCCCTGGGCACCGCCGAGGGCGACTGGACGAGCATGGGCGTCTACAGCGATGGCTCCTACGGTATCCAGGAAGGCCTGATCTACTCCTTCCCGTGCACCTGCAAGAATGGCGACTGGGAAATTGTCCAGGGTGTCGACATCAATGACTTCTCCCGCAAGAAGATGACTGCCACCGAGCAGGAGCTGGCGGAAGAGCGCGACGCGGTAGCGCACCTGCTGCCGTAACGGTCGAACCGCACGATTGAAAAAGCCGTACTGGTGCTGATACCAGTCAGTTAAGTTGAGCGATGTTTTGATGGTGAAGTCACCGGGGCTTTGGTTGGCACCGGGACGGCCCTGCTACCGGGTGCCCCCTTGCGAGACACGCCGTATATACATCCCTGTAGGCTTGTCTGCGAGGTCCCTCTCGCAGACAGTCTCGCAAGGGGGCACCCGGCATCAGGGCCTTCGCCTCAACATCCCGGCTTCACCGACTGGCATTGCGCTCCGGTGCGGCTTTTAATGACCGGACTGCTACACTGAAATCAGGCAGTATCCGGACTAGATGTTATGGTCACCGAAGTCGGCCGCACCTCCTCCCGCAGCGCCTGCATCCTGCTGCAACCCAACCAATCCCTGTCCTTCTCGGGCAATCTCTGGGTGTTCATCTCCCTGGTGGCGGTCTCCCTGGGAATCAGCCTGGCGTTTGCGATGGCCGGGGCCTGGATGATACTGCCGTTTGCCGGCCTCGAACTGCTGCTGCTGGGTATTCTCTTCGGTTATGTCTATATGGAGAGCACCCGGCGGGAAGTGATCCGGGTCAACGGCGAGCGGGTGGTATTGGACTGCTGCCGGGGCCACCGCCAGCAGAGTGTCTACCACCGGGAGTTTGTCCGCGACAGTCTCGATGTGCTGGTACGCATGGGTGGTAGCGCCACCGAACCGGCCTCCGTCAGCTTCAGCGGGCCGGAGGGCTGCCTGGAAGTAGGGGGCTTCCTGACTGATGCCGAGCGCGCGGACCTGGTGCGCAAGCTCGGTCAGTGCGGTATCTGTGCCCGCAAGGAGCAGGGCTACCGGGTGCAGGAATTCTGATCCCGGCCACAGCCTCATCCACTTTTCGCTATAATCCCCGGCCAGTTTTTCGTACCAACTCTACGGGGGTATTTATGGCATTTCCCAAGATCGGCAATCTGGCGCCGGCCTTCACCCTGCGCAACCAGAGCGGGGAGAAGGTTGCGCTGAAGGACTTCCGCGACAAGAGCAATGTAGTGCTCTACTTCTACCCCAAGGCCCTGACCCCGGGCTGTACCACCCAGGCCTGCGGTATCCGCGACAGCGCGGAGGATTTCGCCGCGCGGGATACGGTGGTGCTGGGCGTGAGCCCGGACCCCGAGGCCAAGCTGCAGAAGTTCATCGACAAGCACGAGCTGAACTTCGACCTGCTCGCCGACGAAGAGCACAAGATCGCCGACAAATACGGCTGCTGGGGCCTGAAGAAGTTTATGGGCCGGGAGTACATGGGCCTCAAGCGCACCACCTTCATCATCGACAAAAGCGGCCGCCTGCGCCATATCATCGACAAGGTGAAGACCAAGACGCACCACGACGATGTGCTGAACTGGATCGACGAACACCTCACCTGAGTTCCAAGCTCCCCGCCTCCGGGATCCCCCCGATCCCGGGTCGGCTTGAGCCCACTCCTACTGCCCAGTCGACGGGCGATCAATAATTGTACGCAAATGGGGCGAGCAGGTATTCAACAGTCTTTTGTGACAGCTTCAAAAAAAAATGGCTGTCGCCCCTTGCATTCTGCTTTCTTGGTCTATACTGCAACCTGTGAAGGAAAGGTGCGCCGGTACCGGAGTTGGATTAGATAGGGAAGTTGCCGGAGCAGACAGTTTAAATTTTGTACAGCTCTGTGATAGATTCGGTGCCTGTTTCAGGTGCATCCCCGCACCCGGGTAGTAGCCCGCTCTCGTAAGCAGTATTTGGGGCAGGTTGAGGCAAAGGGGTACCGCAGGAAGCGGGCATAGAACAATAACTGCGGCTCACGGAACTTAAAGGAGCAGCTCGATGAACCATATTCAGCCAGATCAAACCTCGCTTACAGAAGACAAACCTCTTCAGCAGGCCAGGGTTTCCGGTGATCCCAATATTCTGGACCAGCTTCTGGCGCCGCCGGAAGCCACCAGTTTTGGTATTGCCGCGCGGGTAATTGACGTACTGGAACAGCGTATCGGCAAGGCCTCCCTGGCCATCCGTCCGGTGTCGTCTGACCTCAGCATGTCCACCCGCACACTCCAGCGCCGGCTGCAGGAGCACAGCCTGAGCTTCGCCTCGCTGCGCGACCACGTGCGCTTCCGCCACGCGGTCCATTTTCTGAAGGACACGGCGCTCAGTGTGGACGGTATTTCCCGGATCCTGGATTTCTCTGACAGAACCAGCTTCACCAGTGCCTTCAAGCGCTGGACGGGGATGTCGCCCACCGGCTATCGCCGCCAGGTGCGCCAGCGCTTCTGAGAAACAGTCGGTGGGGGTCGGTCCCTGTGATCCGGCCCGCGCCACATTGCCTCGGCAGTGCAAACCCGTTAGAGTTGTCGGCAATTTTTAACAAGCTGACTCCTTGAGGATTTGCATGAGCTTTTTTATTCCCGCAGCTGTGGCACAGGAAGCGGCACCGGCGCCGCAAAGTAACCCGCTGATCACTCTGCTGATGTTCGCCGGCCTGTTTGCGTTTATGTGGTTTTTCATCATCCGCCCGCAACGCAAACGCCAGAAGGAGCATCAGGAGCTGGTGTCGTCACTGAAAAAGGGCGATGAAGTGGTAATGACCAGCGGCATGCTCGGTCGTGTAGAGAAAGTCGACGACGATTACATCGTACTGGAAGTGGCGGACAACATGTCGCTCAAATTCCAGAAGGTCGCAGTGCACGCGATTCTGCCCAAGGGCACCATCAAGAAGGTCTGAGCGGCGGCTTTGATCTATTGCGAAAACCCGGCACAGGCCGGGTTTTTTGATTCGCGCCCATGCAACAGAGCGAAAACAGACCATGGAGCTCACCTTCCCACCGCGAGTCCGCCTCGCGAACCTGCCGACCCCCCTGCAGCCGCTGGACCGCATTACGGAAAAATTCTCCACGCCATTCGGTGGGCCGCGCCTCTGGGTAAAGCGCGACGACCTGACTGAATCCGCCATGTCTGGCAACAAGCTGCGCAAACTGGAGTTCATTGCCGGCGAAGCGCGGGAGCGCGGCTGCGATACGCTGATCACCTGCGGCGGGATCCAATCCAACCACTGCCGCACCACCGCGCTGGTGGGTGCCAGGCTGGGCTTTCGAGTGCAGCTGATCCTGCGCGGCGAAGTCGCCGGTCCGGTGGACGGCAACCTGTTGGTGGACGAACTGGCGGGTGCCTCCACCGCCTGTTATCCCGTCCGCCAGTATTTTGCCGAATTGCCGCAGTTGTTCGAACACTGGAAGGATTTTTATGACCAGCGCGGCCACAGGGCGCTCTGCATACCCACCGGTGCCAGTGATGGACTGGGCATCTGGGGCTATATCGCCGGCGCCGCTGAACTGATGGACGATTGCCGGAAAGCGGGTTTCGATCCGGAGCATATCGTCTGTGCCAGCGGCAGCGGCGGCACCCAGGCGGGCCTGACGCTGGGGTGCCAGTTACAGGGCTCCCGCGCCCGGGTTACCGGCTATGCGGTCTGCGACAGCGCCGAGTATTTCCAGCGCAAGGTGCGCGAGGATGTGCGGGACTGGAGCCAACGGAGTGGCAATCGGATCGATGAGAAACTGCTCGATGTGAGCGTCAATGCGGACTATATCGGTCCCGGTTACGCTGTGGCCGACGAGCCTGTCTACCGAACGATCGCGGACGCGGCGGCGGAAGAGGGCCTGCTGCTGGACCCGGTGTATACCGGCAAGGCCTTCCACGGCCTGCTGCAGGAGCTGCGCAGGGGCCGCTACCGCGACTGTGAAAACCTGGTTTTCGTACACACCGGCGGGCAGTTCGGGCTCTTCCCCCACCGGGAACACTTTTCCTTCCTTATGTAGGGCGGGCCGTTACTGTTCTACTTTTGCGGAAACTGCTAATCTGCGCGGCAATTGGTAGCAGCGTCCAGCTGTACATAAAACAATCAAAATTACATAAATAGTGGGGGCTGATTTGGAATCCTTCAATCAACTGCTGTTGTCCATGGACGGCATGCTCGGCTCCGCACCCTGGTTCCCCTGGGTGCTTCTGGGTGTCGGTCTGTTTTTTACCCTGTATCTGGGCTTTCCGCAGTTTCGCTATTTCGGACATGCGGTAAAGATAGTCCGGGGCAAGTACGACAAGCCCGGTGACCCGGGTGATACTTCCCACTTCCAGGCGCTCTCAACCGCACTGTCCGGTACTGTGGGCACCGGGAACATCGGCGGTGTGGGCCTGGCAATTTTCCTCGGCGGGCCGGCTGCGCTCTTCTGGATGTGGGTAACCGCCTTTCTCGGTATGACCACCAAGTTTGTCGAGGTGACCCTCTCGCACAAATACCGGATCAAGGCGGCCGACGGCTACTTCGCCGGCGGCCCGATGTTTTATATGAAGCGCCGCCTGAATATGAAATGGCTGGCGGTGCTCTTCGCCATTGCCACGGTGATCAGTTCCTTCGGCACCGGTAGCCTGCCACAGGTGAACAATATCGCCCAGGCCATGTACGACACTTTCGGCCTCAATAAGGCGCTGACCGGGGGGATATTGGCGATTCTGCTGGGGATGGTGATCATCGGCGGCATTACCCGTATCGCCAAGGTTACCTCTACCATCGTGCCGATCATGGCGGCGCTGTATATCATCGGTGCTCTGGCAGTAATCACCTACAACTACCAGAACATCATCCCGTCCTTCCTCGCGGTATTCAAAGACGCCTTCAACGGCAGTGCGGCCGCCGGCGGCTTCCTCGGCGCCACTTTTGCCTACGCGTTCAACCGCGGCGTCAACCGCGGTCTCTTTTCCAACGAGGCGGGGCAGGGGTCCGCACCCATTGCCCACGCGGCGGCACGTGCCGACGAGCCGGTATCCGAGGGTATGGTTTCCCTGCTGGAGCCGTTCATTGACACCATCATCATTTGTACCCTGACCGGTCTGGTGATTCTGTCTTCCGGTGTCTGGTCGGAAAAACACATGAACCGGTTTGAACGCGCGGATATGACCACCGTAGCCGGGTCCTACAACGACGACAATCCGGAAGATGTGGAGCAGCTGTTCCGCTACCTGAGCGGTGGTGAGAGTGATGTGGCCGCCTATAGTGGTTCCGTGGTGGTCGCCGATGGTCGCCCGCTGAACGCCGATGAATTCACTCTGCTCAATGCCCGCTCCGTGGCCGAGGATATCGAGTTCCGGGTGGGAGACGATCCCTTCAGTGGTGTGCTGACTGTCGCGGACGGCCAGTTTGCCAATCCGAACGTGGATATCTGGGGCAATTCGTTGCTGCACTCGGTAGCCCTGACCAACGTGGCCTTCCAGAGGGGCTATTTCGGCGAGTACGGCAGCCTGATCGTGACACTGGGTATTTTGCTGTTTGCCTTTTCCACGGCCATCGCCTGGTCATACTACGGCGACCGTTCGATGATCTACCTGTTCGGTCCCAGGGCGGTGATGCCCTACCGCCTCGTCTATGTGGTGGCCTTTTTCTGGGCGGCGATTGAAGACACCACTATCATCTGGAATCTTTCGGCCGTGGCCATTGTGCTCATGACACTGCCGAACCTCTTCGGTATCAGTATCCTGGCCAGGGAAATGAAGGACACGGTAAAGGATTACTGGAAGGATCCCGACCACAAGTAAAGGCGGGCAGACACATCGGCGCCGATTGAAGCCGCAGGTATGGCGATCATTCGGAGCATTGACAAAAAAAGGGGGCAGCCGGACGGCTGCCCCCTTTTTTTTAAGGCTCTGATTGAAAGTCAGGGACTTGCCTGGGCCTCCAGGGTAACCCCGGAGTAGGAGTTGTAACCGCGGATACTGATATACCAGGTGCCCGACTGCGGATTGCTGATGTTGCAGTTCTCGTCATTGCCATAGTTGTAGGGGCGACAATCGTAGCTGCCGGTAGTGGGCTGGCTGCCATGGCGGACGTAGAGGTCGCCATCGCCGCTGCCGCCGGACATCTGCACGTCCAGCGACGACATTCCCGCCGATACATCCAGGGTAAAGTGCTGCCAGGAACCCTGGTTGCCGGACAGGTTGGTTTCCACCCAGCCGTCGCCGCTGCCACCGCCGCCATCTTCATCGAAGCTGCCCACCAGGCTGACGCCAGAGAAGCTGCTGTAGCCGCGCACCATGACATAGTAAGTGCCGGCCTGGACGTTGGAGATATCGCAGGTTTCGTTGTTGCCACCGACATAGGGGCGGCAGTCGTAGCTGGATGTGGTGGGGGCAGAGCCGAAGCGCACATAGAGGTCGGCGTCACCGCTGCCGCCGGAGATCTGGAAGCTCAGGTTGCTCGCGCCGGCGGGCACATCGAGTGTGTAGTGGATCTCCTCGCCACTACTGCCGGAGAGGTTGCTTTCCACCACACCGTTTTCCAGTTCGCCGCCGCCGGGGTTACCACCGCCACCGCCGCAGTTGGAGGTGGATACCCCGACGGTGTCGAAAGCGGCGGTTACCGCCGCCAGCTCGTAACCGAGATCTTCGGTTGCAGACACGACGCCGCAGGCACCGTCGATGTAGTCACTGGTCGAGTTCCAGTACATCTGGTTGGCGAGCACAAAAATATCGAATGCCTTGCGGGTATCCCAGCCGCCGGTGTTCGCGATCAGGTAGAAAGCGCGGTTGTAGACGCCGGAGCTGTAGTGCACATCCATTCCGGAGTAATAGTCAGACGCATGCCCGATGGAGCTGCCGTCCAGGGTCGGGTCCTCCATGTAGCGCAGGGCTCCGCTGCCTTTGAATATATCCGCACCGACCAGCCAATCGTTGCTGCCGCGCATATAGAATTCCGCCGCTTCACCGGCCATATCGGAAAAGGCTTCGTTGATGCCGCCGGATTGGGCCGAGTACTGCAGGCCGGAGTTCTGCTCGGTAAAGCCGTGGCTGACTTCGTGGGAAGAGACGTCCAGGCTGACCAGCGGGTGGAAGGTGCTGCCACCGTCGCCGAAGGTCATCTGGCTGCCGTCCCAGAAGGCGTTTTCGTAGTTGTTGCTGTAGTGCACGCGCATGCGCAGTTTCTGGGTCAGCGGTGCCGTGTTGTACCAGTCGCTGTACATATCGAAGACCACGCCACCGAAGAAGTGGGCGTCGTTCAGCGGCGAGTAGGCGCCGTTGATGGTCTTGTAATCATTGTACGGACAGGTAAACGAAAAGACGCTGCCGCCGCTGGTAGCGTGGTTCATGTCGACGGTTTCCACATTGGTGGTATCCATGCGGCAGTTGTCGTCGACGGTCATCGCCGGGTAGTCGGTGCCGTACTCGTACTGGCCGGTTTTCTGGTTGCCGCCGGGGCCGGTGGCATCCTGAGCGTGAGCCAGCCCGTCCCAGTGCTCGATGACTTCCCCGGTCAGGGCGTCGATAAAGTAGAACGGCCGCGTGGGCTCGTCACCGTATTCGACCCAGCTGACCAGATAGGCCAGGCGCGCCCGGTCCTGGTCATCGATATGGACATAGAGCTTCTGGTGCTTGTTCTTGGCTGCCAGTTGCAGCGCCGGAACGGAAAGGGCGCCCTTGACCTGGCCCTGTTGTGTGCGGGCGTTGACGGTGTGGTCCATGGCCCGCCGGAGTGCGTTGGTGGCCTGGATGGATGCCTTTACCGAGGGCACCTCCACGGTCAGACCGCTGAGCACGTCGCCCGCGACCTGCGCCGCCGCGCCCTGGCCGGAACTGGTCACTGACTGCCCCCACACGGGAACGCCCTCGTGAGTCTGGCGGTAGCGGGTTACCGCCTTGCCGTTGGGCAGGGTGCGGGAGCGCACTTTTTCAAGGGCGATATCGGAGCCACTGGTGGCGGCCAGGGCCTGGGGGGAGAGCATATCCGGGGTTGCCGGAATCCTGTCCGCCGCCTGGGCGCCGACTGCCAGTGCAAGAGTGCAACTGATTGCTACAAAACGCTTCATTGCTTGCTGTTCCTTGTTTTTTATCAAGTTATGAATCCGGATCTCGGCCGCGAGGGGTGGCCTCTTGCACAGCGCACCCCGCCCGGGGGGCATTGAAGGGTGTGCGGTGCCGGCAGAGCTCCGGAAGTGCGGTAGGTCAGACTGCAGAAGACTGGCTGGAGCAAGGGACGCCGGAAGACCTGGGGCGCCGCTCCGCTTTCTCAGACCGAAACATTCGGTGTTGCCGAACGAGATTCAGATTACAGGCCATACTCAAGATGACAATAAAATGATGATGGAGGGGCTATTTATTTTGTAATTTTTTGTTGGCTTTGCGCCATTTATCACAATTGCAGGCTGATTATCCCAATTTAGCTGAATGACAGCCACCTGCTGATCAAGTAAATTTGGTCACAGGTATTTTCCGGTTGATCCTCCTGCCAGTGGTACAGCTAGATGCACGATTCGTTAGTGGATCCGGATGCCCAGAGTCTCCAGACCGCGAAACACCAGGCTGGATCGCCATTTCGCCCCACCGGGTACCAGAGAGAGATCGTGCCGTATCAAGGCCGGCAGGACACGCCGCAGCTCGATTCGTGCGAGATGGGCGCCCAGGCAGTAGTGCGCGCCGTGAGCGAAGGCCACGTGCCGTCTGCTGTCACGGCCAAGGTCCAGGCGATCGGGTTTGAGAAAGGCCCGGGGATCCCGGTTTGCCGAGGAAAAGGAGAAGAGGACCATTTCGCCACGGCGCATCCGGTGGCCGCCGAAATCCAGGTCTTCGAGCGCGTAGCGTATCGAGCAGCGGACAGGACCATCGTATCGCAGCAGCTCTTCCACGGCGTTGTCGGAGATTTCAGGATGGGCCTGCCAACGCTCGAGCTGGTCGGGGTGGCGGAGCAAGGCGAGCGCGCTGTTGCCGATCATGTCGGTAGTGGTTTCAAAGCCGACCGCGAACATCAGGGCATAGTGGGTGACCAGCTCCTCGATGCTCAGACCTTGGTCCAACGCGGCGTTCGGATCGACGGTTCCGGGGCGACTCGCTACCTTTCGTTGTGTTTCCAGGTGTTCGCGAATGTATCGGCTGAATTCTTCCGCACTGCGATTGATGCGGATGGTGGTGTCATCCGACAGCAGTGGATCGAGCCCCAATATCATGTCCTGTCCCCAAGGCAACACTTCGGACACGTCCTCCCGGGGGAATCCCAGTATTTCACTGATGGCAGCCGCCGGCAGCGGCAAGGCGAGTTCCTTGATCAGATCGACTTCCCTACTTTGGCGTAGCTTATCGATAAGCTCTGCGGCGCATTCGTCGATATAACTGGTCCAACGCTTTACGGCCTCGGGGGTGAATAGGGGCGAGAAGACGCGCCTGAGCTGTTGGTGCTGAGGAGGATCCAAGAACAGCATGAAACGGTTGAGGTGTTGGCTGAAGGAGACTCCTTCTTGTTGGCGGCTCAAGGCGCTGAGGAAAGGAAAGTTTGCACTACTTGTGTCGAGACGTGGCGTTTCGGTTAGCCCACGTGGGTCGACACCAAAGCGCTTGTCGCGTAGACCTGCCGATACTTCGGTGTGGCGGGTTAGCCACCACCTCGAGACCGTATCCTTGACAACCGGGCCACAGTCGCGCAGTTGTGAAAGGAATGGATAGGGATCGTCGATATAGTCCTGATGGTAAGGATCGAAGGAGATACCCTGCCCGGAGATCTCCAGGGCTCGTCCAGGTGAACGAGGTGCCTTGGCGGGAAGCAGGCGGTCCAGCCCCAGGGAAAGTCGAGATTGCGCATCCATCGCTGGTCGCATCGCCTCGGCGAGTGCCTTGGCATGAGGCGGACGTACCATGGTGACGTGGTCTCCAGGCACCGTGATGATGTTCAACGAGGCGTACAGCCCCTTCCATCCCAGGTCCGGTTCGTCGGTACAGAAGTGGAGGCTGCGGCCAGGATGCACTAGTTCTGCGGGAAACTCGGATCGAGCACACAGCAGGGTGGCCGGGCCGGGATAGAACCGCGGTTGAAACCTCTCCATCGCCATATAATTGGCGTGATGGACGGTGGCTATCCTGCTTAGCGAATTGAAATGGGGCCCCAGACGTTTCGCCAGTAATTCCCGCTGCTCTTCAGGAGGTAGTGACTCCAGCTCGCTGGCGTAAATCGGGTTGTCATCAAGGCGGCCGGAGAGGCGCTGAACAATGTTGTGGAGTTCGAACAGGGCCATCAATTCGGAGGTGGTGACGTCTTTCCCCTCGCCGATACTCCGGACCTGAAAGGTATCGATCAGGAACAGCGCCTCTATCTGCTCGCCCTGTTCGTGGAGTTGACATGCCATTTCATGGGCGACCAACCCTCCGAAGGAGTGTCCCGCGAGTCGGTAGGGCCCCTCGGGTTGGATAGTCTGCATTTCGCCGATGTAGCGCCGCGCGAGTTCCTCGACCGAACCAGTAGGGGGTTCGGTACCGTCGATGCCCGGTGACTGGAAAGCGATCGTCGAGGAAAGGCCAGTTAGCTCGGAACAAAGACTCGACAGATAGGTTGCCACGCCCATTGAGCCGGGAATACAGAACAAGGGGAGCGCGACCTCCCAGTCGTGCAGCGCTACCGCACAGGCGCCGGGCTGTGCCTTCAGGGACGTACTCGCCGGGGTGCCGGCTCCTCCTTCTGTGCCCGTCTTCATCCGAGTTTCTTCAACGAGGTCGACCAATTGGCCCAGCGTCATGGAGCCGAATAGGGACATCACAGGCAGTTTCACGTGGAAATGGCGCTCGATGTATTCCACCAGCTCCACGGCTGCCAGAGAATCCAGGCCAAGCTGGTTCAGAGGATGGTCCTCGGGGATCGAGGTGGCTCCAGCGTCGTTTTCGAGAAGTCGAGCTACTTCCCGGGTAAGGCCTTCGCGCAGATTTCGCCGATGCGAGGGGCGAACTGTTTCCCGGTCAGCATCGTGACTGGTGGGATCGAGAAGTTGGTCCACGGGCTCTCCTTGCACATTCCCTGTGGCCAGGGTTTCATAAAATGCCGTTGAAAAGGCAGCTCAATCCCAGTTTTTTGCCATCAAATTACTGGCATCTGCACGAGGTGTTGAATGCCTAGTCTGGCCCCATTGTTGAGAATGGAAATATATCTTTCTGTGCACAGTTTTTATAGTATTTCAGCGTATTAATCCGAAAACAGCAGTATTTCTAGCTGGCCGTTGGGGAGAAGTCAAGACGTATTCGGAAACCAACTTTGAACCGGAATGCTGAAGCGGCTGAGTTGTACTGTGATGGCCAAGAATATTTGATCACCAAACAGCTTAAAGAGATCCGTGAGCAGCGTGAGTTCGAACTTTGAGAAGCTGGGAAGGCGCTGGTGATATCCATCTACAGACCGATATACAAAAAAAATTGGATACCGGATTAACCGGTTGGGGGAATTCCAGGTCTTTCTAAACCCCAGATCCTCCCGGAAGGTTAATAGATCGACGCCGAAATTTTTCTCATGATGCAAAGACATCAACTGCCTGTTTTACCCATAATACTGAATAATTAACACATAGGTAAACCACCGCCTCTGGCGGTGAGACTCGACAGGGCTCTGCCGTTCAGGCGTGCAGGGTAGAGAATATGGCCTTCCAAGAACCGGCAAGTTCTAATAGGAGGCCATATGAGAGATTGGCAGAGCCAAGCTCACGTCAAACATTATTGCAGGTATCACATCGTATTTGTCCCCAAATACCGGAAAAAGGCGATATTTGGGACTTTACGCAGAGAGATCGGCTCGATATTCCGTGATCTTTGCCGCCAGGCGGGTGTTGAGCTGGTAGAGGGTTACGCGATGAGGGATCACATCCACATGCTGTTGATGATTCCACCGAAGTTCAGCGTGGCTAATACGGTAGGGCTTCTGAAGGGGAAGTCGGCGATACGAATATTTCGTGAACATCTGCAGGTGAAGAGAAATTTCAGCGGTAGACATTTCTGAGCTAGGGGATACTGCGTAAGCACCGTTGGCTTAGATGAACAGATGATTCGAGAGTACATCGAGAATCAGGAAAATGAAGAGCGCCGCCAGGAGCAGATGAGGTTGGCGGGGCTGTGACATAGCCCCCTCTGGGGGCTTTCATCATACCACCCGCTCTGCGGGTGGTTGCTGATTGTTTGCGTGCACAAAAAAGCCCCGTGAGACAGAGCATTGCCGGTGTTACAGGATCAGACGTTCAGCAGCAGGTACTCCCGCTCCCAGGAGCTGATAACGCGGTTGAACTCCTCGTATTCGTCGCGCTTGATCGCGCTCCAGGCGCGCACAAATTTCTCCCCGAACATTTCGTTTGCCTCTTCGCATTCCAGCAGCAGGCTCAGGGCGTGTTCCTGGGTGCGGGGCAGGGAGATCGGTTCCTCCGAGCAATCGCCGCGGTAGGGTTCGCTCGGCTCGATCTTGTTGGTCATGCCCAGGTAGCCGCAGGCCAGCGAGGTGGCGATGGCCAGGTAGGGGTTGCAGTCCGCTCCGGGGAAGCGGTTTTCCAGGCGTTTCGCCTGGGGCGAGCTGTCCGGTACGCGCAGGCCGGTGGTGCGGTTGTCATAGCCCCAGTGCAGGCTGGTGGGGGCGGCGATTTCCGGGGTAAAGCGCCGGTAGGAATTCACGTTGGGGGCAAAAAAGCTCATAAAGCCGGGAGTGTACTTCTGCATGCCGCCGATAAAGTGGTGGAAGGTCTCGTTCTCCCGCCCTTCCTCGTCGACGAAAATATTCCCGCCGGTTTCGGTATCGACGATGCTCTGGTGAATGTGCAGCGCACTGCCGGGCTCCGGCTCCATCGGTTTGGCCATGAAGGTGGCGTAGATGCCGTGGCGCAGCGCCGTTTCGCGCACGGTGCGCTTGAAGGTAAAGACCTGGTCGGCGAGCTTTAGCGGATCGCCGTGCAGGAAATTGATTTCCATCTGTGCCGTGCCGGATTCGTGGATCAAGGTATCCACGTCCAGCCTTTGGGCTTCGCAGAAATCGTACATGTCCTCGATGATCGGTTCATACTCGTTGGCCGCATCGATACTGTAGGATTGCCGGGTTTTTTCCGTGCGGCCGGAGCGGCCCACGGGAGCGCACAGCTTCTCGTCCGGATCCAGGTTGCGCTTGATCAGGTAGAACTCCACCTCCGGCGCGACCACCGGCTTCCAGCCGCGGGCGGCGTACTTGTCGAGCACGAACTTGAGGATATTGCGCGTGCTGATCGGGTGCGGCTGGCCGTCGCGGGTGTAGCAGTCGTGAATGATCTGCGCCGTGGGCTCGTTGGCCCAGGGGTTGAGTCGGATGGAGTCCGGGTCCGGCACCAACAGCATGTCGGTGTCCGCCGGGTCTACCAGCTCGTTGTGTTCATCGACGTAGTCACCGGTTACCGTCTGCACCAGGATGCTCTCCGGCAGGCGGCTGTCCTGGGTGAGGAATTTATCCGTGGGGGTAAATTTGCCCCGCGCGTTGCCGGACATGTCGGGCACCAGGCATTCCACCTCGGAAATGCTGTGTTCGGCGAGCCACTTCTTGATCTTGTCCATGTTGCACCTTGGGTGGAGTGATCCTGTTCGGACTGTACTTATTATACGCCCGGAGAACCGGCCACAGGCGCACAGCATCTGCGGCCTGGTCTGTAGCCGATTTGGACGGGCCAAAAAGTGATCGGATCAGAAAATCGATCACCGGCTTTGATTATGACAATAAACCGAATTATTATTCAATTATAAATTGAATGATTGTTCGGTTTTGGCCCGGGTCGGCCATTGCCGCCGATGGAGACGTTTTATGACCGCCACTGGTACCGTGAACAAGTTGGTGGGGCACACCGATTCCTACTATGCCGCCAGCGCAAACCCCGCGCCGGTCTGCCCGCCGCTGGAAGGGCAGGTGGAGGCCGATGTGTGCGTGATCGGTGCCGGCTATACCGGCCTGTCGTCCGCGCTGCACCTGGCGGAGCGGGGCTACAGGGTGGTGGTGCTGGAGGCCGAGCGCATCGGCTGGGGCGCATCCGGCCGCAACGGCGGCCATGTGGGAGTAGGGCAGCGCCGCGGCCAGGAGGACCTGGAGAGACTGCTCGGCGCGGACACCGCCAGGCAGCTCTGGGATATGAGTGTCGAGGCGGTACAGTTGGTAGAGGAACTGATCACCCGCCACGGCATTCAGTGCGACCTGAAGCGCGGCATCATGCACCTGGCGGCCAAGCGCAGCCACAACCGGGATTTGGAACAGGAGGTCGAACTGCTGCGCAAGCGCTACGGCTACGAGCAGATGCGCTACGCGGAAGAGGACGAGGTTCGCTCGCTGGTGGGATCCGAACGCTATTTTGGTGCGCAGATCGACAGTGGTTCCCTGCACCTGCACCCGCTGAACTACGCCCTGGGCCTCGCGGACGCCGCCGCAGCCGCCGGGGTGCAGTTCTTCGAGCACAGCCGCGTTACCGACTACAAGGGCGGTTCCCTCTGCACGGTGAATACCGGCAAGGGCCAGGTAAAGGCGAAGAATGTAGTGCTGGCCTGTAACGGTTACCTGGGTGGGCTGGAGCCGCGCATGGCCGGCAAGATCATGCCCATCAACAACTTCGTGCTGGCCACCGAGCCGCTGCCGGAGGAGCTGGCCCGGGAGCTGATTGCCAACGACCATGCGCTGCAGGATACCCTGTTCGTCATTGACTACTGGAAACTCTCCGGTGACAACCGCCTGATATTCGGTGGCGGCGAGAACTACACTGCGCGTTTCCCACAGGATATTCGTCACTTCGTACGAAAGTACATGTTGCAGGTCTATCCGCAACTGGCGGACACCCGGATTGAATTCGGCTGGGGCGGCACCCTGGCCATCTCCATGAACCGGATGCCGCACCTGGGGCGCCTGGAGCCCAACGTCTTCTACAGCCAGGGTTATTCGGGTCACGGCGTGCCTACGGCCACTCTGGCCGGCAAGCTGATCGCGGAGGTAGTGGCGGGCACTGAGGAGCGTTTTGATATACTGGCACAAATTCCTACGCCCACTTTCCCGGGCGGTACTCTTCTGCGGTGGCCGGGGCTGGTGGCGGGAATGCTCTACTATAGCCTTAAAGACAGGTTGGGCAGTTAAGGCTGCTCCATTAAGGGGCGATTGACGCATCAAATTAGGAGAAAAATTTCGAATTTGAATAATAATTCGGTTTGTGGGATAACGGTGTTCCAGACAAACTTCTTTCTTTGGGAATAAGCCATCGGCGGTATCGGATGTGCAACCCTGAATAAAAAAAATGACGGGGGCGACCATGCCTGTTACAGATAAATCACTGAAGACCAATAGACATACACTGGCGTCGGCGATCGGCGTGGCAGTACTGACTGCAAGCTCCGGGGCCTCCGCGGCGGAAATCGAGGAGATTGTTGTCACCGCACAGATGCGTGCGGAATCCCTCAAGGATGTACCCATGGCAGTGAGCGCCTTTACCGGCGACACCGTCAAGAACAGCAACCTGAGCGATTTCAAGGATCTCTTCTCCCTGACGCCGGGCGTCTCCGGCGAGACCACCGATTCCTACTTCGACTCGGTATCCGTGCGGGGGGTCAACAACAACAGTTTTGGCAGCGGCAGCGACCCGGCCCTGGGGATCTTCCTGGACGGCGTCTACCAGAGCCGCACCGGCGCCACACCCAGTATGTACGACCTGGAACGCGTCGAAGTGGTAAAGGGGCCGCAGGGCACCCTGTTCGGTCGCAACACCGCCTCCGGTGCCATTTCCATGGCGACCCGCAAGCCCGGCGACACCTTCGCCGGGGAGGTGTCTGTGAACGCCGGCCAGTACGGCCGCAAACAGTTCGAGGGCGCTGTGGATATGCCGCTGGGCGAAGACCTGGCGGTGCGCATTGCCGGTATCCATAAAGAGGAGGACGGCCACGTCACAAACCTCGAGGGCGGCCGCGACCTGGGTGCCAGCGAGAGCGACGCCATGCGCCTGACCGCCGTTTACGACGGTTTCGACAACACAACCGTCACCCTGATGGGGCAGTACGAAGAGCGCAAGAACGACGGCACCATCTACCGTTCCCTGGACACCGACGGCGCCTACGACGAGGTGGCAAACGACGAGCGGGGCCTGGATGAGTCGGAAATCGGCGATGTCATCCTCACTGTGGAGCACGAGCTGGCCAGCGGCGCCACCCTGACTTCCATCAGCGGCTACAAGACTCACGACTACGCCTATAAAGAGGACTTCGACGGCACCGCCGATCCCATCGATACCTACACCCGCGAGCAGAGCGGCGACTTCTTCAGCCAGGAGTTCCGCCTGTCCTCTGACAACAGCGGCCCCTTCAACTACGTGCTCGGCGCTTCCTATTATCGGGAAGACCTGGACGCGGCCTTCGCCGGTATCGACCACGAGGACTTCATCTGTGACGGCATCTACGCGGACGAGTGGGAAGAGGGGCTGGACAGCTTCGTGACCTGCGACGCGCTCCCGCAGGGCGTAATCGAGGAGGCTTTCGGTTTCGGAGAGGGCGAGCCCTGGGAGTACGCCCCGGGCCGGATGTCTATCGAGGCCGCCGACACAGTGGGCGACTTCAGCGGTTGGGGCGTGTTCGCCAACACCACTTTCGACCTGAGCGAAGCGACAACTCTCGGTCTCGGTGCGCGCTATACCGAGGACGACAAAGCCTACAGCGTGGATTCCCCCTGGCCGGATACCTGGACCGGTGGCTGGAATTACCAGGCCATGTACACCGACGGCCCGATCACCGGCGACCACACCTGGGACAATCTCTCCGGCCGCGCCACCCTGACTCACATCATCAGTGACACACTCACCACCTACGCCAGCGTTGCCACCGGCTACAAATCCGGTGGTTTCGACTACCTGTCCTACCACATCACCGACCCGGCCTACGGCGACGAGATCAGCCAGGCAGACTGGCTCTGGGAGAACGACTACGAGGTCAACGCCGACAATGCCGAGCCCAGCCGCTTCGACGAGGAGACGGTGCTCTCGTATGAGCTGGGCCTGAAGGCGCGCCTGCTGGACAACCGCCTGGCGCTGAATGCCGCTGCCTTCCAGTACACCTACGACGATATGCAACAGGCGTTCTGGGTGGGCGCGGCCGCCATTACCCGCAACGTGGGTGAATCCGAAGGGCGGGGCCTGGAAGTGGATGCCCGCTGGATGCTCACCGACAACCTGGACCTGTATACCGGGCTGTCCTGGCTGGATACCGAGTTTACCGGTGCGCCCGCCGAGATGTGCGATACCTGCGATGGCAACGAGATGGCTTTCTCGCCCGGATTCTCCTCCGCCACGGTGCTGACCTACCGCTACATGACCGGCCTAGGCGAACTCTCCGTTTCCGGTGAATACACCTTCACCGGCGAACAGTGGTCCGATCTGGAGAATACCAAAGCGGTGAGACTGGACAGCCGCAATGTCTTCAACCTGCGCGTGGCCCTGACCTCGCCGGAGGACAGTTGGACCGCGGGGCTCTACGCGGAAAACCTGACCGGCGAGAAGTACTACCACTGGGGCTACGCCGAGGCCCTCTACAACCTGCCGGCCACCAAGACGGATCCGTCCCGCGGCCGCGTGGTGGGTGTCAACCTGGACTACCGCTTCTGACTCTTTCCTCATCTCTCACAGGATGAACGGAAAACCGGCGCCCCCGCGCCGGTTTTCTGTTTTATGGGGTTCAAGTTTCGGGAAGCACTTCTGGTAGCTGGAGCGAGGTGCCTCGCTCCCCGAAACTCGAACCTGAAGCCCGTTCCCCGGTCGGACGCGACCCGGTCGATATAGCGCGCCGATTTGATGGTAGACTGGTGCCAGCCGAGAAGGGGGAGACGATCTTGTCCAACGCAGAACAGAAGAAACGCAGAAGCCAGCTCAGCCCCCGCCGCGAACCGGTACAGGAACGGGCCCGCACCCGCTCCCGCCAGATTCTGGATACTACCGGCCGCCTGCTGGAGGAAGTGGGGCTCAACGACCTGACCACCATCCTGATCGCCAAGGAGCTGGGGGTTTCGGTCGGTTCCCTGTACCACTATTTCCCCAACAAACACGCCATCCTCTACGCGATGGGCGAGCAGTGGCTCGCCAGCATGACCGTCGCGCTGGAGGAACTGGAACGGGTGGATCTGGAGCGGATGCCACTGGAGGATTTTGTCGGCGAGCTGATCGGGCGGCTGCTGGCGGTCTACCGCGAACAGCGCGGCCTGTTGCCGCTGGTGCAGGCGATGTGGGGGATTCCGGAGCTGCAGCAACTGGACGAGCGTCACGATGAACTGATCATCAGCCACCTGACCAATATGTTCCAGCGCCTGGGTTTCCGCTGCCCGGCCAATGAGCTGAGCCGCCTGGCGCGGGCGACCCTGGAAACCTGCCACGCGATCTTCCTGGTCATCGTCAACCAGGTGGGCGTGCGCTCCGACCGCACCCGCGAAGACCTGAAACAGATGCTGTTGACCATGCTCAATGCCCACCGCGATGAAGTCCGACCCGCGGGGCTCGACGATGTGGAGGCCCCCTGATGCCGCAGCTCGCTGACAAGCTGGTAATCGCCATCTCGTCGCGGGCCCTGTTCGACCTGCAGGACAGCCACCGGGTGTTCGAGGAGCGGGGCCTGCAGGCCTTTTCCGACTACCAGACGGCGCACGAGAACGATGTGCTGGAAAAGGGCGACGCCTTTCCGCTGGTGGAAAAATTCCTGCAAATCAACGATCGCCTGGAGGGCGATTCGCGGGTGGAAGTGATACTGCTGTCCCGCAACAGCGCCGACACCGGCCTGCGGGTGTTCAATTCCATCGAGCACTACGGCCTGAATATTACCCGCGCGGCTTTCTGCAACGGCGAGAGCCCCTATCGCTACATTGCACCTTTCGGCTGCCACCTTTTCCTGTCCTCCGACGGGCAGGACGTGCGCCACGCGCTGGAGCAGGGCGTGGCTGCGGCGACACTGATCGCCGGCGGTGCCCGGGAGAGACAGGACGATACACTGCGGTTTGCTTTCGATGGCGATGCCGTGATCTTCTCCGACGAAGCGGAGCAGATTTTCAAGCGCGATGGCCTCGCCGCCTTCGCCGCCGCCGAGCGCGCATCCGCCCAGAAGCCGCTGGGTGGCGGGCCCTTCAAGGGATTCCTGGAAGCCCTGCAGCGCCTGCAGAGCGAGTTCGGCCCCGACAGCTGCCCCATCCGCACGGCCCTCGTCACCGCGCGCTCGGCACCCGCACACGAACGGGTCATCCGCACCCTGCGCGCCTGGAATGTGCGCCTCGATGAATCGGTCTTTCTCGGCGGCCTGCCCAAGGGCGAATTCCTGCGCGCTTTCGGTGCCGATGTCTTCTTCGATGACCAGCCCAACCACTGTGCCTCGGCGGCCGAGCATGTGGCCACCGGCCATGTGCCGCACGGTGTGGCCAATTTGGAAGAATCCTGAATCCGGAACTGCCAATATAAGGGCGAACCTTGTGCTCGCCCTTGGTGAGACCGCCCCAATAAGCCGGTTCCGTGGCGGCCCTGCTACTGGTAGCAGCGCCGCCACTGAACTGGCTAATAGGCTCAGAACGATGTGCCCCAGATCTGAGAAGACCGAGCCGAACACAAGGTTTGCCCCTACGGAAAGGCCCGGTCGACAAATTCCGGATCGTACTGGCGGATATAGGTCTCCAGTGTCTGGTGCGGCTCGATCCGGAAAGGCTCCCCGGTAAGTTCCAGGTCCTGAATCCTGTCGAGACGGAACAGGCGGTGGTCGTCTCGCAGCAGGCACCAGGCCAGTAGCGTCCAGGCGCCGCCCCAGTAGATCAGGGCCAGGGGCTTGCCGCGGCGCTGGGTGGGGTTGCCCTGTTCATCGCGGTAGTCCAGCCAGATCGCTTCCCGGTTCTTGATCGCCCGCCGGATGCTGCCACCGAAACGCGATTTCTCGCGGCGCTTGTTGCCGGGTACCAGGAACGTCGAGCGCTGCAGGTCCTGCTGCTGCAATATCCGCTCCGGCAGTACCGAGCGGATCTTCTGCAGTGCCGAATCCGCGGCCGCGCCGATATCCTCGTCGCCCCAGCCCTGCACCATGCGCACACCCAGCAGCAGCGCCTCAATCTCGCTTTCACTGAACATCAGCGGCGGGATAAACGAGCCTTTGCGCAGTCGATAGCCGACTCCGGCTTCCCCCTCGATGGGAATGCCCGATAACACCAGGGATTGCACATCCCGATAGAGGGTGCGCTCGGAAACGCCGAGTCGTTCCGCCAGCGCAGCGGCCGTAACCGCAGTGCGGCGCACACGCAGCAGATTCAGCAGCTGTAGCAGTCGTTCGGATTTGTTCATGAATGCGGACTCTCTTCCGGATAGACCTTACCGGAGCGACGCCCGGCGCGACAGTCACTCAGGCGTGTTCAGCCGGCGCTTCATCTCAGTGCATGGCCTCGACCTTGTGGCCGTCGGGATCGCGGACAAAACAGCCGTAATAGGCTTCGCCGTACGCGGGGCGCGGTCCCGGCTCCCCTTCCGGTGTGGCGCCGGCCGCCAGGGCGGCTGAATAAAAGGCATCCACCTGCTTCTGCGAATCCGCCAGAAAGGCGAAGTGGGTACCGTTGCCGACACTCGCTTCTTCACCGTTATGGGGCGGATGTACCCAGAATTCCGGAAACGCCCGGCCGTAGGCAACCACCGTGGGTAAATCCAGAACCCGGCGCGCCCCCAGTACTGCAAGAGCGCTGTCGTAGAAGGCCGTGGCCTCGGCAAACCGGTTGGTGCCGATCGAGACATGGCTCATGATCGAGGGATTGCCACCTTCCATCGTTGTATCGTCCATTGGAGTCTCCTTTTGTGAAATCGCCGCCAGACTAGGAGACATTACTGTCAGTTGGCGTCAGTAGACAGAAAAGACGTTTCAGCTGTTGGCTCCATCGACGAATGACTGCTATTCTTTTCTCGCATAAACTTAGACAGTTTTTATAACAATCGGGGAGTCACAGTCGTCACTGCGACTGTGCGGCATGCAACGTCAGGGAGATTCTATGAAGCTGCAGCAGTTGCGCTATATCTGGGAAGTGGCTCATCACGAACTCAATGTTTCTGCGACAGCACAGAGCCTCTTCACATCCCAGCCCGGTATCAGCAAACAGATCCGCCTGCTGGAGGATGAGCTTGGCGTAGAAATCTTCGCACGCAGCGGCAAGCACCTGACCCGCGTGACGCCGGCCGGCGAAGCCATCCTGAAAACCGCCGGCGAGATCATGCGCAAGGTGGAGAACATCAAGCAGGTGGCCCAGGAGTTTAGCAACGACAAGAAGGGCAGCCTCTCCATCGCCACCACCCACACCCAGGCGCGCTATGCGCTGCCGCCGGTGATCAAGTCCTTTATCGGCCGCTACCCGGAAGTATCCCTGCATATGCACCAGGGAACGCCGATGCAGATCTCCGAAATGGCCGCCGACGGCACCGCCGATTTCGCCATCGCCACCGAGGCGCTGGAGCTGTTCAGCGATCTGGTGATGATGCCGGTCTACCGTTGGGATCGCTGTATCCTGGTGCCCAGGGACCACCCGCTGTGCCAGCTTGACAAGCTGAGTCTGGAAGAGGTGGCCAAACACCCGATCGTCACTTATGTATTCGGCTTCACCGGCCGTTCCAAGCTGGACGAGGCCTTCCTGGAGCGCGGACTTTCACCGAAAGTGGTATTCACCGCGGCGGATGCGGACGTGATCAAGACCTATGTGCGGCTGGGGCTGGGTATCGGTATCGTCGCCGATATGGCGGTGGACGAGGAGGACGACGATCTGGTGGCCCTGGATGCGAGCGGACTGTTCGAGTCGAGCATCACCAAGATCGGCTTCCGCAAAGGGATATTCCTGCGTGGCTTCATGTACGAATTTATCCAGCAGTTCGCCCCGCACCTGTCTCGGGAACTGGTGGACCAGGCCGCACATGCGGCCTCGCGGGCGGAAGTGGATGAGCTCTTCGCGGGGATGGAATTGCCCGTCTACTGATTCAAAAAACCAATATTGAAAAATGTCCAAGGGCCGTCATTTGATATCCAGTCTTTGTTATTTTTCCATTGGCCCGAGTACTTCCTTGGCAAACTTGAAGTACACCGTGTAGATTTCCGCTTCCCCGCCTTCCCTCTCTACGATAAAAAAGGGCGCGCGGTCGACCTTGTGCTCGCGCGCCAGTTCCATGCCGCGGCTGTTTTCATCGCGGACGTCGGCAATCACCGTCTCGTCGATAAAGCGCATCTGGTCCTTCTGATCCAGCTTTTCCTGTACGTCCCCGCATTTGGCGCAGGGGGAACCGTCTTCGAGCACTTTCTTTACCAGCGTAATCTTCACTCTGACATCCTTAACAGAAAAGTTTCCAATGCCCGCAATGCGGGTGAATGGCGCAGAAGTTAGCAGAGTGGCTAATAACTTTGAAATATCAATGGGGGATAGGTCTATAACCTGGGACTGGGGACTCGGTCAGTGTGTAGATTGGACCGAGCTTTGCGAAGTCCAACATCGGGCGCCGCTTGGTTCGGCTCAGACGAGGAACTCTTCCACGGTCTCCATCAGCAAACGCACCTTGTTCAGGCACTCTTCGTGCTCCGCCGCCGGGTTGGAATCCGCCACTATGCCGCCGCCGGCGGCGCAGGTCATGCGGCCGCCGGCGGCGGTCAGGGTGCGGATGGCGATACTGGTGTCGGCGCGGCCGCAGCTGCTGATATAGCCGATGCTGCCGCAGTAGACGCCGCGCGGGCTGCGCTCCTGTTCGCGGATGATCTCCATCGCCCGTCGCTTGGGCGCGCCGGTGATGGAGCCGCCGGGGAAGCAGGCCGCCAGCAGGTCGGCAAAAGCGTATTCCCCCGGCAGTTCGCCGGTGACGGTGCTCACCAGGTGGTGCACATTGGCGAAGCTGGCCAGCTCGAAAAGCTGTGGCACCCGCACGCTGCCGCGGCGGCAGAGTTTGCCGAAATCGTTGCGCAGCAGGTCGACGATCATCAGGTTTTCGGCCCGGTCCTTGGCGCTCGCCCGCAGCGCCGCCGCGGCGCGGGCGTCCCGCTCCGGGTCGTCGGAGCGCGGTGCCGTGCCCTTGATCGGCTCGGTGCGCAGGCTGCCGCCGTCTGCGCCGATGAACCGCTCCGGCGAAAGGCTCAGCAGGTCTCCCTCCGGCAGGCGCATATAGGACGAGAAGGGACCCGCGGCGCGCTCGCGCAGGGCCAGGTAGGCGGTGAAGGTGTCCCCGTCGAAGGGCGCGGCAAAGCGCTGGGTGAAATTGGCCTGGTAGATATCGCCGGCGCGGATATAGTCGAGCACCTTCTCGATGGCCGCCCGGTAGTCGCCGTGGCTGAACTCGTGGGTAAAGTAATCTCCCAGGGAAAAATCGCCCCGTCGCGCTTCGGTCTGCCAGCGCACGGCGGTAAAGCGGGCCACCAGGTCGTTTTTCTGGGTCCGCGTGCAGGCCGGGTGGAAGACCAGGTGGCTGGCGCGCAACTGGTGATCGACAATCAGTGCCCAGCTGTACAGGCCGAAGAAGCCGGCCGGCAGGCCGGTAGGCCGGGTATCCGGCGCGAGGAAATTGCCCGCCGCACCCAGTTCGTAACCGGCGTAGCCGATGGCGCCGCCACAGAAGGGCAGTTGCGCATCGCTATCCTGTGGGCACAGCTCGCACATCAGGTCATCCAGTTGCGTGAAGGGATCGCTACTGCCCGCTTCCAGGCGCAGTGTCTCGATGGGGTCGGCACTGATGATATCGAAACGCCCGCCGGGCGCCAGCGGCTGGCCGCTGTCCAGCCAGACGGGGGCCGGCAGGTCGGCGATCGCCTGGAAAGCCACCGGTGTATTGATCGAATAGGGCAGGGAGACGATTTGCATATCAGAAGGCTGGATACCGGACCCGACAACAAAGGATGGCGAACCCTACACCGATCGGGAACACAAGAAAAGATATCCTTTCACGACTGACCAGATACCGCTCACTCTACCCGGCGCTCTATACCGGACTGGGACATCAACCGCGTCGCCAGCTCCTCCACGGACAGCTCCGTGGCATCGAGGGAGGGTATCTGTGCCCGCCGCAGCATCTGCTCCACCTGGCGCACCTCGAATTCGCACTGCTCCCTGGAAGCGTAGCGGCTGTTGGCGCGACGCTCCTGGCGAATGCTCATCAGGCGCTTCGGGTCGATTGTGAGGCCGAACAGCTTTTCGCGAAAGGGGCGGAGTATTTTCGGCAGGGCAGTGTTGTCCATATCCTCTTCGGTGATCGGGTAGTTGGCCGCGCGAAGACCAAACTGCAGCGCCAGGTAGAGGCAGGTGGGCGTCTTGCCGGAGCGGGAAACGCCCACGAGGATGACGTCGGCACGCTCGAACTCGCGCACGCGGCGGCCGTCATCGTTGTCCATCGCGTAGTGGACGGCCTCGATGCGCTCACTGTAGCGGCGGTTGTCGGCAATACCGTGGGAAACGTTGACGGTCTGCGCCGGGTCGGTACCGAACAGGTTCGCCAGCGGCGTCAGGTAACTCTCGAAGACATCCAGCATCAGCGCTGAACTCTGGTGCAGTTGCCGGCGAATCTCGTCGGAGACGATACTGGTGATGATGACCGGCTGCAGCCCGGATTCCTCTGCCGCCTTTTCGATACGCCGCAGGACCTGCTGGACCCTATCCGCGGAATCCACATAGGGCAGAGTCACCTGCTCCACATGCTCGCTGCGAAACTGTGCCAGCAGGCTGTGCCCGATCGCCTCCACCGTGAGGCCGGTGCCGTCGGAAATGAAGAATGCGGTGCGTTTGTCTCTGGCCATGATCTGTCCGTGCCTTGTTCGGGTGCTACATGCTAAGCGGTTTTGCCGGCGGGGTCTGCCCCTGTATCTTGTAGAAAATTTACAACATATTTGGCGATTTTCCCGGGCTATTTTTTACAAAACCCATCGTTATAATCCACCGCCACACACACCTGCGAGCTGAGGGCCTACTCTTGACGAACTTCACCATCGAATTCGCGCAACTGGGCATGGGGGATGTCGACAAGGTCGGCGGCAAGAACGCATCACTGGGCGAGATGATCTCGTCGCTGGCTGGTGCCGGCGTCAGTGTACCCGGTGGTTTCGCCACCACCGCCGAGGCCTTCCGCGCTTTCCTTGCCCACGAGCAACTGGAACAGCGCATCGCCGAACGCCTGCTGGAACTCGATATCGACGATGTGATCGCGCTTGCCGAGGCCGGCAAAGAAATCCGCGGCTGGATCATGGACACCCCTTTCCCGCCGCAGCTGGAACAGGAGATCCGCGATGGCTATGAGGCCCTGGGCGGCGGCGATATCGCCGTGGCGGTGCGCTCATCGGCCACTGCGGAAGACCTGCCGGATGCCTCCTTCGCTGGCCAGCAGGAGACCTTCCTGAATATTCGCGGTATCGACGCCGTGCTGCAGTCAGTGAAAGAGGTGTTTGCCTCCCTGTACAACGACCGCGCCATCGCCTACCGCGTGCACACGGGCTACGCCAACGCCGGTGTGGCACTGTCCGCGGGCATTCAGCACATGGTGCGCAGCGAGACCGGTGCCGCGGGGGTCATGTTCACCCTGGATACCGAGAGTGGCTTCCGCGACGCCATCTTCGTTACCGCCGCCTTCGGCCTCGGTGAAACCGTGGTGCAGGGGGCGGTCAACCCGGACGAATTCTATCTTTACAAACCGGCCCTGAATGCCGGTCGCCCGGCGATCCTGCGCCGCAACCGCGGCAGCAAGGCGATCAAGATGGTCTACGACGAGAGCGGTGACTGTGGCCGCTCGGTCAAGACGGTGCCGGTACCGGACGAGGACCGCCTGGGTTTTGCCCTGAACGACGAGGAGCTGGCCAACCTGGCCATCCAGGCCTGCAAGATCGAGGAACACTACGGCCGGCCGATGGATATCGAGTGGGCCAAAGACGGCGATACCGGCGAGCTGTTTATTGTCCAGGCGCGTCCGGAGACGGTGCGCTCCCGCGATGCCGGTACCAGTATCGAGCGCTTCCACCTGCACGAGCGTGGCGAGGTGCTCTGCGAGGGCCGTGCCATCGGCCAGCGCATCGGCGCCGGCAAGGTGCGCGTACTCGAATCCGTCGACGACATGGCGGCGATGCAGGACGGCGAGGTGCTGGTAACCGACATGACCGACCCGGACTGGGAGCCGGTGCTGAAGAAGGCCAGTGCCATCGTCACCAACCGCGGCGGCCGTACCTGCCACGCGGCCATCATCGCCCGCGAGCTGGGGATCCCGGCGGTGGTGGGCTGTGGCAATGCCACCGAGCTGCTGCACAGCGGCACCCCGGTGACCGTGTCCTGCTCCGAGGGGGATACCGGTTCCGTGATGGCCGGCGAGCTCAATTTCGAGCGCGAGGAAACGGAAGTCAGCGATATGCCGGAACTGCCGTTCAAGATCATGCTGAACGTCGGCAACCCGGACCGCGCCTTCGCCTTCAGTCATATCCCCAACCAGGGTGTCGGCCTGGCGCGGCTGGAATTTATTCTCAACCGGATGATCGGCATTCACCCCAAGGCGTTGCTGGAACTGGAGAAGCTGCCGGATGACCTGCAGCAGAATATCCGCGAGCGCATCGGCGGTTACGCATCGCCGGAAGACTTCATCGTCGAGAAACTGGTGGAGGGCATCTCCACCCTGGCCGCCGCTTTCGCGCCCAATCGCGTGATCGTGCGACTCTCGGATTTCAAATCGAACGAGTATGCGCACCTGGTGGGCGGCCATCTGTACGAACCCAGTGAAGAGAATCCGATGCTCGGTTTCCGCGGTGCGTCCCGGTATCGCTCCGCCGACTTTCGCGAGTGTTTCGCGCTGGAGTGTCGCGCACTGAAGAAAGTGCGCGACGAAATGGGCCTCGACAATGTCGAGATCATGGTGCCCTTCGTGCGCACTCCGGAGGAGGCCGAGGATGTGGTCGGGTTGCTGGCCGACAACGGGCTGGTGCGCGGCGAGGGTGGCCTGAAAGTGATCATGATGTGCGAGCTGCCGTCCAACGCGCTGCTGGCGGAGGAATTCCTGCAGCACTTCGACGGTTTCTCCATCGGCTCCAACGACCTGACCCAGCTGACCCTGGGCCTGGATCGGGATTCCGGCCTGGTGGCGGACCTCTTCGACGAGCGCAACCCGGCCGTCAAGGCCTTGCTGTCTCAAGCCATCCGGGCCTGCAAGAAAGCCGGCAAGTATGTGGGCATCTGCGGCCAGGGGCCGTCGGACCACAAGGACTTTGCCCGCTGGCTGATGGACGAAGGAATAGACAGTGTTTCACTGAACCCGGATACGGCAGTGGATACATGGCTGTTCCTCGCCAATGAAGAAGCCTGATTTACTCCTTTAAAGCGGCCCTCGAGGCCGCTTTTTCAATCCCGTTTCTCCCCGCTAAAAACCGGCGATTTCCTGGTCTGTTGTTTCGTCGGTAAACCGATTTTGGTCAATTTTTTCCTGCCATTTCCCTGGTCGTTCCGGCCGCATCACCCTATGTTCAATCCCCACTCCGATAACACCGCTGGCGTAGAGAATGATTCAATCTAACCAATCGCAGCGCCCTCAATAAAATCCGAATAGTCCTAAAGCAATGCTCGGTTGGAAAACAGTGTTGCATACATTACCCGAACGGAATCGGGCACGACTTGTGATTCGAAGGAGACGAGATTAAGGACGCACAGAGCCGAACTGTGTAGTCGGCAATATCGAGACCAAGTGAGTGAGGTGCACCATGTATGCAAACAGACGAAACTGGAATCCGATACTCTATGCCAGTCTGATACTGTTCCTCTGCACATTCCTGGCAGTACCGTCGAGCTGGGCGCATTCCCGCGGTGTCAACTGGTTTGATGATCGCGCCGCGGCGAGCTCTTCGGGGCCGGCCAAGATAAAAATTTCGCTGAACGAACAGCGCGCCTATTTTTACAAGGGCAACAAGATTGTCGGTATTTCCAAAGTTTCGTCCGGCAAGAAGGGATTCAGCACCAGCCCCGGCCATTTTCGCGTGTTGTCGAAGCATCCCCGTCATCGCTCGTCGATTTACGGCAGCTTTGTAGACCGGCGTACCGGCCGTGTGGTGAAAGCCAATGTCAACACGCGCAAGCACCGCCGTCCGCCGGGAACCTACTATCGCGGGGCCAAGATGCACAACTATATCCGTTTCAACGGCGGTATCGGCCTGCACGCATCCGGCCATGTGCCCGATTATCCCGCATCCCACGGCTGTGTGCGCATGCCGCCGCATATGGCACAGAAGTTTTTCCGCCATGTGCGCGTGGGTACCCCGGTGCGTGTTACCTGGTAGGAATCTGCCGGCAAGGGACTGCCCCTGACCCTGCCGCAGCATATCCATCGAGATAATACCCGGTATTTCCCCCATGTGCTGCAAATGCCCCCGCCAACCACTATCATCGCCCACAGCAATTCATCAATCGCTTTGGGGGAACCATGTCGATTTCCACTCCGGATCTCTGCGACGAGTACACCGATCTTGTGCAGGTTGTCGAGCCGATGTTCGTGAACTACGGCGGACGCGAAGCGTTTGGCGGACAGATCGTGACGATCAAATGCTTTGAGGACAACTCCCTTGTCCGCGAGCTGGTGGCAGAGCGGGGCAGTGGCAAGGTGCTGGTGGTGGATGCCGGCGCTTCCATGCGGCGGGCCTGCCTGGGAGACCAGTTGGCTGAGAAAGCCTGTGCCAACGGCTGGGAAGGCATCCTGATGTACGGCTGCATTCGCGATGTGGACCAGATTTATGAGCTACAGTTAGGAGTACAGGCCCTGGGCAGCCACCCGATGAAAACCGACAAGAAAGGAATCGGCGAACGCGAAATCGCCGTCACCTTTGGCGGAGTCACATTCAGGCCTGGCGAATACCTCTACGCAGACAACAACGGCGCGATCGTCTCGCCCCGGCCCCTGATCTGACTTCGGCGGGCCGCGAAGCGGCGCCGGAACAGGTTAATGAGTTCAAGTTGGTAGTATCGGAATCACTCGTATACGGGCTGGTCCTGCTTTCGGCCCTCGCCCACGCTACATGGAATGCGGTGGTCAAGCATAGTGCAGAGGGCTTCCTGCAGCTGGCCATGATTCGCAGCGTCGGCCTTCTGCTGGGCACACTGCTGGCCGTTCAATTGCCATTGCCGGATCCTGCGGCGCTGGGCTACCTGGCGGGCGGCGCGCTTTTCCAGTATCTCTACTTTTTCCTGTTGTCCCGCAGCTACCGTGCGCTCGACTACGGCACGGCCTATCCCATTGCGCGCGGTGTTACCCCACTGCTGGTGGCCACTGCCGCGCTGCTCTTCCTCGACGAATCCCTGCGCCCACTACAGCTGACCGGAGTGTTGCTGGTGACCTGCGGAATATTTGCGTTGGTCATGAAGGAGTTGCGGGTGTCCCACAGCGGTATCCTGTTGTCCCTCGGCACCGGTGTCGCAATTACCGGTTATACTACCCTGGGGGCCGCTGGTGTACGTGCCGTCGGCAATCCGCTGAGCTTTGTCGCCTGGCTCGAGATTCTGTCCGGCCTGGGGATCCTGCTGGCGGTGCTGCTTACCCAGCCGGTGCGCGGTTTCACCTTTGCCCGCACCAACCTGTTGCGCAGCTCGGCCTCCGGGATACTCGCGAGCAGTGGTTTCGGGGTGGCACTCTGGGCTACATCGGTGATGCCGGTAGCGGCGGTGGCGGCGACGCGCGAAACCAGTATTCTGTTTGCCTCGGTTATCTCCGTGTACGTCCTCAACGAGCGCTTTTCCGTACGCAGGGTAATTGCCGCGTTGATCATTTTTGCCGGTGTCGGGGCACTGGCACTGGCCTGAGGCGGTGGAAACTCACGATCAACTATCGGGAAGTCAGCAACATGTTCAAGCTAAACCGGACCTTTCTCGCAGCTCTGTGCATCGGCCTGTCGGGGATTGCGGCCGCGCAAGCTCAATCGACTGAAGAAATGAACGCAACCCTGGATGATCTGTTCGGTGATCATGCGCCGTATCATGCATTCTTTGAAAAACTGAAGAAGGCTGTTGCTGAAAACGACAAGAAGGCCGTCGCTGCCATGGTTGACTATCCCTTTAAGGCCCGGATTGATGACAGGGCGGTTACCATCAGGGATGCGGCCCATTTCGTGGAGGACTACGACAAGGTCTTCACGTCCAAGGTCAGGAAAGCCGTTTCCAGTCAGACCTACCCGAACCTGTTTGCCAACTGGCAGGGCGTGATGATTGGCGATGGAGAAATCTGGTTCGGTGGCATCTGCAGCGACGAGACATGCAAGCAGCAGACAGTCAGGATCACCGCCGTCAACGACTAACCCGGATATGTCGCCAGGGGCAGCGATGATCGCGCCGAGATCTGTGTGTTCAGCGCATTTTGGCGGCCTCATTGGTATATGTCCTCGACGAGTGTTTCCCATACGCGGGATGATTGTGGCGCTGATTACCTTTGCCGGTATCGGGGCGCTGGCACTCGACTGAAATCCTCGCCTATGATTGGATGCTGATAGCCGTTTCGAGCCGCTGGCGTGTAGTACTACGCGCCGCGACACTATCCTGTTTGGAAGGTAAGAATGAGCGACCTGCGCAAGAAGTGGATCACCCGCCCGCTGTTGAATCTGATCAGAAAGGTACTGCCGCCAATTTCCGATACCGAGCGCGAGGCCATGGAGGCCGGTGAAGTCTGGTGGGATGCCCAGTTGCTGTCCGGCAAGCCGGACTGGGAGCAGCTGCTCAGTATGGGGCCGCCCAAGCTGACGGACGAGGAACAGGCTTTCCTGGATGGTCCGGTGGAGGAACTCTGCCGTATGGTGGACGACTGGAAGATCAGTTTCGAGACCCACGATCTGCCGGAGGAAGTCTGGGACTTCATCAAGAAAGAGCGCTTCTTCGGCATCATCATCCCGAAAGAATACGGCGGCCTGGGTTTCTCTCCCACGGCACACGCGGAGATCGTCACCAAGATCTCCACCCGCAGCACCACTGTCGGCGTAACCGTGATGGTGCCCAACTCCCTGGGCCCGGGTGAACTGCTGATGGCCCACGGTACCGAAGAGCAGAAGGACTACTACCTGCCGCGCCTGGCGGATGGTAGCGAGATCCCCTGTTTCGGCCTCACCAGCCCCGAGGCCGGCTCCGACGCCGCTTCCATGGTGGACAGGGGCGTGGTCTGCTACGGCGAATACAAGGGTGAGAAAACCCTCGGTATGCGCGTCAACTGGCACAAGCGATATATCACCCTGGGGCCGGTGGCCACCATCCTCGGCCTCGCCTTCAAGCTTTACGATCCGGACCGTATTCTCGGCGACGAAGAGGAGCTCGGCATCACCGTCGCCCTGGTGCCCACCGATACAGAGGGTGTCACCATCGGCCAGCGGCACCTGGCGGCGCTGCAGGCATTCATGAACGGCCCCAACTGGGGCAAGGACGTGTTCGTGCCCATGGAGTGGGTCATCGGTGGCCGGGAGAATGTCGGCCGGGGTTGGCATATGCTGATGAGCGCGCTGGCGGCGGGTCGCGGTATTTCACTGCCGTCGCTGTCCACCGGCGGCGCCAAGATGGCAGCGCGCACCACCGGGGCCTACGCCCGCATTCGCGAGCAGTTCAGTATTCCCATCGGAAAATTCGAGGGCGTGCAGCGGCGCCTGGCGGAAATCGCCGGTATCGCCTATGTCCTCGACAGCGCCCACAAGGCCACCACCCGCGCCCTGGACGAGGGGCTCAAACCGGCGGTGATATCCGCCATCATGAAGGCCCACGCCACCAATGGCCTGCGCCAGGCGGTCAATGATGCCATGGACATTCACGCCGGCAAGGCGGTAATCGACGGGCCGCTCAACTACCTGGGCAATGTCTACCGCGCGGTACCGGTGGCCATTACCGTCGAGGGCGCCAATATCCTGACTCGCAGCTTGATGATCTTTGGCCAGGGCGCCATTCGCTGCCACCCCTATCTGCTCGACGAGATGATGGCGGCGGAAAACGATGATGAAGAAGCCGGGGTGGATACGCTGGACAAGCTGCTGCCGAAACATATCTGGTTTCAGATCAAGACGTTCCTGCGCGGCGTCTTTCACGGCTGGACCGTGGGGCTCTTTGCCAGCAGTCCGCGCGGCGTGGGCAAGGCGGCCAAATACTACCGCCAGCTCAACCGTTACTCAGCCATCCTCACCCTCACCACCGAGGTAGCGCTGTTGACACTGGGGGGGGAACTGAAACGCAAGGAGATGATCTCCGCGCGCCTGGGCGACGTGCTCAGCGAGCTCTACCTGCTCAGTTGTACCCTGAAACGATTCAAGGACGACGGCAGCCCGAAGGAGGACCGACCTCTGCTTGAGTTCGCCATGCGTGCCGGCCTGCACAATATCGAAGTCAGCCTGCTGGAGGTGTTCCAGAACTTCCCCATCCGTTTCGTCGGCCAACTGCTGCATTTCTTCACCATGCCCTGGGGACACAGTATCCACACCGCCTCCGACCGCCAGTCGAGAGCCTGCGCCGACCTGCTGATGACACCGTCGGACACCCGCGACCGCCTGACCAGGGGCGTTTTCCTCGGCAACCCGGGCGACGGCGTCGACCTGGTGGAGCAGGCCTTCAGCAAGGTCTGCGATACCGAGGAGGCGCGGGACAAGATGAAGCGCGGTGGCATCCGTATGTTCAGCCGCAAGACCGTGGACGAGGCGCTGGAGAAAAAACTGATCAGCGAAGAGGAAGCCGACAGGCTGGGCGAGGCGGCCGACGCAGTGGATATGGCGATCCAGGTGGACCACTTCGAGTTCGATGAGCTGGCCGGGAACAGAAAGTAACCTGTTTCAGCGCAAGTCGGGGAATATCAGCAGATGGCACAGACGCCGGAGCGAGATCCGCAGCGCTTTTCCTGCGCCGAAGCCTGTGTGGACGCCGTGCTGGAAAAAGTCGGCAAGCGCATCGTGCTCGGGTTGCCACTGGGAATCGGCAAGGCCAACCACTTCGCCAATGCACTCTATGCCCGCGCCGCCGCCGATCCGTCCATCTCCCTCACCATCTTTACCGCATTGACCCTGGAGCGACCACTGGGCCGCAGCGAGATAGAGCGACGTTTTATCCAGCCGCTGCTGGACCGCCTCTACAATGAATACCAGGATCTCGGATACACACCGGCGCGGCGCAAGAAAATGCTGCCGGACAATATCGAGGTTTGTGAATTCTTCCTGCAGCCCGGCAGCTTTCTTGGCAATCCCGCGGTGCAACAGGACTATGTCTGCTCCAACTACACCCATGTGGCGCGGGACCTGATCGATCGCGGTGTCAATGTAATCGCACAGATGGTCTCGCCGGACGCCGATGGCAGGCAGTTCAGCCTCAGTAGCAACACCGACCTGACACTGCCGGTGCTGCGCATGACCCGGGAAATGGAAAACTATCCGCTGGTCGTCATCGGCGAAAGCAATCCACAGCTGCCGTTTCTCGGCAACGACGCCCTGGTGGATGCCGGCATATTCGATTTCCTGCTCGAGGGGGAGACCTTCGATGTACCGCTGTTTCCGGCGCCTTCGCCCCCCATCAATTTCACCGACTACAGCATCGCTTTCCACATCGCCAGCCTGATCGCCGATGGCGGCACATTGCAGGTGGGGATCGGCGCACTCGGCGATGCCATCTGCCATGTACTGCGCCTGCGCCAGGCGAACAACGATGAATTCCGCCATATGGTGCGGGACCTGACCGGCGACGACTCGCTGCAACTGCGCCAGAAGCTGCCGCCGATGCTGGATAAATTCGGCCACGGCCTGTACGGCGCCAGCGAGATGGTGCCGCCGGGCTTCCTGCATCTGCGTTGCGCCGGCATACTGGTGCGGGAAGTCTATCCGGATACGGCCATCCAGCGGCTGCTCAACGACGATGTCATCTCCACCACTGTCAACGAGGATACGCTGCTCGCACTGCGGGACTGCGGCCGCATCCGCTGTCCGCTGACAGAGAGCGACACCGCCTTCCTTCAGAAAATGGGCATCGTGGACCCCAGCTACAGTTGGCGCGGGCACCGGTTGCTGACGCCCGACGGCGAAGAGGAGGAGTGCGACCTGCACAGCGAACACGGACGCCGGCGCCTGCTGGGCCGCTGCCGGAACCAACCGCTGAAAGGCGCCACCTGGCTTCACGGAGGCTTCTACCTGGGCCCCGCCTCCATGTACGAGGAGTTGCGACAAATGCCGGAGAGTGAGCGCGCCGGCATCAATATGACCGCCATCGATTTTATCAACGACCTGCAGGAGGACCGCGCGCTGAAAATTGCCCAGCGCCGCAAGGCGCGCTTCGTCAATTCGGCGATGATGGTGACCCTGAATGGCGCGGCGATTTCCGACGGCCTGAAAGACGGCCAGGTGGTGAGTGGGGTAGGGGGCCAGTACAACTTCGTTGCCCAGGCCCACGAGTTGCCGGGCGGCCGCTCGATCATCGCCGTGCCCGCTACCCGCCGCAGCAACGGCGAAACCCGGAGCAATATCGTCTGGGAATACCCCCACTGCACCATTCCCCGGCACCTGCGGGATATCGTCGTCACCGAGTACGGCGTGGCCGACCTGCGCGGCAAGACCGATCGCGATGTGATCACCGCCATGCTCTGTATCTGCGATTCGCGCTTCCAGGATGAATTGCTGGAGAAAGCCAAAAATGCGGGCAAGGTGGAAAAGGATTACGCCATTCCGCTGGAGTTCACCGAGAACACCCCGCAGCGGATTGCGGCCGCTTTCAACGAAGAGAAGCGCCTGCAGTTACTGCCGCACTTTCCGTTGGGTACCGATTTTACCGACGAGGAAGCACTGCTGGCGATCGCCCTGAAAGAGCTCAAACGACAGAGTAAAAAATGGTGGAAGATGATACCGCTGGTGCTGGAAGGTCGGCGCACCTGGAAAGACCACTCCGATGAGAATGCCTGGATACATCGATGCCTGGATCGGATGGCGTTCGAGGGAACCGACACCTACGAGCACCGGCTGGAAGGCTATGCGGTGGCCGGGGCGCTGAAGAAGTTTGTCGACTTGAAGCGGCCGCTGCGTTGGGATTAGGCACTGAGGCGGCCCTGCTGCCGGGTATTCATTTACGAGACACGCCGTAAATACGTCCCTGTAGGCTTGTCTGCGAGGTCCCTCTCGCAGACAGTCTCGTAAATGAATACCCGGCATCAGGGCCTTTGCATCAGTTTTTGGGTTCCGTTCGTCAGCTAGTGTACTGTCTCATACTAAATGCGGATATCAGAGCCCCCCAAATTGTTCACAGCAAGGCGCCGCTCGCAGGGAATGGTGGTTCCATTTGCAAGAGCGGCAACGCCGCTGTGGGCGATTTGGGGGGCTCCCTCCGGGCGGGCCGCTAAGCAGCCATCTGCGGTGTTGCATTCGCTTGACGTAGAACCACTACGCCTGCGCGAATGCGCCTTGCAGCTGGCCGCTTAGCGGCCCNCCGGGCGGGCCGCTAAGCAGCCATCTGCGGTGTTGCATTCGCTTGACGTAGAACCACTACGCCTGCGCGAATGCGCCTTGCAGCTGGCCGCTTAGCGGCCCGCTGATATCTGCATTTAGTATGAGACAGTACACTAGGCTACCGGTGAGTTACGACTGCCCCGCCTGAATCGCCGTCAACGCAATCGTATAGACGATATCGTCCACCAGTGCCCCGCGCGACAGATCGTTGACCGGCTTGCGCATGCCCTGCAGCATGGGGCCGATACTCACCAGCTCGGCGCTGCGCTGCACCGCCTTGTAGGTGGTGTTGCCGGTGTTCAGGTCCGGGAAGATGAAAACGGTCGCGCGGCCGGCTACGGGGCTGTCCGGGGCCTTGGTTTCCGCCACGTTTTCCATCACCGCCGCGTCGTACTGCAGCGGCCCGTCGATTGCCAGGTCCGGGCGTTTTTCCCTGGCGAGTTTCGTCGCCTCGCGCACTTTTTCCACGTCGGTGCCGGAACCGGAACTGCCGGTGGAGTAGCTGATCATCGCCACGCGCGGCTCTATGCCGAAGGCCTCGGCGGAATCCGCCGACTGTATGGCGATATCTGCCAGCTCCTCGGCGTTCGGGTCGGGGTTGATGGCACAGTCGCCGTAGACCAGTACCTGTTCCGGCAGCAGCATAAAGAATATCGATGAGACCAGTTTGGCGCCGGGCGCTGTCTTGATCAGTTGCAGGGCGGGGCGGATGGTATTGGCGGTGGTGTGTACCGCGCCGGAAACCAGGCCGTCCACTTCGCCCTGGGCCAGCATCATGGTGCCCAGTACCACGTTGTCCTGCAGCTGTTCCCGTGCCACCACTTCCGTCAGGCCCTTGCCCCTGCGCAGGGCCACCATCGGCTCCACATATTTTTCCCGGACACTGTCCGGCTCCACGATCTCCACCTTGTCGCCGAGCCGCACGCCCTGCTGTTCGGCCACGCGGTGGATATTCCCGGCGCTGCCGAGCAGCACCGGCCGGGCGATGCCGCGCTCGGCGCAGATGAGCGCGGCGCGGACGGTGCGCGGCTCGTCGCCCTCGGGCAATACGATGCGCTTGTTGGCCTTGCGCGCCTGTTCCGCCAGATGGTAGCGAAAGGCCGGCGGCGACAGCCGCTTGGGGCGGGACGACTCCATGCTCAGGGATTGCACCCACTGGTGGTCCAGGTGGCCGGCGATAAAATCCTGCACCCGGTCGATCCGCTCCAGATCGTCGGTGGGTGTGCGCGTATTGAAATGCTGCAATTGCAGGGCCGTCTGCCAGGTATTGTTATCGATCAGCAGTACCGGCAGTCCGGTTTCCAGGGCCGGCGTGCAGAGTCTGCGCACCATCGGTTCCAGGTGGTAACCGCCGGTCAGCAGCAGGCAGCCTATCTTTACGCCGTTCATCGCCGCCAGGCAGGCGGCGACGATGACATCCGGCCGGTCGCCGGAAGTCACCAGCATGGCACCGGGCACGAAGCGATAGATCATGTTGCCGAGCGAACGGGAGCAGAAGGTGATGCTGTGCAGGCGCCGGTGCTCGAGGTCGCCGCGGTTGATGATTTCCGCATCGAAATGCCGGGCCAGGTCCACTGCGCGGGGTGCCAGCAGTTCCGCATTCCAGGGCACACAACCGACGATGCGCAGCGGGCTTTTGCCGTAGAGCGAGAGAATATCCAGTTCGCTGCGGTGCCCGCCGACCTGCTCGAAAACGCCGGTAATATCCGCTCCCGGTGCCTCCGGCATCTGGGTGGGGGCGCCCACTTTGTTGATGATACAGCCGACGACGTGATTGGAGTCCCGACCGCCGAAAATAGCAGTTGCGAACTCCAGCCGCTCCTTGAGTTGCTGGGTGGAATCCCGGTGCGGGCTGATCGCGAAGACGATTTCCGCATCCAGGGTCTTGGCGATCTGGTAGTTGAGCTGGTTGGCGAACTGGCTGTCCGCATCCGGCAAAATCCCTTCCACGATCATCACATCCGCATTTGCTGTGCCCTCTCGGTAGTGTGCGAGAATTTCCTCCAGTAGCTCCGCCAGCTTGCCGGTGGAGATCATGGATTCCGCGTGCTGGGCGCTCAGGGACTCGAGAATCTCCAGGCTGGACGCCCTGCGCAGGATTTCCGTGGAGCGCTCGGTACCGCCGTCGGTTGCCGGCGCTTCGGTCACCGGCTTGAAAAAATTGACCCCGACACCATTGCGCTCCAATGCGCGAATGATCCCCAGGCTGATGGAGGTGATACCCACTCGGGAACTGAGTGGTACCAGCATGATGGTCCGAGACATCAGGGCGCCCTCCCGGCGACGATTTCCGCTGCATCCCGCGCTATCACCCACTCTTCGTTGGTCGGGATCACCAGGGCTATCGGGCTGTCTGCCAGTGTGATGGCACCTTCCGCCCCGAAGCGCATACGCGCATTCAGTTCGGTATCCGCGCGATAGCCGAGGGCCCCCAGCCGCTGCAATACCCGTTCGCGTATCCAGCTGGAGTTTTCACCGATACCGCCGGTAAAAACCACTGCACTTACCCGACGCAGCGGCACTGTGTAGGCGGCGACATATTTCGCCAGGCGGTAGCAGAATAGTTCCAGTGCGAGCTGTGCGCCGCGGTGGCCCTCCGCGGCCGCCCGCTCCAGTTCGCGACAGTCGTTGCTGAGTTCGGAAATACCCAGGAGGCCGCTCTCGCGGTTCAGCAACTGGTTGATCCGCTCCAGGGAATAGCCCAGGGATTCCCCCAGGTGCATCAACAGCCCGGGGTCCACATCGCCGCCGCGCGTGCCCATCACCAGTCCCTCCAGCGGCGTCAGGCCCATACTGGTATCGATGCTGGCGCCGCCCTTGATCGCGCTCATCGAGGCGCCGTTGCCCAGGTGCGCGGAAATGATATTGGTCTCTTCCAGTGGCGTTCCCAGTAGTTCTGCGGCGCGCTCACTGACAAAGCGATGGCTGCTGCCGTGCATGCCGTAGCGGCGCAGTCGATGTTCGCGGTAGAGGGAGTAGGGCAGTGCGTAGAGGTAGGCGTGCTCCGGCAGCGTCTGGTGAAAGGCAGTATCGAATACCGCCACCTGCGGCAATTGCGGAAAGGCTTCCAGTGCCGCGCGGATGCCCAGCAGGCCGGGCGGGTTGTGTAGCGGCGCCAGCGACGCGCACTCCTTGATGGCGTCGATGACCTTTCGATCGATCAGTACCGAGTGGGAGAAGTGTTCGCCACCGTGCACCACCCGATGACCGATTGCGATCAGGCGGTTCTCCAGCTCGGGGAGCTCCTCCTGCAACAGCGCAACCAGAAAGCTGAACACCGCGCTGTGACCGGCGCCGGGTTCCAGTTGCCGCGCGTGTCTGCGACCCCGGTATTTCCACTCGAGGGATGGTTTCGGTCCGTCGAGAGCATCGCCGATGCCACTCAGCGACTCGTGTCCGGATTCCGGGTCCAGTGCGGCAAATTTCAGCGAAGAGCTGCCTGAATTGAGTACCAGAACAAGGTTGTCACTGCTCATGGGCCCCGCCAACTGTACAGACGTATGTCTTAAGACTAGACGTTGCTGGCGTCTCTATCTTTGCGGAAGGGCGCGGTGGCCGCGACTCCGATGGATGGGCTGGAAGGCGCCGCAGGAGCCTGCCCCGGGCTCGATCCGGGGCAGGCTCCTGCGGTGTAAGGTGCGCTACTCGCCGTCGGCCTGTACAAACTTGGACAGCAGGCGGATATAGGCTACCTGGTAGCCGTTGTGGTTTTCCGTTACTGCCCAGGAGTTGAGCGGCCAGCTCGTATTGAAGTCCAGGAAGGACTTCTGTGCCGGCTGGCCATAGGGGGGCTCGGGCGGCGCTGTGCCGCAGAGGGCGTTGTTCTCCGGGCTGCCGCAACTGCCCGGGCAGCAGGCGTCCCAGTCGTAGGACGGGTTGGGACCGCCCGCCAGGAAGCCCGGCGCGGGGCCGTAGGAAGAATCGCCGACGGAGTCCCACTGTGGGCTGCCGTCGGCAAACCAGGTGTGGTAGAAGCTGTCCACCGAATTCTCCGCGCCGAATTCACCCATATTGGACAGGTACACCTTGCCCTGCGGATTGACGCCGTGCAGGTAGTTCAGGTGGCGCAGTGCGGCACTGCGCGCTTCGGCGGTGCCCGGTGCGCCGGCATCGAACTGCGACTGGTCCAGGTACAGGTTGGCCTGGTGGGCGTGGCTGCGGTTACTGCCCCAGGTGTATTCCGGAATGCTGGCCCGGTAGGCGTCGATACTGCCGTTCACCGCCGGCCAGTTGGCATCGGCGTCCATGGCCGCGTCGTAGGTGCTGCGAATCGCCGAGGCCACCTCGCCGGATACGCCGTCGAGACTGCTGAAATACAGCAGGGCATGCTGGATTTCCGCCTCCCAGATGGAGGCCCAGCTCCAGAGTATCAGGTGGGCATCCTGGTAGTTGTTCTCCACATAGTCCCGGTAGCCGGCCTCGCCAGTGGCCCGGTAGAGTTGGATGGCGGCGATCAGGCTCTTGGCGAAGCGGCCGTATTCATCCACTTCCTGTTCGCCGGCGGCGACGTCGTTGTCGGCGTTGTGGAAGGTCACTTCGGGGTTCGCCTGGGCCCACTGCCAGGCGCTCTCGGCCCTGTCCTGCAGGTCGGCAGCGTAGCTCTCCAGTCCGGACACTTGGCCGAAAATATGGCTGCCCAGGGCGAATGCGGCCGCGCTGCTGTAGCTGGCGGCAGTGGTCGCCGGACCGTAACTGCTGGGGCCGCTGGCGGCAGACGGCGGGCTGGCGTGGGACAGATCCATCACCGAAAGCACGGAGCCGTCGTCTTCCTGCATGCGCACCAGCCAATCCATGCCCCATTTCACTTCGTCGAGCAGGTCCGGGATACCGTTGCCGGATTCGGGAATATTGAAATCGTCTGTCCACACCGCGGGGTTTTCCCGGTAGCTGTGCAGCAGGGCGATCAGGTAGTCCGCATGCCAGTTGGTGTACTTGTTGTAGTCGCCGGCATCGAACCAGCCGCCGCGCAGGTCGCGCTCGGTGGAAGCGTCGCCGGTGGCGCTGTAAAGGCGCGCCTCGGAATCCTGGCCAGAGCCCAGGTGGCTGGCGCCATCGGCCCAGCGGGCATCGGCGTAGGGCTCCTGCTTGGCAAAGCCGGCGCGCTGGTAGTAGAAGGCGCGCACGGCCTGCTCCAGTACCGGTCGGTAGATATCGTTGTCGATACGGAAGGCGGGGGAGCGGAGTTCACTCTGTTCGTCTGCCAGGATGTAGTTGCCAGGGGCGGTAACACTGGAGAAATCCAGGTGCCATACGCGGTCGCCGGAATTTTCCCCGGTAGCGCCGTCGTTCCAGGCGGTGGGTTGCAGGGTCTCGACCACCTCGCCACTGTCCAGATCCACAACCCGGATATTGGCGGCGGGGACGTACTCTTCCGCACTGTCGTAGCCCTGCTGTGGATCGCGCAGCACGGCGACTTTCTCGCTCTCCGGCAGGTAGCCGAACTGGTCCACGGTAATGAAACGGCTGGTCTCGTACCCCGGGTAGTCCCCGCCGCCGGAACTGCTGGACGATGAAGAGGAGCTGGAAGACGAGGAGGAGCTGCTGCTCGAGGATGCGCTTGAACTGCTGCTGGAAGAGCTCGAGCTACTCGAGGAAGAAGAGCTGCTTGATGAACTGCTCGATGACGAGCTGCCGCCATCATCGTCTCCGCCAAGGGTCACCGGCACTGCGGAGAGCTCGCCCGGCGTTGTCAGAAAGCCGATATTCACCTGATCGTCGACGCCGACGGTGGCGTTGTAGGAGGTCGGCCCCACCACATAGCGGCTGCCCGTGTGGGAGACGATCTCGCCGTTCCAGAACTGGGTGATTTCGGCATCCAGCTCGAATTCCACCGTCCAGTTGGAAAGCGGCGCCGGATCGTCGTTGAGCACGACAATTTCCGCCTGGGCACCCTGTCCCCAGTCGTTGGTGATATTCATGGTGGCCTGGGCGGCGAATACCGATGGCGCCGAAAGCCACATGCTGAACAATAGGCACTTGTGCGATAACCGCATGATTGGGATCTCCCTTTTCTCTCTGTTGCTGGTTATTCAGTGCGAGAGGACCTTCGTTATTGTTGTTTTGTAGGAAATATATGATTTTTTGCGGGAGTAGGGATACCGCGGAAAAGCGGAGAAGGGTGAAAATTCGAATGGTGTCACGAAATACCAATGCGGCAGTGCAACTATTGACCTGTTGGTGGAATACCTTGTGGGCTATTCGGTATTCAGGTGTTGCGGCCGGGGCGGGGTGCCATCGGCAGGCACTTCCAAATGAGAAGTTTAAATTCGATAAAAGTCGGGAAAGGGTGGGGGGCCAAAAAAGGGGCCGCAAATGCGGCCCGGAATGAGTGAAGGATATTGCTGAGGCTGTAGAAAGGTGACGGGGCGAAACCCGATCAGCCGAACTGGTTCATGGTGTTGTTTTTACCGCCCGCCTTCAGCGCAGCTTCGCCGGCAAAATACTCTTTGTGATCGTCGCCCATATCGGAACCGGCCATATTCTGGTGTTTGACACAGGCGATCTGCTCGCGGATTTCCTTGCGCTGCACGCCTTCCACATAGCCCAGCATACCTTTGTCACCGAAGTACTCCCTGGCCAGGTTGTCCGTAGACAGGGCAGCGGTGTGGTAGGTCGGCAGTGTGATCAGGTGGTGGAAGATGCCGGCCTCGCGGGAGGCGTCCTCCTGGAAGGTGCGGATCTTCGCGTCTGCCGCCGCGGACAGTTCGGTGTCGTCGTACTCGGCGCTCATCAGCTTGTCGCGGTCGTAGGCAGAAACGTCCTTGCCTTCCTCTTTCCAGGCGTCGAACACCTGCTGGCGGAAGTTCAGGGTCCAGTTGAACGACGGGCTGTTGTTGTAAACCAGCTTGGCATCGGGCACCTGTTTGCGAATCTCGTCCATCATGGCGCCGATCTGGCGTACATGGGGTTTTTCCGTCTCGATCCAGATCAGGTCGGCGCCGCTCTGCAGCGAGGTCACGCTGTCCAGAATACAGCGGGCTTCGCCGGTACCCTTGCGGAACTGGAACAGGTTGGAAGCCAGGCGTTTCGGGCGCAGCAGCTTGCCGTCGCGCTTGATGACCACATCGCCGTTCGCCAGGTCGGCGTCGGCCACTTCTTCGCAATCCAGGAAGGCATTGTACTGGTCTCCCAGGTCGCCGGGCTCGTGGGTCACGGCGATCTGCTTGGTCAGGCCGGCGCCCAGGGAGTCGGTGCGGGCGACGATCACGCCGTTGTCGACACCCAGCTCGAGGAAGGCGTAGCGCACTGCGCGGATCTTGGAGAGGAACTCCTCGTGGGGAACAGTCACTTTGCCGTCCTGATGGCCGCACTGTTTCTCGTCGGAAACCTGGTTCTCGATCTGGATACAGCAGGCGCCGGCCTCGATCATTTTCTTGGCCAGCAGGTAGGTGGCCTCGGCGTTGCCGAAACCGGCGTCGATGTCGGCAATGATCGGTACCACGTGGGTCACGTGATTGTCGATCTGGTCCTGCACCGCCTTTTCCGCGGCCTCGTCTCCGGCTTCCCGCGCCGCATCCAGCTCGCGGAAGAGGCCGCCCAGCTCCCGGGCGTCCGCCTGGCGCAGGAAGGTGTAAAGCTCCTCGATCAGGTTGGCGACCGAGGTCTTCTCGTGCATCGACTGGTCGGGCAGGGGGCCGAACTCGCTGCGCAGGGCGGCCACCATCCAGCCGGACAGGTACAGGTAGCGGCGGTCTGTGTTGCCCTCGAAGTGCTTCTTGATGGAAATCATCTTCTGCTGGCCGATGAAACCGTGCCAGCAGCCGAGTGACTGGGTGTACTTGGAGCTGTCCCTGTCGTAGTTCTCCATGTCTTTGCGCATGATATCGGCGGTGTACCGGGCGATATCCAGGCCGGTCTTGAACCGGTTCTGGGCGCGCATGCGGGCCACGTATTCCGGGTTGATGGCATTCCAGGAGCTGCCGTGGGCGTCGCGGAGCTTGCTCGCCGCTTCGATGTCTTTCGCATAGGTGGACATGGCTTTGAATCCTCGAAAAGGTGACTGAGTTTTGGTGTTGAGAATCCTAGTGGCTCTGGCATAATTTGCCTAATTTATTACCCTGATTTTCACTATCAGCAGAGAAAATATATGAATCTCGAGAGAGCCGACCTCAACCTGCTCGTGTACCTGGATGTGCTGCTGCGCGAGCGCAATGTGACCCGTGCCGCCAACTATCTGGGACTGTCCCAGCCGGCGATGAGCAACGGTCTCAAGCGCCTGCGGGAGCTGTTCGAAGACCCGCTGCTGGTGCGCACCCGCGAGGGCATGATGCCCACCGAGCGCGCCCTGGAGCTGCAGCCGATGGTGCGCGAGGCGCTGGCCTCCATCGACCGGGTAATCCAGCCCAACCGGGATTTCGAACCCGCCGGGGCGCGCCGCACTTTCCGAATTATGGCGAGTGACTACGCCGAATCCACGCTGATTCCGCCCCTTCTGATCCAGTTGCGGGACCGGGCGCCGGGGATCAGTCTCGATATCATGACGCCGAGCGACGTGAGCTTCGTGGATGTGGAGCAGGGCAAGGTGGACATGGTCATCAACCGCTTCGACAGCATGCCGCAGAGCTTCCACCAGGCCACGGTGTGGCGGGACAGTTTCTCCTGCGTGATGCGCGCCGATAACCCGGTACTGGAGGACTACAATCTGCAGAGCTACCTGCAGGCGCAGCATATCTGGGTCAGCAAGACCGGTATGGGCGTCGGCGTGGGGGTCAACCCGGAAGACGTGCAGCGGCTCGGCTGGGTGGACGAAGCCATCGGCCGCCAGGGAGAAAAGCGCGATATCGCCGTCTTCACCCGCCACTACCAGGTGGCCATGCTGCTGGCGGAGCAGAGCGACCTGATCGTCACCGTGCCCACGCGCCTGGCGCAACTGGCCGCCGACAACCCCCGCGTGGTGCGCCGCGACCCGCCGCTGGAGATACCGCCGCTGGAGCTGAAAATGGCCTGGAGCCCGCTGCTGCAACAGAGTGCGCCACACCGGTGGCTGCGGCGGCTGATCCTGGATATCGGGCGGGCGCTGTAGCGGTAACCGCAACCCGGCGAACCTACGCCCGGCGATAAAATCTTTCCTGTGAATAGCGAGAATTTCACCTATAAATTTGGGTTATAGCCTTTTGGCTGTTTAGAATGCCCGACTCCAACCATCAGCGAGAGGCCCGGATATGACGGAACGAATCCAAGTCGGCGATCTGCAAATCGCATCGGAATTGCACCAACTGGTCACGGAAGAGGTGATTCCCGGTACCGGCGTCAGCGCCGATGTGTTCTGGGCCGAGTTTGAAAAGATTCTCGACGACCTGGCGCCGGTGAACCGCTCGCTGCTGGAAAAGCGCGACCGGATCCAGGAGCAGATCGACCGCTGGCACATCGACAACCCGGGTGCCCACCGGGATCTGGATGGCTACAGAAAATTCCTGCGGGAGATCGGCTACCTGGTAGACGAGCCGGCGGACTTTACCGCCACCACGGAAGATGTCGATGCGGAAATCGCCACCATGGCGGGCCCACAGCTGGTGGTACCGGTGATGAACGCCCGCTATGCCCTGAACGCCGCCAACGCGCGCTGGGGCAGCCTCTACGACGCGCTCTACGGTACCGACGTCATCTCCGAGGACGAGGGTGCGGAAAAGGGCAGCAGCTACAACCCGGTGCGCGGTGCCAGGGTGATCCAGTACGCCCGCGAAGTGCTCGACCAGTCGGCGCCGCTGACCGAAGGCAGCCACAAAGAGGTTACCGAATACCGCATCAATGGTTCGCTGCTGGAAGCCGTGCGCGACAACGGCAAGGTCGCCAGGCTTCAAGACAGCACGCAGTTTGCCGGCTACCGGGGCAACGGCGGCGAGCCGGAAGCCATTCTGCTCAGGCAGCACGGCCTGCATTTCGAGATACAGATCGACCGTGAGCATCCCATCGGCAAGACCGACGCCGCCGGCGTGAAAGATGTGCTGGTGGAATCCGCGCTGACAACCATCATGGATTGCGAAGACTCGGTCGCGGCCGTGGATGCCGAAGACAAGGTGGTCGTCTACCGCAACTGGCTGGGCCTGATGAAGGGCGACCTGACCGAGTCCATAGACAAGGGCGGCAAGACCATCGAGCGCAAACTGAACCCGGACCGCGAATACACCTCGCCCAACGGCAACCCGCTCACGTTGCCGGGCCGCAGCCTGATGTTTGTGCGCAACGTCGGCCACCTGATGACCAACGACGCGATTCTCGACAAGGATGGCAACGAAGTACCCGAGGGCATTCTCGACGGCATGATTACCGGCCTGATCGCGCTGCACGACCTGCGCGGCACGGGCCCCTTGAAAAACTCCCGTAGCGGCAGCGTCTATATCGTAAAACCGAAAATGCACGGCCCCGAGGAAGTGGCCTTTGCCAATACCCTGTTCAACCGCATCGAGGATGCGCTGGGGATGGAACGCAATACACTCAAGATGGGCATCATGGACGAGGAGCGCCGCACCACGGTCAACCTCAAGGCCTGTATCGCCGCGGCGAAAGAGCGGGTGGCATTTATCAATACCGGCTTTCTCGATCGCACCGGCGACGAGATCCACACCTCCATGCTGGCCGGGCCCATGATCCGCAAGGGCGACATGAAACAGTCCAGATGGATTCAGGCCTACGAGGACTGGAATGTGGACACCGGTCTCGCAACCGGGCTCAAGGGCAGGGCGCAGATCGGCAAGGGCATGTGGGCCATGCCGGACCTGATGGCCGGCATGATGCAGGCCAAGCTGGCGCACCCGATGGCCGGCGCCAACACCGCCTGGGTGCCGTCGCCCACCGCCGCCACCCTGCACGCACTGCACTACCACAAAGTGGATGTGGCCAAGCGCCAGGACGAGCTGGTAAAGCGCGCGCATGCGAAACTCGACGATATCCTCACGGTGCCGGTGGCGGAGGAAGCCGACTGGAGCGCGGAGGAAATCCAGCGCGAACTGGACAACAATGCCCAGGGTATTCTCGGCTATGTGGTGCGCTGGATCGACCAGGGCGTGGGCTGCTCCAAGGTTCCGGATATCAACGACGTGGGTCTGATGGAAGACCGCGCCACACTGCGCATCTCCTCCCAGCATATCGCCAACTGGCTGAAGCAGGGCGTGGTGACCCGGGCTCAGGTGCAGGAAACCATGCAGCGCATGGCGGCGGTGGTGGATCGCCAGAATGCCGGCGACCCCGACTACCGCGATATGGCGCCGGATTTCGACAATAGCGTGGCCTATCGGGCCGCCTGTGAGCTGGTGTTCGAAGGCTGTGCGCAGCCAAACGGCTACACCGAACCGGTCCTGCACCGGCGCCGGCGCCAGTTCAAGGAAAAAGAATGCAAGGCGAAGCACGGTTGATCCGAAACAGATATCCAGAAGGCCCTGCGGGGCCTTTTTTGTTGGCCGGGGAAAATTTCCCTTGACCTTAAGTTTGCTTTAGGTTGCAAACTTCGTGAGTCCTTTACAGAACGAGGGAAAGTGACTCATGGGAGAAATGATCAACCTGGATGCATATCTGCAACGCATCGATTTTTCCGGTAGCCCCGCGGCAGACCTGGATAGCATCAAAAAGCTGGTGGCGCGACATACGCGAGCCATTTCGTTCGAAAACCTGAACCCGTTTTTCGGCTGGCCGGTGGAAATCGACCTGCCGGCCGTGGAGCGAAAGCTGGTGCACAGCCGGCGCGGCGGTTACTGCTATGAGCAGAACACACTCATGCAGGCGCTACTCGAGTCGTTGGATGTCCCGGTGACCCCACTCGCAGCGCGGGTACTCTGGCAAGCGCCGGAAGACTCCACACCGGCCCAGTCCCATATGATGCTGCGCGCGGAGATTGGCGGCAAGCCATATCTGGTGGATGTCGGATTTGGCGTGCAGACACCTACCGCCCCCCTGCGCCTGGATACCGAAGCGCCGCAGGACACACCCCACGGATGCTACCGGGTTCTTCAGGCCGACGGGGAGTTCCTGGTGCAGGTGGCGCTCCCGGGTAGCTGGGCGCCGATCTACCGCTTCGACCTGCAGCGACAGGCCCCCGACGATTACAAGATGTTCAATTGGTATTGTTCCACCCACCCGGACTCACACTTCACCCGCGACCTGATCGCCACCCGCCCGGTGGAGAGTGGCCGGTATACGTTGCATAACAACAAGCTCACCTTTTACCCCCTCGATGGCCCGAAACGGGAGTCCAGTGTGGCGGGGCCGGAGGAGCTGCGGCGACAACTGCGGGATGTTTTTGATATCGAACTACCGGATTCCGATGTGGTGACGTGGTCTTTCTCGGCGCTGTTTGCAGGAACTGACGGGCCTGTGCCGTGACATGCCCCTGTTAGTCAACCGCCTTGGCGGATGGCAGCGTGGTATTTACGAGCGAGCTTAAAGCTGATTGCACCCTTCAAGCCGAAAAGGAGGCTCAACCATGAAAACGGCTATCGACCTTGACGCCTATCTGCGGCGAATCGGATTCGCCGGCAAGCCGGCTGCGGACCTCGAAACACTGGAGAAGGTTGTCGGCCTGCACAGTCGCGCCATTCCCTTTGAAAACCTCAATCCGTTCCTCGGCCTGCCGGTGGAGATAGACCTGCCTTCGGTAGAGCGGAAGCTGGTTGAAGAGGAGCGGGGTGGCTACTGTTTTGAACAGAATACGCTGTTGCAGGGCGCGCTGACACAATTGGATATCCCGCACGTAGCGCTGGCGGCACGTATTCTCTGGCAGCAGCCGGAGCACGCTTATCCCGCCCAGTCCCACATGCTTTTGCGTGCGGACATCAAAGGAATTCCCTACCTCGTGGATGTGGGAGTTGGCGGGCAGACACCGACAGTACCGCTGCGCATGGATATGGAAATGCCTCAGCATACATCCTATGGGAGTTATCGGATCGAGCGCCGGTCGGACGATTTCCTGCTGCAGATGAAAGCCCGGGACAAATGGTGGCCGATATACAGTTTCGACCTGCGGCAACCAGCCACAGAGGATTACGAGATCTTCAACTGGTACTGGGCGGCTCACCCGAAGTCACCCTTCATCAACGAACTGACGGTCGCACGGGTAACTGGCAGTGGACGCCTTTCGTTGCTCAATAATCGGCTCACTTTCTACCCGAAGACGGGGACCAAAAGTGAAAAAACACTGCGCGACCTGCCCGAACTGCGCCGCACTCTGACGGAAGCTTTCGGCATTCGGCTGCCGGACAGCCCGAACCTTGGGCAGCGCCTGCAGGAAGTATTGCAGCCGCTACCGCCAGCGAGCAAACCTGTTTGAGGAGGGTGGGAGTGAAGCGAGAGATTCTGCCGTGGTCTTCCACTCGGTGACGGGGACCACCCGGGCGCTGGTACTGCGACTTTCCGCGACCCCGGGAATCCGGCGCCGTCGCCTGACAGCGCCGGGGTGCCGATTTACAGCGCTATCCAGGCATCCTCCCAGTTGCTGCCGGTGCCGGGGGCGTAGTGGAAGGTACTGTCCACATTGCACCAGTCGCCGTAGGGGAAGGGTTTGCACTGGTAACGGTTGCCGTCGCTGCCCAGCACCACTGTCTCGCCGGGCACATAGCTGCCGACGCCATCCGGGTAGACATGATCGTAGTCACCGCCATTGCCGCCATCGTCGCTGCTGTGGCTGATATCAACGCTGGCACTGTCGCTGAGCTCGCCGTCGCTGACAGTCACCTGAACCGTTACCGTCTGGCTCTGCGCCGGTTCGGCCAGTTGCAGGGTGTTCGTCTGCCCGGTGGTTCCGCCGAGACTCGCGCCCTCTCCGGTGAGCAGGTCCCAGCTGTAGGTCAGCGGGTCGCCGTCCGCATCGCTGGAGTCCGCGGCGGACAGGCTGACACTGCCGGCGCCGATGACTGAGAGCGGGTCCGCACTGATCGCAGCAAGGGGCGCATCGTTGCCGTCCGGGATGCGGATATCGACCTCGTGGCCCAGGTTCAGGTCAGACCGGGTGTAGACGCGGTTGCCGTCGGCGCTCCGCCGGGCACTGATCTCTCCAGTGTCCGGATCCAGTACGCCGATGCGCGCATACTGCGACTGGCCGTTGACCGCCTGCGCAAAGGCGTAGGCCCACTCGGCGGCGGGCATGTCGGCCGTTAGTGCATACTCGACGCTCTCCATGTCGTTGCCGCTGTCGTTGAACAGGCGCAGGGTCACGGTGCTGCCCGCGGCCAGCTCCGTCTGTGCGCTCAGCGACCCCTCGTCCGTCCAGGTGCTGCCGCCGCCGTCGCCGAGGATTACATCGGTACAGGTGTAGAAGGCCTCGGTGCTGTCGGAGCGCTGCCAGGTGGTGTAGATCACATGCTTGCCGGTGACCGGCGGCAGCGGGCAGTTGAGGATATAGCGCTTGTCCGCACTGAGCGGTACATCGCCCAGCCGGCAGAACTCGAACAGGTCTCCCCACTGCAGCGGCTGGTCCGGGGTATAACCCTGCCGGGTGACGTAGAAGACCCAGTCCCGGGTTGCGTGGGGGGCGGTGGCATAGAACTCGAAATCGAAAGTGCCGTCCGGCTTGGGCGCGATCGGTGTCGCCTGCCAGTCACTGCGCGCTAGGTCGAGACCGGCGAACTTGGCCTTTCCGCCGGCGCAGAGCTGGCCGTCGGGGACCACGGCGCGGTGGTTGCCATCGGCGCTGGCCTGGTTGATGCCGTTCCAGTCGTAGAAAGCCTGGGAGCCGGCCACCTCTTTGGCGGCGGCGCAGGCCGGGTCACTGGGATTTTCCGGATTGTTCAGGAAGCAGTTGTAGACGCGGCTCTCCGGTACCGACATGGTGCCGTGGGCCAGTGCCTGACCCATTGGAATCGATATAGACAGCGCTGTCATCAGCGACAGGGTTTTGCGCAGCATGGTGCGTTTCTCCTTCTTCTTTCTTGTGTTTGGTACCCAAGTTTCGGGGGCGGTTTCGGGAGCCGGTACCATCGGTGGACACCGCCAACTCGGAACTTGGGTTTTATATTCCGATATTGGCGCGGGCATTCGGGGCCTGCCGGCGTCAATAATCGGTTCCGTTAGCGAAAGACAGCAACAGATCACAAATGACAGCGCTGCCTTTCTCGATTCATGCTAACGGACTACATCGGGAGAAAAAGGAACTCTGCCGCCATATTGGCGGCTGGCGGGCAGGTTATTGCAAATCTGTGCCGGCCGGCGCAAAGCTGCCACCGATCCGTTCACTGTCGGTGGTGACGCATCAGGAGGGAGCATCGGTGCGGGTTGGCTCGAGACAGTTCAGTAGCCGGTGTACCAGCGCGGTCACCGCCAGGCCGCACACCAGAGCTACCAGTACCGACGAGATGCGGTAGAGGGCGCTGTACACCAGGTCCTGGTCCGGCGCCACATACTGGCCGAACAGGATACCCATGGTGGTGAGGCCGCAGAAGCCGATTCCCGAGGCACCGCCCTCGAGTACGTGGGCGCGGGCAAACAGCATCAGGCCGCACCAGAGGGCGATCATCACCAACAGCAGGTTGCCCGCGTGGGAGTAGAGCACCAGCTGCATGGCAACCGCCAGTGCACTCCCCAGGAGGGTGCCGAGAGCGCGCTTGTGCGCAGTGTGAATCGTATCCGGGTAGTGCAGCGCGAACAGGATCACCACGGTCGAGATTTGTGCCGACATGGAATCCCGCAGTTCTACCACCTGGAAGACCGCGAACGACAGTGTCGCCACGGTAGCGCCAAGCAAGGTCTCGTGGCGGACGCGCGCCGGGGATTTTTGCGGTCGCGCCCGCGGTTTGCGGGGTTCGACATCCGGAAACAACTGCCACATCGCCAGCGCGATACCTACAGAGACGAACGATGCCAGCAGGTTTTGCCCCATCAGGTTCATCATGTCTGCATCCGCATAGCTGCTGAAGTGCAGCATGATGCTGAGGCTGACTACACCGTGGGCGCCGAACAGGAACATGGGCCCGCGCGCCATCAGTGCAAAGCGGCCGGCAAACAGCGCGAACACGGCGGCGGTCATGACCGGTGGTCAGTGGCTTAGAAAACCCACTACCAGGGTGAGTTCGACACAGTTGATGGCGGTAGTACCGATGAACTGGCGCGCCACGTGGGCGTTGACTGCCGGGATCAGCCCCAGCAGGAACATCGGGAAGACCACGAAGAAGACGCCGTAGCTGGAATCCAGCAGCTGGCTGACGACAAAGCCCAGCGCCGCGCCGCCGGCGATGCGCAGGCACTGGCGCAGGGCATTGTGGTCCAGCTCCGGCGCGTTGGCGCGGTGTGGGCGGGCGCGAAACCAGCGGCGCAGCCACAGCCGGCGGGGCGGCGGTTGGGCGGCAGTCGCCTCCGCCAGCCAGGCGGGTGGCGGCAGCGCCGGCAACGGTTCCGGCGCCGGGGAGGAAGACTCAGTATACATAGTGCAGCAGGCTGATCAGGTGTATCTGCAGCCGGGCAAAGAAAGCCGCAATCGGATGGTCCGACGGTATCAGCTGCACCGTGGCGCGGGCGCCGCTGACCGGTATGGGTGAGGGCACTGCCTCCAGTGCCAGGTGCAGGCGCAGTCGCTGGGCATCGCGCACCCAGCGGGAGCTGGTGGGGATATCCACCAGTTGCCCGTTCGCCGGCAACTGGCCGTCGCGCACCCCGGCGTCGATGCTGGTGGCGTGCGCGGCGAAGATGCGACCGGGGCTGGCGTCAAAAGTGACCAGCGCCAGGTCGCCCGGCCGCAGGTGGCGCAGGCTTTTCTCGCGGAAGTCGGCGGTGATATCCAGTTCATTGCCCACCAGTGCCAGTACCGGGCCGCCGACCGCGGCGTAGTCGCCGGCCTCCAGTTGCAGGTTGGAGACCACCGCGTCGCGGCTGGCGCGCACCTCGGTGCGTTCCAGGTCCAGCCGGGCGTCGGCCAGGTTGTTGCCTGCGCGGCGCAACTGCAGGTTGTCCGGCCCCGTCTCGCCGCGCTGCACGCGCAGTTCCTCAACGCTGGCGCGAGCCGCTGCCACTTTCGCGGCGGCGGTTTCGTAGGCGGCGGCAGTCTGGTCGAGTAGTTGCTGCGACACAGCGTGGCTGTCGATCAGGGCCCGCAGGCGATCCCGCTCCCGCGCCAGTTCCCGGGCATCCGCCTCGGCAGCCTGGAGTTCGGCGCGGGCCGCCGCCAGGGAGGCCTCCAGGCGCGCGTTATCGCGCTGAACCTGCTCCAGCGTCAGCTGCGCCTTTTCCACGGCGATGTGAAAGGGCTCGGGATCCAGGCGGAACAGCAGGTCGCCTTTCCTCACCCGGCTGTGATTCTCCACGGCGACTTCAATCACGCGGCCGCTCAGCTCCGGCGCCACCTGGGTGATCTCGCGCATGGCCCGCGCCTGGGGCGTCAGTGGCATCATCAGGTCGGCGACGACAAAATACGCGAACAGCAGGGCAAAACTCACTGCCGCCGCGCGTATCCATCGGGCGAAACGTTGTTCGGGGGTCATGGTCGTCTCTCAGTGCCTCTCAACACGACGGGGCGGTCAGGTCTCGCCGAGCTCGCTAGCGGCGTTTTCCTCGATGGTGGCCAGCACCCGCTCGAAGGCGTCGAAATCGTTTTCGGAAACACCGGCCAGCAATCGCTCGCGGGCCTCGCCGGCACGGGTTTCCAGGGCCGCGAGAACCTCGCGGCCCCACGGTGTGAAAAACACTTCCCGCGCGCGGCGATCCGCGGCACAGGTACGCCGTTCCACCAGCCCCTGCTGCGCCAGTTGGTCCAGGGTGCGGGAGAGGGACGGCAGTTCGATCTCGAGTGTTTCCGCAAGCAGCTTCTGGGTACTGCCGTCACCCAGGTGGCGCAGGGCGATCAGGACCGTCCAGCGGGACTGGGTCAGACCCAGGGGCTGAACGGTCTGGTCGACGACCGAGCGCCACTGGCTGTGCACATGTCGCAACCACAGGCCGAGTCCCTCGGTGCGGGAGATGGGTTTATTTAGCATGCTAAGTATTTTAGGGAAAATTACTTAGCAAAGCAAATAGTATGGCTGTAGGGGACGGTGCTATCGGGAGCGGATGGAGAGGGGGATGGAGAGGGGGATGGAGAGGGGGATGGAGAGGAAAGCGGGTGCAGGCGGGGTGATCAGAGCTGCAGCCGCCGCAGGTTCGGGTCCGCTGTAGCCAGGGACCAGTCCTGCCGGAAGGTGTCCCCCAGTTTGGCGGCGCGGGCCGGATCGTCCGGGCGGTAGACGCCGCGCCACTGCTGCCGGTCGTCGCAGAAGAGGACGCGGCGGCCGTCGGCGATGGCGAACTCCCAGTCGGGCGTGTCGACCGTAGCCTGGATCCGGCGGAGTTCGATGCGGGAGCTGAGCCTCTGGGTCAGCTCGCGAAGCCGGTGAAAGCGGCGCAGCATTGGCTCGGTATCGCGCACCAGGATGCGCACGACGGCGAAGCGGCTGCTGCGCGCAAAGGCGGACAGGGCCTCGGCAACCGCCCGGTGGTGATAGAGTGGGTGTGCCAAGCTTTCGGAAAAAATGAACAATTCGCGCCGACTTTCCTCTGCGAGTTCGATAAAAGTGGATCGAAAGCCTTCCAGGTCGTTCAATGAACGCGAATCGGAGGAATGCTCAGCCAAAATCCTGCACCATCCGGATATGGTCGATATCGGCTTCCACAAACGGCTCGCCCTCGGCGGCAAAGCCGGCCCGGCGATAGAAGCCCTCGGCGTGCCGCTGGGCGTGCAGGGTGACGCGGTCGAAGCCCTGTTCGCGGGCATGGGAGCAGATGTGCGCCAGCAGGCGCTGCCCGAGACCGCTGTCGCGCTCGCTCTGCAACACTGCCATGCGGCCGATCTTGCCGCTTGTGGCCAGGCGGCCGGTGCCCACCGGCCGGCCGTCGCGCAGCACCAGGAAGTGCTGTGCGGTATCGTCGGACGCGTCCCACTCGATCGCGGGATCGACACCCTGTTCGCGGATAAAAACGGCATCGCGTACACTGCGGATCGCATCCCGGTCGCGCTGCCAGTCGGCGGCCCGAATTTCCACTGTCACGCTCAGAAGTCCTCCGGTGGATAGATCAGGGTCCCCTGGGCGACGAGCTGGTCGATCAATCCGTCCGTCGCCGCCGCCTCGGGGAAGTCTTCAACATCGCTCTGGATGATCGCATGAGTGTCGCAGAATTTTTCCGCCAGGGGCAGGGGGGCGGGAAAGGCTTCGCCGTCGGCAAACAGGGTTTCCGGTTGGCGACAAAAGGCGCAGCGAGAGGCGGGGTTGAGTAGCAGCCGCGCACCCTGCGGCAGTTGCTGCCGCCAGTCGCCGGCCGTGTCCGCATCCATGGCCACTGTGTCGGGATACTTGGTCTCGGTCATGACGGCACCGAACCAGCGGGCGATCCCCCGGGGCTGGTCGAGCCAGTGGCTCAGTTGTGTCCGCAGCCGCTCTACTGAGCCTGGGTCGATTTCCGCCGGCGAGGCGGCCGGTCGCAGGCCCGGGTCGGTGTAGCGGCTTTTTTCCGGCAGCCCCATGGCCAGCTCTGCGGCCAGGTCCTCGAGGACGGTGCGGGCGGAGGGCGCGCGGAAACCGATGGAAATAGTGGTGCAGGCGCCCTCGGCGATGCCCCAGTGGCTGTATTGCGGCGGCAGGTAGAGCATGTCGCCGGGCTCCAGCAGCCAGCGGTTTTCCTCTTCGAAGTCCTTCAGAATGCCGAGCGGGGTGCCCTCGACCCGCGGGGCGGTTTCGTCGACCCTGGGCCCCTGCAGCCAGCGGCGCTTGCCCTCGGCCTGCAGCAGGAACACATCGTAGTGGTCGAAATGCGGGCCCACGCTGCCCTTGTCCGCGGCATAGCTGATCATCACGTCGTCCAGGCGCCAGTCGGGGATAAAGCGGAAATATCTTTTCAGGTCCGCCACTTCCGATAGCCACTGGTCCACGGCCTGTACCAGCAGTGTCCAGTGGCTGCGCGGCAGGGACAGGAAGTCCTCCTCGGTGAAGGGGCCGTTGCGCAACTGCCAGGGGCCCTCGTCGCCGTTTTCCAGTACCAGGCGCGATTCCACCGCCTCTTCCAGCGCCATGCCGGCGAGCTCCTCGCCAGAGATGGGGGATTCGAAATCCGGGAAGGCGTTGCGGATCAGCAGCGGTTTCTGTTGCCAGTAGTCGCGGAGGAATTCGGTTACCGGCATGGTGCCGAGGTGGGTGAGCGGTGCGGTCATATTATTTCTTGCTTCTCTGAAACCCGCCGGGGGCGGGGTAGCCTGTGGGAGCCGGTTTGCAGGCTCCTACAGCAAGCTCGGAGATAGATCCGCGTGCGTAGGATGGGCAAAGCGCAGCGTGCCCATCAGGGTGATGGGCACGTCGCTGCACTCCTTTGCCCATCCTACGCAAAAGGATCGAGTTAAATCTTTTCCGCCTGCTCCACGGCGTTGCCGATATAGTTCGCCGGCGTCAGCTCGAGCAGGGATTTTTTCGCCTCCTCGGGAATCTCGAGGCTCTCGACAAAGGTCTTGAGGGTTTCCCGGTTGATGCCCTGGCCGCGGGTCAGCGCCTTCAGTTTCTCGTAGGGCTCCTCGATATTGTAGCGGCGCATCACGGTCTGGATCGGTTCCGCCAGCACTTCCCAGGCGTTGTCCAGGTCCTCCGCCAGGCGCGCCTCGTTGATCTCCAGTTTGCCCAGGCCCTTCAGGGCGGCGGCGTAGGCGATGGTGGCGTAGCCGGCGCCGACGCCCATATTGCGCAGCACGGTGGAGTCGGTGAGGTCCCGCTGCCAGCGGGAGATGGGCAGTTTGGCCGCCAGGTGCTGGAGCACGGCGTTGGCGATGCCCAGGTTGCCCTCGGAGTTCTCGAAGTCGATCGGGTTGACCTTGTGGGGCATGGTGGAGGAGCCCACTTCGCCGGCGACGACTTTCTGCTTGAAATAGCCCAGGGAGATATAGCCCCAGATATCCCGGTCGAAATCGATCAGGATGGTATTGAAGCGCGAGATGGCATCGAACAGCTCGGCGATATAGTCATGGGGCTCGATCTGGGTGGTGTAGGGATTCCAGGTCAGCCCCAGGGAGATGACGAACTCCTCGGCGTTTTTCTGCCAGTCCACTTCCGGGTAGGCGGAGAGGTGGGCGTTGTAGTTGCCCACCGCGCCGTTGATCTTGCCCAGCAGCTCCACATCGTGAATCTGCCGGATCTGCCGGCGCAGGCGCGCCACCACATTGGCCAGCTCCTTGCCCACGGTGGTGGGGCTCGCGGTCTGACCGTGGGTGCGAGACAGCATCGGCACCTGCGCAAATTTTTGCGCGAGCTCGGCGATCTCGTTGACGATCCTGTTCATCGCCGGCAGCAGCACCTGGTCGCGCCCGGCGCGGAGCACCAGCGCGTGGGACAGGTTGTTGATGTCCTCGGAAGTGCAGGCGAAATGCACAAATTCGCTGACCGCGGCCAGTTGTTCGTTACCGCCCATCTTTTCCTTGAGGAAATACTCCACCGCCTTCACATCGTGGTTGGTGGTGCTTTCTATCTCCTTGATACGCTCGGCGTCCGCCACCGAGAACTGGGCCACGATATCGTTGAGGATCCGGTCGGCGTCGTTGTCGAACAGCTGCACCTCGGTAATGTCCGGGTGGCGGGAGAGCTGCTGCAGCCAGCGCACCTCCACCTCGACCCGCGCGCGGATCAGGCCGTACTCGCTGAAAATATCCCGCAGCGGTGCGGTCTTGCTCTCGTAGCGGCCATCGATGGGGGAAACCGCGGTCAGCGCGGATAACTCGACTGTCATGTTCGGTACTCCGGATTCAGATGTTGGATGATTCGATCTGCGCGATCAGTTCGTCGGTCGCGGCCAGTAATTTCCTGCGCTGGAACAGCAGGTGTAGCCTGCGCCCGCCGAGCTGGCGCCAGAGGGTGGCGGAACGGACGCCGGCAAACAGCATGGCGCGGATCTGGTTGGCGATGCGCTGCTGCTGCAGAAAGTTGAAATCCCCCAGTACCTGTATGCGAAAGCGGAAAGTGCTCAGGGTATCGCTGTAGATACTGGCGAGATTGGAAACCACATTCTCGTGGCCGAGGCTGAAATGCCCGGCCTGGATTTTCGCCTTTTCCAGGCGGCTGCCGATGATCGACAGCAGGTCGCCCTTTTTGCTGAGCTGGCGCTGCAGGTAGAGGATCGACAACACATAGCGCAGGCAATCGGTGTACTCGGGGTGCTGGCGCGTCTGCAGTAACTGGCGCGAGACTTTCAGGCCCGGCAGCAGTTTGTCGGCGCCGCCGAACACCGCCTCGGCGGATCCCGGGTCCGTCTGGAACAGGCTGTAAATCCCGGTCTCGAGTTGCTCCGACGGCGCATTGCCGGTTTTGGCCAGGCGCTCCACCAGAACCGCAGATTGGAAGATGCCCGCCAGCGCCAGTGCCTGGTCCCGCCAATTACTCAAAGTCGCTCCCTAGATTGGTATCAGTTTTTCCGATGTTTTTCCGGCAGTGCGGTGCCCACGCCCGTGGCGCGCTCGATTACCGCGCCGCCGAGACAGATGTCGCCATCGTACAGCACCAGGGACTGCCCGGGCGTGATGGCGCGCTGCGGCCGATCGAATTCCACCGCCAGATCGCCGTTTTCGGTCACCCGCACGGTGCAGTCCTGGTCCGGCTGGCGATAGCGGGTCTTGGCCCGGCAGCGGAACTCACTAGCGGGCGCGGCGCCGTTGATCCAGTGGGTCTGGGAGGCCTCGAGACCGGTGGCGTACAGCAGCGGATGGTGCTTGCCCTGGGCGACCGTCAGCAGGTTCCGCTGCAGGTCCTTGCCCACCACATACCAGGGATCGTCGCCGGCGCCCTTGACGCCGCCAATACCCAGCCCCTGGCGCTGGCCGATGGTGTGGTACATGAGGCCCATATGGCGGCCCATGACCTCGCCGTCGGGTGTCTCCATGTCGCCCGGCTGCGCCGGCAGATACTGCTCGAGGAAATCCTTGAAGCGGCGCTCGCCGATAAAACAGATACCGGTGCTGTCTTTCTTGTCGTGGGTGATGAAACCGTTTTCCCCGGCGATGCGCCGTACCTCCGGCTTTTCCAGTTCGCCCAGCGGGAACAGCGATTTGGCGAATTCCGCCTCGCCCACCGCGTGCAGGAAATAGCTCTGGTCCTTGTTTTCGTCCAGGCCCTTCAGCAGGTAGGTGCGGCCGTCAATCTCCTTGCGGCGTGCGTAGTGACCGGTGGCGATGGCGTCGGCGCCCAGGATCTCCGCGTATTCGAGGAAGACCTTGAACTTGATCTCGCGGTTGCAGAGGATGTCCGGGTTGGGTGTGCGGCCGGCCTTGTACTCGGCCAGGAAGTACTCGAATACATGGTCCCAGTATTCGGCGGCGAAGTTGGCCGTGTGCAGCTTGATGCCCAGTTTCTCGCAGACCGCCTCGGCGTCCGCCAGGTCGGCCTTGGCCGTGCAGTACTCGGTGCCGTCGTCTTCGTCCCAGTTCTTCATGAACAGGCCCTCCACACGGTATCCCTGCTGCATCAGCAGCAGGGCGGCCACGGAGGAATCGACGCCGCCGGACATGCCGACGATGACGCGCTGGGACTGTTTGCTGGTGGTTTCAGGCATAGATGAAGGCAATCGGATACTGCGAGGTTATAAAATGGGGGCGAATTTTACCCGCGAATGGTCCCCGGGACCAAGACCGGTTCGGACTTTCGTTATAGCTTATGCGGGTTTCGGGGTCCGGGGTGGGTAGCCGCCCTACGATTTCCGCCGGCGGGGGCGGCGCTTGCGCTTCGCCGGGGCCGCAAATACCTCCTCGATCCTCTGCTCGCCGGGTGCCAGGTCGCCCAGTTTCCAGTTGCCGATCGCCGTGCGGATCAGCCGTAGTGTGGGAAAGCCCACCGCGGCAGTCATGCGCCGCACCTGCCGGTTGCGGCCCTCGCGGATGGTCAGTTCCAGCCAGGAGGTGGGAATGGACTTGCGCTCGCGCACCGGCGGCACCCGCGGCCAGATATCCGGGGCGGGCAGGGCGCGGGCCCGGGCCGGCTCTGTCACCACCTCCTTCAGTTGCACGCCGCGACGGAGCCTGGCCAGTGCCGACGGGTCTATCTCGCCCTCCACCTGTACCCGATAGGTTTTCGGCAGTTTCTGGCGCGGGTGGCTGATCTGGTGTTGCAGGGCGCCGTCGTCCGTCAGTAGCAACAGGCCCTCGGTGTCGAAATCCAGCCGGCCGGCGGCATAGCAACCTTTCTGGTGTATGTAGTCGGCCAGGGTGGGGCGCCCGCGGTCATCGGTGAACTGGCTCAGGACGCCGTAGGGTTTATTGAATAAAATGATGCTGGACATAAATAAAATGGATACGTGTAATCCAACTACAAAAGTCGATCGATACTGATATAATCCCGCCGATTTTTCACCACCCGACCGAAATAGTCACAGAGTTTTGGGAGTTAAAGCAATATGGGTCATATCCAAGTGCCGGCAGACGGCGACAAGATTACAGTCAATTCCGACGGTTCGCTGAATGTGCCGAATCGCCCCATCGTGCCCTACATTGAGGGTGACGGTATCGGCGCGGATATCACCCCGGCAATGCGCAAGGTTATCGACGCGGCGGTAGAAAAGGCCTCCGGCGGCGAGAAATCTATTGCCTGGATGGAAATCTACTGCGGCGAGAAGGCGGCCGAAGTCTATGCCGGCGACTGGTTCCCGGCCGAGACCCTGGAAATGCTGAAAGAATACGCCGTGGGCATCAAGGGCCCGCTGACCACGCCGGTAGGCGGCGGCTTCCGCTCCCTGAACGTGGCCCTGCGCCAGCAGCTCGACCTGTACGTCTGCCAGCGCCCGGTACGCTGGTTCACCGGCGTCCCCACCCCGGTGAAGAAGCCCGACGAAGTGGATATGGTGATCTTCCGCGAGAATTCCGAGGACATCTACGCGGGCATCGAGTGGAAGGCTGACACCGATGAAGCGAAGAAGGTCATCAAGTTCCTGCGCGAAGAGATGGATGTGAAGAACATCCGCTTCCCGGAGCACTGCGGCATCGGCGTCAAGCCGGTTTCCGCCGAGGGCACCAAGCGCCTGGTACGCAAGGCGATCCAGTACGCCGTGGACCAGGATCGCGACTCCGTGACCCTGGTGCACAAGGGTAACATCATGAAGTTCACCGAAGGTGCCTTCGCCGACTGGGGCTACGAGCTGGCCCGCGACGAGTTCGGTGCCGAACCGCTGGACGGCGGTCCCTGGCACAAGTTCAAGAACCCGAAGACCGGCAAGGAAATCGTCATCAAGGACGTGATCGCCGACGCCATGCTGCAACAGGTGCTGCTGCGCCCGGCCGAGTACGACGTGATCGCCACCCTGAACCTGAACGGCGACTACCTGTCCGACGCGCTGGCGGCCCAGGTGGGCGGTATCGGCATCGCCCCGGGCGCCAACATTTCCGACGAAGTGGCCCTGTTCGAGGCGACTCACGGCACCGCGCCCAAGTACGCCGGCCAGGACAAGGTAAACCCGGGCTCCCTGATCCTGTCGGCGGAGATGATGCTGCGTCACCTGGGCTGGAACGACGCCGCGGACCTCGTCATCAAGGGCATGGAAGGTGCGATTGCGGCCAAGACCGTGACCTACGATTTCGAGCGCCTGATGGACAGTGCGGAACTGAAGTCCTGCTCCGAGTTCGGCGACGAAGTCGTCAAGCATATGGCCTGATAGCACCCCGGGTCACAACAAAAAAAGCCCCGTATCTCGAAGATGCGGGGCTTTTTTGTGGAACCCGGTTTTGTGGGAACCCGGGCACTTGCGGCGGGATTTGGCGGTCCCGATCAGTCCAGCGCTTCGGCCTCTTTTTCGCGCCGGGACTGGCTCTTGTCGGGTTCGGAGGACGGCCTGGAAGGGCCGCTGGTGCTGCCGGCGATGATATTGGCCGCGTGATAGCCTTTCTCGCCCTTGATGATTTCGAAGGAGACCTGCTGGCCAGCCTTCAGTGTTCGGTAACCTTCCATCTGAATCGCGGAATAGTGCGCGAACAGGTCTTCTCCCCCTTCATCCGCAAGGATAAATCCATATCCCTTGGCGTTATTGAACCATTTCACGGTACCGTTAGGCATGGCGAACTCCCTCTAATTGCCGGGGCGACTGCTGGCCGCCTTGATAGAGTCTTTATTGTTATCTGTGCCTTATGCACATTAATCGACTGCGTTCCTGCTTGCGATTTGGCCTTTACTGGACAGGCAAGCCCTCTTTTAGCTAACTGATCTGCGGATGTCAAGGGGGCTGGGCGCCCGCTGTGCCGCTGGGCAAATAAGGTTACAATGTGCCGCTTCTGGGCGCGCACACCCACGGGGACCGGGGTCGTGTCGCCTGACCATTCACAGGCTCATTGATAGACGCTATGGGTATTTCACCGGCCATTACACTACACTCCAACGACACTGACGACGACCACCGCCACCCGGACGAACTGGACGGGGACCTGGCGCTGGAGGAGGCGCGTCCGAAGCTGAAGCGCCCGCCCATGTACAAGGTGGTGATGCTCAATGACGACTACACCCCGATGGACTTTGTCGTCGAGACACTCGAGCTGTTTTTCGGAGTCAATCGGGAGCGCGCCACTCAACTGATGTTGCAGGTACACACACAGGGAAAAGCGATCTGCGGTGTCTATACTCGGGATATAGCGGAGACAAAGGCCGCTCAGGTCAATCAATTCGCCAGGGACCACCAGCACCCCTTGCTGTGTGAAATTGAAGCGGATGAAAGCGAAGACGATTGACGCTGCACTTACGAGGGTCCCGTCGCCTGAAAGGATTCAGGCACCCAGGACGCCGGCTTCCGGCGCGCACTGGCCAGCGGCATTGGCGGGTGAAATTAGCGATTTAGGCTTTGAGGTTTAGATGCTCAGCAAGGATTTAGAGGTAACGCTCAATCTGGCGTTCAAGGGTGCCCGCGCGAAACGTCACGAATTCATGACTGTGGAGCACCTGTTGCTGGCGCTTCTGGACAATGAGTCGGCCGCGGATGTCCTGCACGCCTGCGGTGCCGATCTCAGCGCGCTGCGCCGCGAACTGCTGGAGTTTGTCGACTCCACCACTCCCCTGATTCCCGAGGCGGATACCGACCGGGAAACCCAGCCGACGCTGGGGTTCCAACGGGTCCTGCAGCGCGCGGTCTTCCACGTGCAGTCCTCCGGCAAGAAAGAGGTGACCGGCGCCAATGTGCTGGTAGCCATCTTCTGTGAGCAGGAGAGCCAGGCGGTCTACTACCTGAAACAGCAGAGTGTGGCCCGCATCGACGTGGTCAACTACATCACTCACGGCATTTCCCGCGTGGGCTCCAGCGGCCACAACCACCACAACCCGGAACCGGCACCGGAGCAGACGGACGAGGATCTCGGCGCGGGCGGCGAACCGGGCGGTTCGGATCCACTGGAGAGCTACGCCACCAACCTGAACCAGGAGGCCATTCTCGGCCGTATCGACCCGCTGGTGGGGCGTGCCCCGGAAGTCGAGCGGGTTACCCAGGTGCTGGCGCGCAGGCGCAAGAACAACCCCCTGCTGGTGGGGGAGTCCGGCGTGGGCAAGACCGCCATCGCCGAGGGCCTGGCCCGGCGCATCGTCGACGAGGATGTACCCGAACCCCTGCGGGAGAGCACCATCTACTCCCTGGACCTGGGTTCACTGCTGGCGGGCACCAAGTATCGAGGCGATTTCGAGAAGCGCTTCAAGGCACTCCTGGCGGAGCTCCGCAAGCGCGAAGGGGCAGTGCTGTTTATCGACGAGATCCACACCATCATCGGCGCCGGCGCGGCCTCCGGCGGTGTCATGGATGCCTCCAACCTGCTCAAGCCGCTGCTCTCCAGCGGCCAGCTGCGCTGTATCGGCTCCACCACCTTTACCGAATATCGCGGCATCTTCGAGAAAGATCGCGCCCTGTCGCGCCGCTTCCAGAAGATCGACGTCAACGAGCCGTCGGTGGAGGAAACGGTGCAGATACTGCAGGGACTGAAGAGCTGCTTCGAGGACCACCACAAGGTCCGCTATACCGAGCCCGCGCTGGAAGCCGCGGCACAACTCGCCAGCCGCCATATCACCGAACGTTTCCTGCCGGACAAGGCCATCGACGTGATCGATGAGGCCGGCGCCTTCCAGGCACTGCTGCCGGAAGAGGAGCGCAAGGAGACCATCGGCGTTACCGAAATAGAGATGGTCATCGCCAAGATGGCCCGCATCCCGACGAAGAGCGTCTCCGCCTCCGACAAACAGCAACTGGCCAAGCTCGACGACAACCTGAGAATGGTGGTCTTCGGCCAGGATCAGGCCATCGGCGCGCTGAGCACGGCGATCAAGCTGAGCCGCGCCGGGCTGGGTGCCGAGGAGAAGCCCATCGGCTCCTTCCTGTTCGCTGGCCCCACCGGTGTCGGCAAGACCGAACTCTGCCGCCAGCTGGCGAAAGTGATGGGGATCGAGCTGATCCGCTTCGATATGTCCGAATATATGGAGCGGCACACGGTATCGCGCCTGATCGGCGCACCGCCGGGCTACGTCGGCTTCGACCAGGGCGGCCTGCTGACCGACTCGGTGACCAAACACCCCCACAGCGTGGTGCTGCTGGACGAGATCGAAAAGGCGCACCCGGAAGTCTTCAACCTGCTGCTGCAGGTAATGGACCACGGCACCCTGACCGACAACAACGGCCGCAAGGCGGATTTCCGCAACGTGATCATGATCATGACCACCAACGCCGGGGCCGAGCTGATGAGCCGCCGTTCCATCGGCTTTACCACCCAGGATCACTCCAGCGACGGCATGGAGGAGATCAAGAAGATGTTTACCCCGGAATTCCGAAACCGCCTGGACAGTGTCATCCAGTTCGGCTCGCTGGACCTGGAAGTGGTCAAGACGGTGGTGGACAAGTTCGTGGTCGAGCTGCAGGCGCAGCTGGACGAATCCCACGTGACCCTGGAAGTGGACGACGAGGCCCGCGAGTGGCTGGCCGTGCACGGTTACGACGAGAAGATGGGTGCCCGCCCCATGGCGCGCCTGATCCGCGACAAGCTGCGCAAGCCACTGGCAGAGGCCGTATTGTTCGGCGACCTGTCGGAAGAGGGCGGCCGCGTGGCGGTAACCATCGAGAACGACGAGCTGTCGATCAAGACCGCGGTTCCCGCTTGATGGCGACCGTCGGTTAGCGGCGAGCCTGTCGCAAAACGAAAAAGGCCACCTTTGCGGTGGCCTTTTTCGTTTTGTAGTCGGCGACTTTCACTGATTGTCCGCCACCGACCAACCATCACTCAGATCAACGGGCGCGATAGGTAATGCGGCCCTTGCTCAGGTCGTAGGGAGTCAGCTCCACCTTGACCTTGTCGCCGGTGAGGATGCGGATATAGTGCTTGCGCATTTTTCCGGAGATATGCGCGATCACCACGTGTCCGTTTTCCAGCTTTACGCGGAAAGTGGTATTGGGCAGGGTGTCGATCACCTCGCCTTCCATTTCAATGTAATCGTCTTTTGCCATGCGGCAGTAACCTTCAACTTAAAACTTGTTCTGATCTTTGCCCGGCACTCTTTCCCGATGACAGGAGGCCGCGACGCAACGGGCGTGCATTTTGCACGAAAATCCACGATAGAGCAAAGTAGAGAGCCGCAAACGGCGGTCCGGCCCGGTTTTCAGGGGCGCTCGAGTGTCCAGCGGTGGTCCCGCAGCAGCTCGGTGGGCTTGAACTGGGTCTTGTAGGCCATCTTCTGGCATTCCTCGATCCAGTAGCCCAGATACAGGCTGGGCAGCCCCAGGCGGCGCGCCCACTCGATCTGGTAGAGGATGCAGTAGCTTCCCAGGCTGCGCCGGTCTTCGTCCGGGTCGAAAAAAGTATAGATGGCGGACAGGCCGGCGGTGAGCAGATCCGTCACCGCCACAGCCACCAGGCGGCCGCGCGCGCGGAAATCGATATAGCGGGTGCTGCCCCAGGCGGCATTCAGGAAGTTGCGGTACTGGTCGCGGCTGGGCGGGTACATCTCCCCGTCGGCGTGGCGCCGCTCGATATAGCGGGCGTAGAGCTCGTAGTGTTCATCGGTATCGATGGTGTCGACGTGGAAGATGTCCAGGTCGCGGTTGCGGCGCCAGCACCGCCGCTGATTGCGGTTCGGCACAAACAGCCCCACCGGCAGCCGCGCCGGCACACAGGCGTTGCAGGCGGCGCACTGGGGCCGGTAGAGGTAGCTGCCACTGCGGCGGAACCCCAGTTCCGACAGGCGGCTGTAGAGGCGCTGGTCGATGGGGGTCTGGGGGTCGACGAATACGGTGGTGGCCTCCCTGTCCGGCAGGTAGCCGCAGGGGTGGGGCAGGGTGGCCAGCAGGCGCACGGAATCCAGTTGAGAGTATTTACCCATAGCTCCAGGCCATTTCCCACGGCTGCGGGAAGGGCGGCTGTTGCAGCCCGGTTTCCAGCAGGCGTTCGAAATCCTCGCGCGGTACCTCCACCGCCCCCAGGCTGCTCAGGTGAGGATTGCTAACCTGGCAGTCGATCATCGGGCAGCCCCACAATTCTAACTGCCGCACCAGGTGGACAAAAGCGACTTTGGACGCATCCGTGACCCGGTGGAACATGGATTCGCCGAAGAATATCCGCCCCTGGGCGATACCGTAGAGGCCGCCGGCCAGTTCGCCCTCCCGCCACACCTCGACCGAGTGGGCGTGCCCGAGGCGGTGCATCTCCCGGTAGGCGTCGGCCATCTCGTCGGTGATCCAGGTGCCCGCCTGGTCGGTCCGCGGGCCCCGGCAGGCTTCTATCACCTCGCCGAATGCGCGGTCGAAAGTCACCCGGAAGTTTCCCCGGCGCAGGACCTTGCGCATGGTACGGCCGATACGGAACTGGCCCGGCAGCACAACACAGCGGGGCGAGGGGCTCCACCAGAGAATCGGTTGGTCGTCGGAATACCAGGGGAAGATACCGCGGCGGTAGGCGGCCAGCAGCCAGTCGGGGGACAGGTCGCCGCCGATGGCCAGCAGGCCGTCGGGGTCTTTCAGGGCGAACCGGGTGGGCGGAAACCCGATGGTTTCCGGGTCGAGGAGGGTGAGGTGGCCGTCGTTGGTTCCGGTCATGGGGCTGGTGCCGGTAAGCGAGTTGTGGGGCGGCCCCGCTGCCGGTAGCATTTTGCGGGACACGCTGTAAATACATCCCTGTACGCTCGTAATCGACATCCCTGTCTCATACGGTCCCGCAAAATGCTACCGGCAGCGGGGCCTTCGCATTGGGCTTCAATGGTTTTCCGAACCTGGACTGTAGGAGCCTGCTTGCAGGCGAAATGAACAGGGGCTCCAATCCTTCGCCTGCAAGCAGGCTCCTACAGCGACAAGGGTGCGCCGTGCGCACCATTGGCCGGGCGGGCCTGCGGCCCGCAAGCCGAGCTGAGGCTCGGCGCTCCCGGCTACTGCGCGTCCAGGAACCGTTCCGCATCCAGCGCCGCCATACAGCCGGTACCGGCGGAGGTTACCGCCTGGCGGTAGATATGGTCGGACACGTCGCCGGCGGCGAAGACGCCCGGAATGGATGTCTGGGTAGCGTTGCCGTTCAGGCCGCTGTGCACAATGATATAGCCGCCGTTCATCTCCAGCTGGCCCTGGAAGATATCCGTGTTGGGCTTGTGGCCGATGGCGATAAACACGCCGGAGACGTCCAGCTCCGTGGTGGAGTCGTCCTGGGTGTTGCGCAGGCGCGCGCCAGTCACGCCGTTATCGTCGCCCAGTACCTCGTCGAGGGTGTGGTGCCAGCGGACCTTGATATTGCCGTTCTCGACCTTGTGCATCAGGCGGTCCTGCAGGATCTTCTCCGCGCGCAGTTCGTCGCGGCGGTGGATCAGGGTCACCTCGCTGGCGATATTGGACAGGTATAGCGCTTCCTCCACCGCCGTGTTGCCGCCGCCCACGACCGCCACTTTCTGGTCCCGGTAGAAGAAACCGTCACAGGTGGCGCAGGCGCTGACGCCGCGCCCCTGGAAGGCCTCTTCGGAGGGCAGGCCCAGGTACTGGGCGGAGGCGCCGGTGGAGATGATCAGCGAGTCGCAGGTGTAGGTCTCGTTGCCTTTCAGGGTGAAAGGGCGGTTCTTCAGATCCACGGACTCGATATGGTCGAAGATGATCTCGGTGTCGAAGCGTTCCGCGTGCTGCTGCATCTGCACCATCAGGTCCGGCCCCTGCAGTTCGGCGACGCCCCCGGGCCAGTTTTCCACGTCGGTGGTGGTAGTCAGTTGGCCACCCTGCTGCATACCGGTGATCACTACCGGGTTGAGGTTTGCACGGGCCGCGTAGATCGCTGCAGTGTAACCGGCCGGGCCGGAACCGAGGATAATCAGTCGATGATGGTTGTTACTCATGAAACGCTCTTAAAACAGGTGATTGAAAAACAGTGTACTCAGCACCGAGGCTGCTGCCCCGCTTGGCCAGATTTTGATCGGTCGAGGCTATCAGGTTGCGCGATATCATAGGCGAAGCCCGGGGGGCGACGAAATAGCCTGAGCCTATTTGTTTCATTGGGAGCCGCTATCCCACCCTTTGCAGGGGCCGGCAGCCAGGGTTCGACAAAGCTCCAACTACTTCTCATATTTTGTTAAGACAATGTTCTATATTGTTGATTTAATTGAACTAATAGATAGTTAAAGTAATCTCTTAAAGGTGGCTCTGGTAGCATTTCCATGCCGTCTGTAGTACACAGTCGACAGCCGCAGGCAACGCCGCCAGCTCGAGAAGAGACAAGCAACACCAATACCGAGGTAAGCCATTGAAGGCCGATAGCGCGACAGACAACACCGCCGATGACGACGGCGGCCTGCCCGACTCCCTGATTGCCCGCGTACTCCGCGAGGGCGCGCTGATTGCGCTGCTGGCGGGAGCGCTGCTGCTCGCCATCAGCCTGATGAGCTACTTCCCGCAGGACCCGGGCTGGTCCCACACCGGGCGGGGCGGCGATGTGCACAATGCCATCGGCCCCACCGGCGCCTGGCTGGCGGATGTCTGTCTTTCCCTGCTGGGCTGGATGGCCTACGTCTTCCCGCTGCTGATCGGCTGGCGCGCCTTCCGTATCCTGCGCGACCGCAATGCCCGCTTTCACGGGCCGCTGTTCGCACTGCGGGTCTTCGGCCTGGGCCTGCTGCTGGTCACCGGCGCCGCCATCGCCACCCTCTGTTTCAGCCAGGCCGCCGACCCCTTGCCCTTCTCCAACGGTGGCATCATCGGTGCCGCGGTGTCCGCCGTAGCCGAGAAGAGCCTCGGCTACGTGGGCGCCACTATCCTGCTGCTGGCGCTCTTCGCCATCGGCATCACCGTGTTTACCGGGCTCTCCTGGCTGAAACTGGCCGACGCCATCGGCCGCAATATCCTCGGCTTCTTCGCCTGGTTGGGTAGCCGCCTGGAGCGAGCCCGCCACCAGCGCGCCGAAAAGCGCGCGGCCCGGGAGGCGGTGGTCGTGCGCAAGGCGGCAGTGGAGGAGGAGAAGCAGCGCACCGCCAAGCGGCTGCCGCCAAAGATCGAGCCTTCGCCGCCCAAACCCAAGCAGAGCCCGCGCGCGGCCAAGGAGAAACAGGGTGAGCTGTTCAAGGGGCCCGTGACCGGGACCCTGCCGCCGCTGGAGCTGCTGGACCCGCCGGAAAAGAACAAGAAAGACGGTTTCTCCCGCGAGTCCCTGGAGGCGCTGTCGCGCCTGCTGGAGCTGAAGCTCAAGGACTTCGGCGTGGTGGCCGAAGTGGTCTCGGTGCTGCCGGGCCCGGTGGTGACCCGTTTCGAGATACAGCCGGCGCCGGGGGTCAAGGTGAGCAAGATCACCAACCTGGCCAAGGACCTGGCGCGCTCGCTGGCGGTGATCAGCGTGCGGGTGGTGGAGGTGATCCCCGGCAAATCTGTCGTGGGCATCGAGATTCCCAACGAAAACCGCCAGATGGTGCGTCTCACCGAGGTGCTGAACGCCGATGTCTACGACAACGCCAAGTCCTCCGTGACCCTGGCGCTGGGCCACGATATCGCCGGCACGCCGATGGTGGCGGATCTCGCCAAGATGCCGCACCTGCTGGTGGCCGGTACCACCGGTTCCGGTAAATCGGTGGGCATCAATGTGATGCTGCTGTCGCTGCTGTACAAGTCCACACCGGAAGAGGTGCGGCTGATCCTGGTGGACCCGAAGATGCTCGAACTGTCGGTCTACGAGGGCATTCCGCACCTGCTGACACCGGTGATCACAGACATGAACGACGCCGCCAACGGCCTGCGCTGGTGTGTGGGCGAGATGGAGCGCCGCTACAAGCTGATGGCGGCCATGGGCGTGCGCAACCTGGCCGGCTTCAACCGCAAGGTGCGCGAGGCCCGCGACGCCGGCGAGCCGCTGCCGGATCCGCTGTGGCAGCCGGACCCCATGTCCAGTGTGCCGGAGGAAGAGCAGACGGCGCCGCATCTGGAGCCGCTGCCGGCCATCGTCGTGGTGATCGACGAATTCGCCGACATGATGATGATCGTCGGCAAGAAGGTGGAGCAGTTGATCGCCCGTATCGCGCAGAAGGCCCGCGCCGCCGGTATCCACCTGCTGCTGGCCACCCAGCGCCCGTCGGTGGACGTGATCACCGGCCTGATCAAGGCCAACGTGCCCACGCGCATCGCCTTCCAGGTCTCCTCCAAGGTGGATTCCCGCACCATTCTCGACCAGGGTGGCGCTGAGCAACTGCTGGGCCACGGCGATATGCTCTACCTGCCCCCGGGCAGCGGCGTGCCGGTGCGGGTACACGGCGCCTTCGTGGACGACCACGAGGTACACAAGGTGGTGGCCGACTGGAGCCGCCGCGGCGAACCCGACTATATCGACGGCATCGTCGACGACAGCAACAACAGCATCCCGGTACCGGGCATGCAGACCGAGGGCGGCGAGGACGACGACCCGGAGACCGACGCCCTCTACGACGAGGCGGTGGCCTTCGTCACCAAGTCGCGCAAGGCCTCGATTTCCTCGGTACAGCGCCAGCTGCGTATCGGCTACAATCGCGCCGCGCGCATCATCGACGCCATGGAGGCCGCCGGCGTTGTGTCCCCCGCGGGTCACAACGGCACCCGCGAGGTACTGGCGCCACCGCCGGCCTGATGCCGGAGTAGAGGGGCAGGGCGCACCGCGTGCCTGCTTCCCGTGTAGGTTCGTGTGAGCGCAGCGAAAGACTACGGATAAGGACAAATCCGGTTCAGCCAGGCTTCACCTCCGGACAGCTAGCCTTATAGGAAATCCCCAGACTGGAATCCCGCTATGAAGAATTTTCTGCGCAATACACTGCTGGCTTTCGCGATTGGCGCCAGCGGCGCCTGGGCCGATGCCACCGACGAGCTGAGCCAATTGCTGCAGCCGCTGGAATCCCTGTCCGGCAAATTCCGGCAGACCCTGACCGACGAGCGCGGCGAAGTGCTGCAGAAAAGCAGCGGCGACTTCTCCGTGCAGCGCCCGGGCAAGCTCCGCTGGAAGACCGGCGAGCCGTTCCCGCAACTGCTGGTCACCAACAACAAGCAACTGTGGCTCTACGACCCGGACCTGGAACAGGTAACCATCCGCCCGGTAGACGACCGCATCAAGGAAACCCCGGCACTGCTGCTTGGCGGCGAGGTGGAGGAGATCCGCAGCTCCTTCAATGTCAGCAGCGAGAAGGGCGCCTACCACCTGACCCCCAAGCGCGCCGAGGCGCCGTTCAAGACCATGGAAATCCGCTTCGGCGACGACGGCATGCCGTCTGCGATGACCGTGCGCGACAGCATGGGCCAGATCACCGATATCGAGTTCAGCGGCATGACCGCCAACCCGGAACTCTCCGCCGCAATCTTCAACTTCGAGCCACCCGCCGGGACCGATGTAATAAAAGATGAGTGACCTCTTCCAGTCCGCCCCGACACACCAGCCCCTGGCCGCGCGTATGCGGCCCGAAACCCTGGCCCAGTACATGGGCCAGACGCATTTATTGGGGCCCGGAAAACCGCTGCGCGAGGCGGTGGAGCGCGGCCAGTTGCACTCCATGGTGCTCTGGGGGCCGCCCGGTGTCGGCAAGACCACCTTTGCACGGTTGCTGGCCAAGGAGTGCGACGCACGCTTCGCCACGCTGTCCGCCGTGCTCGCCGGGGTAAAGGAGATCCGCCAGGCCGTGGCGGAGGCCGAGCAGCACAACGCCCAATTCGGCCGTGGCACCATCCTGTTCGTGGACGAGGTGCACCGTTTCAACAAGGCCCAGCAGGACGCCTTTCTGCCCTATGTGGAGGAGGGCACTGTCACCTTTGTCGGTGCCACTACGGAAAACCCCGCCTTCGAACTCAACAACGCGCTGCTGTCCCGCTGCCGCGTCTACCTGCTGCGCAGTCTCGATGAAGAAGAGTTACTGGGCCTGCTGGAGCGCGCCTTGCAGTCCGACGATGAACTGAAGGCGCGGAAATTCGACATCGCCGACGGCGTACTGGCCGAGATTGCCCGCGCCGCCGATGGCGATGCCCGCGGCGCCCTCAACCTGCTGGAAATCGCCTGCGACCTGTCGCGCGAGGAAAGTGGAGAGAAAGGCGGCAGCCTGGTGATCGACGAAGCGGTACTGGCGGAAGTGCTGAGCGCCGATGTGCGCCGCTTCGACAAGGGTGGCGACTACTTCTACGACCAGATCTCCGCTATGCACAAATCGGTGCGCGGCTCGGATCCGGACGCGGCCCTCTACTGGTTTGCGCGCATGCTCGACGGCGGCTGCGACCCGCTGTATATCGCGCGCCGCACCGTGCGCATGGCCAGTGAAGAGATCGGCAACGCCGACCCGCGCGCATTGCCGCTGGCCCTCAATGCCTGGGATGTACAGGAGCGCCTCGGCAGCCCCGAGGGCGAACTCGCCATCGCCCAGGCGATCGCCTACCTGGCCGTTGCCGCCAAGAGCAACGCCGTCTACAGCGCCTATAACCGGGTGCTGGCTGATGTGCGCCGGGATCCCAGCTACGAGGTCCCCATCCACCTGCGCAACGCGCCCACCAAGCTCGCCAAGAGCATGGCCCACGGTGCCGAATACCGCTACGCCCACGATGAAGCGGACGCCTTCGCCGCCGGCGAGAACTATTTCCCCGAAGAGATCGCCGAACGCCGCTACTACCACCCGGTACCCCGCGGACTGGAGCTGAAGATCGGCGAGAAACTGGAGACATTGCGCCGGCTGAATCGGGAGAGTGATCGGCAGCGGTATAAGAATGGCTAGTAACTCAAGCTTCGGGGGTCAGTTCAGGGAGCTGGAACGGGGTGCGCCTTTCTGGGACACGCCGTCAATACGTCCCTGTAGGCTTGTCCGCGAGGTGTCCCGGCCGCTCCAGGTATTCACGGCGCCTTCGGCCCCTCTCGCAGACAGTCCCAGAAAGGCGCACCCCGCTCCAGCTTGTGCCACCCACAGGCACCAAGAACCCCGAAACTTGAGTAGTAACCGGCAGAAAGGAGAAGCGGCGTGCAGTGGTTGGCAATAGCATTCGGCGGTGCCATAGGAGCGATTCTTCGCCACCTGATTACGGTCTGGTCCTACCCGGCATTCAACGGCAAGTTTCCACTGGGCACACTGATCGTCAATGTGCTCGGCTCCTGCCTGATCGGTATCGCCTATGTGACCATCGCCCAGCGCGCCATGCTGGGCGAAGAGCTGCGCCTGATGCTGATGACGGGCCTGTGCGGCGCGCTGACCACTTTTTCCACTTTCTCGCTGGATACCCTGATCTTGTGGCACAATGGCCAGCCCCTGACGGCACTGGCCTACGTGGCTCTCAGCCTGGTTCTGTGCCTCGGCGCCACCGCCACCACCGTGGCGCTGCTTATGAAGTTTTTTTAACCGACCGGACTCCGCCCCGCGGTGGAGGACCCAGCAGTAAGAACAACGAGATGCTCGACCCCAAACTGATTCGAACGCAAATGGACCAGGTGGCCGCGGCCCTGAAAAAGCGCGGCGTGGAACTGGACACGGTAAAACTCGAAAAACTCGAGGAGCGCCGCAAGGAACTGCAGGTACGCACCGAGACCCTGCAGAGTGAGCGCAACAGCAAGTCGAAGAATATCGGCCGCGCCAAGGCGGCGGGCGAGGATATCGCGCCGCTGCTGAAAGAGGTGGAGTCCCTGGGCAGTGAGCTGGATCAGGCCAAGAGCGCACTGGGCGAGCTGCAGGTCGAGCTGGACGAAATCCTCTACGCGATTCCCAACCTGCCGGATGAATCCGTACCGGAAGGCGAGAGCGAGGACGACAACGTCGAAGTGCGCCGCTGGGGCCAGCCGCGTGCGTTCAGTTTCAAGGTCCAGGATCACGTGGACCTTGGCGCGAAGCTGGGTGGGCTGGATTTCGAGATGGCCACCAAGCTCACCGGCTCCCGCTTCGCGGTGATGAGCGGGCAGATAGCCAAACTGCACCGCGCGCTGGCGCAGTTCATGCTCGACACCCATATCGAGGAGCACGGCTACCGCGAGGCCAATGTACCGGTGATCGTCAACACCGATTCCCTCTACGGTACTTCGCAGTTGCCCAAGTTCGAGGAAGACCTGTTCAAGCTCAACGACGAGCGCGACTTCTACCTGATTCCCACCGCGGAAGTGCCGCTGACCAATTTCTACCGCGACGAAATCGTCGAGGACGCGGACTCCCTGCCGCACCGCTTTGTCGCCCACACTACCTGCTTCCGCTCCGAGGCCGGTTCCCACGGCCGCGATACCCGCGGCATGATCCGCCAGCACCAGTTCGAGAAAGTGGAGCTGGTCTGGGCCACCCGGCCGGACCAGTCGGAAGAAGCACTGGAGACCCTGACACAGAATGCGGAAACCATCCTGCAGAAACTGGAATTGCCTTACCGCACGGTTATCCTCTGTGGTGGCGATATCGGTTTTGCCGCGCGCAAGACCTACGATATCGAGGTCTGGATTCCGTCCCAGGAAAAGTACCGGGAAATCTCCTCCTGCTCGCTGGTGGGCGATTTCCAGGCGCGCCGCATGAAAGCCCGCTGGCGCAACCCGGAAACCGGCAAACCCGAACTGCTGCATACCCTGAACGGCTCCGGCCTGGCAGTGGGCCGGACCCTGATCGCGGTGTTGGAAAACTACCAGCGCGAAAACGGCAGCATAGAAGTACCCGAAGCGCTGCGTCCCTATATGCGCGGCCAGGAATCGATCGACCCCGAATCTCTGTAAAGAAAGCTCCCCTCTCCCATTGGGAGAGGGGCCGGGGAGAGGGCAGCCGCCCCGCCCCCGAACCCAAACCACAGCAATAATAAGTTCCAACCGTGCGTTACCTGCCACTCGCCTTCGACCTTAAAGATCGCCCCTGCCTGCTGATAGGCGGCGGCGCCATCGCCACCCGCAAAGCGCGCCTGTTGCACAGGGCCGGCGCGCGCCTGGTAGTGGTCTCCCCGGAGATTTCCGGCGAACTGCGACAACTGGTGAAAGACAGCAAGGGCGAGTATTTCGAATCCCGCTACCATGCGGATTTTCTCGACGGCGCCGAGTTGGTGATCGCCGCCACGGAAGACGGACAGGTCAATGCGGACGTCTCCCGCGATGCCCGCGCCCAGCGTCTGCCGGTCAATGTGGTGGACTCCCCGGCGCTGTGTACCTTTACCTTCCCCGCGATCGTGGAGCGCGGACCGATTTCCATCGGTATCAGCAGCGGCGGCGCCGCGCCGGTACTGGCGCGGCGTATTCGCGCACAGTTCGAGGCGCTGTTGTCGCCGGGGATCGCCTCCCTGGCCGAACTGGCAGAGCGACTGCGCGACAGGGTGAAGGCGGTACTGCCGGAGGCCCGGCGCAAGGATTTCTGGGAGTGGGTCTTCAGTGGCCCGGTGGCCGGCAAGGTTGAAGCCGGCAAGGTCGGGGAGGGCGAAGCGGAGCTGCTACAGGCACTCGAGCAGTGGCGGGGCAGCCCGATGCCGGGCGGGGAAGTGTACCTGGTCGGCGGTGGCCCCGGCGATCCGGACCTGCTCACCTTCCGCGCGCTGCGACTGATGCAGCAGGCAGACGTGGTGCTCTACGACCGCCTGGTTTCCACCGAAGTACTCGACCTGGTGCGCCGCGACGCCGATCGTATCTACGTGGGCAAGAAGAAAGAGTTCCACTCGGTGCCCCAGGACGATATCAACCAGTTGCTGGTGGACCTGGCCCGGGAGGGCAAAAAGGTACTGCGCCTGAAGGGCGGCGATCCGTTTATCTTCGGCCGCGGCGGCGAGGAGATCGATCGCATCGCCGAGGCCGGTATTCCCTTTCAGGTGGTGCCGGGCATCACCGCCGCCTCCGGCTGTTCCACCTACGCCGGTATTCCGTTGACCCATCGGGATCACGCCCAGTCGGTGCGTTTTATTACCGGTCATCTGAAGGAGGGCGAACTGGTGTTGCCGTGGAAAGAGCTGGCAGTGCCGGGGCAGACGCTGGTTTTTTACATGGGGCTCACCGGCCTGTCGACCATCTGTGGTCAGTTGATGATGCACGGCCTGCCGCCCAAGACGCCCGCTGCGCTGATAGAAAAGGGCACCACCCGCGAACAGCGCGTGGTGGTGGGCGACCTGACCACGCTGCCGCAACTGGCGGTGGACGAGCAGGTGGAGGCACCGGCGTTGACGATTATTGGCGGTGTCGTGAGTCTGCACCAGAAGTTGCACTGGTATCGCGACAGTAAATAGCTGACAGACGGGAGAGCCTGCGGCTCTCTTGCCGAGGTAGGGCTCGGCGTTCCCGGCCGACGGTCGCCGGGATCGACCCGGTTCCCGGGTCGCCCATTCGCAAGCATCTATACTGAAACTGGCTTCAGGTTGATGGCAGTTTGCGAGCGGTGGGCTATATATGTTGTTGGTGTTGATCCGGTTCTATTGCACTTTGCTGGTGCGGGCTTTCCTGCCGCGGGAAAATGAAATCTGTATCCCGGATCCCCTCGACGACCACACCCGCCGTTACACGCGCGAATACCGGTTCAAGAAAAACTGGGTCAGGAATCTCTGGATCGGCGCGGCGCTTTTGATGCTGTGCTTCCCGCTGCTACCGGTGGTGCTCACCCTCGGCCTCCTGACTTCCTTTCTCTCTTTCGCCATCCTCGACGAAACCGCGTAGATTCGACTGAGCTCCGCGAAATCCAACATCGACCGGGGTAGGGTGCGCCGTGCGCACCGATACGCCTCCCCGGTGCGCGACGCACCCTTGTATCTGTCCTTGGGCTCTGGCTAGCTACCAGGGTC
>NZ_JAPIVK010000002.1 GCF_026183675.1 Microbulbifer halophilus
GGCCAGATAGCCCCTTGAGGGATGTAGGGACAGATGGTATCTACAGGCCGGGGGGGCAAAAGCATACCTGGCGCGGAGAGAGTGCAATCAATTGCAACGGTCGTCCAGCTTCCACAGATCGAACGCCGGCTCCTCGTAGGGATGCGCCTCGCGCAGCGCCGCCAGTGTGGCGTCTACCAGCTCGTCCGCGCAGACCATCTCCACCCGGTATTCATCCACCTTCTCCACTTCGCCGGTCCGGCCGATAAACGGCTGGCTACCGTCCAGTGGCCGAAACTGGCCGGTGCCCTTGAGTTGAAAACAGCAGGAATCGTAATCGCCGATACGGCCGGCACCGGCGGCGAACAGGGCCCGCTTGACCTCTTCGGTGTGGGTTTCCGGAATATAGACGCAGAGTTTGTACACAAATCCTCCGGTTCACTGTAGCGACAAGCCTGGCGTAGGTTGGGGTGGGCCCTGCAAACTCCAACAGGGCCCGCCCCGGTGAAGCGGATCAATAGAGCAGCGTCATCAACTTGCGCTGATACTGGACCGCCAGCGGATCGCCGGTACCGAGACTCTTGATGATATCCAGGTAGGCCTGCTTCGCGGCGCCGTCGGCGTAGTTGAGGTCGCTGCGCAGCACGTTCAGCAGCAGGTCCAGCGCCTCCTGCGGGCGGTGGGTCTGGCTGTACTGTACCGCCAGTTTGTAGGCGGATTCGAAATCTTCCGGGTTCTGTTCCAGCGCCTGCTGCAGGCCCTTGATCTCCGGCGATTCGGCCGCCTGCTGTTTGAGCTCCAGTTGCGACATCAACTGCTGGTAGTCGCTGTCCTGGTCCGCCAGCAGGATCTGTCCCAACACTGTCTCCGCCTCGGGCACGCGATTCTGCTCCAGCAGCACCGCCGCGAGCTGCTTGGCGATATCGGCGCGCTCGCCGGATTCATTGTAGGCCTGGCGCAACACCGGCAGGGCCTCGTCCAGTTTGCCCTCGCCCACCAGCTGTTTGCCCTGCTCGAACTTCAGGTCCCAGGGCTTGGGCAGGTACTTGTCCAGCATCTCGCGGATCTGCTTTTCCGACTGGGCGCCGGCAAAGCCATCTACCGGCTGGCCCTCTTTTAGCACCATCACCGTGGGCAGGCTGCGCACCCCCAGCTGGCCGGCCAGCATCTGTTCGGTATCCGCGTTGACCTTCGCCAGCAGGAACTGGCCGTCGTACTCCTTCGCCAGCTTTTCCAGCACCGGCATCAGTTGCTTGCACGGCTCGCACCAGTCCGCCCAAAAATCCACCACCACCGGGCGCTTCATCGACTCCTCGATCAGCACCTGCTGGGCGTTATCCTGGGTTACATCGACAATAAATTCGTTCACAACTGCTCCTGATTCCAAAATCCGCCTATCGGTAGATCGTATCCGGACCGTAGGCCAGCTCCAGCGCCTCGCGCTCCACTCTGCGCAGGCCCCTGACCACCAGCCCGTAGGATTGATCCACCATCCGCTCCACCTCGTAGTCCGGCACACTGCCATCCAGCAGGACGGTGTTCCAGTGTTTCTTGTTCATATGATAACCGGGAAGTACGCCGGTGAAGATATCCCGCAGCGCCTGGGCCTCGCCCGGGTCGCACTTTAGATTGGTGCGGGCCAGATCGTTTTCAATGCCAAGGGTCGCGAACATCCTGCCCTTGACCTTGAACACCGCCACGCCCGGTCCGAAGGGAAAGTCTTCGGCGGCCTCGGGGCGGGACAGCAGATAGTCGCGCGCTGAGTCGTAGTCCATTTTGCCTTACCAGTCGAGAGATGAGGGCAGCCGGGGCGAGGACAGCAGCTTGCCGAAACGCTGCCAGCGCTCGCCCGGCGAGGACGCGCCCCGCTCCACATAGTCCGCCACCAGCTGCTTGCCCCAGTTGTAGTTGATTACATAGGCACCGTAGGCATCCACGAAGCGCTTGCGCTGGGCGGCCTTTTCCGGGCTCTTGACGGTGTATTTCCGGAACAGCGCCACCACCTCGTCGCCGTCGATCTCACCATCGATATACTGGCGGGCAATCTCGTTGCCGGCGTAACCGAGTCTTTCAATCAACTCCAGTACCCGGTCGTATTTCTCCGCGCTCGCCGGATCCAGTCCGGCCAGCGGATAGAGCACTTCCTTTTCGAACGCGGTTTTCTCGTCGCCGGGAAAGGCGAGCTCGATACCGTAGTTGGCGCTGCCCTCGGCGATCAGGGACTGGGGGCTGAATAGCGGGTAGACGCTGTACTCCACCCAGCCGCGCTTGTCGACCAGCTCCTGTTCCAGCAGTGCGTTGTAAGTGTGGTGGCCGGGATAGCCCTCGTGGCAGCCGAGGTCGATGGCGCGGTCGATCATCACCGGCAGCCCGGTGTTGATCTGGATCAGGCTGCGGGCGCCACCCTGATACCAGTTGTAGCCGCTCCAGGGTTTGTCGGTAACGTATTCCAGCTCGAAGTGTTCACCGGCCGGCAGCCGGACATGCTGCTTCGTGCGCTCGCGGCAGGCGTCGATGGCGGCGTCGAAGACCGCCTGCATCTTGTCGTCGGGGATCACGAACTGCTTTTTGAAGGCCTGCACGCGCCGATGTAGCGGCCCGTCGCCGGGCAGCAGTTCGTCCAGTTCTGCCAGTACCGGCTCGAACTCGGTCAGTTTCTGTTGCGGCGGCCGGGTATCGTAAAGAAGCTGCACTTCGCGCTCGAAATCCGGCTCGGCGGTTCCGGCCAGTTGGCGGGCGTGGGCACGCACCGCGCGCAACTGTGTTTTCAGGTAGTGCCGGCGCAGGTTTTCGATATCGCCATGCGCGGGAATCTTCTCCGGCAGCTGTTGCATCAGCTCTTGTGCGCGCCGGGCGATATCGGCGGGGGCCGCCCCGCTCGCCGCTGCCTTCTCCTCCCACTCTGCGGGACCGTAGTAGGCATCGACATAGCTCTCGTCGTGATTGCCCAACTCCAGCACCAGTACCACATAGTCCCGCGCCAGGCGATCCATATCCACTGCCTCTTCCACCGGCGATCCGGCACCGGCCTGTGTATCGCTTTCCGGCTCCGAGGACGACTGCCGGTCGCCGCCACAAGCGCTCAAGGCGGAGATCATCGCCACTGCGGCCAGGAATTTGAGCGGCGGCTGCAAGTATTTCATACCGGTATCCCTGCTTTATGGTCATTATTGGTTCCGTCGGGACGGGCGCTTTGTGGGCCCGCAAACAGAGTGCCGGTAATCCTAGGCGAAATCGCTCCGCAGTGTAACTGTCCTGCTCAAGCCGCACCGCGGCGCGGTGGCTTATCGCCGCGCTCGACACGCCGGCGGCAGCGCAGGCGGTGGATCAGTATGCGGACCCCGTTGCCGATCGCGGTCAGCAGCCCGAGCGGGGGCATGGCCGGCATATACAGCGGCGGCTCGGGGGGACGGGGACGCAGTTTCAGATCACAGTTGCAGGCCGGGGAACGCTTGCCATCGGACATCAGTTTCTCCTCTCTCGTCGGTGCGGCCGCTTTCGTGAAAGGAAGAGTGCCCCGGCTCGATTGTTAAATACAGCGAAAATATCTACAGTGAGCTTTCAGAAAAATTGAAAGGTACAGTCATGGCCACCCTCACTCCGACAATGCCGGCCACTCCCGCCCCGCTATTGGATACCGAGCTGCTGCGCACCTTTGTCACCATCGCCGAGTGCGGGAGTTTCACCCGGGCCGCCCGCCAGGTATTCCGCACCCCCTCGGCCCTGAGCATGCAGATCAAAAGGCTGGAGGAAACCCTGGGGCGCGCCCTGTTCGTGCGCGAGGCGCGCCGGGTGAGACTGACACCGGACGGCGAAATACTGTTGGGCTACGGGCGCCGTTTGCTGAAGTTGAACGAAGAGGCAGTGGGCCGGTTCCTCTCTCCGGCGCTCGAGGGTCGGCTGCGGCTCGGAACCCCTGACGATGTGGGCACGCGTATCCTGCCCCGGGCACTCACCCAGTTCGCCCGCTCGCATCCGGCGGTGCAGGTGGATGTAGCCGTGGGCCGCAGTTCGGAGCTGACGCGACAGCTGGATGCCAACGAACTCGATGTGGCGCTGATCACTGCCGGCAACACCGACTCGACAGGGGAAGGCGGGCAATTGATCCACACAGAGCCGCTGGTCTGGGCCGCGCGCGACGGTGGTGTCGCCGCACAGCGCGAACCACTGCCCCTGGCGCTCGCCGGCCCGAATTGCGTATGGCGGGGTATGGCGCTGGCGGCCCTGGACGAGGCCGGCATCGGCTATCGGATCGCCTATACCAGCGAGCACTGCGCGGCCCAGGAGGCGGCCATATTGGCCGACCTGGCGGTAGCGCCCTTCCCCCTCAGCCTGGTGCGGGCCCCCCTGCGAAAACTGGGAGCCGACTCCGGCCTGCCGCCGCTGGGTGAATACCATATCGCACTGCGTCGGCGACGCGGTGCCGGGCAGGCGGCGGAGGCCCTGGCCGAGCATATGGCGGGAGCATTCCGGGGCGATTAGCGGGACTACCGGCCCCGCTGCAGGCGCTCGCCGATAAAACTGCAGAGGGCGCGCACCCTGCGGGTGTCGCACATATCGCGGTGGGTGAACAGCCACAGATCGGTAACCCAGTCGTTCGGCGGCAGCAGCAGCCGGCACAGTCGGTCATCGCCACCGGCCTGCCACAGACCGAGCGGCGCTATGCCGAAGCCGGCGCGGACGGCATCGGGAAACTGGTCGGCACTGCTGCAGCGCAGTGCTATCTGCCGCTCGGGCACCCAGCGGTCCACCCACTGCGCCGGCGGGTCCGCCGCCGCACCGCGGCTGAGACCGATAAAACGGTGATGATCGATGCGCTCCAGGCTGTCGAAGCTGCCCTTTTCGCGCAGGTATTCCGGGGAGGCGTAAAGACTGTAGCGCAGCGGTGTCACGCTCTGCACGACGCAGTCGGGCATATCCGGCTTGGCTCTCAAACGGATGCCGACATGGGCCTCGCCACGCCGCCGAAAAGGAAAACCGGCATCGGTATCCAGCTCCAGCTTCACGCCGGGATGGCGGCGCTGGAAACACTGCAGCAGTGGTACCACGGGACCGAGCAGGCCGGGGCCCACACCGACCACCAGGGTGCCGCTCAATTGCTCGTCGGCGCCGTGTACACTCCCTACCAATGTATTCAGCTGCGCCTGCATGGATTCCGCCGCGCGCATCAGCTTGCGCCCCGCCTCGGTGGGCACATAGCCGCGGGCATGGCGGTAGAAGAGCCGGGTGCACAGGGATTTCTCCAGCGTATCCACCCGCCGCAGCACCGTGGAGTGGGAGACGCCCAGCTGCTCCGCGGCGCCGGACAGGGTGCCGGCGCGGGCCACCGCCAGCGCATAGTGCACGTGATTCCAGTCGTTGACCTGCAAGTTGCTCATCCTCCGGTTCATTACACTATTGCTACACCGCGAGCGCACCGAAATATGCTCACCGTCTGTTTCCGTTTCTACCGCGAGCTGAACGATTTCCTGCCGCACCGATGGCGGCAGCGAACCTTCGCGCGGGACCTGCCGTTGCCCGGTTCAGTCAAGGATGCGATCGAGAGCCTCGGGGTCCCGCACACCGAGGTCGACCTGATTCTCGTTGACGGTGTCTCCGTTGATTTCGGCTACCGGCTCCGCGATGGCGATCGCGTCAGTGTCTACCCGGTGTTCGAGTCTCTCGATATCGAACCGCTGGTCCGGCTGCGGCCGGAACCGCTGCGCAATCCCCGTTTCGTATTCGACTGCCACCTGGGAAGACTGGCCCGCTACCTGCGCATGCTCGGTTTCGACACACTCTTTTACCGCCAGTGCGATGACGATACGCTGCTGGAGATATCCGTGTCGGACGGGCGCATACTGCTGTCCCGCGACCGCGGCCTGCTGAAACGGCGGCGACTGCGGCGCGGCTACTTTGTCCGCGCAACCCGGCCGCGCCGGCAAATCGCGGAAGTGGTCGAGCGGCTGCAGCTACAGGGAAAGTTCAGGCCCTTCAGCCGCTGCATCGCCTGCAACGGCCCCCTGCACCCGGTTGCCAGTCAGGGCGTGCAGCACCTGCTGCGGGAAAACACCCGGCGCTACTTCCGCCATTTCTTCCAGTGCCGGGACTGCGCGCGGGTCTACTGGAAAGGCAGCCACTACCAGCACATGGAACAGCTGGTCCGGACACTGGCCGCAGAGTGATTGCTCCCGACCGCCGGCGCGGCGCATATTGGCCTTACCAAATAAACAACAACAAAATATTAACATACCAATTAAACAATTTTACAAATTTTGGATAGGCCAATTTGCATTGCACTAGCAATCTCGCTAACCGGTGTCCGATGATCCGGGAGGACACCAATGGATTACCGGCGGCATCAATCTCTCTACTGCTGGATTGCATATCGGGAATAAATTCATTAAATTACCCATATCGATCATTGCAGTATCCCCGCTTTGGAGATATTCGAGCAGTGAATCCCGCACTGGATTACAACAGAATACCGAGGCAGCAACAGGAGCCAGCCGTGCACAAGATACAGGTCGCCCCGGAACAGGCCCTCGCCGAAGGCTTTTTCGGCGCCGCCACAGCCCTCGGGCTGGGCAACAGCGAACTGATGGCCATTCTCGGCCTGAGCCGCTCCTCCCTCGGGCGCCTGAAACAGTCGGGCGCCATCGATCCCCACTCCAAAACCGGCGAGATCGCCATGCTGGTGATCCGCATCTACCGCTCCCTGGTACCGCTGAACGGCGGCGATGCCGACAATATCCGCCACTTTATGCAGACCTATAACCGCCACCTGGGCGGCCGCCCACTGGAGCTGATCCAGCGTATCGACGGTCTGGCGCTCACCTGCAACTATCTGGACGCCCTGCGGGGCGCGGCCTGATCCGCCGGCCACAGGGAAGTTCGATTTCATGAGTATCTGGAAAGAAGCCGGCGGCGCCGACTATGTACAGCCACTGGACGGACAGTGCTGGCGCGTGGTGGAGAGCCAGCGCCAGGTGGCCACGGTGGCAATCACCAGCAGCCTGGAGAGCCAGGCGGTACTGGAGGAACTGCTGGAAACCCACAGCAAACCGCCGCTGCCACCGGCGGCGGCCGATCTCCACTACCTGCTCGGCTCACCCTTCCGCTACCCGCCGCTACTGTGGGGCTCGCGCTTCGGACGCCGGTTCGAGCCGGGCATCTTCTACGGCGCGGTCAAGCTGGACACGGCCCTGGCGGAGTGCGCCTTCTACCGTTTTGTCTACCTCTCGGGGATGGAGGCGCCGCCCCCCAATCGCATCAACGCCCAGCACACAGCTTTCACACTGCGCTACCGCTGCGAGCGGGCGGTGCTACTGCAGCAGCCACCGTTTGACGGCTATCCGTCGCTGAGCTCCCCCAGCAGCTATCGCGACAGCCAGGAGCTCGGCAGTGAACTGCGGGAAAACGCCGTGCAATTGGCCCAGTTCCGCTCGGCGCGGGACGGCAACGGCGGCATCAACGTGGCGGTGTTCGACCCGGCGGCACTGGTGAGCCGTCGCCCCGGGCGAGAGACGGGGTTTTACTCCCAGGCGACACCGGAACGGGTGGAGTTCAAGGTGGGCAGCCGCCTGTACCAGTTCAGGCGCGGCGAATTCGAGGTAGACGGGCAGCTTCCGGTGCCGCCCGGTTAGCGGCGGATTGCGGAGCGGGCCCGTAAGCGAGGGCCCGCTTACGGGGACGGCCCGTTTGAGTCTCGCGGTTCCTCCTCGAAGCTATCGTCGGCCGCGGGCACGAGCTCCTCTTCGGACATCGGCGCCCGGCTCAGCACGGTGAAGCCGGCGATGCCCGCAATGATCGATGCCAGCAGCACCCCCGCCTTGGCCTGCACCAGCAGCTCCGGCCGGCCGGCAAACGCCAGCTCCGAAATGAAGATCGACATGGTGAAACCGATCCCGCCGAGCAGCGCCACACCAATGATGTGGTGAAAACTGGCCCCCCGCGGCAGGTTGCCGAATCCCAGCTTCCAGCCGAGCCAGGTCGCCCCGACAATCCCCACCAGCTTGCCGCACACCAGCCCGCCGATTACCCCCATGGTGACCGAATTGAACACCGCATCGCGGCTGGTGAAGCTGTCGATCGGGATGCCGGCGTTCGCCAGCGCAAAAATCGGGATCACCAGAAACGCCACCGGTGTATGCAGGCGGGTCTCCATCCGTTGCAACGGCGACTGCGCCAGGTTTATGCCGTTATCCAGCGCCATGACCCGGGCGCGCAGAGCGTCGTTGGCAATGATCTTGTCGCCGGGCCGGAAGCAGCGGTCGAAGCTGCGGATGATGTCCTTGACGAAGGTGCTGAAAGCCACCGGATCGTACTTGGGCCGCGCCGGCATCGCCATGGCGGTGATCACCCCGGCCAGGGTCGCGTGCACGCCGGTGACATAGAGCCCGTACCAGAGCAGCACGCCCACAAAGATAAAGGCCGGGGAGCGGCGTACCCCCGCGGCTTTCAACAGCCACATGATGACCACAAGCGCCCCCGAAGCCATCAGCGCGATCATATTCACACTTTCGGTGTACCAGATGGCAATCACCAGGATCGCCCCCAGGTCGTCGACAATCGCCAGTGCCACCAGGAAAGTAACCACTGCCCGCGGCACGCGGTTTCCCAGCAGCGCGATACAGCCCACGGCAAAGGCGATATCCGTGGCCATCGGAATACCCCAGCCGCGCTCGCCGTCACCGCCGGCATTGAAAGCGACGTAGATCAGCGCCGGCACCACCATACCGCCAACCGCCGCCATCACCGGCAGCATCGCCTGCTTCAGGTCGGAAAGTTCCCCCACCAGGAACTCGCGCTTGAGCTCCAGGCCGACAAGGAAAAAGAAGACGGTCATCAGGCCGTCGTTGATCCAGTGGTGCAGGCTGAGGGAAAACTCCCAGTCACCGGCATTGAGGCTGATTGGCATATGCAGCAGGTGCTTGTAGCCCTCCTGCAGGGGGGAATTCGCGATAATCAGCGCCGCCACCGCACACAGCATCAGCAGAATGCCACTGCTGCTCTGGCGGTGGATAAACTCCTCGAACGGAGTGACCAACCGGCCAAAAGCGCTCTCCAGTGGCGCTTCGAATACCTTGCCCTTGCGAATCCTGAATTTGTCCAGACCGCTCTTCGCCATACCGCCTCTAAACCAGCGAACTTCTCCTGAAAGGATAGAGGTTCTGCCAGCCAGGCGTTAGCATGTCGCCGGTTTCCCTAACGAACGCCCCCGTATGACACGCCTGGATCGACTGTTGGTAGAGCGCAATCTCGCCAATTCCCGCACTCACGCCAAAAAACTGGTGGACGCGGGCCGTGTACGGCTGGGTTCCGGCGGTGACTGGGAGGTCGCCAGGAAGGCGGGCCAGTCGGTGGGCGAAGACCGGGAGTTACGCGTGACGCCCCTGCCGGAAGATTGCTATGTGTCCCGCGCGGGGCTGAAGCTGGCGGCAATCCTCGACCACACGGGCCTGGACCCGAGCGGCTGGCGCGCACTGGATGTGGGTTGCTCCACCGGCGGTTTCAGCGACTGCCTGTTACAGCGCGGCGCAGCGCTGGTGGTGGGTGTGGATGTGGGGCGCGACCAACTGGCCCCGAAATTGCGCGACCATCCCCGCATGCAACTGTTCGAGGGCATCAACGCCCGCCACCTGCGGGCGGCGCAACTTTCACCCTACGGAGATACCGGCTTCGACGCCGTGGTGATGGATGTCTCTTTCATTTCCCAGACACTGATTCTGCCGCAGCTGCCCCCCTTGCTGAAACGCGGCGGCCGGTTACTGAGCCTGGTCAAGCCGCAATTCGAAGTGGGGCCCGAGCATATCGGTAAGGGCGGCCTGGTGCGCGATGAAGCCCTCCACGCACAAGTGCGCGAAAAAATCACCGGCCTCTGCCGCGATCTGGGGCTGGCAGTGCGGGGCTATATCGACAGCCCGATCCGAGGCGGCGACGGCAACCGCGAGTTTCTGCTCTGGGCCGTGCGCGTGTAGGAGATGTCCATCCCGGAGCAGACTCCGCAATCCAATACGCTCGCCCAGCTACAACGGCCCACTAGGGCAGACTGGTATTCGCACTGTTTCAGCAGCAGCCGGCACGACGGTCGAATTTTTTCAGTTTAAACTGGCTCTCGGACGGAAACAGTTTCAGACCAGCAGCTTCTCCAGCTTGGCCTTGAAACCCTGGTCGGGTACTTCGGTAGGAGAGCGGGTGCGGGCGGGCCGCTGTACCAGTTCAGCCTGGCAGCTGGGGCAACGGTGCTCCAGCTGTTCCGCACACTGGGGACAGAAAGTATTTTCAAAAGAGCAGATGAAGGCCCGATCGGTCAGCCCCAGCGAGGCACTGCAGCGCTCGCACGTAGACTTCATTCGCAACATGGCAGCCCCGTCATTATCCGGATTCCAGACGCACTGTGCGCCGTGTACGGCGGCCCCGGTTTCCGGGACCGCCACTCGGGTCAAAGGCGGCTGCCTGGTCGGCTTATTCCGCCTCTACCCGTTGGTCGGTGCGCGCGGCCATGATGAAGTCGTTCTTGTGCAACCCACCGGCCTCGTGGCTCCACCAGGTTACGGTCACCTTGCCCCACTCGGTCAACAGCGCCGGATGGTGGCCGACTTCCTCCGCAATCGCACCCACGCGATTCGTGAACGCCAGCGCCTGCTTGAAATTGCGAAACTTGAATACGCGTTCAAGTTGCATGACACCGTCGCGGGTAACCGGCGTCCAGTCGGGAATTTCCCGCAGCAGTTCAGTCAGTTCTTCATCGCTGACCAGCGGCGCATCGGCGCGGCATGCTTCACACGCTTGTTGGGCAAGTTCAGTCATGAAAAGGTCCTCAAAAAATTTAAATTATTATCGAATTTGAGCGGGACCTCACTCTAACCGCGGCCTATGCACGAAACAAGCACGCCGCAAAGAAACGCATTTTATGTGGTTTCCGGTCCCCGTTATGGGACAGAGTGCTAAAAATGGACAGACCGTGCGCCAGGGGGGACACAAACACCGGAAAGGGCAAAAACTTCAGGCAAGAAAATTCCCCGCGCCCAATCAGGTGTATTCCCGGCAACGCCGCCGTGATCGGCGGCCTATAAAAAAACCGGCCAGTAACAAAAAAGGAGTCCAGAGGACTCCTTCTTCATTTGGCCGTGGAAGAGGCATAAGCCCCGTTTCAAAGCGCCGGTCAGACGCGCTCAATCGCCACGGCTGTCGCCTCGCCGCCACCGATGCAGAGGCTGGCAACCCCTTTTTTCAGGTCGCGCTTTTCCAGTGCCGCCAGCAGCGTCACCAGAATGCGCGCGCCGCTGGCGCCCAGCGGGTGACCCAGCGCACAGGCGCCGCCGTTGACGTTCACCTTGTCGTGGGGCAGATCCAGCTCGCGCATCGCGGACAGGGTGACCACGGCGAAGGCCTCGTTGATCTCGTACAGATCCACTTCATCGGCGGACCAGCCGGTTTTTTCCAGCAGTTTCTGCATCGCCCCCACCGGCGCGGTGGTAAACCACTCCGGCTCCTGGGCAAACTGGGTCTGGCCGCGCAGTACCGCCAGCACCTTCAGGCCGCGAGCCTTCGCTTCGCTCTCGCGCATCAGCACCACCGCGGCGGCACCGTCGGATATGGAGCTGGCGTTGGCCGCGGTGACCGTGCCATCTTTGCGGAAAGCCGGTTTGAGCTGCGGGATCTTGTCCGGGCGCGCGCTGCCCGGTCCCTCGTCAATACTGATTTCCACATCGCCCCGGCGGCTGGACACGGTCACCGGCGCAACTTCACGCTCGAAGTCACCGCTCTCGATCGCCCTGTTGGCGCGGGCCAGGGATTCGATCGCAAAGTTGTCCTGCTGCTCACGGGTAAAGCTGTACTTGTCTGCGGTGCATTCGGCAAAGGCGCCCATCAGTTTGCCGTCGTAGGCATTTTCCAGGCCGTCCAGAAACATATGGTCGAGCACCTCGCCGTGTCCCAGGCGCATGCCGCCGCGGGCCTTGGGCAGCAGATAGGGGGCATTGCTCATGCTCTCCATGCCGCCGGCGACCACCACTTTGGCATCTCCCGACAGCAGCGCATCGCGGCCCATCATCACGGTCTTCATGCCGGAGCCGCACACCTTGTTGACGGTGCTGGTGGGCGTACCGGCGGGGATATCGGCGCCCAGGGCCGCCTGGCGCGCCGGGGCCTGGCCGACACCGGCCGGCAGGACGCAGCCCATCAACACTTCGCTGACATCGGCGGGGGCCACGCCCGCATCGCCGAGTGCCGCGCCAATCGCCGCGGCGCCCAGCTCCGGGGCGCTGACGGCGGAAAGCCCCCCCTGCATGGCGCCCATGGGCGTGCGCGCCATACCGACTATCACCACCGGATCTGAAGTTACATCGCTCATACTGGCTGCTCCCAAATCTGTGCCGCGGCCTCATATCCCGGACAACGGCGAAATATTTATTGCGCCGGCATTATAACCGAAGCGATCCCTTCCGCGGCCATCCGCCTTTGGTAGGTCCACCGTGATAACTCAGGTTCCGGAGTCGAAGGTGCTTGTCGATGGCACCCCGTTGCGGTTCCGGCACTGAATCCCGCAACCCGAGGTGATAAGATCGACGCCAACAATCACAATACGGGCGAATACAATATGGAGATTTCAACCATCGTCTGGCTGATCGCCATCGCCGCACTGCTGTTCTACGTAGTGGGCATTTACAACAAACTGGTTTCCCTGAAAAATCGATATGAAAACGCCTTTGCACAGATCGAAGTGCAACTGAAACGCCGCTACGACCTGATCCCCAACCTGGTGGACACCGCCAAAGGCTACCTGAAGCACGAACGCGAGACACTGGAAGCGGTGACCAACGCCCGCAACACCGCCCTCACCGGCCTCAAACACGCCGCCGACAACCCGGGCAACCCGAACGCCATCGCCGATCTGGGGCACGCCGAGGGCGCACTGGCCAGTGCGCTGGGGCGCCTGAATGTGGTGATGGAGGCCTATCCGGACCTCAAGGCCAACCAGAACATGATGCAGCTCACCGAGGAGCTGACCAGCACCGAGAACAAGGTCGCTTTCGCCCGCCAGGCGTTCAACGACTCGGTGATGGCATACAACATCTACAAGCAGAGCTTCCCGCCGGTGTTCTTCGCCGGCTTCTTCGGCCACCGAGCCGATGGGCGACTGCTGGAGTTCGCCGACTCCGAGGCCATGCAGGCCGCACCGCGGGTCGAATTCTGAGCGGGAATCCTGCACGGGATCGGGCGGGATTGTTCCCCCACCTGCCCCCGAAACTTGAGTTCAAGGCTTCTTACAGCTGAGATTTCGGGGTTCGGCGTAGCTGGCAATGGCGCACCCCGCTCCGGCTCCCCGAAACTGCCCCCGAAACTTGAGAAACCAAGGACACACTCCGGGAATACCAAATGAACTTCTTCGAATACCAGGATCGGGCGCGCCGCAACAGCGGCCTGCTGGTGGGACTGTTCGCGCTGGCGGTGGTACTGCTGATCGGCATCACCACCCTGCTCTCCGCCGCGATGGTGGCCTGGTCCCGCGGCCAGGCGTTTTCCCCGACCAATATCGACGGGCTCCTGGGCTGGGATACCGTGGCCGCGATCGCGCTGGCCATCGCCGCAGTCATCGCCCTGGGCAGCCTCTACAAATTGCGCCAGATGGCCGCCGGCGGTCGCGCGGTGGCGGAATCCCTGGGCGGGCGCAAGATCAATGTCGCGCAGCACTCCGCCGCGGAAAAGCGCGCCCTCAATGTGGTGGAGGAAATGGCCATCGCCTCCGGCACGCCGGTGCCGGATGTGTACCTGCTCGAAGACGACGCCATCAACGCCTTCGCCGCCGGCTACCGGCCCACCGACGCGGTGATCGGCCTGACCCGCGGCTGTATCGAGACATTGAACCGCGAAGAGCTGCAGGGCGTGGTCGCACACGAATTCAGCCATATTTTCAACGGCGACATGCGCCTCAACATCCGCATTGTCGGCCTGCTGAACGGCATCCTGATCATCGGCCTGCTGGGCCACTGGCTGCTGCGCGGCAGCTACTTCGGATCCCGCGGCAACCGCAGCCGCATGGCATTCCTCGGTATTGGCGCAGGCCTGATCGCAATCGGCTATACCGGCACATTTTTCGGCAACCTGATCAAGTCCGCGGTGAGCCGCCAGCGGGAGTATCTCGCCGACGCCTCGGCCGTGCAGTTCACCCGCACCAACACCGGTATCGCCGGCGCACTGAAGAAAATCGGCGGCTACAGCGGCGGTTCGCAGCTCGCCTCCAACCGCGCGGCGGAATTCAGCCATATGTATTTCGCCAGCGGCCTGAAAAGATCCTTCGCCAACATCTTTTCCACCCATCCGCCGCTGGAGGACCGTATCGGGCGGCTGGACCCGCACTGGAACGGGCAATTTTCCCGGGTCGACCAGGGCGCCGGCATCGCCGCGAGCCCGGAACAGGATGCGCAGGTGGCGGGGATGGCCCCGACCGCGGGCGGTCCCGCAAGCTACGAAACCATCGCCGACGCGGTGGACAATCGTATCGGCCACCCCGACGAACGACAGGCGGACTACGGCCGGCAACTGCTGGCGGCCGTCCCCCCGGCACTGCAACAGGCGGCCCACGACCCCTTCGCCGCGCGGGCGCTGGTCTACCGCCTGCTGTTTTGCGAGGACCCGGACCAGCGGCAACAGCAGCGACAACTACTGCAGCGGAACGCGCACCCCGCGGTTTTCCGCGAGATGCAACGGCTGGAGCCGCAACTGGCCTCCCTGCCCGCCAATGCGCGCCTGCCGCTGATCGACCTCTGCGTACCGGCGCTCAAATCGCTGGTGCCGCAGCAGTACCAGGTATTCAAACGCAACCTGATCAAACTGTTGCGCAGCGACAATCGCGTGGAGCTGTGGGAATGGGCCCTCTACCGGGTGCTGATGCACGCCCTCGAGGGTAGGCCGGACCGGCAGCGCCTGTCGGACAAGCGCGGCGCCCAGCGGGACGCCAACGCCTTCCTGCTGGCCGCCATAGCGCACACCGGCCACCACCAGTACCTGGATGCCAAACGCGCCTACGAGGTGGGCCTGAAGTCCCTTCGGCAGGCGTTCCCGAGACAACAACAGGCCGCCACCCCGCTGCCCGCGGCTTCGGACATCACCCTGCAGCGGCTCGACAAGGCCCTGGCGATAGCGGAAAGTGCCACGCCGCTGAGCAAGCCGGCACTGCTGAAAGCCATGGCGGCCACCATGGCTCACGACGGGAAAATCGAGGCGAGGGAGATCGAGCTGTTGCGCGCCATCGCCGACAGCCTGGACTGCCCGATGCCGCCGGTTCCCGGTAATGATCGAAGATCAGAGATCGAAAGCCAGTGGACGGACCAGCCACATGGCCAGAGCGCACACTCCAGCCTTTGATACCTGTTACCCGCTCAATGCTGGTAGACGGGCCCGATCCCCACACTCCACAGGATCACCGAACCGATCATCACCGTCACCATCATCACCAGTGCCACGGTGATGACGGCGCCGGCGTACAGGAAGGCCCGCTCCCTGCTCATGTTCATCAGGATCGGAATGCCCTCGTAGATCAGGTAGACGGAGTAAATGCCGGCCAGGCCGATGACCGCCACCGCCAGCCACAGGTGCGGGTAAATCAGGACGATACTGGCGAGAAAGATGGGCGTGGTAACGAATACCGCCAGCGCCGTACCCTCGTAGTGGCGCCTGGGCTCATCGTCCTCGACGCCGTAGGATCTCGCCATCCATTTGATGAACTCGCCCAGCAGGTAGACACCGGCCACTATCGCGAAATACATCACCACCGCCAGAACAGCGGCGCTGCCCGGTGTCAGCCTTGCCAGGTGTCCGCCCAGCTCGAACCCGACCCGGGTCACGCCGATATAGCCCGCGATACAGGGAATCAGCGCCAGAATCGGCACATGGCTGAGAAACACCTGCATGGAGGAGTCCCGGTCGGCGCGGATCGCCTCCCATTCCCGGTCCGGGTGGGTAAAAATTCCGATGGTATGGCTGAGCAGGCGCACGCGGTCTCTCCTTTTACTTGCCCTGCCTAGCAGTATTGGGGCCCCGCCGGCGATTCACCAATACCGATCGGGAATAAGGCGCCATTTTGTCGTGTCGCCGGAGCGGCGCACAGGGAGTCGGACTTCCCTGTGCCCGGCCCGGCCTACACGGCGCAGACCCGGTTGCGACCGCCGCGCTTGGCCCGGTACAGCGCCCTGTCGGCGGCCCGCATGACATCGTCGGGCGACCTCGCCTTCTCGCCACTGGTAGCGACACCGACGCTCACGGTGGTCTTGATCACCTTGCCGCCGCCGTTGCCGCGCCGGCTGCGGGCCTTTGTGTCGTTCCTGCGTGAGCGGCCGGCCGAGCGCAGGCGCATCGGATAGCCGGCGATCTTCTCGCGCATCCGCTCCAGGGACCGCTGCGCGCGCTCCCGGTCGCGGCCGGGTAACACCACGACAAACTCCTCGCCACCGTAGCGGAAGGCGGGCCCGCCGCCGTAGCGCGCAATCTGCGCCGCCACCATCCGCAGCGCCTGATCGCCCACCTGGTGACCGTGGCGGTCATTGAGCTTCTTGAAATGGTCGATATCGACCACGGCAATGCTGAAATGGCGCCCGAGTGTCAGCAGGTAGCGGCTGTAGGCGCGCCGCGATGGAATTCCCGTCAGCTCGTCGCGGAACGCCAGCTCATGGGCGGTGCGCACTGCCAGCAGCAGTAACAACCCGCCGATCACCAACGCGAACAGGGGCAAGGCCTCCGACAGTGCGCCGAAGGCGGCCCCCGCAGAGAGCAACAGGACACAGGTCAACAGGGCCGCGCCCGTCTGGTCGCGGCGCCGTACCCAGGCGGGCAGCGCCAGCAACACGGCGCCGATCGACAGCAGATCGGCGGCGCTGTATTCGCGGGGTATCAATGCCGTGACAGGATTGTCGGCCAGAGTCAGCAACTCCCCGGTGAGCAGCCGGGCGCAGCATTCGCGCAGTGAAAACAGAGCCACCACCTGGGCGACCGGGATACCGACGAGCAGGATACCGAATCCGCTCAGGGGGCTCCGGTCGCGGGTCCACGACAGCGCCGCCAGGTTGAAACCGAGCAGGGCCAGCAGCAGTTCCGTCTCGGCGACGGAGCGGGTCCACTGAAGTGTATCGATGATCAGGTAGGCGGCCACTACCAGCAAGGCGGCAACGCCCGCCCGGCTGGCCTTGAAAAACACGCCCAGCGCCGCTGCACTTCCCAGCAGTGCCAGCGGCAGTTCGGGCATCGGCAGGGCGCTGAAATCGAACCACTGAAAATGCTGCGCAATCAGCACCGACAGCGGCAAAACCGGCAGCCAGGCATGGCGCAGCCACTGCATCGTAGAGTACATGGAGGAATTATTGTTCTATTGTTCCGCGCATTGAGAATGGTCAGCGCCCGGTGGCCGGTGGCGATCGGGGTCTCCCGACCAGCTCACCACCGACCGCCAGTCACTACTTCACGACTCGCAACGACGGCTTCTTGGAGGATTTCTTGCCCAGGCTGGTGGGCGGCGTCGGCTCCGGTGGCTCGGGGGTTTCCTCTGCCTCGAACACCATGCCCTGGCCGTTCTCCCGCGCGTAGATCCCAACCACTGCGCCCACCGGTACCTGGATATCCGTGGGCACACCGCCAAATCGGGCGTTGAAGCGGATGGCGTAGTTGTCCATGGTCAGCCCGGCGACGGCGGTTTCGGAGACATTGAGCACTATCTGGCCGTCTTCGTTGACATGCTGCTGGGGCACCAGCACACCGGGCAGATGGCTATCCACGAGGATATAGGGAGTGCACCGGTTGTCGGTTATCCACTCGTAAAACGCCCGCAGGATATACGGGCGGTTGGAGGTCATTTCCGGTTTACTCAAGTCACTCTCCAGTAAAGTTGCCTACGGGGGCAGGCGCGGGCCTGCCGGGTTCAATCCCCTGCCCCGACAGTCCGGCCGCACCATACATTCGCGCCGCCCTCGCCTCAGCGCATTTCCCGCTCAAGTTCGGTCAGGCTCTGCAGGAAGGCGTCGCGCGTGAAAAGGCGGTCCATATAGTCCAGCAATGGCTTGGCCTGCTTGCTCTTCGGCAGGCTGATTTCAAAATGTTCCAGGCGCCACAACAGCGGCGCCATGCAGCAGTCCACCAGCGTGAATTCCTCGTTGAAGAAATACGGCAGATCGGTGAACAGCGGTGCAATACCCACGAAACTGTCGCGCAGGTCCTTGCGGGCCGCAGCGGCGTCTTTGCCCCCGGCCTCGATCCTGTCCACCAGCGGGCACCAGTCGCGCTCGATGCGGTGCATGATCTGGCGGCTCTGCGCCCGCGCCACCGGGTAGACCGGCAGCAGCGGTGGGTGCGGGAAGCGCTCATCCAGGTACTCCATCATCACCTTGGTCTCGAACAGGACCAGGTCCCGATCCACCAGCGTCGGCAGGGAGTTGTACGGATTGAGCTCGGCCAGCTCAGCCGGCTTGTCGTCAGAATCTACGTCGATGACATCGACCGAAACCCCTTTCTCGGCGAGCACAATGCGCACACGGTGACTGTAATGATCGCGACCATCGGAAAAGAAGGTCATGGAGGAGCGCTTGTTGGTCGGCACACCCATCGTCTAACTACCTCGAACTAATCGGCCGGCAAGAGTGCCGGCCTGTGTCAATAAACGCACAAAAGCGCCGGAAGCGCTTTTGGCCAGTTTTAGCTGACCCGAAGGGTGAAGCACGTGGAAGTGCTTCACAAAAGGGCGGTGGAACAGCGCCACCCCCGGAGATTCAGCGAAATCCGCGACCGCTTCAGTGGTCCACGTCTTTCCAGTATTCGCGGTTCAGCAACCAGGCGAAGACAAAGAACACCAGGATAAACGCCAGCACGTAAAAACCGACGCGTTTGCGATCCTCCGCCATCGGCTCGGCGATGTACTCCATGAAATTCACCAGGTCGTACATCGCCTGGTCGAACTCTTCCGGCGTCATGGAACCCTTGATGTCTTTCACTTCCAGGCTGCCGCAGTCGGCGTCCATGATCGGGTTGCCCAGTTCGTCGCGCACAACGTGGCCGTGTTCGCGTTTCGGGCCGGGCGCGCACTCCGGCAGGCCCTGCAGTTCCATCAGCACATGCGGCATGGCCACGCTGGGAAACACCTTGTTGTTCACGCCGGTCGGCCGGCTGTCATCCTTGTAGAAACTGCGCAGGTAAGTGTAGAGCCATTCCGGCGAGCGCGAACGGGCCACCAGGGTCAGGTCCGGCGGCGCGGCGCCGAACCAGTCCTGGGAATCATCCGGGCGCATGGAGATTTTCATCAGGCTGCCGATCTTGTCATCGCCCAACACCAGATTCTGCATCATCAATTCGTTCGGGACCTCCAGATCCCGGGCCACCCGCTCCCAGCGGGAAAAACTGGCCCCGTGACAACCCATGCAATAGTTGACGAAGTACTTGGCGCCACGCTGCAGGGATGGTTTGTCCTGCAGGTCGATATTGATGTGGTCCAGTTGTACCCCGGTCTCGGCCCCCACCGCCTTGATCGGCAGGAAAGCCAGCAGGCCGACGATGATGATACCACCGAACAGCACCCCGAAGGTCTTGCCACCGGACGGGCTGGTGACGCGCTCCGGTTCCGGGTGCACGGCGTCGCGGCCGGTCAGCCACGGCAATGCCGCGAAGAAGGCCGTCAGCAGCAGGGCGACGATGCCGACAAAAGCACTGCCCTTATCACTAACGACAATGCGGAAAAAGGCACTGCCCTTTCCAGTAGCGTCGCCGAAGACAAGATCTATCGCCCAGTTGCTGACCGCCATCCACAGGAACATGAACGCGAACAGGCCGCTGACGATCCAGGAGGCGATCCCCTTGCGCTCCGTCGGGTTGCTCCAGATGGGCATGGTCACGAAGAAGGCGAAGTAGAACAGGGTCGCGATCTGCGCCAGGAAGTTTCGGCCCGGCGTCGGCGCCTGTACGCCCAGGTAGCCCAGGATGATGAACACCGCCGCAAACACCAGCAGTAGCGCTTTCGGCAGCACGCCCTTGTAGCGGATGGAGCGCACCGGGCTCTTGTCCAGCCACGGCAGCACGAACAGGATCGCGATCGCCGCGCCCATGGCCATCAGACCCAGGAATTTCGCCGTCAGCGGGCCGATATCGATGGTCACCGCGCGCAGGATGGCGTAGAAGGGCGTGAAGTACCAGACCGGTGCGATGTGCTCCGGGGTCTTCAGCGGGTTGGCCTCCTCGAAGTTGGCGTGTTCGAGGAAGAAACCACCCATCTCCGGGAAGAAAAACACCACCACACAGAAAATGAACAGGAACACGGCCACACCCACCAGGTCGTGCACGGTGTAATAGGGGTGGAAGGGCACGCCGTCTTTGGGGATGCCATTCTCGTCCTTGTTCTTCTTGATCTCGATGCCGTCCGGGTTGTTGGAGCCCACTTCGTGCAGCGCCAGGATATGCAGCACCACCAGCAGCACCAGTACCAGCGGCAACGCGATCACGTGCAGGGAGAAGAAACGCGTCAGGGTGATGCCGGAGATCAGGTAGTCACCGCGAATCCACTGCACCAGGTCCTCGCCGATACCGGGAATGGCCCCGAACAGCGACACGATCACCTGCGCGCCCCAGTAGGACATCTGCCCCCAGGGCAGTACATAGCCCATGAAGGCCTCGGCCATCAGCACCAGGTAGATGCACATGCCGAAGATCCACACCAATTCGCGCGGCGGCTTGTAGGAACCGTACATCAGGCCGCGGAACATGTGCAGATAGACCACCACAAAGAAGGCGGAAGCCCCGGTGGAATGCAGGTAGCGGATCAGCCAGCCCCACTCCACATCGCGCATGATGTACTCGACGGAGGCGAAAGCGCCCTCCGCAGACGGGTTGAAACTCATCACCAGCCAGATGCCAGTGAGCAGTTGGTTGACCAGTACCAGCATCGACAACACGCCGAAGAAGTACCAGACATTGAAATTCTTGGGCGCGTAATACTTGCCCATGTGCTTGTCCCAGGCCTGGTAAATCGGCAGGCGCTGATCGACCCAATCACCAAAAGCGGTTAACCAGTTCATGCGCTGCCCTCCTGATCCACGCCAATCACGATTACGTCGTTGCCGTCATAGGAATACGGCGGGACATCCATATTGGTGGGGGCCGGTACGCCCTTGTAGACGCGGCCGGCCAGGTCGTATTTGGAGCCGTGGCAGGGACAGAAGAAGCCGCCCATCCAGTCCGCACCGCCGAGATCCTCGGCGCCCACTTCCGGGCGGTACATGGGTGCGCAACCCAGGTGTGTACAGAGCCCCACCATCACGAACAGTTGCGGTTTGATGGAGCGGGTTTCGGGATCCACATAAGCGGGCTGGTTGGATTCCTCGGACATGGGATCGCGCAGCTCCGGCTCCACCTTGACCAGGTTTTCCAGCGCTTCTTCGCTCCGGCGCACCACATAGACCGGCTTGCCCCGCCACTCGACGGTGACCATCTGGCCGGGCTCGAGTTTGCTGATATTGTATTTGACCGGCGCGCCGGCGGCCTTGGCCTTGGCGCTCGGATTCCAGGATTTCACAAAAGGTACGGCGACACCGACCGCGCCGGCACCACCGACCACCGAGGTTGCGGCGGTCAGGAAGCGGCGCCGTCCTACGTTTACACCGTCATCACTCATGACGTATTTCTCCCATCACAGCGGCTCTTCATTGAAACGCGCTGACCCAAACCCAAAAACTGTACCTGCGAGACGTCCCGCCCGGCGCATTGCCGGCGAAATAAACCCCATAAATCAAGCGGATACAAATTCGCGCAATGTTAAAGAAAATGCCAAGTTGATACAAGGCAGCGACGGTGGGAACGTCGGGAATCGCGCGGCGAACTGACCACAAATTGCGCACTTCGTACGCAATTTGGCGCGCTGCTCACGAGTGGCGAGCGATCGGTGGTTAGCGGCCGGTAACTGCGGGCCAGAGCGGCGCACCGACAACCAACCACACAAAAAACCCGGCGCAGTTGGCCGGGTTTTTCGCAAGCAGCGAAGCTGCCGTTAACGCTTGGAGAACTGCGGTCTCTTGCGCGCTTTGCGCAGACCGATTTTCTTCCGCTCCACTGCACGGGCATCGCGGGTTACATAGCCCGCAGCGCGCAGCGGCTGGCGCAGCTCTTCGTCGTACTGCATCAGGGCGCGGGTCAGGCCGTGGCGGATAGCACCCGCCTGACCGAAGGAACCGCCACCTTTTACAGTGGCGTTGATGTCGAACTTGTCGACCAGCTCGGCGGATTCCAGCGGCTGACGCACGATCATGCGCGCCACGTCGCGACCGAAGTACTGGTCCAGGGGGCGACCGTTCACAGTGATCTTGCCTTCACCCTGCTCGATGAATACGCGCGCGGTGGAGGTCTTGCGGCGGCCGGTACCGTAGTATTGAGTAGTTGCCATAAGAGTTTTCCCGTTTAGATCGCCAGGTCAATCGGCTGTTGCGCCGCGTGAGGATGTTCGCTGCCTTTGTACACCTTCAACTTCCTGAACATGGCGCGACCCAGGGGACCCTTCGGCAGCATGCCTTTGACAGCGCTCTGGATGGTACGCTCGGGAGCCTTGTCGATCAGTTTTTCAAAGCTGATGGACTTGAGACCACCGGGATAGCCGGAGTGGCTGTGGTAGATCTTGTCCGTGGCTTTATTACCGGTTACACGAACCTTTTCCGCGTTGATCACAACGATGTAATCACCAGTGTCAACGTGGGGCGTGTACTCAGGTTTGTGCTTGCCGCGCAGACGGCGGGCGATCTCGACCGAGATGCGACCCAGGGTCTTGTCTGCAGCGTCAATAATATACCAGTCGCGTTTGACCGCTTCCGGCTTGGCACTGTATGTCTTCATGTTATAAAACCTGCAATGTGGCCCGCCAATCGGGCCGTCCCACAAAAGAGCGCGGATGGTACATAAGGAGTGTATGCTTTTCAAGCGGTTTTTGGGGAGCGGCAGGTGCCTGTAAGCGAGGCCAGGGGCGGCTCCGCTACCGGGGGCGCCTTGCGGGACACGCCGTGAATCCATCCCTGGAGGCTTGTCCGCGAGGTCCCTCTCGCAGACAGTCCCGCAAGGCGCCCCCGGCATCGGAGCCTTCGCATTTAACCTCGGAGTTTTGTTCCAACTGCCGATAAAAACACCACTAGTTCCAGGTAGGGTGCGCCGTGCGCACCGGTACGCCAATGGTGCGAGGCCGCCATGGATGGCGGCCATGCAGACTACGCATGGAGCAGTTGTCTGCCACGGCGCACCCTACAGGCCGAGCTCGGAAGAATACTGAAACTCGCTGCAAAGGCCCTGCTGCCGGGAGCTGTTTGCGGGACCTTATGAGACAGGGATGTCGATTAGAGCCTACAGGGACGTATTTACGGCGTGTCTCGCAAACAGCTCCCGGTAGCAGGGCCGCCCCGGAGCCAGCTCACAAGCATCCGGGAAGCGCCAAAGGGCCAACTCACTCGGACCGATGCGGCCGCGCCAGGTAGTCGTGGGACTGCATCTCCAGCAGCCGACTGACCGTCCGCTCAAATTCAAACTTCAGGTGCCTGCCGGCGTAGAGCCGGTCCACCGATACTTCCGCGGAGATCACCAGCTTGACGCAGCGGTCGTAGAACTCGTCCACCAGGTTGATAAAGCGGCGCGCCTGGGCCTCCATGCGCTCGTCGAACTGCGGCACCTCCGCCAGCAGCACCGTGTGATACTCCCGTGCCAGCTCGATATAGTCGTTCTGCGAGCGGGGGCCGTCGCACAGGTCGCTGAAGTCGAACCAGGCCACATCGTCCGCCACTTTCAGGGCGCGGAGGCGTCGCCCCTCGATATCCAGGTCGACCTTCTCCTCCACCTCGCAACCCTCCACCATCAGCCGCCGGAAGCTGCGCGCCAGGCTGGCATCGGCGTCGGCATCCAGCGGGTAGTGGTAGAGCTCCGCCATCTCCAGGGCCCGCAGCCGGTAGTCGGTGCCGCCGTCCACATTCACCACCTTCGTGTGCCGGTTCAGCAGCGCGATGGCCGGCAGGAAGCGGGCCCGCTGCAGCCCGTCCCGATAGAGCCCTTCCGGCTCGATATTGGATGTCGCCACCAGCGTCACACCGCGGCGGAAGAGCGCGTCCAGCAGGTTGGCCAGGATCATCGCATCGGTGATGTCCGACACGAAAAACTCGTCGAAACACAACACCTGCGCGCGCGCCGCAATCCGGTCCGCCACCTGCTCCAGCGGGTTTTTCTCCCCCGCCAGGCTTTTCAGCGCGCGGTGCACTTCGCGCATGAAGCGGTGGAAATGCGTGCGCTGCTTGCGCGGAAACGGCAGGGATTCGTAGAAGGCGTCCATCAGGTAGGTCTTGCCGCGTCCCACCCCGCCCCAGAAGTAGAGACCGCGCTCCGGTGCCGACGCCCTCCGCCACAACCTGGCGATCCTTTCCAGCAGCCCGCCACCCGGCTGGCGAGCCAGCAACCGCCGATACAGATCCTGCAATTCCTCCACAGCCGCGGCCTGCGCCGGATCGGCGACAAAGTCCGGGCGCTGTAGGTCGCGCTGATAACGTTCTGCGGGCGATAGTGACGGCGGGCTGACTGGCGACATGGCTGGCTGGAAAACCGACTGACTGCTGCGGAGGGCGCCACTTTACCAAAATCGCACGCCATTTTCGTCAGCACTAAACAGTGCCGACACCGGCGGCGTTGAGTATACTGTTCTCACCGTCACGGATGGCGGTGCAATATTCACTGTCCGAGGAGGAAGTATTCGTGCACTCAACATCGGTATTGATCCTGGTAGGTATTCTCGGTCTGGCGCTGGGCGCCCTGCTGGCATTCCTGGCCGTGCGCGGCCGCAACAATGTCGACCGCACCCAGGAGCTGGAATTGCGCCTGCGCGAAGCCAACAACAAGCTGGAAGATTTCCAGCTGCAGGTGAACGAACACTTCGACCAGACTTCACAGCTGGTCCACAACCTGACCGAGAGCTACCGCGAAGTTCACGAGTACCTGGCCAACAGCGCCATGCGCCTCTCCAGCCAGGATATCGGCCGCCAGATGCTGGAAGCCGGCAGCGGCAAACTGAGTGACAATGACGAAAGCCAGCAGAAAGTCACACCTCCGCGGGACTGGGCCCCCAAAGAGCCAGGCGCCAAGGGCACCCTGGACGAGGATTTCGGCCTGGATGAGGAGCCGGCAACCGCCAACAGATAACAGAGGCTGAACGAACAAAGGCCGGTGCATGCACCGGCCTTTGTTATTTGCTTCTTCAATCCTTGATCACTGGCTCTGGAAGTAGTCCATCAGGATCTGAGCCACTTCGGGGCGGGAGAACTCCGGGGGCGGTGCAATGCCGTCGCCCAGCATCTGGCGTACCTTGGTGCCGGACAGCAGGATGAAATCCTCCTTGGAGTGATCCGGCACATCGCGCATCATCACCACCTTATTCAGCTTTTTTGAGTAGGCCGTGTGATCCGCGCGGAAGATTTCGATCTCCAGCGCCCCCTCCGGCACCTTCTCGTCGAAAATGCCCTGTGCATCGAAAGCCCCGTAGTAGTCGCCCACGCCGGCGTGGTCGCGCCCCACGATCAGGTGGCTGCAGCCGCAGTTCTGGCGGAAGACCGCGTGCAGTACCGCCTCGCGCGGACCCGCGTAGAGCATGTCGAAACCGTAGCCGGTGACCATCACGGTATTGGCCGGGAAGTAGAGTTCCACCATCTTGCGGATCGACGCATCGCGCACCGGCGCGGGGATATCGCCCGGCTTCAGCTTGCCCAGCAGCATGTGGATCAGCACCCCGTCGGCGTCCACGGCATCCAGCGCCATCTTGCACAACTCCTCGTGGGCGCGGTGCATGGGGTTGCGGGTCTGGAAGGCCACCACCTTGTTCCAGCCGCGCTCGGCGAACTCGTGGCGGATTTCCACCGCGGTGCGGAAGGTGTCCGGGAAGTCGTTCTGGAAATAGCTGAAGTTCAGCACTTCTATGGGACCGGAGATCAGCTTGCGGCCAGTGGACTTGAAGGTCGATACGCCCGGGTGCTTGTCGTCCAGGGTGCCGAACACCTGCTCGGCCATGGTGTCCATCTGCTCGTCGGAGACCGTCTCGATCACCTCCACGTCCATTACCGCCAGCACCGGCTTGCCCTCGACATTCGGGTCGCGCAGGGCGATGCGGGAGGCACCCTCGATGGCGCTGGTATCCTCGACCATATTCACCACCGGCACCGGCCAGAAGAGGCCGTCTTTGGTGCGCAGGCTCTCGGCGACGCTCAGCGCATCCGCCAGGTTCATGTAGCCGTGCAGCGGGTTGAAGTAGCCCGCGCCCAGCATCACGGCATTGGCCGCCGCAGCGGAGCTGACCACGATGGACGGCAGGGACTCCGCCTCGTGCATCAACTGGTGATGTCGTTCACTGTCGTAAACAAACCGGGGCTGCAGCTCCACGCTGCCGTGCGGGCGAACCAGGGACATAGAGGTCTCCAAATACTAGTTACTGGTGGATCTCGGAATTTTGGACCCGCCATTATACGGATATGGCGCCGATGACCAACGGCAGGGGGCGTTCAGTGGCCGGCGGCGAGCGGCGGCGAGCGGCGGCCTGCTCCCGGAGCTCCGGGAGCGGCGCCCGCCACTGACCACCAACTGCCGGCCACACATGTATAATGCGCGCAAATTGAGGAGTTGCGAGTGTCACCGAAACAGATTCTGCAAGACTGGGCCGCGCCCGCGATCATTGGCCTGGCCATGGCCGGCGCCCTGCTGCTGTTCTTCCCCCAACTGCGCGGCGGATCCGACGCGCCGGGCGCGGGCGACTGGCAGGGACCGGTATCCTATGCGCGGGCAGTCAGCGTCGCGGGCCCGGCCGTGGTCAATATCTATACACGCAAGGCGGTTCCCCAGCGGCGCCACCCGCTGTTCAACGACCCGTTGTTCCGCCACCTGTTCGACAACATGAACGTGCCGCAGCGGGAGCGCATGCAGTCCAACCTGGGCTCCGGCGTTATTGTCGGCGACGATGGCTATATCCTCACCAACCACCACGTGGTGGACCAGGCGGAGGCGATCGTCGTATTGCTGGCGGACGGCCGCGAGGCCCAGGCACAACTGGTGGGCTCGGACGCCGACTTCGACCTGGCGGTACTCAAGGTCGACCTGCCCAACCTGACCGCCATCGAAGTGGGCGAACCGGAAAGGGCCCAGGTGGGCGATGTGGTCCTCGCTATCGGCAACCCCTTCGGCGTCGGCCAGACGGTAACCCAGGGCATCATCAGTGCCACCGGCCGCTACCTGGAAAACACCGACACCGGAAGCTACCTGCAGAACTTCCTGCAGACAGACGCGGCGGTAAACCCGGGCAACTCCGGCGGAGCCCTGGTGGACGCGCGCGGGCGGCTGCTCGGCGTCAACACATCGATACTGAACCAGAGCGGCTATTCCGGCGGTATCAGCTTTGCGATACCGGCCAACATCGCTTTCAAGGTGATGCAGGACATCATCGAATTCGGTCGCGTGGTACCCGGCTGGCTGGGCATCGAAGCCAGTGCCGTGACACCGCGGCTGGCACGCGCTTTCGACCTCGGCAGTAGTAACGGCGTCATCATTACCGCTATCTACGACCAGGGCCCGGCTTTCGACGCCGGCCTGAAACCCGGCGATGTCATCACCCATATCGATGGCCTGCCGATCAACGATGGCAAGCGCGGCGTCGCCGCCATGGCCACGCTGCGCCCCGGCGATACGGTCCACATTACCTTCATGCGCAAAGGCGAAACCCAGACGGTCCAGGCGACCGTATCGGAAAAGCCGCGGGCGCAAGAACGCGGCGGAACAGGGTGAGGCGCGGACGATGATGGAAAGCCGGAAAGCCTTGGTGGATACTGCACTCGCCCACTACCCGGATCTCCAGGCGATCTACCTGTTCGGCTCCCACGGTACGGAGCAACAGCGAGCCGACAGCGATGCGAATATCGCACGCTGTTTTTAAACCGCTACCCCTTTACCCGATACCGGGCCGAGCGGGCGTGCGCTTCGAGCCCCTCGCCGCGAGCCAGGTTGCCGGCGATACGGCCAAGCTTGTCGGCGCCCTGTGGCGAGCAGTAAATGATCGAACTGCGTTTCAGGAAGTCGTAGACCCCCAGCGGTGAAGAGAAACGGGCCGTGCCGCTCGTTGGCAGAACGTGGTTGGGGCCGGCGCAGTAATCGCCCAGCGCCTCGGCGGTGTAGCGCCCCAGGAAGATGGCGCCGGCGTGGCGGATCTGCGGCAGGTATTGTTCCGGCTCCTCCACCGAAACCTCCAGGTGCTCCGGCGCGATGCGGTTGCTCACCGCAATCGCCTCTTCGATCGAATCCACCCGGATCAATGCGCCCCGCTCCGCCAGCGACTGGGCGGCAATATCCCGGCGCGGCAGGTCCGCCAGCAATTTTTCCAGCGAGACGGCCACCGAATCGATAAAATCCGCATCCGGGCTCAACAGGATGGACTGGGCCTGCTGGTCGTGTTCCGCCTGGGACAGCAGGTCCATCGCAATCCAGTCCGGATCCGTCTCGCCGTCGCAGATCACCAGGATTTCCGACGGACCGGCAATCATGTCGATCGCCACGCGACCGAACACGGCGCGCTTGGCGGCGGCGACGAAGATATTGCCGGGGCCGACGATCTTGTCCACGCCCTCGATACTCTCGGTACCGTAGGCCAGCGCCGCCACCGCCTGGGCGCCGCCGATGGTATACAGCCGGTCGACGCCGGCGATGGCCGCCGCCGCCAGCACCAGGTCGTTGAGCTGGTCGTCCGGCGCCGGCACCACCATGGCGACCGAATCCACTCCCGCCACCCTGGCCGGAATCGCATTCATCAACACGGAGGACGGATAGCTGGCCTTGCCGCCGGGCACATAGATACCGACCCGCTCCATGGGCGCAATCTGCTGGCCCAGCACGGTGCCATCGGCCTCCCGGTACTGCCAGGATTCCTGCAACTGGTGGCGGTGGTAATCGCGGATGCGGGCGGCGGCGGCCTCCAGCGACTCGCGCTCCGCTGCCGGAATACGCTCCAGCGCTGCCTCCAGGTCCGCCTGCGACAGGCTGAATTCCGCCGCGCTCTGCAGATTGCGGCGATCAAAATGGTTGGTGTACTCGATCACCGCGGCGTCGCCGCGATCGCGCACCTGCCGCAGGATTTCCGCGACGGTGTCCTCCACCTGTGTATCGGCAACGGACTCCCAGGCCAACAGCTCGTCCAACTGACGGCCAAAATCCGCATCACTACTTTTCAACCGGCGCATATCGATCATTGCTTATTGCTCATTGACAACAGCGGCGAGTTTTTCGATCAGCGTGTCGATCGGCTGATACTTCATTTTCATCGACGCCTTGTTCACGATCAGTCGGCTGCTGATCTGGGAGATGGTCTCCCGCGCTTCCAGGCCGTTGGCCTTCAGGGTATTGCCGGTATCGACGATATCGACGATCTCATCGGCCAGGTCCATCAGCGGCGCCAGCTCCATGGCGCCGTAGAGCTTGATGATATCCGCCTGGCGCCCTTGGGCGGCGTAGTAACTCCTGGCGCTCTGCACAAACTTGGTCGCCACCTTGATGCGCCCGCGCGGCAGCTCCGCGCCCTTGATGCCGGCGGTCATCAGGCGACAACGGGCGATACCCAGGTCCAGCGGCTCGTAGATGCCGTCGGCGCTGTGTTCCAGCAGTGTATCCTTGCCGGCCACCCCCATATCGGCGGCGCCGTGCTGGACATAGGTGGGCACGTCCACACCTCGCAGGATCAGCAGGCGCACATCCTCGCGGTTGGTGGGGAAAATCAGTTTGCGGCTTTTGGAAATATCCTCCAGCGGCTCCAGGCCGGCAGCGGCGAGCAGCGGCAGGGTTTCCTTGAGGATTCTTCCCTTGGTCAGAGCGATGGTGATTTGCATGGTGTTTATCGTTTTACAAATTTGACGGCAAGTGCGAGGCCCCCTTTGTAAGCAGGCTACTGGGCGGCCCTGCTACCGGGGAAAGTTTGCGGGACACGCCGTGAATACATCCCTGTAGGCTTGTCGGCGAGGGTCCGGCCGCTCCACGTATTCACGGCGCCTTCGGCCCCTCTCGCCAACAGTCCCGCAAACTTTCCCCGGCATCAGGGCCTTTGCTTCTGGCTCCGATATTCTTTTCCGAGTCCCGACAAATATTATCCCGGCACCCGGCGAATATTCGCTCCAAGCTGTTGCAGCTTCTCCTCGATACACTCGTAACCGCGGTCGATATGATAGATGCGATCCACCTCGGTAGTGCCCTCGGCCACCATACCGGCGATCACCAGGCTGGCCGAGGCGCGCAGGTCCGAGGCCATCACCGGGGCGCCTTTCAGCTTCTCCACACCGGTGACAAACGCGGTGTTGCCCTCCAGCTGGATATTGGCCCCCATACGATTGAGTTCGTGTACCTGGATCAAGCGGTTCTCGAAGATGGTTTCCACCACCACACCTTTACCTTCAGCGACCGCGTTCATGGCGGTAAACTGGGACTGCATATCGGTGGGAAAGGCCGGGTAGGGATCGGTGCGAAAGCTGACCGCTTTGGGGCGATTGCCCTTCATATCCAGCTCTATCCAGTTGTCCCCGGTGGAAATATGGGCACCGGCCTCCTCGAACTTCACCATTACCGCGTCGAGAATGTCCGCGCGGGTATGGGTCAGCCGCACCTTGCCGCGCGCGGCGGCGGCGGCGGCGAGGAAGGTGCCGGTTTCGATACGGTCCGGCATCACGGAAAAGGTGCAGGGTGTCAGCCGCGACACGCCGTGCACGCGCATCGTGTCGGTACCCACACCCTCGATCTGTGCGCCCATGGCGATCAGGAACTCCGCCAGGTCGACGATCTCCGGCTCGCGCGCGGCGTTGTGCAGCACCGTGGTGCCCTCGGCCAGCACCGCGGCCATCAGCAGGTTCTCGGTGCCACCCACGGTGACCTTTTCCATCACGATATTGGCGCCTTTCAGGCGGCCGTTGGAGCGCGCGCGAATAAAGCCCTCGTCGATGGTGATCTCCGCCCCCATGGCCTCCAGGCCCTTGAGGTGAATATCCACCGGCCGGCTGCCGATGGCGCAGCCTCCGGGGAAAGAGACGTTGGCCACGCCGTGGCGGGCCAGCAGCGGGCCCAGCACCAGGATGGAGGCGCGCATCGTCTTCACCAGCTCGTAGGGCGCGGTGAGATCGTTGACCGAGCGCGGGTCTATCTCCACCCCCAGCTTCTCGTCGACCGTCACTTCACAGCCCATACACCGCAGCAGGGTGATCATGGTGGTAATGTCGTTGAGGTGCGGCAGGTTGTGGATATGCACGGGGCCATCGGCCAACAGCGCGGCGGCCAGGATCGGCAGTGCGGCGTTTTTCGCCCCGGAAATTTTCAGGGTGCCGGAGATAGGGCTCCCGCCCTCGATAATCAGTTTGTCCATTCAGTCGGGACCTTATCCGGCTTCTTCCGGGGTGAGTGTCTGCATCTGAACCGCGTGCAGTGTGCCGTCGGCAATCTTGTCACCGAGCGCCGCGTAAACCAGCTGCTGTTTTTTCAGGCGAGTCAGGCCGTTGAAGGCACTGCTCACCACAGTGACCACCAGATGACTGCCCTCGAAGGCGACATCGGCGTGGCTCTCGGGAATATGCCCCTCGATCAGGGCCTTGATTTCTTCTGGTTGCATAATAAACAGGCGGGGAGTGCGTTGACGTTAAACCCGGGTCCGTGACTCCGGGTTGACCAGCGCGCAAGTGTACTGGAAACCGGCGGGCCGCGCAGCCTCGGCGACCCGCCCCGTGTGCCGGAGATCAGCCCACCTGGTCGGCGACGTGATCCGCGGACCAGTTGGCGATCACCTTGTCGATATCGCCGTGGGTTTGCATGGACTGGGCGAACTGGCTGCGGAAGGTCTTGCCCAGGTTGACACCGTTGAGGATCACGTTGATCAGTTTCCACTGACCGGAACGGTTGCGCACCAGGGTATAGGAAACCTTGGTAATTCCCTCTTTACTGCGCACTTCCTGCAGAACATTGACCCGCTTGCCGCTCGGCGCGGAGCCCGGGTTGACCACGCGCACGTCCATATCGCCAAAGGTGGCGACGCCGCGGGCGAAAGTCGAAATCAGGTCCTGGCGGAAAGTCTCGGAAAAGCGCGCGCGCTGCGCCGCCGTGGCCTGCTTGGCGTAGCGCCCCATGACGCCACGGGCGATAAAATCGAAATCCACCACCGGCGTCAGAACCTGTTCCACCGCGCCGTAGTAGCGCTGCGGATCGGAATTCATGTGCTGGGCATTTGCGCGAATCACACCCAGAAGATCCTCGGAAACCCCTTCGATCATCGCATAGGGGTTCTCCGCGGCGCTGGCAAAAGGCGCCCAGGACGAAACCATCAGCGCACAGACAGCAACTTTGACCCACTGCATGAGGCCCTGCCGGCCCCGACTCATCAATGTGTTCACAAATCTTCTCCCATTGGCAAATCGCTCCTTGGACGCCCTTGGCGCATAAAAGTGCCACGGCGCCGCCGCTTTTCGGCTTTACACCGCGCTGGTTTCCCCCGACCTTCCGTTCAATCGATGGAGCTGACAGCGGCGGCGGCAAACTATACCATGGCCGCGCCCGGCGGTGTGGCGGTGCATCGCAAACATGCAGTGATCCGTCGCACCCGAGAGTATCGAGCGGCCCGGCGCAGTATCCGGGCTGGATTCCCTACTGAAGAGGTTAGCATGTCGGAAGTCTGGCTGGCGGCACTGGCCGCGATGGCGGGATTTGCCGGACTGGTGTGGAGCGCCGACCGCTTTGTCGCCGGCAGCGCGGCACTCGCCCGCCAGTTGGGGCTCTCCAGGCTGGTGATCGGCCTCACCATTGTCTCACTGGGCACCTCCGCACCCGAGATCATGGTCGCCATCAGCGCCGGCATGAGAGGGGCCGGCGAACTGGCGGTGGGCAATGCGCTCGGCTCCAACCTGGCCAATATCGGCCTGGTCCTCGGCGCCACCGCACTGATCGCCCCGCTGCCCGCCCAGCGCCACCTGCTCGGCCAGGAAATCCCGCTGCTGCTGGTGGTGACAGCCCTGGCCGGTTTCATGTTGCGCGATGCGCGCCTCACCCTGGTCGAGAGCCTGGTCCTGCTGGGCCTGCTGGTACCGCTGCTGTGGCTTACGGTGCACTACAAGAAGCGACACCACAGCGGGAAAGAAGACGATGTCGAAATCCGCGACTACACCCGCATCCGCGCCGCCGGCTGGTTCCTGCTGGGCCTCGCCGCCCTGCTGGCCAGCTCCGAGATCCTGGTCTGGGGCGCGCAGCGCCTGGCCGTGGCCGCTGGCGTCAGCCCGCTGGTCATCGGGCTCACGGTCGTGGCCATCGGCACCAGCCTGCCGGAGCTGGCGGCGTCGATCGCCAGCGCCCTGCGCGGCCACTACGACCTGGCCCTGGGCAATATCATCGGCTCCAATGTGTTCAATATCCTCGCGGTCATGTCCGTGCCGGGTATCATTCACACCGTGGAGATGGAAGACGCTGTCTTCTCCCGCGACTACCTCGCCATGCTCGCCCTGACGCTTCTGCTGGTGGCGGCGATTTCCGCCAGCCTCTGGCGGCGCCCCGTCGGCGCACGCCTGGGCCGGCGACTGGGAGCCCTGCTGCTGGCCTGTTACGGCGGCTACTACTGGCTGTTGTTTCACCACTGACGGCGAACTCGCGGGAATTTCTACACTCCATAAGTACCTGACAAGAGAAACTCCATGACCCAGGACCCAACTCTGCAAGCGGGCCGACGCACCGTATTGATGGAAACCGAAGCCGTCGCCGCGCTGGAAAGCCGCATCGACGATGAATTCAAGCGCGCCTGCGAACTGATCCTGCAGTGTCGCGGCCGCGCCATCGTTACCGGCATGGGGAAATCCGGCCATATCGGCCGCAAGATCGCCGCCACCCTGGCGAGCACTGGCACTCCCAGCTTCTTTGTGCACCCGGGCGAGGCCAGCCATGGCGATCTGGGCATGATCACCCGCGACGACCTGGTGATCGCCATCTCCAACTCCGGCTCCTCGGCCGAGGTACTGACCCTGCTGCCGCTACTGAAGCGCCTCGCCATCCCCATGGTCAGCATGGCCGGCAAGGCGGACTCGCCGCTGGCCCAGGCCGCCGACGCGCACCTGGACATCTCCGTGGAGACCGAGGCCTGCCCGCTGGGCCTGGCCCCCACCTCCTCCACCACCGTGACCCTGGTCATGGGCGACGCGCTGGCGGTGGCCCTGCTCGAGGCGCGCGGCTTTACCGCCGAGGACTTCGCCTTCTCGCATCCCGGCGGCGCCCTGGGCCGGCGCCTGCTGCTGAAAGTGGAAGATGTGATGCACGCCGGCAACGAACTGCCGCAGGTCCAGCCCCACACCCTGCTGTCCAAGGCGCTGCTGGAAATGACCAGCAAGGGCTTCGGCATGACCACGGTGGTCGACAGCCAGGGCACCCTGCTGGGGGTATTCACCGACGGCGACCTGCGCCGGGTAATCGACCACAAGGTGGAACTGGACAGGGCGACCATGGAAGAAGTCATGAGCCGCCGCCCCAAAACCGTCTCCGCCGATACCCTGGCCGCGGAGGCGCTGCGCATCATGGAAGACAACAAGATCACCGCGCTGGTGGTCGAGGACGAGACGCGCCACCCCATCGGCCTGCTGCATATGCACGATATACTGCGCGCCGGGGTGATTTGACGGCCGGGACTCCAGCAGGAGTGCGCCGTGCACACCATGAATCCATCGGTGCGCACGGCGCACCCTTGTATCTGTCCTTGGGCTCGAAAGGAATATCTTAAGGAAAAACTGTGACGACAAGAGAAGAACAACTGAACCGGGCCCTGCAAAAGGTCCGCTGGCTGGTACTGGACGTCGACGGCGTACTCACCGACGGCCGCCTCTTTTTCGACAACAACGGCAACGAACTGAAAACGTTCAACACCCTCGACGGACACGGCATCAAGATGCTGCAGAAATCCGGCGTGCAGGTAGCCATCGTCACCGGGCGCCGCAGCAATGTGGTGGAGCGCCGCGCCCACGACCTGGGTATCCGCCGGCTGATCCAGGGCCGCGAAGACAAATTCGCCGCGCTCGAGGAACTGCTCGGCGACGAAAGCTGCCGCCTCGGGGATATCGCCTACGTCGGCGACGACTATCCCGACCTGCTGGTAATGACCCGCATCGGCTGCCCCATCTCCGTCCCCAACGCCGTAGCGCCAGTGCGCGAACGCGCCCTGTGGATCACCGACACCCGCGGTGGCGAGGGCGCCGTGCGCGAGGTCTGCGACCGCATCATGCAGGCTCAGGGCAGCTTCGACGCCGCCCTCGCCCCCTACCTTGCCCCCGGTGAGGGAGAGCACTGATGCGCAGCTGGCTGCCAATGGTGATCGTCGTCGCGCTGATCAGCGCCGGGCTCTGGTTTGCCGAAAGCGAACCGCAACAACTGATGGGCAAGCGCCCCACACCGCAACAACAGAACCGGGCCGCCGACCTGGTGATCCGCGACGCCCGCACGCGCCATTTCAACACCGGCGGTACCCTCGCCTACCGCGTGGACGCCGAGCGCATCACCTTCTTCCAGTTTGCCCGCCGCGACCGCGCCGATCTCACCGAACCGCGTATACTCTTCTACCTGGAAGACGAACCCAGGTGGCGCACCGAATCCCGCACCGGCGTCGCACACAACAACGGCCAGCGCGTGGTACTGAAGGGCGATGTCGAGATCAACGAACTCCCGGAACCGGGCGGCATCCGCCTGGACACTCAAAGCATCACCATCAAGCCGCACCAGGAATACGCCGAGACAGACAAACTTGTTACCATTACTGCCGGCCCAAATCGCACCCAGGGCAAGGGCCTGCGCGCTCACCTGAAGGAAGACCGGGTAGAAATCCTCTCCGAGGTACAAAGTAGCTATGAAACCGACTGAATTTCTGCGGCCCCTAGCCGCAGTCATCGCCCTGGCGCTGAGCGCCCAGGCCGCCCCCCTGCCCGACGACCGCAACCAGCCGATCAAGGTGCAGGCAAAAAAACTCGAGGCCAGCCGCGGCGAAAACCTCTCCGTCTACAGTGGCAACGTCGTCATCAGCCAGGGCTCGCTGCAGATACGCGCGGACCGCGTGGAAGTGCACGGCAGCGAAGAGGGCGAAATCGACCGCGTCATCGCCACCGGCAAACCGGCGCACTTCCAGCAGCAGGTGCAACAGAGCCAGAACCCCGTCAAGGCCCGCGCCCGGCGGATCGAATTCACCGTCGCCTCGGACGAACTCCACCTCACCGGCGAGGCCCATGTCGACCGCGACGGCAACACCCTGACCGCCGAAAAGATCGACTACGACCTCGGCAGCGAACAGATGCAGGCCCAGGGGCAGTCCGGTGACGGCCGCGTGGAGATGATCTGGAAGCCGGAGAAGGGGAACGGCGAACAGCAGGCCGACGAGACAGGACAGAACCAGTAGCCCGGGACTCGAAAAGAACACCAGATCCGGATGTAAAGACCCTGCTGCCGGGAGCCGTTCGGGAAACGATTGCCGACAGGCTGTTGAGTGAACGGCTCCCGGCAGCAGGGCCGCCCGGCACCAGCTTGCCAATGGTGCGGGGCCGCCACAAAGCCAACCTCGAGTCAGGGCTCGAAACCAATTCGGAACACACTATGCCCACGCTGAAAGCGTTACATCTCGCCAAGCAGTACAAGAAGCGCAAGGTCGTACAGGACGTATCCGTCAGCGTGACCAGCGGCCAGATCGTCGGCCTGCTGGGTCCCAACGGCGCCGGCAAGACCACCTGTTTCTACATGATCGCCGGTCTGGTCCAGGCGGACGCCGGCCAGGTGATGATCGACGACGAGGACATCACCTGCCTGCCGATGCACGGCCGCGCCCGCAAGGGCATCGGCTACCTGCCGCAGGAGGCATCGGTGTTCCGCCGCCTGTCCGTGCGCGACAACATCCTCGCCATCCTCGAGACCCGCAAAGACCTGTCCCGCGCCCAGCGCAAGGCCCAGTGCCAGGAATTGCTCAACGAATTCAACATCACCCACATCGAGAACAGCCCCGGCATGGCCCTGTCCGGCGGCGAGCGGCGCCGTGTGGAGATCGCCCGCGCCCTGGCCACCGACCCGGCATTCGTACTGCTGGACGAACCCTTTGCCGGCGTCGACCCCATCTCCGTCAACGACATCAAACAGATAGTCCGCCACCTGCGCGAGCGCGGCATCGGCGTACTGATCACCGACCACAATGTGCGCGAGACCCTGGATATCTGCGAAACCGCCTATATCGTCAGCGAGGGCCATATCATCGCCTCCGGCACCCCGGCCGAGGTGCTGGACAACCAGCAGGTGCGAGAAGTCTACCTGGGGCACGAGTTTACGATCTGACGTGGACACATCTGCCAGGAGCAGATTTGAACAGCCGAAGGCTGCCCGCCAAGCGAGTGAAGTACAGGGAAGCACTTCATCAATTCGGACAGAAAATGTCCACCCCGCTCATGACCGCCAAGTCATCACCCTGAAAGCCCAGGCGCGACCCACCATTTCGGCCCTGTACGGCGCCAAGTCACGTATTCCGCATTCATCACTTCGCATTCCGCACTGACAGTCGGCACACTTATTGCTTGTAATCAGCCCGACAGAGGGTTAGCCTGCAACGTCTTTGATATGCAGACGAATCATCCGCCGAATTGGCTTTGCACCCTCTGACATGAAGCAGTCTCTCCAGTTAAAACTCGGCACACAGCTGACCATGACGCCGCAGCTGCAACAGGCCATCCGCCTGCTGCAGCTCTCCACACTGGATCTGCAACAGGAAGTACAATCGGCCCTGGACAGCAATCCCCTGCTGGAAGTGGACGGAGAAGAACAGCCGGAGCCCCCCCGGGATCGGGACACGCAAGCTGCGCAGCCGCAAGAGCAGCACACGGCCAACGGCAGCGAGCAGCCCGGCGATGGCGACTGGAGCGGGGATATCCCCAACGACCTGCCGGTGGACACACGCTGGGACGACATCTACGGCAGCGGCGGCAGCTACAGCGGCGGCGAAGCCGACGAATACACCCTCGACCAACACAACTCCAACCCGGACAGCCTGCGCGACCACCTGCGCTGGCAGCTCAACCTCAGTCCCCTGTCGCCACAAGACAGACTGATCGCCGAAAACCTGATCGACGGTATCGCCCCCAGCGGCCTGCTGGAATCCTGCCCGCTGCACCTGGCTCCGGCACTGGAGGTGGATGAGGAAGAGATCCTCGCGGTACTCAAGGTCATCCAGCAGTTCGAGCCCGCCGGCTGCGGCGCCCGCGACCTGCGCGAGTGCCTGCTGCTGCAGCTACAGCAGTTGCCGCCCGGAACACCCTGGCTGGAACAGGCACAGGTCATTGTGCAACACCACCTGGACCTGCTCGGCAAGCGCGACTTTCGCCAGTTGAGCCGCCGTACACGCCTGAACGAAGCCCAACTGGGCGAAGCCATCCGGCTGATCCGAACCCTGAATCCCCACCCCGGCGACGCTTTCGGCGGCGAGGAACCCCAGTATGTGGTGCCGGATATCATCGTCAGCCGCCGCCAGCAACGCTGGCTGGTGGAACTGAACCCGGAGACGACCCCCAAACTGCGCATCAACGGCGACTACGCATCGCTGATCAAACGCGCCGACAATTCCAGCGACAACAACTTCCTGCGCGACAACCTGCAGGAGGCGCGCTGGTTCCTGAAGAGCCTGCAGAGCCGCAACGAGACCCTGCTCAAGGTGGCCTCCTGTATCGTCGAAAAACAGCAGGGATTCTTCGAACTGGGGCCGGAGGCGATGCGCCCCATGGTACTGGCGGATATTGCCGAGACCATCGGCATGCACGAATCCACCATCTCCCGGGTCACCACCCAGAAGTACATGCTCACCCCGCGCGGCGTCTTCGAACTCAAGTACTTCTTCTCCAGCCACGTCAGTACCGACTCCGGCGAAGACGCCTCCTCCACCGCAATCCGCGCGCTGATCCGCAAGCTGGTGGACGGCGAGGAGCCGCGCAAGCCGCTGTCCGACAACAAGATCACCCGGGAGCTCGACAACCAGGGTATCAAGGTGGCGCGGCGCACCGTGGCCAAATACCGGGAATCCATGGGCATTCCCTCTTCCAGCGAGCGCAAGCGGTTGGTGTGACCGGGGACTGTGCGCGCCGGCTGGCCAATGGTGCGAGACAGCCATGAAAGCAACCCAGCCTGCCCCCAAACTCCAGTTTTTAGACCCGACATCGTCACCCGGTCATAAACCCTCAGGGCACCGGTTTCCACCAAACCGGCGACCAAACTCCAGACTTTGAGTGTATCCTTCCATTCTGGCGAACTTCCTAGTAGGGTTGCCGCCCTGACGGGGGTGCCGCCGAGACCGCATGCACCCGAAGAGGAGAAATCCATGCAGATCAATATCAGTGGCCATCACCTCGATCTGACTCCACCGATCCGCGATTATTGCGAAAGCAAGCTGGAAAAACTCTCCCGTCATTACGACAACATTACCACTGCCCAGGTAATTCTCTCCGTCGAAAAACTGGTACAGAAAGCCGAAGCCAGAGTACATATCAATGGCCACGACCTGGTCGCTGGCTCCGAAGACGAAGATATGTACGCGGCAATCGACGCTGTGTCCGACAAGCTGGATCGTCAGCTCAAGAAGCACAAAGAGAAGTTGCAGAAGCACCGATAAGTTATGACATTGGAAGCATTACTTTCTCCCCGCCTGAGCCTCTGCCATCTGGCGGGGAGCAGCAAAAAGAAGTTGCTGCTCAATATTGCCCAGGCCATTGACGAACAGTATCCACAGCTCGACGCCGATACCATTTTCAATCAGCTGATCGCCCGCGAACGGCTCGGTTCCACCGGTATCGGCGAAGGTGTGGCCATTCCCCACTGTCGCCTGCCCGGCTGCGAGGCGCCCATCGGCGTGCTCTGCACCACCGAGCCCGCAGTAGACTTCGATGCCTCCGACCGCCAGCCGGTCGACCTTCTGTTCGCCCTGCTGGTACCGGAGGATTCGGAACAGGAACACCTGGACACCCTGGCGGAAATCGCCGCCCTCTTCTCCGACAGCCGCGTACGGGAAAAACTGCGCCGTGCCGAAAGCGGCGACGAACTCTATGCACTGGCCATCGACAGTGCGGCGGCGGCCTGATCATCGGCCGGAGGTTAGTGACCGGTGGTCAGTGAATGCTGAGAGTGCAGGTTTAACACCAGTCCCTTATCATTGGCCACCAAACATTGAACACCAACTACCGATCACTCACCTATGCGCCTAGTGATTATCAGCGGCCGCTCCGGTTCCGGTAAGAGTTCCGCCCTGCAACTGCTGGAGGATGTCGGTTTCAACTGTATCGACAACCTCCCCGCCAGCCTGTTGCCGGAACTGGTCAAGCGGGTGCGCGAACAACCACCGATGGACGATACCCGGAGCGCACTGGACAGCTCACCCCAATTGGCCCTGGGCATAGACGCGCGCAACCTCTGGCAGGATGTCCAGCAGGCGCCGCGGGTGATCGAGGAACTGCGCGGCAGCGGCGTACAGTGCGATGTGATCTACCTGGACGCGCGCTCACCGGTGTTGGTACAGCGCTTTAGCGAAACCCGCCGCAAACATCCCCTCTCCGACAATCGCACCCACCTGCTGGAAGCCCTGAACCGGGAAAAGGAACTGCTTGCCCCGCTGGCCGCCATGGCCGACCTGGTGATCGATACCAGCAGCCTCAGCCTGCACCAGTTGCGCGACCTGGTGAAAACCCGGGTAGTGGGCCAGGAATCGCCGGGCATGGCGATACTCTTCCAGTCCTTCGGCTTCAAGCACGGCGTGCCGGTTGACGCCGACCTGGTGTTCGACCTGCGCTGCCTGCCCAACCCCTACTGGGTGGCGGAGCTGCGCGGCAAAACCGGCCTGGATCCGGAAGTGATCGAATACCTGCGCAGCCATCCGCAGACCGACGAGATGGAACGGGATATCGCCGGCTTCCTCGACCGCTGGCTGCCCGCCTACCAGCAGAGCAACCGCAGCTATACCTGTATTTCTATCGGCTGCACCGGCGGGCGCCACCGCTCGGTGTACATGGTCGAACAGCTCGCCGGAATCTTTGCCGACCAGTTCGACAATGTGCAGGTGCGCCACCGCGAACAACAGAAGTAGCCCCACCCAACCCGGCCGGAATGGACCCATGCAGAAGAGCCACCTCCTGATCGTCAACAAACTGGGCCTGCACGCCCGCGCCGCCAGCAAGCTCGCCCAGACCTGCGCACGCTTCTCGGCCGACATCAGGGTAAACTGCCGGGGCAAGTCCGTGGACGGCAAGAGCGTCATGGCCCTGATGTTGCTGGCCGCCGGCAAGGGCACCGAACTGGAACTGGAAGTGGACGGCAGCGACGAAGAGGCCGCGCTGGATGCCGTCAGCAAGCTGGTGGCGGATCGCTTTGGCGAATCGGAGTGACGGCGAATGATGAATGATGAATATCCGGCTAAAGGAACGGACGTTAGCCACAATCGATTTCCGACGATGCACAGAGTATGATCGCGGCCAACGGCCGCGCCTACACTGAAAATTTGGATCGCGTGTTCATCATTCAGCATTCATCACTCCGCATTTAGAGATCCCTCCGTGCCCAAGCAAGCCCCTGCCGAAATCGAGCTCCGCACCCAGAACCAGCTCAGTGAGCTGTTCGCGGCGCTGGACAGCGGTACCGGGCGCGAAGTGCGGCGCATGCTGCAGACCCTCACTCCGCAGAGTATCGCGCAACTGCTGGAGAGCTCGCCGCCGCGCATCCGCCAGGTACTGTGGAAGCTGATCGACAAAGAGGTCGAGGGCGAGGTACTGCAGGAACTCACCGACAAGGTGCGCAGCCAGATCCTCGCCACCATGGACACCGAGGAAATGGTGGCGGTGATGGAGGGGCTGGACGCCGACGACGTCGCCGACATACTCCAGGACCTGCCCGAGCGGGTCATGGGCGAAGTCCTCTCGGCGATGAAAGAGACCGACCGCTCGCGGGTAGAGAGCGTACTCGCCTACGACGAGGAGACCGCCGGCGGCCTGATGGACACGAACACCGTGTCCGTGCGACCCAACCTGACCCTGGATGTAGTGCTGCGCTACCTGCGTCGCCACGCGCAATTGCCGGAATCCACCGACAGCCTGTTCGTAGTCAACCGACGCGGGCAGTATATCGGCCTGCTGCCGCTGTCGAAGCTGCTCACCACCGATCCCGGCGTCACTGTGCGCGAGGTGGTCAACACCGACGTGGAACCGATCCCCGCGGATATGGCGGACACCGATGTGGCCAGGCTGTTCCAGAAGTACGACTGGATCACCGCGCCGGTAGTGGACGACAACAACCGCCTGCTGGGCCGCATCACCATCGACGACGTGGTGGACGTGATCCGCGAGGATGCCGACCACTCGCTGATGAGCCTCGCCGGCCTCGACGAGGAAGAGGACACCTTTGCACCGATCCCCCGCACCGCCCGACGCCGCGCCCTCTGGCTGGGCATCAACCTGCTGACCGCACTGCTCGCCTCCTGGGTGATCAGCCTCTTCCAGGGCACCCTGGACAAGGTGGTGGCGCTGGCGGTGCTGATGCCGATTGTCGCCAGCATGGGCGGCGTCGCCGGCAGCCAGACACTGACCGTGGTGATCCGCGGCATGGCCTTGGGACAGATCGGCCGCAGCAACCTGAGCTGGCTGCTGTCCCGCGAACTGGGCTCGGGGGCACTCAACGCACTGCTGTGGTCCGCGGTCATCGGCGGCGTCGCCGCCTTCTGGTTCGGCGACAGCCATATCGCCTGGATCATTGTCGCGGCGATGATGATCAATCTGGTCACGGCCGCCATCGCCGGGGCCATACTGCCGGTCCTGCTGCGGGCCCTGCGTATCGATCCGGCACTGGCCGGCGGCGTGGCCCTGACCACGGTCACCGACGTGGTAGGCTTTATGTCCTTCCTCGGCCTGGCCACCTTGTATTTTGCTTAATGTGGAATGATGAATGGACGAGTTTGACGGTTTCGACGAAGATCTGCCGAAAAGCAAGACGCAGGCAAAAAGGGAAATGCACGAGCTGCAGGAGCTGGGCAAACAGCTCACCGAATTGAGCCGCGCCCAATTCGCCGAAGTGCCACTGGACGATGACCTGCGCGAGGCGATTGAAACCCTGCACCGGATAAAATCCCACGAGGCGCGCCGCCGCCAGATGCAGTATATCGGCAAGCTGATGCGCGGCGCCGACGCCGAGGCCATCGAAAGTGCGCTGGAAAAATTCAGGGAGCGCGACCAGCAGCACCTGCGCTTCGACAGAATGGCCGAGGAGTGGCGCAAGCGGCTGCTGGAAGAGGGAAAGGCGGCCCAGAGCGACTTTTTCGACCGTTACCCGCAGGCAGACCACCAGCAACTGCGACAGTTGATCCGCAATTCGCAAAAAGAAATCAAAACTGAGAAGCCGCCCACCAATCAGCGCAAGCTGTTCCGCTTTCTGAGAGATTTTTTTATACAGGAAGCATCCTGAACCTGGCGCGAGCCCTGTACTCGGCCTTTGTGTTTGTGGCTCCCAGACGTCGATCTGGTGCTATTAAGCTGGTTCAGAGGCGGCCCTGCTGCCGGGGAAGGGTTTCGGGACACGCCGTGAATCCATCCCTGGAGGCTTGTCTGCGAGGTCCCTCTCGCAGACAGTCCCGAAACCCTTCCCCGGCAGCAGGACCTTCGCATCGACTTTAGATTTCTATCTGGCTCAGGTAGATAGCTCGATAAGACCACTGAGGTTGATGTAAAGGCCCGGCTACCGGGAGCACACAAGAGGCCNTTATCGGGCCTTGAACCAGAGCGTGAAAAGAATAGTGGAGTCGATGCGAAGGCCCTGATACCGGGAGCTACTTGTGGGACTGTCCGCGAGAGGGACCTCGCGGACAAGCCTACAGGGACGTATACACGGCGTGTCCCACAAGTAGCTCCCGGTAGCAGGGCCGCCACGGGGTTGGCTTAAAGGCACCAGATCGAGGTCTGAGTGCCACAAATAAACAGGGCGACCCCAAAGGTTCCGCCCTGCCGCTCCCCAACTTATTCAGCAGCCGTCTCAGCCTGCCACTCGAACAGGTTCATTTCGATGAAGAAGAAGGCCACCAGCCACAGGAAGGCGTCCCAGAAATCCAGGAAGCTGCCATTGACGCCCCAGTAGATGGCACATAGCAGCAGGGTGGAATACAGCAGTACCTTGACGATCTGGCCGTAGCGCATGATCTTGTCGGACAGCTCGTGACGGAGCTGCAGCCACACCTCGAACGCCAGCAGGAACACCACCACCAGCCAGGTGCCGGCGTTGATCACATCGGTCCAGGCCAGCCACCTGATCTCGCCCCAGGTCGCCGCGTCGCCGACGATCTTGGCGTCCGCCGGCCGCAGCATCTGCGCATCCCCCAGGGCCGCGCAACTCTGCGCCGTCAGTGGCACATAGTCGTCCTGCTCGAGCACCAGCTTCCAGTCACCGCTGGCCGCCAGCTCACAGGCGCTCTGCGCCATCGGCGCCAGATCGGTGAGATACACCATCTCCGCCACATAGCCGTAGAAAGAGTAAATGATGAAGACATAACAGAAAGCGGAAACGGCATTCAGCGACCACTTGACCCAGCCGCGGATCTTTTCGTCCGCGAGGACAAAGGTCTCCAGCTCGAATACCAGCAGCAACAGCACCCAGGCCAGGGTGTCGATGGAATCGTTGTAAGCCTCGATCACCTTGCCGAGCTGTACGCCGTCGGCAAAGACTGCACCGGCGGCGGCGTGATTTTCTACGAAGAAGGCGTAAACATTGTACGCCAGCAACAGGTAGACAGCGTATTTGAATACCCGGAAGAGCAAATAACGGTTGACAGGGAACCCTGCCAAAGTGGCCACCTCGGACATCTGCACGGACCTCTGTTTGATTATTGTTTTACATCTCGTACACGGTCGGGCCGACCGCAGACAGGTCTAATATCGAATAATCATTCGGTTTTTGCAATACCCGACACGGGATCGGTCGACGAAAAAACCGGAACTGGCGATCGGTTCGCAGCCGCGCCCGTCTGCCCCGGATTCGCGATCACTGCCCGCCGGCCGCCGGCGCAGCACTCGATTCCCGCTCCGGCCGACTGCCAGAGACTTCAGTCGGCGCCCGTGACTCTTCGTCTGGCGGCGGCTGCCGACGGGCCTCCGCCTCGGAACCCTGTCGCTGGGCGCCATCGCCGTCGAACAGCTTGTCGAAGCGTACCTGCGGCTCCTCCCAGTTGCCGCTGATGCGGTAACTGACACTGGCCATATTGTCCACCTGCTTCTTGAACGCCTTACTGATCAGGTAGACCCCGGCCGCCGCCGGCAGGCCACCGGCCAGCGCCGCCACCAGTGCCAGGTTGTTGCCCACCGGCAGCGTTGCCACCAGCGTCAGGTTCAGGTCCTCGCGTTTCAGATTGACCCGCCCGGCCATCTGCAGCTCACTGGTGGGCCCCTCCACCTGGATCGGCACCGCAATCAACAACCGGCCATCGCCCTCGAAATAGACTTCGCCGCTCACCCGATCGAAGGCCATGCCGTTCTGGTAAAGATCGGAGAAATCCAGCCGCAGGCGGCGTGCCCAGGTGTCGAAATTGAACAGCGACAGCAGGCGCAGCAGCGCGGAACCGGCACTGTCGGTGGCGCGCAGGAAGCGGCCGTCGCGAATGTCGATCTTCAGTTCCCCGGACAACTGGTCCGCCGCTACCTGCGCCGGCGAGCCATCCCAATGCAGCGCCGTATCGAAAATGGCCGACTCGCTCTCGATCGCCGGCTCCTGTCCCCAGGCCCGCTGTACAGCGGCCAGGTCGTCCGCCAGCAGGCGACCGATGAACTGCGAGGACTCGGTGCCCTGCTCATCGCGACGCCAGACCAGCTGCGCGCCCAAGTCATTGTCGCGACCGCGGCCCTTCACTCGCACGCCTCGCGCGGCGCCGCGAATATCGCTGATCACCAGCCGCGACGCCGACGGCTGCAGGCGGAAGGACCAGCGGCCCAAATCCTCTTCGCCGACACGCAGGCTGTCGGTACTGAAATCCACCTGCGGCAACTGGGTGAAGTCGAAACCCGCCCAGGGATCGGCGTCTGCTTCGGTCTCCCCCTCTGCCGGGGACTCGCCGGGCGGCTCGCGCGCCGGCAATTGCAGGTGGCTGAGATCCATCTGCAGCGGTTCGGCCCCGTCCATAACGCCGCTCACGGTGCCCGCTGCCATCTCGCTGTCGAACTGCAAGCGCCAGTCCGGCCCCAGGCCGCGGCCGCGAATGTGGATATGCTCGATATCCGTCGCCCCCAGCCGCAGCCGGTCGGTACTCAGGTCCAGCCTGATCGGCAACGACTTGCCGAGATCCGCGGCGGCGACACCGCCGTTGTCGTCGCTCCCATTCTTCTGCTCCCCGAAAACCTGCAGCAGCTCGCGCCAGCGCGGCAGATCGATCTGGGACAGATCGCCGGTGATCGCCAGACCCCGCTCTTGCGGCAACCCGGCCTCGGCATTGAGCGCGATAGCGGCCCGGTCCACGACACCGTCCACCTGCCAGAACTGGCCCTGCAGGTGCTCGCCGTAACTGAGATTGAACAGGCTGCCCTGCTCGCCGATCGGCACCCGCAGCACATAGCGGCTTTTTTCGTCCGCCACCTTGCCCAGCGGCGCCGGCAGGTCGACTTCGACACCCTCCAGGTCGGATGTCATTTCGAAGACGGCCGAATAGGGTTTTTCCCTGCCGGGCGCGGGAATCGTCACCAGTGCCCGATAGTCGAAGACACCGTCCAGCCAGGCCAGCTCGGGGCGGCCACTCCAGTCCTGTACCGCGTCGATGCTGTTGCTGCCGTCAATGATGACCTGGGTGTCGCGCTCTTCACCCTCGCCGATATGCTCGATACGCGCCTGCAGGCGACGCTCCCAGAGCTCGCCGTTCAATCGGGTACCAGCCAGGCCATTGTCGCTGTCGTAGTGCACGCGCCCGTTCAGGCCGTCGATATCCAGGCGCAGATTGTCGAGGCGCAGGTGGCCACCCCGCAGGTCCAGCTCGACGCTCTGGCGCTTCGGCAGCTCGGCGCCGCCCAGTGGCTGGGACAGTGTCAGGTCGCCATTGATGTGGCCGTCCAACTGCCAGTCGTCGAAGGCGCCGCCCAGCCGCTCGCGCAGCGGCGACTCGCGCAGCAGCTTCAGGCCATCCGCTGCCGGCCCCTCCAGGCGAGCGCGCACGCCCAACAGGGAGCCGTCGCCCGCGGGGCTGGGAGTCACGCCTACCTCGATATCCCGGGCATCGATATTCCACAGTTTCGCCGCCTCGGCGTTGACCAGCACATTGCGATCGTTGACCAGCAGGCGCGCGTCGACATCCCGCGCTGCCGGCCAGCCGGGGGCATAGTCCAGCGCGCCGTCGGTCACATCCGCCGTCAGCTGCACCGTCTGCCGCTCGGGATGGTCCCCCAGGGCCAGGAATTCGGGATCCTCACCCTCGCGGTAGTGGCTGCCGCGGTAGACGAAACCGGCGCGCGATACCCGGCCCGGGTTGTCGCTGCCCAGGCCGTCCGACAGCCAGCGGCGCAGATCGTCGCCGACGGTGAAAGGCACCAATTGCCCCTGGGCGGAGACGGGCGCATCGCGCAGCCCCAGCGCCAGGGTGAACTCGGCCGGGCGGGTACGGGGTATGAAGGGCAGCTGCAACAGGAACTGGCCGCTGATATCGCCCAGTTCGCCAGTCAACCTCAGCGGGCCGGAGTGGACCTCCACGGCGTTGTTTTCGCGATCCACCTGCCAGGCGACGGTACCGCCGGCGCGGGCAAATTCAAACGCATCTTCATACAGTTTGGGGAAACGGACACGGAGGCCATCGCCGCCGTCCAATTGCAGGAAACCGTCGCGACCACGCATTTCCAGGTAACCATTCAACCCCTGCACCGCGGGGGCACCGCGGTGGGCGGCGGCCGTCAGGTCGCGCAGGTTGGCGCTCAGCGCGATGTCGCCATCGGCGTCCCGGACAAACTGCACCCGCTCGAGGCGACCGGACGGCTTCAGGGCGCGCAGCCACTCGTCCGCTGGGCCTTCCAGCAGTGCCACCCGCTCCAGGATCCGGCTCCAGGCGCCCAGCTCGATACTGTCCACTGCGAGCTGCAGGCCACTCTGCGCACTGCTGCGCGCCTGCAGGTTAAGTGGCGGCACCGGCAGGTCGCGCCAGTCCAGTTGGATATTCTGCAGCGCCAGCCGCCAACTGCCGCCGGGCTGCCAGCGACCGGAGAGATCCCCGGACAGGTCCCGCAGGGGCCCGAGCAACGATGGCTCGGCTTTTTCCTCCCCGCCTTCCCCTTCGTCCGGCTTCTCCGGTCCGGCCTCTGCCGCCACCTGGGCGAGGTTGAGGCGGCCGCGCAGCCGGTAGCCGCTGTCGCTATCGCTGTGCAGCCAGAGGCTGCCGCGGGCCATCTTGCGGCCGCGCCAGTGGTATTTATCCGGCAGCGGTGTCAGTTGGTGCAGCAGCGCGATGGTGTCCGCGTCCACCAGCAGGTCGTTGAGCTGCACATAGCCGTCCAGGGAAAAGTCGTCGCGGTCGCGCGGGTTGCCGCGCCCCTCCAGCACCAGGCGCAGCGTCTCGCCCTGCCCTGGCGTCACCTGGCCGACGGCAACGCCGGGGGCGATGAAGGCGCGGGCGGTGAGGCGGTGGAAGCCGCCGGCGTTTTCCAGTTGGATCTGCGGCAGGTTCATCTCCGCGCTCTCGCCGTCGGCGAGACGCAGCCGGATACTGGCGTTGCGCACCTGGACCCTGGGGCCCAGCTGGAAGATGCGCGCCGGGTCGCCGAGACGCCCACTGGCGGCGCCTTTTTCTTCCGGCGCGGTTTCCGCCCCGGGGGGAAAGCCCTCGATATGCCAGCCGCCGTTTTCGGTGCGGCTCAGTTCGGCGGAAAAATCCCGCACCTGCAGGTTTTTCCACACCAGTTCGCGGTTCCACAGGCTGGCGAGCAGATCCAGGTGAAACAGGCCGTAGCCCATATGCACTTCGCCGCCCTCTCCCAGGCGCAGCTCGTCCAGCCGCAGCGCCACTTCCAGCGCCTGCCAGCGCAGCGACAGCCGCTCCATCTGCACCGGCACGCCCAGGCGCTCCGAGAGCCAACCGCTGATCTGCGGCCGGTAGTCCTCCACCAGCGGCGACAGCATGCGGCCGGTCTGCACCAGGATGGCGAGGCAGATGACCAGGATCACGGCCAGCAGCCAGAATTTGCGCGCGAGCCAGCGCAGTGCCCCCATCACCAGGGCCCCCCGCAGGCGCGCAGCGACGCCGTCCGCGATACCCGCGGCCGGCGATCGGCAAATTTGCAGACGTCAGACCAGAACAATGTCGTACTGCTCCTGGTTGTAGATGGGCTCCACCTGGAACTGGATCGGCCGCCCGATAAACTCCTCCAGATCGGCCACGTTGGCCGATTCCTCGTCCAGCAGCAGGTCGATCACCACCTGGCTGGCGAGCACCATGATCTTTTCGCTGTCGTAGGCCCGCGCCTCGCGAATGGTCTCGCGGAATATCTCGTAGCAGGCGGTCTCCGGGCTCTTCAGGGTGCCGCGCCCGCCGCACACCGGGCAGGGTTCGCACAGGAACTGGCCCAGGGATTCCCGTGTGCGCTTGCGGGTCATTTCCACCAGCCCCAGCTCGGACACGCCGGTAATGCTGGTCTTGGCGTGGTCCCGATCCAGCGTCTTCTCCAGGGTGCGCAGCACCTGGCGCTGGTGCTCGGTATCCTTCATATCGATGAAGTCGATGATGATGATGCCACCCAGGTTGCGCAGGCGCAGCTGGCGGGCGATGGAGGTGGCCGCCTCGAGGTTGGTCTTGAATATGGTTTCTTCGAGGTTGCGGTGGCCGACGAAGGCGCCGGTATTCACGTCGATGGTGCTCATGGCCTCGGTCTGCTCGACGATCAGGTAGCCGCCGGATTTCAGCGTGACCTTGTTGTGCAGCGCCTTGTGGATCTCCTCCTCGACACCGTAGAGATCGAACAGCGGCCGCTCGCCGGGATAGTGTTCCAGGCGCCCGGCAATCTCCGGCGCATACTTGCCGGCAAACTCCGCCGCATGGCCGTGGGCCTCGCGGGAATCGATGCGGATCTTCTCCGTGTGCGGCCGCGCCAGGTCGCGCAACGCGCGCATGAACAGCGGCAGGTCCTCGTAGATCACCGACGGTAGCGGACGCGACTTGATACGGTTTTCGAGTTCGCTCCAGAGTTTGTACAGGAAGGGGATATCGCGCAGGAGCTCGTCCTCGCTGACACCCTCAGCCACGGTGCGCAGGATGAAACCGCCGTCGCCGCTCTGTCCCTCGCCCTCCAGGGTGGCCGCGGCCTGTTCCACCAGTTCACGCAGGCGTTCGCGCTCGCCGCCGTCCTCAATGCGGTTGGAAATGCCAATATGGCGCGTCTGCGGCATATAGACCAGATAGCGGGCAGAGACCGACAGGTGCGTGGTCAGGCGGGCGCCCTTGCTGCTGATCGGGTCCTTGACCACCTGCACCACCAGCGACTGCCCCTCGCGCACCAGCGCGCGGATATCCGCCACTTCCGCCGGCTCGCGGGACTCCATGCCCTCCTCGTCCAGCGGCGCGATATCCGAGGCGTGGATAAAACCGGCCCGCTCCAGACCGATATCGACAAACGCCGCCTGCATGCCCGGCAGCACGCGCACCACCTTGCCCTTGTAGATATTGCCGACGATACCGCGGCGGGCGCTGCGTTCCAGGTAGACTTCCTGCAGCACGCCGTTCTCCACCAGCGCGACGCGGGTTTCCATGGGCGCGACGTTGATCAGCAGTTCTTCGCTCACGCTTGGTCCCTCCCGCCCGGGGCCGTTTCATCCCCGTTCAGGGCTGTTTTATCCCCGCTCAGGGCTGTCGCCTGCGTCGTCCAGTAGGGAATCGCCGCTTTCTCCAGCATCGACACCAGCGCTTCCAGCGGCAGGCCCACCACATTGCTGTAGCTACCGCTGATGGATTCCACCAGCGCCGCTCCAAAGCCCTGGATGCCGTAACCACCGGCCTTGTCGGCAGGTTCGCCGGTGCGCCAGTAGGCCTCGATCAACTGCCTGTTGAGATGACGGAAACGCACCCGGGTTTCCACCAGCTGCTCGAACTGGCGCCCGTCGCCGCGCAGGCAGACGGCAGTCAGTACCGCGTGCTCGCCGCCGGACAGGGAGTGCATCATGGATTCAAAATCGGCGAAGTCCCGCGGCTTTTCCAGCACGCGAGTACCAGCCAGTACCAGTGTGTCGGCGCCCAGGGCCCAGAGGCCATCGGCGGGCCCAGCGGCCAATTCCAGCCCGGCCGCGGCCTTGCTCCGCGCCAGGCGCGAGACATAGTCGCGAGCCCTCTCGTCCGCGCCCTGCGATTCCGGCACCGAGGGAGCACGGCTGGTAAAAGGCACACCGAGCTGCGCCAGCAGTTCCGCGCGGCGCGGCGAGCCGGAGGCCAGGAGAAGTCGACTGTGGGGGGCTGGGGTATTTGACACTGTACTGCTTATTGTTGGTTCGGGTCGGCCACCGATTATAGCGCTATCGATCGAAAAATGATCGGTCTTTACCTGCCTTTACGCTCGAATCGGGCGCCGGATTGCGACCGGCTGGTCTCCACTTTACCTGACCTGCAGTCGGCCGGCCATCAGGCCTAGCCAGGGCGCCACCCAGGGCCAGAGTAGCGCGCTGGTGATGGCGGGCCACAGGAACGTCAGGCCCGGCACCGGCTTGCCCGCCAGGCCGTGCACCCAGTTGCCCACCACCTGGTTGATGCCCACGAGGATGAATACCCACATCAGTTGCTGGGCGGGGTTGAAGGCCCGGGTGCGCTGGTAGGTGAGCAGGCTGAAATAGGCCAGCACCCCCAACGCCAGGGCGTGAGTGCCGATCGTCGCACCGGTGACCAGGTCCTCGAGTAGGCCCACCAGCCAGGCGAAACCGACACCGAGGTTCTGCGGCATCCGCGTAATCCAGAAGATTACCAGCAGCGCAGTGAAAGAGGGGCGGAACCACAACCAGTTGTGCGGCAGCGGCATCACCGCCAACAGCAGCGCCAGCAGTACCGTGACGGCGATAAACCAGCGGTTATTCGCTTCCACGGTCCCGCTCTCTCTCGATGCTGTCGGCGGCGCCGTTTTCGCTGTCGCGCTCTTCAATCACCGCCAGCACGAAGCGGCTGCGATTCATGCGACCGCGCGGCTGTACCTCGGCCTCGACGAAGGCCCGGCCCGGGTCGCGCTGCACGGAGATGACCTCACCTACCGGATAGCCGTCCGGGAAACGCCCGCCGAGGCCGGAGCTGAGCAGCAGGTCGCCCTCGCGGATATCGCTGGTATTGGCCAGGTGTCGCAGTTTGAGACGGTACAGGTCACCGGTGCCCTCAGCCACGGCACGCACACTGTTGCGCAGTACCTGTACCGGGATGGCGTGGCTGGCGTCGGTGATCAGCAGCACGCGGCTGGCGGAGTCGCCGGCCTCGATCACCTGCCCCAGCAGGCCGCTGGCATCCATGATCGGCGTACCCAGCCCGACACCGTCGTCGCGGCCCTTGTCGATCACCAGCACGTGTTCGAGCGGGTCCGGCGATACGCCGATGATCTGCGCCACCAGTACCCGTTCGTCGACGGCGTCCGCCGAGTTCATCAGTTCCTTGAGCTGGGTATTCTCGGCCTTCAAGGCGGCCAGCAGCTGGCTGCGTTGCTCCAGCAGCAGTACCTGGCGCTTGAGGCGGCCGTTTTCCTCCAGCAGCTCTTCGCGCGTGCGCAACTGCTCCCCGGCCCAGTCGCCGACGCGCTCGGGGGTGTCGGTAATCCAGTAAAAGGGAGCCACCAGCCCGGTGACGCGCTCGCGCAACGGCTGCAGCCAGTCGGTATAGATGCCGATTACAATCAGTGCCGCCGCCACCAGGCCCAGCACAAGGATGCGGGATTCCGGCGAGGGGCCGCGGGTAAATAGCGGTTTGATGGGCAGACCCCCGTCTACAGGTCAGTTCAGTGTGTTGTTGTTATCGGATTTGTGGCCCGGTGTCGACTTTGGCATCCCTCTCAGGTGCCTGTAAGCGGAGATCCGGGCGGCACTGCTGCCGGTGGCCCTTTGCGGGACACGCCGTAAATACATCCCTGTAGGCTTGTCGGCGAGGTCCCTCTCGCCAACAGTCCCGCAAAGGGCCACCGGCAGCAGTGCCTTAGCTTTGTACTTTCGCAGTTCTTTTCACACTCTTCATCCACGATCAGGGTGGGTAGAACACGAAAGTCCAATGCAAAAGCCCTGGTACCGGGATTCATTTGCGGGACTGTCTGCGAGAGGGACCTCGCGGACAAGCCCCCATGGATGGGTTCACGGCGTGTCCCGCAAATGAATCCCGGTGCCAGGGCCGTCTCGGGACCTGCTAACCAGGTACGAACCCGAGCGTCAGTTGGAAACCAGATACAACCGGCTCTTGTCCATCAAGTCCAGCGCCTGGCCGCCGCCGCGGGCGACGCAGGTGAGCGGGTCGTCGGCGACGATCACCGGCAGGCCGGATTCCTCCATCAGCAGCCGGTCCAGGTCGCGCAGCAGCGCGCCGCCGCCGGTCAGCACCATGCCGCGCTCGGCGATATCCGACGCCAGTTCGGGCGGCGACTGCTCCAGGGCGCTCTTCACGGCCTGCACGATGCCGGTCAGCGGCTCCTGCAATGCCTCGAGAATCTCGTCCGAGTTCAGGGTAAAGCTGCGCGGCACCCCTTCCGCCAGGTTGCGGCCGCGCACATCGATCTCGCGCACTTCACTGCCTGCGTAGGCGCAGCCGATCTCCTCCTTGATGCGTTCGGCAGTGGCGTCGCCGATCACACTGCCGTAGTTGCGGCGCACATAGTTGACGATGGCCTCGTCGAAGCGGTCACCGCCGATCCGCACGGAATCGGAGTAGACCACGCCGTTCAGGGAGATGATCGCGATTTCGGTGGTACCGCCGCCGATATCCACCACCATGGAACCGCTGGCATCCTCCACCTTCAGGCCGGCGCCGATGGCCGCGGCCATGGGTTCCTCGATCAGCCATACCTCGCGCGCGCCGGCACCCAGGGCGGACTCGCGGATGGCGCGGCGCTCCACCTCCGTGGACTGGCAGGGAACGCACACCAGTACCCGCGGGCTGGGGCGCATCCAGCTGTTCTCGTGCACCTTCTTTATAAAGTGCTGCAGCATCTTCTCGGTCACCTGGAAGTCGGCAATGACACCGTCCTTCAGCGGGCGTATGGCGGTGATGTTGCCGGGCGTGCGGCCGAGCATGCGCTTGGCCTCGACACCGACTGCCTCGACAATCTTCTGGCCATTGTAGTGGCGGATGGCGACGACGGAGGGTTCATCCAGGACCACGCCGCGGTCGCGGACGTAGATCAGCGTGTTGGCAGTCCCCAGGTCGATAGACAGATCACTGGAGAACATGCCCCGCAAACGTTTAAACATGGAATTCGGTTACCTTGTACTGATTTTTACAGTGCCCCGGGGCGGGCACAGTTGGCAGACTTGAGCATCGCTAAAGCTTAGTTAGTCCACACAAAATATTCTGAGTTCCGGGCCGCATTTCCGGACCCGCGGCCGGGGGCATGCATACTCCGGCCAGAATCGGCAAACTCTAACAACGGCGGGGGTTCAGGGCAAGGCGCAATAAAGGGCAGTTGCGGACCGTCCCGGCGGCCAGCATACGACAATTCTGCGGCCGCCGGTGAGAATTGCAGTCGACTGTGCTAAATTTGCGCCCCTTCCGCCTGCACGGGGCGATATTCAAATTGCCATTCAAGCTGGAGCACCTGTCCCATGGCCGTAGATGCGCAAACTGTAGAAAAACTGGCGGAGCTGGCCCGCATCGCCATCTCCGAGGAAACCGTCGAGGAAGTCAGCAGCCGGCTGGGCGATGTACTGCAGCTGGTAGACAGGCTGCAGGCCGTCAATACCGAAGGCGTGCCGCCGATGGCACACCCGCTGGACGCCGTTCAGGTGCTGCGCCCGGACGAGGTAACCGAGCCCAACCGGCGCGAGGAATTCCTCGCCCTGGCGCCCCAGTCCGAGGAAGGCCTCTACCTGGTCCCCAAAGTCATCGACTGACCGAAACATCCCTATTCAAGGAACCCACACAGAATAACGCGGGAATCCCATGCATCAGCTCACCATCGCCGAAATCATTCGCGGATTGCGGAACAGAGAGTTCTCCAGCGTCGAGATCACCCGACAACTGCTGGATCGCATCGAGCAGCGGGACGGCAACTACAACAGCTTCATCACCGTGACCGCCGAACAGGCCCTGCAGCAGGCCGGGGCCGCCGACCGGCGCCTGGCAGAAGGCGACGCACCGGCCCTGTGCGGCGTACCCATCGCCCACAAGGACATCTTCTGCACCAGCGGCGTGCGTACCAGCTGCGGCTCGAAAATGCTCGACAACTTCGTGCCCCCCTACGACGCCGCGGTAGTGGAAAACCTGCAGAAGGCCGGCGCCGTTTCCCTGGGCAAGACCAATATGGACGAGTTCGCCATGGGCTCCTCCAACGAAACCAGCTACTACGGCCCGGTGAAGAACCCCTGGGACACCGATCGCGTGTCCGGCGGCTCCTCCGGCGGTTCCGCCGCCGCTGTGGCCGCGCAACTGGTTCCCGGCGCCACTGCCACCGACACCGGCGGCTCCATCCGCCAGCCGGCGGCGCTGACCAACACCACCGGGCTCAAGCCCACCTACGGCCGCGTGTCCCGCTGGGGCATGGTGGCCTTCGCCTCCAGCCTGGACCAGGCCGGCCCCATCGCCCGCAATGCCGGGGACTGCGCCCACCTGCTGTCGGCCATGGCCGGCCCGGACCGGCGCGATTCCACCAACCTGCAGCGGGATGCCGGGGACTTTACCGCCGACCTGAACCGCTCCATCGAGGGCCTGAAGATCGGTGTGCCGAAGGAATACTTTGGCGAGGGCCTGAACGCGGACACCGCCGCGCGGGTCCAGGACGCGCTGAAAGAGTATGAAAAGCTCGGCGCCGAGCTGGTGGAGATCAGCCTGCCGCATACGGACCTGGCCGTACCCGCCTACTACGTCATCGCCCCGGCCGAGGCTTCCGCCAACCTGTCGCGCTTCGACGGCGTGCGCTACGGCCACCGCTGCGAAAACCCCGCCGACCTGCGCGATCTCTACATGCGCTCGCGCGGCGAGGGTTTCGGCGAGGAAGTCAAACGCCGCATCCTCGTCGGCACCTACGCCCTCTCCGCCGGCTACTACGACGCCTACTACAACAAGGCCCAGCAGGTTCGCCGCCTGATCAAGCGGGACTTCGTACAGGCCTTCGAGAAAGTGGATGTGATCATGGGCCCGACAGCGCCCTCCCCCGCGTTCGGGATCGGCGCCAAGGTCGCGGATCCGGTAGCCATGTATCTCGAGGACATCTACACCATCGCCACCAACCTGGCGGGCCTGCCCGGTATGTCCCTGCCCTGCGGCACGGTGAACAATCTGCCGGTGGGACTGCAGATTATCGGCAACTACCTGGATGAGGCGCGCATTTTGAACGTCGCCCACCAGTACCAGCAGGCAACCGACTGGCACAAGGCCTCCGCCGCATAAGGAGAATTCAAGTGGAATGGGAAATCGTCATCGGGCTGGAAGTGCACGTACAGCTCGCCACCAAGTCGAAACTTTTCTCCGGCGCCGGCACCCGCTTCGGCGCCCCCCCCAACACCCAGGCCTGCGCCGTGGACCTGGCCATGCCCGGCACCCTGCCGGTGCCCAATGCCGAGGCCTTCCGCTACGCCGCCATGTTCGGCCTGGCCATGAACGCAGAGATAGGCCGCCGCTCGGTATTCGAGCGTAAGAACTATTTCTACCCGGACCTGCCCAAGGGTTACCAGACCACCCAGTTGGCGGAACCGATCGTCGGTCCCGGTGAAATCGAGATTCACCTGGAAGACAACAGCAGCAGAAAGGTGCGCCTGCACCACGCGCACCTGGAAGAGGACGCCGGCAAATCACTGCATGAAGCGGTTTTCGAAAGTGGTCAGGGCATGTCCGGCATCGACCTGAACCGCGCCGGCACACCGCTGATCGAAATCGTGTCCGAACCGGATATGCGCAGCGCCGCCGAGGCGGTCGCCTACCTGAAAAAGATCCACAGCATCGTCACCTACCTGGGCATTTCCGACGGCGATATGTCCCAGGGCTCCATGCGTTGCGACGCCAACGTCTCCGTGCGTCTGAAGGGCGAGAAGGAGCTGGGCACCCGCACCGAGCTGAAGAATATCAACTCCTTCCGCTTTGTGGACAAAGCCATCAAGGTGGAGGCGGAGCGCCAGATCGATATCCTCGAGGACGGCGGCAGTATCGTGCAGGAAACCCGCCTGTACGATTCCGACAAGAACGAAACCCGCTCCATGCGTAGCAAGGAAGTGGCCAACGACTACCGCTACTTCCCCTGCCCGGACTTGCTGCCGGTGGAACTGGACGAGAATTATATCGAAACGCTGCGCAGCGACATGCCGGAACTGCCCGACGCCAAGGCCGCGCGCTTCCGCGAGCAGTATCGGCTATCCGCCTACGACGCCGACCAGTTAACCCAGGAGCTCGCCACCGCCGAGTTTTTCGAAACCGTGGCAAAACAGTCCGGCGAACCCAAGCTGGCCGCCAACTGGATGACCGGCGAACTGGCCGCACTGCTGAACCGCGAGGAAATCTCCATCGAGCAGTCCCCGGTCTCCGCAGAACATCTGGCCGGCCTGATCGCGCGGCTGAAAGACGGCACCATCTCCAGCAAGATCGCCAAGCAGGTGTTCGAGGCCATCGCCGATGGCGAGGGCGACGCCGACACGGTGATCGAAAAACGCGGCCTCAAGCAGGTCTCCGACACCGGCGCCATCGAGAAAATGGTGGACGAGGTGATCGCCAACAGCGCCAAGCAGGTTGAAAACTACCGCAACGCCGACGAATCAAAACGCCCGAAGATGATGGGCTACTTCGTCGGCCAGATCATGAAGGCATCCAAGGGCCAGGCCAATCCGCAGGTGATCAACAGAATCCTGAAGGAAAAGCTGGACGCATTGCTTTAGCGGGACCGCGGGTCCCGCTTGCCAAAAAATTACCGGATACGAATTATGACGCTCAAAAAAGACAAACAGAAAGTCCTCGGCGAAGTCTTCGACGACGACCGTATCGCCGGCTTCCTGATCGGCGAGCCACCGGAGGGCATCGAGCGCGACTACCACCTGCTGGAGCGCGCCTACCGCAGCATGAAGGCAGAAAACTTCGGGACCTTCGTGCGCATGTTTCAGGAGCAGGGCCTGGATATCGACTGCCCCGGTCCGGACGGCAAGACACTGCTCGCACGTATCCAGGGGCACCGCCAGGGTACTGAGTACGCGGCTATTCTGAAGGCCGCAGGCGCAAAAGCCTGAGCGGAGTAATCCCATGACCTCCAACCCGGTACACGGTGTCGATGCGCTGATGCGAGGCGCCCGGCTGCTGACAAGGCGGGAGCTGCGCCCGTTTATCATCATCCCGCTGCTGATCAACCTGGTGCTGTTCGTCGCGCTGACGGCGATCATGCTGACCCAGATCGACGGACTGGCGGAATACCTCGGCAGCCTGTTGGCCCACGAGCCGGTCAACACGGAAAACATGTCCTGGTGGGAATCCCTGATGGCCAGGGGCGCCGCCTGGGCCGCCAACGTTATCCAGTGGCTGGCTTGGCTGATCGCCATTTTAGTAGTGCTGTTTTTCCTGTTCGTCTACGGCTACCTGTTCGGCATCATCACCAATATCATCGCCGCGCCCTTCAACGGTTTCCTGGCGGAGAAAGTCGAGGAACTGCTCACCGGCAAGGCGCCACCGGCGGAAACCATCGGCAGCATGGTCTGGCGCACACTGGGGCGGGAGCTGCGCAAGCTGCGCTACTTTATCGGCTGGGGCCTGGTGGTGCTGGTGATTTCCCTGTTCACCAGTTGGACGGTGTTTATTCCGGCGATACTGACGGCACTCTGGGGCGCCTGGTGCATGGCGATTCAGTATGTCGACTATCCACTGGATAACCACCAGCGGCCCTTCGACGAACTGAAGAATGTGTTATTGCGGCGCAAATTCACCACGCTCGGTTTCGGCGGTGCGGTGATGCTGGCAAAGATGGTGCCGATACTGAACATTTTTGTGATGCCGGCGGCGGTGGCCGGCGGTACGGCGCTGTGGATTGAGCGGCTACGGCAGGAGGGGGATCCGGGGACGGATTCGCAATCCACTGAATTGCAAAACCGATAACCGGCGGATCCACTCCGTTCATGTAGGGGCGAACCTTGTGTTCGCCCTGTTTGTTTGTGGCACTTTGGGCGGGGGCTGTAAGAGAACTCAGAGGCGGCCCTGCTACCGGGAGCTACTTGTGGGACACGCCGTAAATCCATCCCTGGAGGCTTGTCCGCGAGGTCCCTCTCGCAGACAGTCCCACAAGTAGCTCCCGGTAGCAGGACCTTCGCATCGACTCCACTATTCTTTTCACGCCCCCCCCCGGTTCGGAGCCCAATAAAAACTCCAAAGCCGATGCGAAGGCGCTGATACCGATAGCGGTTTGCCAGACCTTATGAGACAGGGATGTCGATTAGAGCGTACAGGGACGTATTCACAGGGGGGCGCCTAGCCCGTGTCTGGCAAACCGCTATCGGTAGCAGTGCCGCCACCGAATCTGCTTAGTCGCACCAATGGAGGCCGGGTGCCACAAACAAACAGGGCGAACACAAGGTTCGCCCCTACGATAGATTGAGCAGTTCGGGGAGGGTTAAACCGCCCCCTCCTCAATCTTCGCCTTCCAGATCAACGGCCCGGTCTGGTGCACCGATTCGCCCTGGCTATCCACAGCCACGGTCACCGGCATATCCTCCACCTCGAACTCGTAGATGGCCTCCATGCCCAGTTCCGGGAAGGCCACCACTTTCGAGTCCTTGATCGCCTGGGCCACCAGGTAGGCAGAACCACCGACGGCCATCAGGTAGACAGCCTTGTTGTCGCGGATCGCCTCGATCGCCGCCGGGCCGCGCTCGGCCTTGCCAATCATGCCCAGCAGGCCGGTCTCTTCCAGCATGGTGCGGGTGAACTTGTCCATGCGGGTGGCGGTGGTGGGGCCGGCCGGGCCCACCACTTCCTCGCGCACCGGCTCCACCGGGCCCACGTAGTAGATAAAGCGGCCGGCCAGATCCACCGGCAACGTCTGGCCCTTAGCGAGAAGGTCGACCATCTTCTTGTGCGCTGCGTCGCGGCCGGTGAGCATCTTGCCGTTCAGTAGCAGGGTGTCGCCCGGCTGCCAGCTCTGCACATCCTCGCGGGTCACCTCGTCCAGGTTAACGCGGCGGGTATTGCCGCCGGCCTCGCGGGTGATCTCCGGCCAGTCTTCCAGCTTCGGTGGCGTCTGGCGCGCCGGGCCGGAGCCGTCCAGGGTGAAATGCGCGTGGCGGGTGGCGGCGCAGTTGGGGATGATGGCGACGGCCTTGTTGGCGGCGTGGCTCGGGTAATCTTTTACCTTCACATCCAGCACGGTGGTCAGACCGCCCAGGCCCTGGGCGCCGATACCCAGCTTGTTGACCCTGTCGTACAGCTCCAGGCGCAGCTCCTCGGCGCGATTGGCGGCGCCGCGCTCCTGCAGATCCTGGATATCGATCGGATCCAGCAGGGATTCCTTCGCCAGCAGCATCGCCTTCTCGGCGGTGCCGCCGATACCGATGCCCAGCATGCCCGGCGGGCACCAGCCGGCACCCATCTTCGGCACCATGTCCAACACCCAGTCGACCACCGAGTCGGACGGGTTCAGCATCGCGAACTTGCTCTTGGCCTCGCTGCCGCCGCCCTTGGCCGCCACATGCACCTCGACGGTGTTGCCCGGCACGATTTCGTAGTGGATTACCGCCGGGGTGTTGTCGCCGGTATTCTTGCGGGCGCCGTCCGGGTCCTCGAGGATGGAGGCGCGCAGCACATTGTCCGGATGCTGGTAGGCCCGGCGCACGCCCTCGTTGACCATGTCGGTCACGCCCATGTCCGCGTCCCACTGCACATTCATGCCCACTTTCAGCTTCACGGTCACGATACCGGTGTCCTGGCAGATGGGGCGGTGGCCCTGGGCGCACATGCGTGAGTTGATCAGGATCTGGGCCATGGCGTCCTTGGCCGCCGGGTTGGCCTCTTTTTCATAGGCCTTGTCCAGGGCCTGAATGAAATCCTGCGGGTGGTAATAGGAGATGAATTGCAGTGCGTCGGCGACGCTGTCGATCACGTCATCCTGGCGAATAGTGGTCATTTCCGGCTCCGATTGGCATCTCGAGGCGGGCGATTTTACACGATTTGTGGGGTTATTGGCGGGGATTGCATTTGCCGGTGCCCGATACAAAAACCGGACCCCGATTGGAACCTGCGCCAGTGACCGGGGCCACAAACAGAAAGGGCGAGCACAAGGCTCGCCCCGCTTCCTAATGACCAGCCGGTTTTACATGGACGAAGCTGTGGAGTCGCCGGACTGCAGGTTGCGGATGGCGTCGCGCAGCTGCACCAGGTCCTGGTTTACCGAACGACGGTAGGCATCGACAGACTCTATCGCCTCCTCGTTGGCGCCGACGCGGGCGGTCAGGTCCGAGCGCACGGAGGCCAGCTGGCGCTCCAGTTTCGCCAGTTTATCGGCGGTTTCGCGGCGGTTCTCGGTGCTGGATTCGCGCAGCTGCGCCAGCTGCATCTCCACCGCGCCGATCTTCTTCACGCTGTCGGACAGACCGTTGACCTTGCCGGACAGGGCCGCCACCTCCTTCTTGACCGCGGCGGCGTCCTTGGCCGCGGAAGCCGCCGCACTCTTGTTGGCGGCGATACTCTTGCGGTTGGTGTCGTAGGATACCCCCCACAGCTTGCGGATCTCGGAGGCATTCTCCTTGGCTTTGGCATTCAGCACCTCGACCGACGCGGAGGACTCCTCGTCCGACATCTCGAAACGCTTCTCCAGCTCGGCGATGCGCTGGTCCGCCTCGATCAGCTCGCCCCGCGTAGCCTGCCACTGGTTGTACAGGAAGGCCGCCGCGCCGATACCGGCCAGGGCCAGGATCAGCGCCGCCAGGGCCAGGAAGGACGAACCGCCACCGCTGCGCTCCTCCACCGGCTCCGGCGCCGCCGTGCGGGCGCTGCGGCCGATCGGCCCGGTGTCCAGTTGCGGATCGATGGGGGCGCTGCTGCCATCCAATGTGGGCTCTCTGCGTTGCATGTTTGACAATACCCGATATTTTTAACTGGTCTGCGCGCGGATTCTGCCCGCCCGCAGTGCTGTGATTGGTCGATTTCAGCGGCAGTTATACCAAAAATTGACGAAAAAGTAATCGGTTGCAGTATCAAGACTAGCAGTAGCGTCGAGCTGTCCGGACCGGATTGTCGACCGCTGGCCAGGGAAAAATGGCCCCCGCACACTTGCCATCGCGAAAATCGTCCCAACCTCAGCCAATTGAGAGGCCGCTGCGGCTTAATTCAACCCGGCGGCGCGTGTAGAATGCCCCTACCGATAACCGAGACAAAGGAAGGAAAACACCATGGCTTTCGAACTGCCCGACCTCCCCTACGCGAAGAATGCCCTGGAACCGCACATCTCCGAGGAAACCCTGGAGTATCACTACGGCAAGCACCACCAGACCTACGTAACCAAACTGAACGGTCTACTGGAAGGCACTCCCGATGCCGACAAACCCCTGGAAGAGGTGATCAAGAGCGCCTCCGGCGGTGTATTCAACAACGCCGCGCAGATCTGGAACCACACCTTCTACTGGAACTGCCTGAGCCCCAACGGCGGCGGCGAAGCCACCGGTGCCGTGGCCGAGGCCATCAACGAGGCCTTCGGTTCCTTCGACAAGTTCAAGGAAGAGTTCACCAACAGCGCAGTGAACAACTTCGGTTCCGGCTGGACCTGGCTGGTCAAGAAAGGCGACGGCTCCGTGGCCATCGTCAACACCTCCAACGCCGGCACCCCGCTGACCGAAGCGGACCAGACTCCGCTGCTGACCTGCGACGTCTGGGAGCACGCCTACTACATCGACTACCGCAACGCGCGGCCGAAGTACATGGAAGCCTTCTGGGCCCTGGTGAACTGGGACTTCGTGAACCAGAACTTCGCATAAGCGAAGTTATCCGGAAAAGCGGGCCAAGAGCCCGCTTTTTAGTTAGTACCTTACAAAAACCACAATAGAATCTTCCGGGAACACACAACCATGAAACTGAAGATGACCCTGCTGGCCGCCGCCATAAGCGCGCTGGCCGCTACCGGTTGCGAACGGAGCGAGCAATCCCAGGCTCCGGAACAGGCCGCCCAAAACAAAGCCCAACAGGCAACTGCCGCCGCCGACAGCAAACCGGCGGAGCAAACCGACCCCGAAGCCATCGCCCGCGCCAAGCAGATGTTCGAGGACTTTTTCCAGGAACACCTGGACCGCAGCCCGGAATTCAAGACCTTCCTCGGTATCAAGGAAGACTACGGCAAGTGGGGCGATATCTCCCCCGAATTCGAGAAAGAGACCCTCGAGATCAACAAACGCCAGTTGGCCGAACTAGACAAACTGGACCCGGCCAAGCTGGACGACGCCACCCGCCTGAGCCTGAAACTCTACAAACGCAACCTGGAACAGGATATCGAAGGCTACAAGTGGCGCCTGCATAGCTACCCCGTCAACCAGATGTACGCCGCCCATACCAGCGTGGCATCACTGCTGATCAACCAGCACCGTATCGACAGCACCGGGGACGCGGAAGCCTATATCGCGCGACTCAGCGCCCTGCCCGCTCACTTCGCGCAGCTGCAGGAAAACCTGGAAGCGCGCGCCGAAGCCGGCACCATCGTGCCCAAGTTCGTATTCCCCTATGTGATCAGCGACGGTGAAAACCTGATCAGCGGTGCGCCCTTTGACGACGGCGACGACAGCACCCTGCTCGCTGACTTCAAGGGCAAGGTGGAAAAGCTGGAAATCCCCGACGAACAGAAAGCCGAGCTGATCGAGCGGGCCAAAACCGCCATGCTCGAAAAGATGCAGCCGGCTTACCGGGACCTGATCGCCTACCTGAAGGAACTGGAGAAACGAGCCACCACCGACGACGGCGCCTGGAAACTGGCCGACGGCGACGACTTCTACAATTTCCGCCTGGGCGTCTACACCACCACGGACATGACAGCCGATGAGATCCACGAGACGGGTCTCAAGGAAGTGGCCCGCATTCACGACGAGATGCGCGCGATCATGGAAGAGGTGGGCTTCGAGGGCAGCCTGCAGGAATTCTTCGAATTCATGCGCACCGACGAGCAGTTCTACTATCCGAATACCGAGGAAGGCAAAAAGCAGTACCTGGCAGAAGCCACCGACATCATCAATACCATGAAGGGGCACCTGGACGAGCTGTTCATCACCAAGCCCGAGGCGGAACTGACTGTCAAGGCGGTGGAGCCCTTCCGCGAAAAATCCGCCGGCAAGGCATTTTACCAGCGCCCTGCCCCCGACGGTACACGCCCGGGCATCTACTACGCCAACCTCTACAACATGGCGGATATGCCCAAATACCAGATGGAGGCGCTGGCCTACCACGAGGGTATCCCGGGCCACCACATGCAGCTATCCATCGCCCAGGAACTGGAGGGGCTGCCCAAATTCCGCAAATACGGCGGCTACACCGCCTACACCGAGGGCTGGGGCCTTTACTCGGAACTGGTGCCGAAGGAGATCGGTTTCTACAAGGATCCCTACTCCGACTTCGGCCGCCTGGCGATGGAACTCTGGCGCGCCTGCCGCCTGGTGGTCGACACCGGCATGCACAGCAAGAAATGGACCCGCGAGGAAGCCATCGACTACCTGGTGGAAAACACCCCCAACCCGAAAGGCGACGTGGTCAAGGCGATCGAACGCTATATCGTGATGCCGGGCCAGGCTACCGCTTACAAGGTCGGCATGCTGAAGATCGTCGAGCTACGGGAAAAGGCCAGAAAAGAACTGGGCGACCAGTTCGACATCCGCGCCTTCCACGACACGGTGCTGGCCAACGGCGCCGTGCCGCTGGATGTGCTGGAGGAACTGGTGGACGAGTGGATTGCGGAGACCAAACGCAGGTAGCCGCAGTCAGTGCAACGGACTGCCACCACATTGCCGTAGGGGCACCTCCGTAGGATGGGCAAAGCGGAGCGTGCCCATCAGCGGTGGTTGATGGGCACGTCGCTGCGCTCCTTTGCCCATCCTACAAATCTATCCGACGCTCCTCCAGGCAGGAACAGTAGGATGGGCAAAGCGCAGCGTGCCCATCACAGCGCCCACTGCGACCATCCTCCCCCCCTTCAGCCGGGCTTGACCGGCGAAGTGAAGTCACTCGGCTTCAGCGCCAGCAGTGAACAGCTCACTTTCTGCAGCAGGTTTTCCGCCGTATTGCCCATAATGAAGCCGGGAATACCGGTGCGGGCCACGGTGCCCATCACCAGTATATCGAACTTTTTCTCCTCTACCAGCAGCGGGATAAACCGCTCCGGCTGGGCAATGGTGTGGTGCACTTCGATTTCACCGCCGATGCCCGCCGCGTGGATCAACGTATCCAGCTTGCCGCGGTGCTTGGAGCCCGCCTGCTCGATAATCCGGTCCAGTTCCTCGTCGGAAACATGTAAGGGCACATGATGGCGTAGATACTCGTCCACATCGTATTCCCAGCAGGAAACGACATGCAGCGTGCCGCTGCAGATATCGGCCAGGGAGCGGGACAGGCGCAGCAACCGGATGGCCAGATCGTACGCCGTGGCCTCTTCGCACTCCGGGTCCACCGCCACCAGCACGCGCATGTCCGCGCGCGAGTTCCGGATGGGCCGGCACAACCACACCGGGCAGGGACACTTGCGCAGCAACTCCATATCCATGGCCCGGAAGCCCTTGCGCTGGGTGTGCCCCTCGACATTCTTGATCACCAGGTCAACCCCCTCCCCCTGCACCCGCCGGATCACCCGCTCCGCCGGTGTGCTGCCGCAATCCACCTCAATGGTCACGGCCAGCTCGTCCTCGCCCAGGTTCAGGTTGGCCCGCGCTGCCTCCAGTTCATCGTTGACATCCTTTTTCAGTCCATCGAAATAGGCCTCGCTGTAATCGCCGAACTCCTCCGGCAGCGCCGGGCAGACCACCAGTACCCGCAGCGCAGCGCCACTGTAGCGAGCGACACTGAGCGCCTGCATGAATCCATCGCTCTCGTCGCCGACGGCGTGGCTGACAAAGAGAATGTTATGAAAATTCCGCATAAGCGATCCCCGGGAGCTATAGGCACAATCTGAAACAGCAGCCCGACAAAAGCTGCCCGGCTGCCCACTATTGATATTGTGGCAGCTGCGCGATGCAAACCGGCGCCGGGAAGGGTCGATGGGTAAATCGTCTGGAGCGGGTAGCTGGCTGGGGGCGCGAGCGCGGCTGAAGGCAAGGACTGGAATACCCGCCGGCGGGAGCCCGCCCGCAGGCGGGCCACCGGGGCCCCTCAGATATCCAGCACCTGCTTCACAAACGGAATGGTGATCTTGCGCTTGGCCATCAGTGAGGCGCGATCCAGCTCTTCCAGGCAGGCGAAGAGCGCGCCCGTGTGTCGCGGCGCGCGGTGGAGTATGTAGAGGGCCACATCCTCCGGCAAGTCAAAGCCCCGCAGGCGGCTGCGGTTCTGCAGCGCGGCCAGCTTGTCGCTGTCGCTGAGCGGCTGCAACTGGAACACCAGGCCCCACTGCAGGCGCGAGCGCAGGTCGGCCAGCTCGATATCCAGCCCGCGAGGGGACCTGCGTGCGCCCAGCAACAACTGGCCGCCGCCGTCCTTGACCCGGTTGTAGAGGTGGAACATGGCTGTCTGCCAGCGGGGATGCCCCTCGAGCAGGTGCAGGTCGTCGATGCAGACCAGTTCCAGTTCTTCCAGACCGTCGAGGATCACCGATGGCTCCATCGGCAGCAGCTCCGCCAGCGGCAGGTACTGGAAACTTCGACCGGCGGCCTCGGCGTTCTGGCAGACGGACTGCAACAGGTGGCTGACGCCGCTGCCGGCCTCGCCCCAGAGATAGACGGCCGGATCCGCGCTGTCGCCGGCGGCAAACGCCCTGAGCGCCATCACCACCTGGCGGTTGGGATCCGCCTCCGGCAGGAAGAAGTTGTCGAAGGTGGCGTCATCCCGCAGGGATACTCCCAGAGACAACTGCTGCGGCGCGCCTTTATCGGGGGTCATTATCAATCAGTGCCAGCGGTAGCGCAGCGGGTGCTGTGCGCTGCCCAGGGGCGCGCGGTAACCGCTCAGGTCAATGGGGTCCGCATCGGCCTGCGCCTTCAGCTGGCGATTCAGCGCCAGCGCATCGCGCAGGTTCTGCATACGGGCGGCGGTAGTCAGGGCGAAGCGCATACGGTCGCCGTCCACCGACAGCAGCTCGGCACTGCTCACCTGTGCCAGCCCCTGCAGGTAGTCGGATGCCCGGGAGTAGTCGGCGAAGCTGTCGACACCGGAGATCTCCAGGATCACCGCGTTCTGTTTGCCGCTGCTATCCGGGCGCACGGCGTAGCGCTCGGCGAGCAGATCGGCGGCGCCGTCGATACCGCGTATGGCCACCTCCTCGAGGGAATCGCCGCTGGCATCAAAAGCGTAGCTGCGGCCACCGTGAATCAGCAGCCAGTCCGCCTGCCAGCGATCGCCGGACAGCTCCAGCAACCGCCCCATCAGGGTGGCATCGGGACCGTAGCGCACCGCGGCGCGCTCGGCGGCCCGCTCGTCCTGGGCCCAGAGGTTGCCCAGGGGCATATTGCGCAAGTCGTTCAGGTCCATCACCGGGAATTCCACCGGCAGGCCGCGCTCCATGGCCATGGCATCCAGCGCGGCGAACAGCTCGGGGGAATCCTGCTCGCTCAGCCCGCTGCGCCCGTTCCGCAGTGTGTCCACGGCCATCCACACCAGGGTGCCGGGGCGGTTGTTGGGCCACACGGGCAACTGCAGCTCGCGGACCCGATCGGAAATGGCGCGGGGATCGTAGGAAAGGTGTAGAAACAGCTCGTTGTCTTCGCGCCCGTAGCGGTAGCTCTGCAGGTACTGCTGGGCCTCCTGCAGCACCGGCTGCACGCGGGGATCGCTGCCGATGTCGGTGTCGCCGGTCACCCGCACGAAAATGCGCTCCAGGCCGCGGCTGCCGGCGGCGGCGCGGTCCGAGGCACCGCGGCTGGGCACCGCCTCGATCACCTCGTACAGATCCGGAATCACGCGGGCCTGGGCGGGCATTACCAGTGCGCAGAGCAGCAGCACCGCCAGTAGCGATGCGGCTCCGGATCTGGGCAACTGAGCCATGGAAGTCTCCCCAATACTGCTTATCTGTGGAAGCGGCCGGCTCCGCGGCTGACAACGGAAGGGGCCGATTTGCGGCTATTGTATCAGTGTCGGCTATTTCTCCCAGTCCCGAGTTCGCACAATTGGCTGAATTTCCACTAGAATACGCGCCTTTTCAACGCCCACCGCAGGATGAATCATGAGCGATTCCAAGCCGCAACCCCTTTCCTATAAAGATGCCGGCGTCGATATCGATGCGGGCAACGCCCTGGTCGAGCGCATCAAGCATGTGGCCAAACGAACCTCGCGCCCGGAAGTCATGGGCGGGCTGGGCGGTTTCGGTGCCCTGTGTGAACTGCCCGCCGGCTACCGACAGCCGGTGCTGGTATCCGGCACCGACGGCGTGGGCACCAAGCTGCGCCTGGCGATGGACCTGGGGATTCACGACTCCATCGGCATCGACCTGGTCGCCATGTGCGTCAACGACCTGGTGGTGGCCGGCGCCGAACCGCTGCTCTTCCTCGACTACTACGCCACCGGCAAGCTGAACGTGGATATCGCCGCGGATGTGGTCACCGGCATCGGCCGCGGCTGTGAGCTGGCCGGCTGCGCCCTGGTGGGTGGCGAGACCGCGGAAATGCCGGGCATGTACGAGGGAGACGACTACGACCTGGCCGGCTTCTGCGTGGGCGTGGTGGAAAAATCCGAAATCATCGACGGCAGCAGGGTCAGGGCCGGTGACAAGCTGATCGGCCTGGGCGCCAGCGGTCCCCACTCCAACGGCTACTCGCTGATCCGCAAGGTGCTGGAAGTCAGCGGCGCCGACCTGCAACAGGAGATGGGCGATAAGACCCTGGCCGAGGCGCTGATGGCGCCCACCCGTATCTACGTCAAGAGCCTGCTCGAACTGATGAAGAGCCGCCAGGTCAACGCGCTGAGCCATATCACCGGCGGCGGCCTGCTGGAAAACCTGCCGCGGGTACTGCCGGAGGGTTGCAGTGCGCGCATCGACGTGAACAGCTGGGAGCTGCCACCGGTGTTCCGCTGGCTGCGCGGCGCCGGCAATATCGCCCCCCTCGAGATGTACCGCACCTTCAACTGCGGTGTCGGCATGGTCATCTGTGTGCCAGCAGACGAAGCCGACAGCACCGTCGAGACACTGGAAAAGCTGGGTGAAGACGCCTTCGTGATCGGCGGGATCGAATCCGCCGCCGAAGGTACCGAAGCCGTCGAACTGGCGGGTCTCTGATGGTTCGGGCACAAAATGGCGGCAAGTGCCGCGTGGCGGTGCTGATCTCCGGCAGCGGCACCAACCTGCAGGCGCTGATCGACGCGGCCGCCGGGGAAGACGCCGTCTTCTCCATCTGCGCAGTGATCAGCAACAAACCCGGCGCTTACGGCCTCACCCGCGCCGGCGACGCCGGTATCGCCGCGGTCACCATCAACCACCGCGATTACAGCGACCGCGAGACCTTCGATCGCGCCCTGATCGAGGAAATCGACTGCCACACCCCGGACCTGGTGGTGCTGGCCGGCTTCATGCGCATCCTCACCCCGGAATTCGTGCGTCACTTCAGCGGCCGCCTGCTGAATATCCACCCTTCCCTGCTGCCAAAATACCAGGGCCTTCACACCCACGCCCGTGCGCTGGAAGCGGGAGACCGGGAGCACGGTGCCACTGTGCACTTCGTCACCGAAGAGCTCGATGGCGGCCCGGCCATCATACAGGCGGTAGTGCTGGTGGAAGCCGGCGATACCCCCGATTCCCTTGCCGGGCGCGTACAGCGACAGGAGCATGTGATCTATCCGCTGGCGGTCCGCTGGTTTGCCGAGGGCAGGCTGCGCATGGTGGAGGACCGCTCGGAGCTGGACGGGGAATTGCTCCCGCGCAGCGGCCACCGGATACAGGGGTAAACAATGGCACTTCTGGCAGTCGGCCGGGTCTACATGACTCGGGGCTCGGTTTCTGAAGCCGGGGCGGGGGCTATCGGCGCATCCTGTGAGTAAAAAAAGAATATTTCCAATTAATCGAGGCGCCTTTTTACACTCAACACCGCAGGATTCAGTCCCGGTATAGGTTCCGTGGCCCACAATACGCTATTGGAGCCCGCTTGCAGGCTCCTACAAGTTGACTTCATCTCACGCCCGCCGTCCGAAGCGGGACACAGACAACCGGAGGTCGCAGTGTCGTTTCGTTTGATCACCCTCTCTGCCTTCCTGCTCGCCATCACATCCATTCCCGCTCATGCGCAGGAGCTCAAGCCTTTCGAGGCCACCTACGAAGCCAGCTATAGCGGCATCGGTGTCACCGCCGTGCGCAAGCTCTCCGGCGAGGCCGACAACTGGCGGCTGCAATTCAACGCGGATTCTTTCTTCGCCGATATCCGCGAGTTCTCCCGTTTCGACAAACGGGGCGGGCAGCTCACCCCGCAACACTACGAATACCACAAGACCGGCCTCGGCAGCGACAGGCACAAGGTACTGCGTTTCGAGCCCGAAGAGCACCGTGTGATCAATGTCCGCAAAGAGGACCGCACCCTGGAGAATGTGCCAGCGCGGATACAGGACAAACTCAGCTATCAGCTGCAGCTGGCGCTCGACATCGCTGCGGGAAAGGAGGAGTTGCAATACACCGTGGCCGACGGCAAGAAAATCCGCCATTACAAATTTGCGGTAATCGGCAGCGAAACCGTGAAGACGTCCCTCGGCCCGGTGAAGGCCACAAAAGTGGAGCGCGTCCGGGAAGAGGATGCAGACCGTGAAACCACAATCTGGTTTGCGCCACAATGGGAATACGCACTGGTAAAACTGGAGCAACAGGAGGAGGATGGCAAAAACTACCAGATCTCTTTGACCAAATTGCTCATCGACGGAAAAACCATCAACGCCAGAAAATAACCATCGCTCCCAAGAACGGGGTTCGGCGCGAAGGAATAACCGTCAACACAAGGGAATAAACGTCAGCGCCAACCAAAAAAGTTCTCACTCCACCGCAAAAGCCGAAAAAAAATGGCATCATTCCATGGATTTTTCGGCTTTTAATCTTTATAAAGTCGTCCGCTTCCACTGTTGCTTTTGTTTGGCGCTGCTAGACTTCCGCAACATGGAATTCATTGCAATAACTGAAAGCCCGCCAGGGTTTTCCCGCCGCGCGCAGTTGTGGTTTCTGTCTGCGGCGAATCGAAATCAGCAATCTAGAGTGGGATCTCATGAATAAAAGACTTCTGCGCCGCACTGTTCTGGCCGCGGCAATCAGTACCGCATCCAGCGGCTCCATGGCCGCCGGCTTCTACCTGCAGGAAACCAGTGCTTCCGGTCTAGGCCGTGCCTTCGCCGCCGAAAACACCATCGGCGACAACGCCGCAATCCTGGCCCGCAACCCGGCGGGCTCCGCTCTGTTTGATTCCTATACCATTTCCGGCGGCGTCACCTACGTGAATCCGGAGATCGACGCGGAAGGCGATGTCACCTATATTACTCCACTGGGTAACACCACCTTCAGTAGCAGCGATGACGACTACGCCACCAGCGCCTGGGTACCCAACGCCTATCTGGCCGCGCCCATCAATGACAGCTGGTCCTACGGCCTGGCAATGTACACCGACTACGGTCTGGAAACCGACTTCAGTAACAATTTCCTCGTCAGCTCCATCGCCAACAAGACCGAACTGCTGACGGTCAATGTCGCTCCTTCTATCGCCTACGATTTCAATGACCAGTTCAGCATCGGCCTGGCCGCAAACTTCCTCTACGCGGACGCCACCCTGAAAACCACCATCCCCAACGACTTCCCGCTGGATTCGGCACTGGGTACCGACCTGGCTGGGTCTACCATCCTGAATCTCGAGGGCGATGACTGGGATGTGAGCTGGACCCTCGGTGCCCTGTGGAATATTAGCGAACGCACCCGTTTCGGTATTTCCTACCATGCCGAGCTGGATCCGGAGCTGGAGGGCGACGTGAACTCGGACCTGCTGCCCTCCGCAGTGGTGCCGACACTACCGCCATTCGACGACGCCAAGGGCAAACTGACTCTGGACCTGCCAGACACCCTTGAACTGGGCTTCCACCACCGCTTTAACGAGAACTGGGGCCTGGCACTGGGCGCTATGTGGACCGACTGGGACGACTTCGAGCGCCTGGAAGCCAATATTCCCAGCGCCAGGCTGGGCGTGAACCCGGAGCCGTTCAACCCGCTGCATATCAAGGAAGAAAACTTCGAGAGCGGCTGGCGCTACAGCATCGGCGGTGAATACTACCCCTGCGAGGAAGTCACCTGGCGCATCGGCTATGCCTACGACGAAGGCGCCGCCCGCGACGGCCTCAACCCGACCGATGAGACCGCCAATGCTCTCGGACTGCCGATCACCTGGCGCACCCTTTCCATTCCGGACACCGATCGCCAGTGGATCACCTTCGGCGGCACCTACGAGTTCAACAACCAGTTGAGCGTCGACGGCGGCTTCGCCTACCTGTGGGGCGACGACGAAACCATCCAGGAGTTCACCGATATTCCGGTACCCACCTACTTTGACGGCGGCACCACCAATATCGAAGCCTGGCTGGCCAGCGTTTCCCTGAACTACGAGTTCTGATCGCCAGTCCCGATCGGCAACTGCCAGGAGGGCCGGACAGAGATGTCCGGCCCTTTTTTATGGATGGATACTGCTCCAGTATCGCGTCCGCACGCCGAAGCAACCCCAGCCCCACATCACAAACCTCCCCACAACAGCACTGCGCCCCTTGTGGATTATTGGCACACTCTGTGCAAAGCATAATGACAAGGATCGAACGGGACCGCTTTTCAGGCTTTGCCAACGCAGGGCCCGGCGATTTGGTAAAGCGAACTGCTCTTTACGGACCACAAGCTTTCAGGGGAGACCATATGAAGCGATGTAACCTTTCACCGCGCCAGCTATTACTGGCGATGGCGATTTGCGCGGCTGCAAACGCCTCCGGTCAGGCCGCCGATACCGTCGAGGTAGAGGAGCTCACGGCCGCATCCTTCGGCGAAGCCCTCGACCTTGGCGAAGCCACGCTGGGCTTTCGCGCACGCACCGAACGGGTGGACACCGACGGCACCGGCGCCCTGGACCTGACCAGCCTCAAGACCCGCCTGACCTATCAATCCGACAACTACCGGGGATTCAGTGCCCTGATCGAAATGGACGATGTCACCCACCTGAGCGATTTCGAGGGTGGGGTAGGAGATCCCGAGGGCACCGAGGTCAACCAGGTACTGCTCGCCTATGCACTGGGGGAAACGGCGATCAAATATGGGCGCCAGCGCATTCTGCTGGACAACCAGCGCTTCGTCGGCGGTGTCGGCTTTCGCCAGAACGAACAGACCTACGACGGCCTTTCAGTAACCGACCAGAGCTTCACCGATACCACCCTGTTTCTTGCCCATATCGACAATGTGAACCGCATTTTCGGCGAGGACAGCCCGGCGGGCGACCACGGGAATGACAGCTACCTGCTGAACGCAAAGTACAGCGGTTTCGCCGCCGGCGACCTGTCCGCCTACGCCTACCTGCTCGAAAACGACGATGCCGCCGCCTTTTCCACCGATACCTACGGCCTGCGCTTTGCCGGCAAAACCGGGGCAACCGACTACGCCCTGGAATACGCCATCCAGTCCGATGCAGCCGACAACCCGGCCGGTTACAGTGCGGACTACCTGTTGGCGGAGGGCGGCTACAGGCTGGGTGACCTCACGCTGAAAGCCGGCTACGAACTGCTGGGCGCGGACGGTGTCGACGGCCAGTTCATCACGCCGCTGGCGACACTGCACAAGTTTCAGGGCTGGAACGACATGTTTCTCGGCGGCGGCACCGGCAATATTCCCGGCGGTATCGAGGATGTGTACGCGTCGCTGGGGAACTCGCTGGGTGGGGTCGAGCTGGCCGTCAATTATCACCAGTTGAGCAGTGACGACTCCGGTGTTTCCGGCATGGACGAACTGGGCAGTGAATACGGTTTCGCTGTCGGAGGCAAATTGGGCTTTGGCAAGCTCAGCCTGAAATACAGCCGCTACACCGCCGACGATTTCAGTGTGGATACCGACAAACTCTGGCTGACGGCCCAGGCGAAGTTCTGACCCGGACGAACCTTTTCGCAGGGTGCGCCGTACGCACCGGAGAGGTCCCGCCCCGGGTGGATCGACGGTGCGCACGGCGCACCCTACACCCTTCGGGGAGTTCGATCGGCCCCGGCCCGGCCATCCCTGGCCGGTCGAGTAATCACGCAGCGAGCATGCTCGCTAAGAGCGCGGTTCTGCCCAACCGCACTGCCTGCCCTGATTCTGCTCCTGCAGATAAGCCATCAGCGGCTGGAAGTAATCGATGATCGCCGAGGCGTCCAGTTCGCGCTGGCCGGTCAGGGCTTCCATGGCATCCGGCCAGGGCTTGCTCGCACCCATGGCCAGCATATCGCGCAACTTTTTGCCGGCTGCATCGTTCTTGAAAATGGAGCAGCGGTGCAACGGACCTGTTTCACCGGCCGCCTCGCACAGTGCGCGGTGGAACTGGTATTGCTGGATATGCGCGAGGAAATAGCGCGAATAAGGGGTATTGCCCGGAATGTGATACTTGGCCCCCGGATCGAAATTGGCCTCGGTGCGCGCCACCGGGGCCCGGATTCCCTGGTATTCCTCACGCAGCTTCCACCAGGCCTTGTTGTAATCGCCCGGCTTCACGTCGCCGTTGAACACCTGCCAGCGCCACTTGTCCACCAGCAAACCGAACGGCAGGAAGGCGATCTTGTCCAGCGCCTGCTGCATCAGGAAACCGATATCCTTGCTGTCGTCCGGCACTTCGTCCAGCAGGCCGATCTGCTTCAGGTACTTGGGCGTGATCGACAGCGCGATGGTATCCCCCACGGCCTCGTGAAAGCCGTCGTTGGCACCGGTTTTATAGAGGTATGGCTGGTCCTTGTAGATACGCTGGTAGAAGTTGTGCCCCAGTTCGTGGTGAATGGTCACCAGGTCCTCGCCGGTCCTGTTGATGCACATCTTGATACGCACGTCGTCCTGGCCATCCAGATTCCAGGCACTCGCGTGGCAGACCACATCGCGATCCTGCGGCTGGGTGAACTGGGAGCGCTCCCAGAAGGTTTCCGGCAGCGGCTTGAAGCCCAGGGAGGTGAAGAAGCGCTCACCGACCTTCACCATCTCCTTTTCATCCATGTCGGCATCGACCACCAGCTCGGTGAGGTCGTAGGGCGCTTCCATGTTGTCATCTTTGACCAGCTCGTAGACGTTGCCCCACTGCTGGGCCCACATATTGCCGAGCAGGTGCGCGGGAATCCTGCCCCCGGGCGGCACCACGTCGTCGCCATAGTGCTCGTTCAGCCTGGCGCGCACATGACAGTGCAGGGCCTCGTAGAGTGGCTTCACCTTGCCCCACTGGGCATCCATGTCGGCGGCGAAGGTGTCCGGCTCCATATCGTACTTGGAGCGCCAGAAGGTGCTGAGGTTGTCGTAGCCCAGCTCCTGTGCGCCGGCGTTGCCGATCTCAACCTGGCGCTCATAGAGCGGCTTCATCGGCGGCGATACCTTGCGCCAGCCGACCCACAGCTCCTGCAGCAATTCCGGGTCGCGGCTGTTGGCCATCATCTGGCCCATTTCGGTCAGCGTGTAGCACTGCTCCTCGCCGTCCTTGTCTTGGCAGTATTTGCCGGCGCCGTACATGCCCTGCAACTTGGAGCCGATCTGTGCCAGTTCGGCAGTCAGTTCCGGATCCTTGGGCGCCGGGAAAACCAGGCCCTGTTTCAGCATGGTGAGCTGGCGTCGGGTCTCCTCGTCCAGATCCACATCGTCGAACCTGGCCGCCTCGGAGGCCAGCTCCACCGACAGCGACGTATAGCGCTCGGAAGCCAGTGCTTCCACATACTGGGAATCCACATTGATATAGGTGGCGGCCAGCCAGCTCGCGTGGCTCGACTCCTCGGCCATTTCTTCCAGGCGCTTCTGGGCGTCGTCCAGGAACGCCTCGGCATCGGCCGCCGTCGGCTCTTCGGAACCGCTTTGCGCAGGCTTCTCCGCACCGGTTGGCGCGGGCTTGTCCGCCACGGCTTCGGGGGACTGAACGGGTTTCTGCTCGGAATCGCAGCCGGCGAGTAGCGCCGCGGCGACAACAGCCAAGAGAATCTTCTTCATTGGCTCCCTCTTTATTAAGCGTTATTGGAATAGCTGTCGCAATTTATAGCATAGCTGCCGCGAAAATCGGTCCGGCGGCGCTCGCATCCGCGCAACAACGGCACAAAATTCGCCAGAAAGGGGAGTTTTTGGGGAGATATTCCAATCGACCGCGGGGCCGGATGGACAGGGAGGGAAATCAAGGAGGCAGCCCAACCAGCAACACCCCCGGCACATGATACCACTGCTACCGTTGCTCCCTTCCGGGCCTGGCGGAGTTCACAGCTGTTCATTGCGGGGGGACCGGAAGGGCCGCCACAACATCCTCCGGCCCGGTACACGAAGCACCTCACAACCGAAGAGGGCGCGATTATAGAGACTCAAGGGCGCGAGTTCCAGCCCTGTAACCGTTATAATGTGCCCCGCAATTTCGTTAGCCAGAGAGACCCATGCATCTGTTCGTCGACAACCTCACCAATGTAGATTTCAGCTACCTGGACCACCGGCGCGGCCTGGTCGGGGAGACCTGGCTGGCCAACGCGGTGCTGGACGGCGCCCTGGACGAACAGGGCATGGTGTGCGATTTCGGTATCGTCAAGAAAACCCTGCGCAGCTGGCTCGACGGGCAACTGGACCACCGCCTGCTGGTGCCGACCCATTCCCCCCAGCTGGCGCTCGAACGGGACGGACAGCAGATCGAACTCGACTGGCAGATGGCCGGCGGCGAACAGATCCGGGTCAGCGGCCCGGAACAGGCGTTCGCGCTGGTGGAAGCGGAAAGCATCGACAGCCACAGCGTGGCCCGCTGGAGCGTAGGGCAACTGGCGCCGGCCTTCCCCACCAGTGTGGAAAAGCTGCAACTGTCCTTCGACAGCGAGGACATCGGCGACGCCTACTACCACTACAGCCACGGCCTGAAAAAACACGCCGGCAACTGCCAGCGCATCGCCCACGGCCACCGCTCGCGCATCCGGGTTTTTGTGGACGGCAAGCGCAGCGCCGAGTGGGAAGCGAAATGGGCCGAGCGCTGGCGGGATATCTACCTGGGCACCCGCGAGGACCTGGTATCGCGGGACGACGCCGAACTGCGCTTCGCCTACCGCGCACAACAGGGGGACTTCGCCCTGGCGATTCCCGCACGCCGCTGCGAGCTGCTGGACTGCGATACCACCGTCGAGCAACTGGCCCAGTATATCGCCGGCCAGATCGCCGCCGGGGAGCCGGACGCACGGGTTGAGGTTCGCGCCTACGAGGGCCTGGGCAAAGGGGCAATCGCCCGCGCCTGAGCGATCCACTCATTTGCGGCGGGCCCCGCCGATTGTCGACGAGCGTATCGAATTGAACCTGATCATTCTGGAAACGGACGATTTTGTCGAACCCGGCCGCGCGCGGCTGCGCGGCCGGCGGCTGCAGCATATCCTCGAAGTCCAGCGCGCCGCGCCCGGCGACTCGCTGCGGGTGGGGCTGCTGGACGGCCGGATCGGCAACGGCCGCGTGATCGCCCAGAGTGGAGATTGCATGGAACTGTCGGTGGCGCTGGATCGCCCGGCCCCCGCCCCCCTGCCGCTCACGCTGGTGCTGGCATTGCCGCGACCGAAGATGCTGAAGCGCGCCATCCAGCATGTCACTGCCCTAGGCGTGAAAAGGCTCTACCTGATCAACGCCTGGCGCGTGGAGAAATCCTACTGGCAGACACCCTGGCTGGAAGCGGACAGGCTGCGAGAGCAGTGCCTGTTGGGGCTGGAACAGGCGGTGGATACCGCCATGCCGCAAATCGAACTGCGCAAACGATTCAAACCCTTTGTCGAGGACGAACTGCCGGAAATTGCCGCCGGTTCGCGAAAGCTGGTTGCACACCCGGTAACCGAGACATCCTGCCCGGTGGATGTGGATGAAAGCACGACACTGGCGGTGGGGCCCGAGGGTGGCTTTATTCCCTACGAGGTGGAAAAGCTTCGGGAACAGGGATTTGCGGTCGTGCACCTGGGGCCGCGAATCCTGCGGGTGGAGACGGCAATTCCGGTGCTGTTGGGCCGGCTTTTTCCCGGGCGCTGATTCCCCGGTCTCGGCCGTCGGTTGTAAAAACTAACTATCCTTTTTGCTCAGGGCGCCTCCACCTATTTCTGTTAGATAACTGAGTGGCGGTCCTGCTGCCGGGGAAGGGTTTCGGGACACGCCGTGAATCCATCCTTGGAGGCTTGTCCGCGAGGTCCCTCTCGCAGACAGTCCCGAAACCCTTCCCCGGCAGCAGGACCTTCGCATCGACTTTAGATTTCTATCTGGCTCAGGTAGATAGCTCGATAAGACCACTGAGGTTGATGTAAAGGCCCGGCTACCGGGAGCACACAAGAGGCCATCCCGTGAATCGGGGCAGCCATAAAAAAGCCGCGCAATCGCGCGGCTGGAAAATGGTGGCTCCCGCCACCGGGTCTCACAGAGCGGGGCGCGGGGGGGCGCGCCCGTTGGGGAGAAAAACTGCAACAGACGACAAGCGCGTTACTGTTTGTATTCTGTTTCAGCTATTCCTCTGCGACCGCCGGAGCGGCCACTCGTTCAATCAGGCCGCAGCGCCCTCATCAGCGGAGGATTTCTGCAACGCCAGTTTCGGATCCACGAACTCGTAGCCGAGCACGTCGGCCACCGCCTCGTAGGTCACCATGCCGGCGTGGACGTTCAGGCCTTCCAGCAGGTTGGCGTCGTCCAGCAGCGCCTGCTTGGCGCCCTTGTTGGCCAGCGCCACGGCGAACGGCAGGGTGGCGTTGTTCAGGGCCATGGTGGAAGTGCGGGCGACACCGCCGGGCATGTTGGCCACGCAGTAGTGCACCACGCCGTCCACCACATAGGTCGGCTCCTGGTGGGTGGTGGGCTTGGAGGTCTCGAAGCAGCCGCCCTGGTCGATGGCCACGTCCGCGATTACCGCGCCCTTCTTCATGCGGCCAATCATCTCGCGGGTCAGCAGCTTCGGCGCCGCGGCACCCGGAATCAGTACCGCACCGACCACCAGGTCGGCTTCCAGCGCATGGGTCTCGATCGCATCGTTGGTGGAATACTCGGTGCGCACGGCGCCGCCGAAGATATCGTCCAGCTGGCGCAGGCGCGGCAGGGACTTATCCAGAATGGTTACGTCGGCTCCCATACCCAGGGCCATCTTGGCCGCGTTGGTACCCACTACCCCGCCGCCGATAATCAGTACCCTGGCCGGGGCCACACCGGGCACACCGCCCAGCAGTACGCCCAGACCGCCCTGGGCTTTCTCCAGGTGGTGCGCGCCGCACTGTACGGACATGCGGCCGGCAACCTCGGACATCGGCGCCAGCAGCGGCAGGCCGCCGCTGCGGTCGGTAACGGTTTCATAGGCAATGCAGGTGGCGCCGGACTTCACCAGCAGTTCGGTCTGCTTGGGATCGGGCGCCAGGTGCAGGTAGGTGTACAGCAGTTGGCCCGGGCGCAGCATTTCGCACTCGTGGGGCTGCGGCTCCTTCACCTTGACGATCATATCGGCGCTGGCAAAGATCTCTTCCGGCGTGTCGATGATTTTGGCACCCGCCTGTTCGTACATCTCATCGGTAAAACCGACGGCGGAACCACCGTCCTTCTGCACGATCACTTCGTGACCGTGACCGATCAGTTCGCGCACGCTCGCCGGCGTCAGGCCGATGCGGTATTCGTGGTTCTTGATCTCTTTCGGGACACCAATCAACATTTTTTGTACTCCTCTTCCGAGCCGATACCCGCGGGTTCAATCGACGGGGCCACCGGCCCTGTCTCTGTGATTTCACCCAGTATAGAAGCACTTCCCAAGTGGATTTATAATAGATTTCACCAGCAACCAGTTGAATCCACTATTCCGGGCATCAGGACGCCCACTTTTTAAACGGAACGGCCAGCCGGAGAACAGGCAATGCAAAGACGCGCCAACGAACTGAGTACCATCGACCGCAACATACTGCGGGTCCTGCAGAAAAACGGCCGCACCAGCTACGCGGAGCTGGCCCGCCAGGTGGGCCTCACCGCCACCCCCTGCGTGGAGCGGGTCAAACGCCTGGAGAGCGACGGCGTCATCCAGGGCTACACCACCCTGATCGACCCCGAGTATCTCGACGCCGCGCTGGTGGTATTCGTACAGATACGCCTGAACCGCTCGGCCCAGGATGCCTTCGAGGAGTTTCGCAGCGCCGTGGCGGCGCTGCCGGAAGTGCAGGAGTGCTATCTGGTATCGGGCAACTTCGACTACCTGATCAAGGCCCGGGTCGCCGACATGAGCGCCTACCGCCGGTTCTACGGCGAGACGCTACTGACGCTGCCGGAAGTGCAGGAATGCACCAGCTATGTGGTGATGGAACAGGTGAAGGAGACGTTGGAAGTGCCGGTGCACTATAACCGCTAGCGCGATGCGGTTGGTGGCCAGTATTCACTGACCACCGACCACTCAATACTTAATCCCGAGCTGGCGATAGACAAACCCGATCACCCAGGCCGGGCCGATCAGCAGGAACTGCAGGTCCTTGAAAAACGAAGGTTTCTTACCCTCGATATGGTGGCCGACGAACTGCAGTATCCACATGACCACAAACAGAGCGATCGACGTCAGCCAGACGGAGATCCCCAACCGCTCGACCACCGACCAGCCCCACAGGCAGACCACACTCATGGCCGCCATCCCCAATGCCAGCGGAAAAGACATCAGCAGGTAGAAGAGCAATGTTGGAATCAACGCCACCACGGCCCAGTTCAGCCACGGGATCTGTGCCATCAACGCCGGCTGCGGAATGGCCCACAGCAGCCCCACCACCGTGGCGTAGATCACCGGCACGGCGACCCAGTGAATGGCCTTGTTGACGGGGTTCCGGTGACTCTCGCCGTATTCGTCAAACCACTGTTGGGCGCTGCGCATGGTCTCGTCCTCTTCCGTTTTTATTTTTTGACGGCATCCATGATCAAATACCAACAATCAAATATCAATGACCCGCTATGAACCATCAGTCACAGACTATCAATCACCAATTCTTTTATATTTAATTTCCGGCCCCACCGGCGCACCATACCAGCCCGTTCACTGCATCCCAGGCGATACCGCACAAGCTGGAGCCCCTGCCGGTATCAATCAGTCTGGCTTGCCTGGCATCCATATAGCCCGGTACAAGCCAATAGACATACCCGCGGCGGCATCGCTGACCCAGACGGCCTCGACCGTATTATCCGCTTTTGTCTGCAGAGCAATATGGGATGGCTCGGGGACACGATTATTGCCCGCCGCGGGAGGCAAAGCATATGCAACGGGGTGGCTGTCCTCACCCGGCGCAATAGAAAAGACGTGCCCAGGAAGCCCACTGAAGGGTTCATCCACGCAATAGCCCCCGGCCCATACGGTCCCATCTGGCGCAACGGCGACGCAGGTGCTCTTTGTATGGGCTGGCAGCAAAGCGGCCGTTGGCCGCGAATAGTTGTGGGGCGCCGCCGGGCATCAATCGCGGCCAACGGCCGCTCCTACGGGCGCCATGGATGGCCTCGTCAGTGGGTTTAGGGAGAGGGGAGAGTCGTTACGATTAATTTTGGGGAGTTGAAAACGTGAAGCGGATATTGCCAGTTGTATATTCAGTAAGCCAGACGCCGCTACCGTTCCCTGCAACGGCTATATCAGAAATCCTGCTCCACGGACAAGGCGCTTTGTAGTGGATTTTATGATTATCGGCATCAATTTGAATCAGCTGCTCTCCCTGCTTGTTGGCACACCATACCCAGCCTGTTCACCGCATCCCAGGCGATGCCGTGCGGGCCGGAATCCTTACCGGTATAATCGCCTTCGCCTGACAGTTCCCTCCGTATATTATTGGGGCCTTGGGCAACCAACATTGTCACCAACTGACAAATTGTTCAGCCGGCGTTTTTGGCAAATTTGAAACGCGTCACGGAAACAGGCACTGCAAGCATTGAAAGAATACTTCCGGCGCCATTTACAGGTGGGCGGGTGTGATGACTAGGTTTTTGATCAGCGCCCCCTCTCCCGGAGAGGGGAGAGGGGGCTTTGGGGGAATGGTTATTGGGAAAGTACGGTCTTTCCTACGGGGTCGTCACTTCCAGGTTCGCGTCGGTACTGACGACCGAGGTGCCATCTTGGAACGTTACATCTGCATTGATGGTCACAGTACCGTCGGCTACCCCCGTTGCCACACCTTTCGAATCATCCTCGTTGCTGATGTCGGCGATGTCTTTGTCGGTAGTGTGCCAAAGCACTTGATCCGTTAAATCCAGCGTGGTTCCGTTGCTGAAGGTGCCGATTGCGGTGAACTCCTGCTCTTCGCGCACTTCCACCGAGGGATTGACCGGCGTCACCTCGATCGACTGGAGTTCCGTGTTCGTCACCGTCAGTGTCGTGCTCTTGCTGACCACCGAGCCGTTTTGGCGCATGAAATCCGCGGCGATGGTCGTCGAGCCACTGTCTATCGTCGTTGCTAAGCCTTCCGAACCCGCCGGCGCGTTGCTGATCGTGGCGACGTCCGGAGTGTCTGAGGTCCAGCTCACCTGGCCGGTTATATCCTGCGTGGTTCCGTCGCTGAGTTGACCGGTGGCCGTGAATTGCTGATCGAAGAGCGCCGACACCGAGGGATTTTCGGGCGTCACTGTGATACTTTGGACTGTTGCCGGCGTCACTGTCAGCGTCGTATTGCCGCTCACTCCACTATTTTTCTCGCGGGCCGCAATGGTCGTGGTACCGGCGGCACGAGGTATCGCCTTGCCCTGAAGATCCAGCACGTTGTCGGTGCCGATGACGGCGACACCCGTGTCAGACGAGGACCAGTCCACCTGCGTGGTTAAATCCTGCGTGCTGCCGTCGCTGAAGGAGCCGGTGGCCGTAAATGTCAGCTGCAAGCCCAGTGCCACCGAGGGGTCGGACGGCTCCACGAGGATTGCCTCGAGCTCCGCGTCCGTTACCGTCAGCAGTGCCTCGCCGCTGACTTGGTTGCCGCTGGCCGAGTCCATGGTCGCGGAGATGGCCGCCGTGCCTGTGGCTTGCGCCGTTGCCTGGCCCTCGAAACCCGGCGCATGGTTCACCGTGGCAACACCTTCGTCAGACGAGGCCCAGCTCACTTGGCCGGTTATATCGTGCGTGCTGCCATTGCTGAAGATGCCGGTTGCGGTGAACGGCTGCTGCAAACCCACCGCCACCGACGGATTGGGCGGCGTTACCTCGATCGTCTCGAGTTCCGCTGCCGTCACCGTCAGTGTCGTGTCGTTGCTCACCTCACTCTCGGGCTCGAGGGCCACGATGGTCGTTGTGCCTTCGCTATCGGTCGTCGCCCAGCCATGCGAACCGTCGTCGTTGCGAATGGTGGCGACGCCCGTGTTGGACGAGGACCAGGTCACCTGGTCGGTTATTCTGTGCGAGCTGCCGTCGCTGTAAAAGCCGGTGGCGTAGTACTGCTGCTCGAGGCCCTGCGGCAGCGAGGAGTTTTCCGCATCTATCTCGATCGACTGGAGTTCCGCCGCCGTTACCGTCAGCGTTGCCTGGCCTTCGATCTCGGTGCCGACATCCGTATAAAGGGCCCGGATGATGGCGGTGCCTTCGGCAAGAGTCGTGGCCAGGCCGTCCGATCCCTGGGCGTTGCTGATGGTGGCGACGCCCGTCTTGGACGAGGACCAGATTACCTGCTTCGCCTCCGTCAAATCCTGCGTGCTTCCGTCGCTGAAAACGCCGGTGGCGACAAACCTATATTGCAGGCCCAGCGGCACCGAGGGATTGAATCGCGATACCTCGATCGACTGGAGCTCCGCGTCTGTCACGGTCAGTGTTGTATCGCCGAACTTCGTGTTGTCCTCGGTCACGATAAGCGCGGAGATGGTCGCGGTGCCCTTGACCAGGGTCGTTGCCAGACCCTGCGAAGGCGAGGTGCTGCTGATCCTGGCGATATCGTCGTCGGACGAGGTCCAGGTTGCCTGTTCGGTTACATCCAGCTGGGTGCCGTCGCTGAAGGTGCCGGTGGCCGTGAACTGCTGTTCGAAACCTGCCGCTACCGAGGGATTGGCGGGCGTTACCTCGACCCTTGACAGTTCCGCTGTCGTCACCGTCAGCGTTGTCTGGCCGACGACCTCCTGGGTGCCCACATCCTGATACCGGGCCCGGATGATCGTGTTGCCTTTGCGATCAGCCTTGGCCAGGCCGTCCGATCCCTGGGCGTTGCTGATGGTGGCAACTCCGGTGTCGGACGAGGACCAGATCACCTGCTCCGTCAAGTCCTGCGCGGTTCCGTCGCTGAAGAGGCCCATGGCCGTAAACCGCAGCTCGAAGTCCATCGGCAGGGAGGGATTGGGCGGCGTCACTTCGATCGACTCGAGCACCGCCTGGGTCACCGTCAGCGTGGTCTCGCCGCTGACGGAATCGACGCTCGCGGAGATGGTGGTCTCGCCGCTGGCCACCGAGGTTGCCAGGCCTTTGGAACCGGAATCGTTGCTGATGGTGGCAACGCTCGTGCTGGACGAGGACCAGCTCACTTGCGTGGTCAGATCCAGCGAGGTGCCGTCGTCGAAGAGACCGGTGGCGGTGAACTGCTGATCGAAGCCCTTGGCCACCGAGGGGTTGGTCGGCGTTACCTGGAGCGATTCCAGTTCTGCCTCGGTGACCGTCATCTCTGCCTCGCCGCTGATCGAGTCGATGCTCGCGGAGATGGCGGTGGTGCCCTCGGCTTCGGCCGTTGCCAGGCCTTCGGAGTCGTCATCGTTGCTGATGGTGGCGACGCCTTCGTCGGAGGAGGCCCAGGTCACCTGGGTGGTCAGGTCCTGCGAGGTGCCGTCGTCGAAGATGCCGGTGGCGGTGAATTGCTGGTCGAAGCCGGCCGCTACCGTGGGGTTGTGGGGGGTCACGCCGATGGATTCGAGCACCGCGTTCGTCACCGTCAGGGTGGTGTCGCCGCTGATCGAGCCCAGGCTCGCGGCGATGGTGGTGGTGCCCACGGCCAGCCCCGATGCCAGGCCCTTGGAGCCGGCCTCATTGCCGATGGTGGCGATCTCCGTGTCGGAGGAGCTCCAGGTCACCAGCTCGGTCAGGTCCTGCTCGCTGCCGTCGCCGAAGATACCGGTGGCGGTGAACTGCCGCTGGAAGCCCATCGCCAGCGATGGGTTGCTGGGGGTCACCTCGATGGTTTCGAGGTCCTCGGCGATTACGGTAAACGAGGCCTGCGCGGTCAGGGGCTGACCGCCCTGCCGATTGAGCCTCGCGGAGATGGTGGTGGTGCCGCGGGACCGGGTTTGCACCAGCCCGCTGTCCACCGTGGCAATGTCAGGATCGGAAGAAGACCAGACTACGAAGTTGGTGACGTCCCGCTGCAGGCCGTTGTTGAATGTGGCGGTGGCCCTGAGTTGCCGACTGTCGCCCAGCCTTGCCGCGGCCGGATCGGGGGTGACCGACAGCCCGGTCAGCCTGGTGCGCTCGCCACCGTCGTGGTGGCTACTGCCGTCACAGGCGGACAGCGCGAATACGCTGAGCAATGCGGCCGCGCGGATAATCCAGCGCCAACCGAAATCCCTTTCTCTCTTCACGATCTGACTCCTCTTCCATGGATACCTTGGCTTTGAGCGTGTACTGCTTCCCTACAGTACAGTGCTTTGGAGCATAGACACGGATTGGGAACCGGTCAAAGAAGGGCAGTATCCTCCGGAGAGTGCTACGTATAGAACTATGATTCTTTTTCTTTTTGTGTAATGGCCAAATATTTTTGGCCATTAGCTTTACAGTTCTACACAACTAAGGAGCCAGCACATGCAGGGGCGCACCTTGTGTTCGCCCGGCCCGGAGGTGGCAACTGCAACCAGGGCGAACACGAAGCTCGCCCCTACGGCAACGTCCGCATAGCGGTGTTGTCGCTCACCGCCGCACGCAGGCCTCCAACTGCAGTCGGTACAGCTCCGCCATCGCCTCGTCGAAACAGCAGAAAATCACCTGCCGGGGCTGGCTGTCTCGGTCCAGGTGTTCCTGCACCTGCTCCACGGCGATTTCCACCGCCTGTTCCGGCGGGTAGTCGTAGATACCGCAGCTGATGGCCGGGAAGGCGATGGAACGCATGTGCTCGCGCCGGGCCAGGGTCAGGCAGTGGCGGTAGCAGCTCGCCAGCAGTTCCGGTTCACCCAGGCTGCCGCCGCGCCACACCGGCCCCACCGTGTGGTAGATGCGTTTTACCGGAATATCAAAGGCGGGTGTCGCGCGCACCTCGCCGGCCGGGCAGCCGCCGATCCCGCGACAGGCTTCCAGCAACCGGGGCCCCGCAGCGCGGTGGATGGCCCCGTCTACCCCACCGCCACCCTGCAGGTGCTGGTTGGCGGCATTGACGATTACATCGACTTGTAATCGAGTGATATCACCGACATGGACTTCGATCACTCAGTATCTCCAACCGCTTTGTTACATAATGGCTGCGGATGGAATTCCATTTCGCCTCACAACAGGAGCGTCTGATCTTCCCCGAAGGGGCCGGACAGCGCTCTGGCGCACTGTCGCGCAACCGTCTGTCGCCGACTCAGCCCACCAGTTTGCGGTGGCGCTCGACGACAGCGGCGGGACATTTCGTCACTGCGCTAACTATCACGATAGCAGCTGCGGAGAGAACGAAGCCCGGCAGCAGTTCGTAGAGCTCGAAGATACCGCCCGAGAGCTGCTTCCAGATCACCACCGTGAGGCCGCCGACGACCACACCGGCGATGGCGCCGGCGCCGGTCATGCGCGACCAGTAGACGCTGATCAGTGTCGCCGGGCCGAAGGCCGCGCCCAGGCCGGCCCAGGCGTAAGCCACCACCTCCAGCACCTTGGACTCCGGGTCCATGGCCACCGCCACCGCGATCAGCGACAGACCGACCACCGCCCAGCGGCCCACTTTCACCATCGCCTCCGGGCTTGTCTCGCGGCCGAACCAGACGTGATAGATATCCTCCGACAGCGCCGCGGAGGACACCAGCAGCTGGGAATCCGCGGTACTCATGATCGCCGACAGAATCGCGGCCAGCAGAATCCCCGCCACTACCGGATGGAAAAGCGCCTCCACCAGCGCCATAAAGACCTGCTCGCTCTCCTTGTCCGACAATACCGGCTGTATCTCCAGGTGGCCGAACAGACCCACGGACAGGGCCCCGATAAAGCCGAACAGCGACCAGACCGCCGCCACGCCCGCGGCCGTCGGCACATCCTCCGGCCGGCGCACCGCCATGAAGCGCGCCACGATATGGGGCTGGCCGAAGTATCCCAGCCCCCAGGCCAGCGAACTCAGCACCGCCACTATCCCCAGCGCCTGGCCGGTATTGTCGCTCATCCAGTGCATCAGTTCCGGCACCTTTTCGTGCAGCCTGTCCCAACTGGCGGTAAAGCCGCCCTCGCTGTTGATCACTACCAGCGGCACCGCCACCAGTGCCAGGCTCATCAGCAGCCCCTGGAACACATCGGTCCAGGACACCGCCAGGAAGCCACCGAACAGGGTGTAGGAGATCACCGCCGCGGCACCGATAACCACCGCCCAGCGGTAATTCCACTCGAATACCGCCTCAAACAGAATGCCGCCCGCCTTCAGCCCCGAAGCCACGTAAAAGAGGAAAAACAGCAGGATGAAAAGCGCACAGACGGAGCGCAGATAGGGATGCTTCAGATTGAACCGGCGGTGCAGGTAAGCGGGTACCGTGAGCGCATCCTCCAGCCCATAGGTATAGATCCGCAAACGCCGCGCCATAGTGGTCCAGCTCAGTACGATACCGGCAAACAGGCCGATGGCCATCCAGCCCGAAGACAGACCCGAGATGTAGGCAGCGCCGGGCAGCCCCATCAGCAGCCAGCCGCTCATATCGGAAGCGCCGGCAGACAGCGCCGCCACCGCCGGCGGCAGCGAGCGACCGCCGAGAAAATAGTCACTGGCATTGCGGGTGCGCAGATAGGCGTAGAGGCCGATTGCCAGGATAAACACCAGGTAGGCGACGAAGGTCAGTGCGACCAGCCATTGAGAGGTCATGGAAATTCCCTGTTGTGAGAGAGCGCCCGGAGCCAGAGCAGCCCTGCACGGATGGTTTTTGGTGCAGGAAAGGCTGCCACATTGGGCGCCGCGGCCAATATTTATGTTTGTTGCGCGTAAATCTACTAATTTGCTGGCAGCAGCTCAATCCGCAAACTACATATTGGGGAACACATGGAAAAGCAGACAAGACTATGGGTATCTGTCTGGACGAGCTGCGACAGCTGGTTATTCGTCCGACCCTCAAGCATCTGCGCAACTGGTCACAGGGAATGGAAAACCTGCTGCTGGGCACCGCCGCCCAGGAATCACAGTTGGGCTTCCACCTGAAACAGGGGCGCCGCCACGGACTCGGAATCTACCAGATTCAGCCGCACACGCACCGCGAGATCTGGGACGACTACCTGATCCACCACCCCGCGCTGGCATCCAAGGTACGCGGCCTCGCCAGCCAGCGGGACTTCCTCGACCACCCCCACAACGAGCTGGCCACCAACCTGCGCTACGCCACCGCCATCGCCTGGCTGATCTACCGCTCGGCGCATATCTACAAAGTGGACGAAAATGACGTGGACACCATGGCGCGGCTCTGGCACCAGCACTTCCACCACGGGCCGGCCGCCTCAGCGAGGGATTTCCAGCATAGCTACGCGAAGCTGGTCAGCGGCGCCGACCCTACAGATTCCGCGCCTCGATATACCGGGGTGGCTCGTCCACCGCGTCATCGGGCACCCAGGAGTGGACCTGACGCTCGATTGAATGGTCAGGCTTCCCGGCAGCCTCTGGCGTAGAGCGATCCAGTTCCAGGTTCCCGAAATCGTACAGATCCCGATCCGCCAACTGCGACGGCGACACCCGCGTCAGTGAGGCAAAGATATTCTCGCTGCGGCCGGGAAACTTCTCGTCCCAGTCCCGCAGCATCTGCTTGATCGCCTGGCGCTGAAGGTTCTCCTGGCTGCCGCACAGGTTGCAGGGAATGATCGGGAACTGCTTGATCTGCGCGAACCGCTCGATATCCGTCTCGCGGCAGTAGGCCAGCGGGCGGATCACGATATTGCGGCCATCGTCCGCGCGCAGCTTCGGCGGCATCGCCTTCAGGCGCCCGCCATAGAACATATTCAGGAACAACGTCTCGACGATATCGTCCTTGTGGTGCCCCAGCGCCACCTTGGTCGCGCCTATCTCCTCGGCAAAGCCGTACAGGGTGCCCCGGCGCAGGCGCGAGCAGAGCCCGCAGGTGGTCTTGCCCTCCGGCACCACCTCCTTCACCACCGAATAGGTATCCTTCTCCACGATGTGGTACGGCACCCCCAGGGACTGCAGGTACTCCGGCAGCACATGCTCCGGAAAGCCCGGCTGCTTCTGGTCCATATTCACTGCCACCAGCTCGAACTGCACCGGTGCGGTCCGCTGCAGGTTGAGCAGGACATCCAGCATCGCGTAGGAATCCTTGCCGCCGGACAGGCACACCATAATTTTGTCGCCCTCTTCGATCATCCTGAAATCGACGATGGCGCGGCCCACATTGCGGCGTAAGCGCTTCTGCAGCTTGTTGAATTCCAGCCGCTCGCGGCGGTTTTCCAGTTCGGACATGGTGTTTCTCTTACAAACGGGACTGGAGCGCGGAGCTCCAGCTCCGCACGCGGGCCGCAGGCCCGCCATTGTCAATGTCCAGAGGTTCTATCTCAGGAGACTCCCTTGCGGAAGCCGCCACAATTCTCGGCACCAGGGCCGCCACGGAGCTCGAACGCGGCCCCGACAAATTTGGCGGCGATTGTACGCATTTCGATCACGGAGTACACGACTGCGCGTTCACCTCCTCGACCAGCATCGCCTGCACACAGGGCCATACATGGTCCAGCAGCGCCGGCTGGGCCTCTGCCGTGGGATGGATACCGTCGGTCTGCATGGCGCCCTCCTGCAGCGCCACCGGCTCCAGGAAGAACGGCAGGAACGGGATCTCCTCCGACTCCGCCACCCGCGGATAGACCGCCGCAAACGCCTCGGTATAGGCGCGCCCGTAGTTCGGCGGCATACGCATGCCCAGCAGCAACACCTCGACGCCGGCCTCCTCGGCCAGCTTCACCATCCGCTGCAGATTGTGCTGCAGCGCCTGCGGCGGGTAACCGCGCAGGCCGTCGTTGCCGCCCAGCTCCACAATCAGCCAGCGCGGATTGTGCTCCGACAGCAACCGCGGCAGCCGCGCCAGGCCGCCGGAGGTGGTCTCGCCGCTGACACTGGCATTCACCACCTCCACCGGGCTCTCCTGCGCCTCCAGCCGATCCCGCAGCAACTGCACCCAGCCCCGGGCCTCGTCGATACCGTAGGCCGCGCTGATACTGTCCCCCAGCACCAGCAGCTTGTCCGCCGCCGACGCCTGCGTCCCGCCCAATGGGATCAACAGCAGCAGACACAAGCCGAATCGCGCGGGCAGCTGCCGGAAAAAATCTGTTGTCATGTCATACTCTCCGTTCCAGACAACTCAGTAACCTTGTGGCCGTAGGGTGCGCCGTGCGCACCGGCCCAGTCGATGGTGCGAGACCGCCAAGGACGGCGGTCATGCAGAGAACGCATGGAGCAGTTGTCTGCCACAGCGCACCCTACCCGCTCCTTTGAGCGTATCAATTTGCACAACTCAGGTTTTCGAATCCGGGGGACCTGAGATTGGCACAAGCCGGAGCGGGGTATGCCTTTCTGGGACTGTCTGCGAGAGGGGCCGAAGGCGCCGTGAATACCTGGAGCGGCCGGGACACCTCGCAGACAAGCCTCCAAGGATGGATTTACGGCGTGTCCCAGAAAGGCATACCCCGCTCCGGCTCCCAGAACAGAACCCCAGAATCTGGAACTGCAAAATAAGGAATCCAGCATGTCCGTAGTGCTCAGGGCCGAAAATTTACACCACTGCGTGGCCACCGGCGAGGGCCCGCTGACGCTATTGAACGATATTTCCCTGCAACTCGCCCGCGGCGAGAGCCTCGCCATCACCGGCGCCTCCGGCTCCGGCAAGTCTACCCTGTTGGGTCTGCTGGCCGGCCTCGACGTTCCCACCGGGGGCAGAATCTGGCTCGCCGGCGAAGAGATTACCGCCATGAGCGAAGAGCAGCGCGCCGCCGTGCGCGCCCGCTGCGTCGGCTTCGTGTTCCAGACCTTCCAGCTGCTGCCGGGCCTCACCGCGCGCGAGAACGTGATGCTGCCCAGCGAACTGCGCGGCGAGCGCGGCGCCGCAAAGCGCGCGGAGGAATTCCTCGCCCGCGTGGGCCTCGAGCACCGGCTGCACCACTACCCGCGCCAGCTCTCCGGCGGCGAGCAGCAGCGCGTCGCCCTCGCCCGCGCCTTTTGCAGTATCGCCGGCGACGGCAGTGAGAACCACGGCATCCTGTTCGCCGACGAACCCACCGGCAGCCTCGACGCAGGCAACGGCGACAAAGTGATCGACCTGTTGTTCCAGCTCAACGCAGAGTCCGCCACCACCCTGGTGCTGGTCACCCACGAGCAGCGCCTGGCCGAGCGCTGCCAGTCCCACCTGCGCATGGCCGCCGGCGAAATCGAGATTGCCGGTTCCGCCCCCGGGGACAGCCTCTCGGAGGTGTCCGCCTGATGCTGCCGCTCAAGCTACTCTTCCGCGACTGGCGCGGCGGCGAACTGGCCCTGATTGCCACCGCCCTGGTACTGGCCGTGAGCTGTGTCACCGCCATCGCCCACTTCGGCGACCGCCTGACCCGCGCCATGCATATCCAGTCGCAGACCTTCCTCGCCGCAGAGCGCGTGGTGCGCAGCAGCCGCCCGGTGGAAGAGGCCTGGCTCGACGCCGCCCGCAAGCGCGGCCTGCAACAGGCCGAGACCGTCAGCTTCGCCTCCATGCTGTCCGCCGGCGAGCAGTTCCAGCTCGCCGCCATCAAGGCCGTCAGCGGGGCTTACCCACTGGTCGGCCAGCTGGAAATGCGCCCCGAGCCGAGCGCCGCCAGCCGCGCCGTCGAGGGCGGTCCGGCCCCCGGCCAGGTGTGGCTGGAACCGCGCCTGCTGCCGCTGCTGAACCTCGACATCGGCGACCCACTGCAGGTGGGCGACGCCGAACTCACCGTCAGCGGCCTGCTCGACCACGAGCCGGACCGCAGCGACAACCTCTTCTCCATGGGCGCCCGGGTACTGATCAACCTGGGCGACCTGGCCGCCACCAACACCGTGCAGCCCGGCAGCCGCGTGCGCTACCGCTACCTGTTCGCCGGCGACGACACCGCCCTGGAAGACTACTTCAACTGGCTCGAACCGCAGCTGACCGAACACCAGCGCGTGATCGACCTGCAGGAGGGCCAACCGCGGGTGGCATCGGCGCTGGAGCGCGCCGAGAGCTTCCTGTATCTCGCCGGCAGCCTCGCCGTACTGCTCGCCAGCGTCGCCGTGGGCCTGGCCGCGCGCCGCTACAGCCTGCGCCACACCAGCTACGTGGCGGTGATGAAAAGCCTCGGCGCCGGCCGCGGCCAGGTGCTGCGCATCTATCTCGGCCAACTGGCCGGCCTGGCCCTGCTGGCCACCGCCGCCGGGCTACTGATCGGCAGCGTCATCCAGGCCCAGGCCGTGTCGCTGATGGCCGACTTTTTCCCGGCGGAACCGCCGCCCAGCCGCGCCCAGCCGCTGCTGGTGGGGCTGGTGACCGGCCTCGCCTGCGCGCTGGGCTTCGCCCTGCCGCCGCTGACCCGCCTGGCGCGCACCGACCCGATGCAGACCCTGCGCCGCGACTGGAGCAACCCGGACCGGCGCGAATGGCTGGGGCTGGTGCTCGGCCCCACCTCGATGCTGCTGCTGATCTGGTGGCTGTCCGGCGATATCGCCATCACCCTGGCGCTGTTCGCCGGCATGGCGCTGCTGGTGGGCGGCGCCGCGCTGATGAACCAACTGCTGGTGCGCGGCCGCCTGGCCAATCTCGGCGGCGCCTGGCGCATCGCCCTGGGCAGCCTGCAGCGCCGCGCCGCCTTCAACACCCTGCTGATCGCCGCCTTCGGCACCGGCCTGCTGGCGATGCTGGCGCTGGTATTCGCGCGCACCACCCTGATCGAAGAGTGGCGCATGCAGTTGCCGGAAAACGCCCCCAACCACTTCCTGTTCAATATCGCCCCGCACGATGCCGAAGGCATGGAAGCCATGCTCGCCGAGCACAATGTCACCAGCACCGAGTTCTACCCGATGGTGCGCGGCCGCTTGGTGGCCATCAACGACATACCGGCGAAGGAATACAACGAGGGCAGCGAGCGCGTCGGCGCCCTGCGCCGCGAACTGAACCTGAGCTGGACCGAAAACCTGGCCCCGGACAACCGCATCCTCGAAGGCCAGTGGTGGGATGAGACCGACGAGGGTGTCAGCGTGGAAGTGGAACTGGCCGCGCGCCTGAATCTGGCGCTGGGTGATCAGTTGCGCTTCTCCATCGGCGGTCTGGAAGTGGAGGCGCCGGTCGCCAGCTTCCGCTCACTGGACTGGAACAGCATGCGGCCGAACTTCTTCATGATCTTCGCCCCCGGCACACTGGAGGACTTCCCGGCCACCTATATCACCAGCTTCTACCTGCCGCCGGAGAAGAAACTGTTCGTCAACGAACTGGTGCGGCAATACCCCAGCGTCAGCCTGATCGAACTGGACAAGATCATCGAGCGCATCCGCGACACCATCGGCCAGGTCTCCCTGGCGATCGAATCGGTGATGGCGCTGATGCTGGTGGCCGGCGTGCTGGTACTGATCGCCGGCGTGCGCGCCAGTATCGCCGAGCGATTGCAGGAAGCGGCGATTATCCGCACACTTGGCGGCCGCCGGCGCCTGCTGGTCCAGAGCCTGCTGGTGGAATTCGGCCTGCTCGGCACCGCCGCCGGCCTGCTCGCCGCCGCCGGCGCCGAACTGACACTGGCGGTACTGTCGCAGCGTGTCTTCGAACTGCCGTTCGCCTGGCACCCGCTGCTGTGGCTGCTGGGCCCGGTCGCCGGCGCCCTGCTGGTAGGCACAGCCGGCACACTCGCCTGTCGCAGCTCCGTCAGCCAACCGCCGCTGAAGGTACTACGCGAACTGGCTTAAGTAATCTGCTGCATCGTCATTCCGGCGAAGGCCGGAATCCAGTGCCCATCGAGGTCATCTGGGCTCCCGCATCCGCCGTAGTGACGACAGACTGACAAGAATTTCTCTGTTATGGATCTGGATTTCGACCGCAACCACCTCTGGCATCCCTACTCCTCCCTGATCGACCCGCCGCCGGTCTATCCCGTCGAGCGTGCCGAGGGCGTGCGGATTTACCTGGAAGACGACCGCGGCCTGATTGACGGTATGTCGTCCTGGTGGTGCGCCCTGCACGGCTACAATGTGCCGGAACTGAACGCCGCCGCGCAGCGGCAGCTGGAGAAGATGTCGCACGTGATGTTCGGCGGCCTCACCCACGAGCCGGCCATCGAACTGGGCAAGCGGCTGGTGGACATCACCCCGGAACCGCTGCAGCGGGTTTTCCTGGCCGACTCCGGCTCGGTGGCGATGGAAGTGGCCATCAAGATGGCGCTGCAGTACTGGCAGTCCCGAGGCCGCAGCGAAAAAAACAGGCTGCTGGCGCTGCGCAACGGCTACCACGGCGATACCTTCGGCACCATGGCCACCTGCGATCCGGTCAACGGCATGCACCACCTGTTCGCCGGCCAACTGACGCAGCATTTCTTTGCCCCCGCACCGAAGCCGAAATTCAACGAACCCTGCGGCGAAGAAGATATCGCCGAGCTGCGCCAACTGATCGAACAGAATCACGCGCAACTGGCGGCGGTGACGCTGGAGCCCATCGTGCAGGGCGCCGGTGGCATGCGTTTCTATTCGCCGGAATACCTGAAGCGCGTGCGTGAACTCTGCGACGAGTACGAGCTGCTGCTGATCGCCGACGAGATCGCCACCGGCTTCGGCCGCAGCGGCAAAATGTTCGCCTGCGAACACGCCGGTATCAGCCCGGATATCCTCGCCCTGGGCAAGGCGCTCACCGGCGGCACCATGACCCTGGCGGCCACCCTCTGCACCGACAGGGTCGCCGACGGTATCTGCCGCGGCGAGGCCGGCGTCTTCATGCACGGCCCCACGTTTATGGGCAACCCGCTCGCCTGCGCCGTGTCCAACGCCAGTATCGACCTGCTACTCAACAGCCCCTGGCAGAAGCGCGTCGCCAATATCGAAAAGCAATTGAAAACGGAACTGGCACCGCTGAAGGAATCGGAGGCGGTGGCCGACGTGCGCACACTCGGCGCCATCGGCGTGGTAGAGATGCACGAGCCGGTGGATATGATGCAGGTGCAGGAAGCGCTGATCGACCGCGGCGTCTGGTTGCGCCCCTTCGGCAGACTGGTCTACGCCATGCCGCCCTATGTGATTTCCGAACAGGACCTGGGCCAGCTCACCGGCGCCATGATGGAAGTGCTCGGCAACCCCTGAATCGGGGTGAGGCGACCGGGATATCCCACGGATCGGGGCGTCGGACTCCCCCTCCCGGCCCATCCTGCCTATACTGAGTCCAGCGCGGATGTTTGGGAGGCATCATGTACCGTTTTCTACCCTTGGCGGCCCTGCTACTGTCCCTGGGCCTTTCCGGCTGCGGACGCCAGAGCGACACCCACGACCCGGCCGAAACCGAGCGCACCCCACCCGGTGAAACCGCCACCGAGGCAATGGACACGCCGGTCGCGCCACCCGACAAAAACGAAAGCGACACCGAAACCGAGGCCCCGATCTGCACCGAAGAATGGTTCCAGTGGGTGAACGATCAGGTTGTCGCCATGCACGACGGCGATATGGCGCAACTCTATCCGAGTGGCCTGCCGGATGTGGGCACCGCCGAGTGGTTCCTGGCCGTAGACAAACTCACCGGCGGCGACGGCGCCCACGGCCCCGACGGCGGCAGTGCCGAATGGTGCAGCATGGTGCAATATCGCCTGGAGCAATCCTCCCCCTGAGCCTCCACTATCCTCCATTGCAGCAACCGAGGAGATATCGATGCGTACCATCAGACACCTGCTCCTTGCGAGCCTCGCGGCCGCGGCCATGCAACCCGCACTGGCCGATGACAAGCCCCCGGCCGGCGCCATGGCACTGTCCATAGTACTGACCAAACTGGAACAGCAGGGCTTTACCCCGATCATCGATGTCTCGCTGGACAACGGCCGCTGGGAAGTGGAAGCCTACAAGGAATCGGAGAAACGCGATCTGGAAGTGGATCCCAACAGCGGCAAGATCCTGTCGGACCAGCCCGACAACGACTGATCCCGGCGGTGCGGCCGTACCGGCTGCCTACTCGGTCACCCGCCCCAACCAGAGCTTGAGCAACTGTTCCAGTTGATCGCGCTCGCGTCCGCCGACACCCTCGAGCAGTTCCCGCATGGTGCGCAGATGCGCCGGCAGCGCCCGGTCGACCAACTGCAGCCCCGCTCCGGTCAGGCGCACCTCGACGCTGCGCCTGTCTTCCTCGCTGTGGCGGCGTTCGATCAATCCCTTCCGCTCCAGCCGGTCCAGCCGGTTGGTCATGGCCCCCGAACTCAACAGCATCGACTGGAACAACTGCGACGGCGTCAGGCAGTGGGGCGCCCCGGCGCGCCGCAGTGTCGCCAGCACATCAAACTCCCCCTGCCCCAGGCCGAAGTCACCATGGCAGCGGAGCTGTGCCGCTTCCACCACTTTTACCAGGCGCAACAGGCGGCCGATCAGCTTCATCGGTGTCAGGTCATCGTCGATACCCTGCTCGATCCACTGCCGGGCAATCCGGTCCAGATCGTCGTCTTCTGTTCTTGTCATCGTGTCGACCATTTATCTTGACGCAAAGATACTTTACCCCGACGCCGCTGAACCCGTAAACTGAAAGTATCTTGATGTAAAGATATAACCGGAAACTGAAAAAGGAAACCACCGGCATGCGAACGCCGTCCCCCGCCCATCCGCTGTTGCTCGGCGCAGTGATCGTACTGGTCGCTCTCAATCTGCGGCCGGTACTCGCGTCGGTAGGCCCCCTGTTGCCGGCCATTCAGCAGGATATGCCCATCAGCTTCAGCGCCGCCTCATTGCTGACCACCTTGCCGGTGCTGGCCATGGGCCTGGCCTGCTTCGTGGGCTTCCGGATAGCGCGGTACCTGGGCACGGCACAGACCATCGGCTACTCCCTCCTGTGCCTGGCACTGGCCACCGGCGTGCGCTTCTGGGTCGGCTCCACCACCGGCCTGTTGGCCACTGCCCTGCTCGCCGGCCTGGGCATCGCCATCGTGCAGACACTGATACCGGCCATCATCAAAGCCAACTTCGGCAGCCGGGTGCCGGCGGTGATGGGGTTCTATGTCACGGCCATCATGGCCGGCGCCACCTTTGCCGCCGCGGGAGCACCGGTGATCGCCGATTTCAGCGAGTGGCGCGGCGGCCTGGCCCACTGGGCCTGGCTGACCCTGGCGGCCTGCCTAGCCTGGGCCTGGCTCACCCGCAAACGCGCACTGGCGATACCGGCCAGCGGCACCGAACCGGGCCCGCGCTTCTGGAAAAACCGCCGCTCGTGGAAACTGGCCAGCCTGTTCGGGCTGGGTACCGGCGCCTATGTCTGCGTACTGGCCTGGCTGGCCCCCTACGCCATTGAACAGGGCTACAGCGACAAACAGGCGGGCCTGCTGCTGGGGTTCCTGACACTGATGGAGGTGGTCGCCGGGCTGGTATTCCCCGCCTGGGCCAACCGCGGGCGCGACCGCAGGCCGGTCCTGTTTACCCTCTGCGCACTGCAACTGCTGGGTTTTGGCGGCCTGGCCCTGGCGCCGGAGGCCGGCCTGCCGCTCTGGGCCGGCATTATCGGCCTGGGTATCGGCGGCTTCTTCCCGATGTCCATGATCGTCACCATGGATCACCAGGACGATCCGCTGCAGTCCGGCAGGCTGACAGCCTTCGTCCAGGGGATCGGCTATATCATCGCCGCTGTCACGCCGTGGATCAGCGGCATCATGCGCGACCAGTTGCACAGCTTCGAGTTCGCCTGGCTACTGCTGGTTGTCGGGGCCATCGTTATTTTTATCCTTTCCCTGAACCTCGGCCCGGCGAGCTATCGCCGCGCCTTCCCTTCCACCCACCGCGGCTAAGCACTCTCGCCTACGGCCACCCGCAATGCCGGCGGCCCGGTACTCCGGGCCACTACAGCCGATCGAGCCGGCAATCCAGGCCACCCGGGCACCTTCGCTGGATCCCGGATCAAGTCCGGAATGACGGCTCCGGAGGGCGGGCTTTGGTCATAACAACTTTGAGACGACTAATATGTGGCATTCCGGCTTCAGTAGCCACTGATTGCCCACTTCTGACTCGCGACGGCTCGTGAAGATAATCGTTATTCCCTGCAGCGCAACGCATTGAGCAATAGCGAAAACGCGGGCGACGCGTGGCGGCGGCTCGGATAATAGAGGTGGTATGGTTCAAAGGTTTTTCGCCAGTCGCCCAGCACTTCGGCCAACTCCCCGGACTCGAGCTCTTTGTGCAGGTATGCCTGCGGCAGGTAGGCCAAACCGAGTCCGGCCAGAGTGGCGTCGCGTACGGATGCGATGCTGTTGGTAATCAACGGACCTTCCACCTTCACGCGCATCTCCTTCCCTGATTCAACAAACAACCATTCAAATTGCTCGCCGTGCGTAGGCAGACGCAGATTGATGCAGGCATGCTCTGTGAGCTCGCGCGGGTGTGCCGGCTGCGACCTACCTTCAAAATAGGACGGCGACCCGACCACCGCCATCGGGTGCGGGTCGCTGATCCGTACCGCAATCATGTCCTTCTCCACCAGGCCACCACGACGGACGCCCGCATCGAAGCGGCCGCTGACGATATCAGTGAGGCCGTAATCGACGGCCAGCTCTACCCGGATGTTCGGGTATTCAAGGAGGAAACGCTCCAGCACCGGCTGAAGCACGCTATGCACTGCGTACTCGTCAGCGGTGAGGCGGACCGTCCCGGCGGGCTTGTCCCGCAACGCGGTCACCTGCTCGATGCCCGACTCAATCTGGCGCATCGACGGGGCGATTAGCGCGAGCAGCCGTTCGCCGGCCGAAGTCATCGAGACGCTGCGCGTCGTGCGCGAGAACAGCCTCAGGTCAAGCCGTTCCTCCAATCCTCGGATGATCTGGCTCAACGCCGATTGCGAAACCCCGAGACGCGCGGCCGCGCGAGTGAAGCTGAGTTCCTCAGCCACTGCGAGGAAAGCGACCAAGTCCTGCAGCTGACGTCCATCCATTAATGAGCTCCACTAATAAAGGTATTCGAATATTGCCGTATTATCAAATAATTTGCCAGTGCCTACCATGTCTTCACGCTGGCATCTGCCAGTAGAAAAACGTGCAACCACCAACACTTTCACGAGGAGTCAGTTATGGATAACCCCATCGAAACCATCCGCATCCGCAATCCGGGCATGGCTTGGGACATTGCGGCCAACATTCATTTTCCGCCGGACTTTGATAAAAGCAAGAAGTACCCGACAGTCATCAGTGCGCATCCTATTGGCAGTTGCAAGGAGCAGACTTCCGGCAATGTCTACGGGGCCGCGCTAGCGAGGGAAGGCTTTGTGGTGATCGCCTTCGACGCCAGCTACCAGGGTGCCAGTGGCGGAGAGCCGCGCCTCACAGAAGACCCCGGTCAGCGCGTGGAGGATTTCCGGCAGGTTTCCGACTACCTCGTGACCCTCCCCTACGTGGACGCTGATCGTATCGGCGTGCTTGGTGTCTGCGGCGGTGGTGGCTATTCCATCAGTGCTGCAAAGTCCGAGCGCCGAATCAGGGCGGTAGTCACGATCACAGGAGCCAACTTCGGGCGTCTCAGCCGCGAAGGCTTCGGCGGCTATGATCCAGTCGGCACGCTGGAAGCCATCGCTCAGCAGCGAACCACTGAGGCACGTGGCGGCAAGGCGCGGGTGGACGACGTTCTGCCAGCATCGGTGGAGGCTGCCAAGGAGGCCGGCGTCACCGATATAGATGTTCTCGAAGCTACCGACTATTACAAGACGCCACGCGGTCAAACCGCTCATGGGTTGACCAGCTTTCTGTTCTCGCGCCGGGCCGCCGCCATGGACTGGGACGCGTTCCACCTCGCCGAAGTGCTACTGACTCAGCCGTTACTGGTAGTGGTAGGTGACAAGCCCGGTGGATTCGGGGCCTACCGCGACGGCCTGGAGATCTATGGCCGCGCGGCATCGAAAGACAAGGAGCTGCTGGTGCTTCCGAATACCTCGCACTATGAGCTGTACGACCAGCCGGAGGCCACCACCAAGGCACTGGAAAAAGTCGTGCCGTTCTTCAAAAAGCACCTGGCTGCATGATTGACACTATCGCGCCCGTCGCCGTGGCGGCGACGGGCGCATGGAGTAGAGAGCAGAAATTTTACACACGCTGGATCTTAGCTGCTTTTTCAGGCCAAAAACGGCCACTACGGGGCCAATCCTGCATGGTGATGCAATGACGCATCTCGCCGCGCTCACCGGCGGACAATGAGAGCGAAGCGACTGGCACAAAGGTGCATAGTATTGTCCCTTCAGTGTAGCGCCCGATTAGCCTCCCGCCGGCTCCAGACCCTGCTTCTGTTCCTCGCCAGATAGGGTGCTTTCGATCCACGCTATGTAATGAGAAATACGAACGTTATTTCCGCCATCACCGTAAAGTGGACCGCGATACGTGCGTAAATCTCTTTCGCTGGAATCCCAGGAAACAAGCCCGGCAAGCTGCCATTGCTGTTCCTCCCTGATAAGGACGGGGCCTCCACTATCACCATTACCCGACACGCCCTCGAGTGGAACGGCAGATTCCGGTGAGTCAAACGTGTAGGAAATCCAACGTTCATCAACACTAGAAATGATGTTGAAGGCTCTGCGCAAAGTGGTGCGATGTGGGCTGTGAGGTTCCACCCCCTCACTGCCATTGCCAGTGGCCCCCTTGCCGATCAGCTGGACAGTCCTGCCAATTTCGTTGCTGCCACGATAAAGAGAGACTGGTTTGGCATCAGTAACAGGCGCTTTCAACTTAATAAGCGCAATGTCGTCGGACGACGCGAGAAAAGCTCTTAACTCAGAACCGTCACCAGAGGCTAACGCCTCTTTGACAAGCATCTCAGGAGGCATCCTGTATCCAGAATGAACGACTACAGATTCAACTTTACGTGACAGGCCGTTAACAAGGATCTTTTGGACGTGTTGCATATGAACCACGTGCGCGGCTGTAACAACCCATTGAGGAGAAATCAGGACACCGTGCCCTTCGCCTGGGAAATCGGCCAATGCTGGTAGCGTAGAGGCGGGAACCTGATACTGCTCATCTTCAACGTCGTCACGAATGACAATGGCGCTGGTCGTGAATGATACGGCAAACAAGGCCAAGAAAAAGCATTTCTTCATATTGTTAATATCTTTTATCTGTTCGAAAAAATCGTATGAGGGTTGACGTCGCAATCACCCGCTTGTCGGGGGCATTGCTTTGTTAACCCCTGTGAATGGACGCTCTTCATGTTGCGGGATTTTATCATTAATCTCGTGCCATGGGGTTTTTGAGCCAATGTATATATGCGCTCCAGGACCTTCAGAAGTTTTGATATCCAGCGCTCCCATAAAAACACGTATATCCGGTAGACCGGGTCCGGCAACTGCGTACTTAATTCGGTGAAACTTTGGTCCGTATTAACCACCCCACCTGCAGCTGGTCTGGCAGGCCTGCTCCCAATGGCTCTTGGACTGCATACGTTTTTTGGACGGCCTCAGGTCGCCCCCTGGTCTTCAATACCGGCCCACTCTAGAGCATCCGAACGTTTCCCAAATGAAATATACTGGGTGATCTTGCCATTGCGAAACACAAAGCCATCGGCAAATTGCCCACCAACCCAATCAGACGAATCTTTTAAGCGGACCCTGGCATGGAGATATACGACGACTTTATCTCCATTCACTAAGAATTTTTCGGGTTCGCAGGTTCCTTCGGCCCAAGTCTCGCGTCCTTTCGCGACATGATCTTGCACTTCCGTGATACCACGGTAGGTGCCGGCTGCTGGAAAGCCTTCGGGCTCAATGCGCACAATGTGCGGATCAAAATTTTTAGCTATGGCCTGCATGTCATTGCGATTGATTGCAGCGAAGAAGTGCTCGAGTGCATCAGTTTCGGTGCTCATAGTTCTTACTCCAGCCTCCAGCGTATTTGTACTCGCCATTCAACTATCTACTTATTAATACGTGCATAAGTAGCCCGACATGAAATTTCAGACACGCTGTGAATACATCCGTGTACGCTCGTAATCGGCATCCATGCCTCATACGGTCCGAAATTCCATGTCGGGCTACTTATGCACTCCTTAGTAAGGTCACCGTGGCAAATTCTGGCTATGCGAGGCGGCTAACAAGCATACGCGGTTTGATACAACCGCCCAGCATTTATATCGTGGTCGTGACGACCAATATCCCCTGCCTCATATCTCAATTGAGACAAGTTGACTAAGAATGCGCTGCAACACCCGCACCGTCAATCCTCCAGATCAATTGGTACTTTTGTACATCTCTGTAAAAACGATCATTGCGCCTCATATCCCCTTTTTCAGGTACTTCCAGTAAGCTATTTATTCTAATGACTTTTTACATGATCGGGCGTCTGTGGCCAGGAACATATGAGACACCCGGAATCCATGGGAGCAATCGAAGTCAGCGGCTGGTTGATCCATCTGGCGGGTAGGTGTTCGGTGGCGATCAATACACAGAAGACCGCGCTGAACGCTGTTGCCTTCCTGTACAAGCAGTTTATCCGCCTCGATATCGGCGACCCGGAATTCAATAGAACCAATAGAGCGCGCACTGGTTGGCAGCGTCACTGATGTACGGCTCGGGCCTTCGCGTGATGGAAGCAGTGCGTTTGCGGGTACAGGATGTGGACTTTGGCCACCAGTGCCGGTTTGTACAGGGGACCAAGGGGGAGAAGTGACGGCGCACCCTGTTGCCAAGATTCGCTCTGGAGCCCCTGCGTGCGCAGATCGATTATGCCCTGGCCCGGCTAGTCGTTATCGGTCACCTCAACCATATACCGATCTGCCGCCTGCCGTATCACATCGGGAATCGGTGTAGCAGTGCGCTTCTTCAGATCAAACAGGACCGAGGTGGCCCTGTTGACTGCGGCCACTTCGGCGGTCTCGCTCAGGATCAGCGTCTGTCGGTAGGTAATGGAGCTGTTGCCTACCCGCAGAGCTTCGCACTCGACATGCACCAGGGCGCCTTCGGGCACCTCGGCTATATAGTCGATCTCGTGGCGCACGTCGGCCCAGCCGAGGCGGCGTTCGCCATCGACCGTGGCCTTGTGGCCGAGAATCAGCATGAAGTGCTGCATGGCGTCGTCGAACATACCTACATAGTTGCGGGTATTCAGGTGTCCCATCTCGTCGCACAGCCAGGTATGTGCGACGCCGGAGTGGGTTCTGACACTCGCCATCAGCGGTTGCCCTCAATCATTTTCAGCATGGTTTTCCAGGCGTCTTCGGTGGCGTCCGGATCGTACTTGGAGCCGGCCTCGATATTGGCCCGATTGGGGTTGGCGTGGTCGAAGGTGTGGGTGGCGCCCGGGTAGATTTTCACTGTCAGCGCACCGGCCTGCTGCGGATGTTTGGGTTCATACGCCTGGCAGGTTTCCTCTTCGATATAGCGGTCGTCGGTCCCCAGGAACATGGCCGCGTCCACGTCGGTGGTCCAGGGCTGCATACAGGTGCCGTAGAACATGAAGGCGCCCTGTACATGCTGTTCGAAACCCACCTCGGGCCATTCGGGCAGGCCGATCGGCGGGGTCCGGGTGGAAGCCTGGGCCAACGCGGCCCAGATTGTGACGGCACCGTGGGAGAAGCCGGCCAGGTACAGCTGGTCCGCGTCGACGCGCGGGTCGGCTTTGATATCCTCGATGGTGGCGAGGATATCGGCAGAGCGCTGCCAGGGGGTCATCACCTTGAAGTCACACGCCTGGCGCCATTCGATACCGCGACCCTTGTAGCTGTCGACGGCAACCAGGCCGATGCCGGCGTCGTTGAAACGCTTCGCCCAGTCCTGTTCGTGGCTGGCGGTGGGACCGCTGCAACCGTGGAAGAACAACACCGTGGGCAGCGGCTGTTCCGAGGCCGGGAAGTAGGCTTTGTCATAAGGTCGCAGCGCATCGCTGATGGCTTCGAGCGAGGTGTCCTTGACGGTGGCTTTTGCATGGGTAATCGCTTTGGCTACAAAGGCTTCCACCGAGCCTTCTTCCACCACATCTTCCAGCTCGCCACGGTTATCGTCGGTTGTCGCCAGCACCTGGGCGCTGAGCAGTACCGTCAGCAGCAGAAACACTCTATACATTTTATGATTCCTCATCAGTCGCCCGGACCACCAGTGCGCTTTTGCGCACCCGCGATCCGAAGTCATTGTTGAGCACCCGTAGCAGGGCACGGAAAATCAGGAACAGCACTGCGGTCAGGGGCAGCGCCAGGATAATGGTCAGGGACTTGACCGTTTCCAGGGCGCTGGCAAACAGCAGCCCCACGGCGATCAGCGCCAGTGCGAATGCCCAGGCCAGGCGATTCGCTTTGGCCGGCTCCTGTTCGCCGGACAGGTTTCTGGTGCTGATGCTGGCCAGTACATAGGCGGAGGAGTCCAGCGTAGTCGCCAGGAAGACAAAGCTCAGCAGAGTAAACGCGGCCAGTATCAACTGGCTGAAAGGCAGTGTCTGAACAATCGCCACCACTGTTGCCGGGATACCGCTTTCATCCAGCAGTTGCGTCACCGGCAGCGTTCCGGACAACTCCAGGTCCAGCGCGTAGGCGCCGCAGATGCTGAGAAAGGCAATGCAGCCGAGACTGCCCCAGGTCATGATGCCCAACACGGTCTGGCGGATGGTGCGCCCGCGCGAAATACGGCCGAAGAACAGCCCCATCAGCGGCGCGTAGGCGATCCACCAGCCCCAGTAGAACAGGGTCCAGGTATCCGGGAAACCACTCTGCTCGATCGGGTCCAGCCAGAAACTGATGCGGGTAAAGTTGTCCAGCATCAGGCCGAGGCTGTTGGCAGACATGGAAAGAATGAACACCGTGGGGCCGGCCAGCAGTACTACCAGTACCAGGGCGATCGCCAGGAAAATATTGATGTCGCTGAGAATGCGAATCCCCGCTTTCAGCCCCTTGTAGGCGCTGGCACCGAAAATCAGAGTCCAGAAGCCGATAACGCCGAGCCGGGTCAACAGGGTTTCCTCGATGCCCAGCAGGGAGGTGGTGAGTGCGGAAACCAGTGGCACTCCCAGCCCCAGTGAGGTACCGGCACCGCCGAGCAGACCGAGAATAATCAACGTATCGATCACCGACCCCATCCATCCGTCGGCGCGGCGGCCCAGCAACGGGCGACAGACTTCGGAAATACGCAGGAAGGGGCGGCGGTCCACGTGCAGCATATAGGCCACGGCCACCGACGGTACCGCGTAGAGCGCCCAGGGCACGAAGCTCCAGTGGAACTGCGCATACATATGTCCCCACTCCGCGGCAGAGGGCGAATGGGGGTCGAGATGCAGCGGCGGTGTGGACAGGTAATAGATGGGTTCGACAAACGACCAGCTGACCAGGCCTATGCCGATACCGGCAGAAAACATCATCGCCGCCCAGCTCAGTTCCGAAAATTCCGGCGGCTCGTCGGTACGGGAGAGCTTCACCTGGCCGTAGCGGCCGAAGGCCAGCCACAGGGCAAAGACAAAAGTGCCGAAACCGAAAATGACAAACAGCCAGCCGAAATGGCCGGTGACGAGGGACATCAGGTTACTGGCCCAGGTCTCCGCCTGTTCCGGTTTCAGGATCAATACACAAGCTACCAGCAAGGCGATCCCGAATGCCGGGATAAAGGCCGTGAGGTCGAGCCTGGGTTTTGTCTGGGAGGAGTTCAAGTACATCTTCTTAATACCGGTTAAAAAAACGGGGGCACCACAAAGCTGTGGTGCCCCGAAGCAGCACTATTATCCGGTCAGAAGAATTCCTTGGTGACACTCACACCCCAGGTTCTGGGTTCGCCCTGGATTGCAAAGCCCATTCCGGCCTGTTCGAACGCGTGAGCCACGTACTCTTCGTCCGTCAGGTTTTTGCCCCAGAAAGCCACCTTCAGGCCATCGAAGTTTCTCCAGGCGATGTTGGCATTGACCAGCGTACGCTCCTCGTCGGCAGCCGCTTCACTGTTATCAACGCTGTAGTATACCTCGCCCTGGTACATGGCGTTGGTGTTGAAGTTGATGGCGGATCCGCCATCCAGCATCCACTCGTAGTTGATATTCGCCGATGCCGTATGCTCCGGAGTGCGGGCCAGGCGGTTGCCCACGATTGCGGGGTCCGATTCAAAGCTCACATATTCGGAATCGGTGTAGCCGTAGTTGAGCCCCATACGCAGCGCTTCGGTGACATAGGCCGTGGCTTCCAGCTCGATACCCTTGATCTCCGCATCGCCAGTAGCGGTAACCACTTCGCCGGTTCCCAGGTCTACGGTAAAGCTCTGCAGGTCGGAGTAATCCATGAAGAAGGCGGCACCGTTCAGGCGTACGCGCTGGTCCAGCAGGTTGGATTTGAAGCCCAGCTCGTAGTTGGTGGCGTTTTCCGGGTCGAATGCCACGGTGGCGCCCTGCTCTGTCGCGGCGATACCGTTGAAGCCACCGGCCTTGTAACCCTGTGAGACGGTCGCATAGACGATATCCGAATCGTCGCTGGTATAGGTCAGGGTTGCCTTGGGCGTGAATTCATTCCAGCTCTCGTCGGCGGCCACATCGTAGTTTTCGGACAGGAAACCGAGCAGGTCCGGTCCGCCGGTGGCGGTACTGGTGAAGTCTTTGTGGTCATAGGTGTAGCGGCCGCCCAGTGACGCACTCCAGAAGGGGGAAAAGTGGTAGGTGGTCTCACCAAACACTGCGTAGCTGGTGGTTTCGTTGCTCGCGTCCCACACCGGGCGCGAGCTCAGGCCCTCGACACCCATCAGATCGTAAATCAGGGAGGAATCGAAGCTTTCAACGCGCTCCACTTCTTCATTGAAGAAATACAGGCCGGTGGTCCACTCCAGTTTATCCGCAGAGGTGGACTGCAGGCGCAATTCCTGCGTGATCTGGCTGGACTCCTCGGTGGCATCGTTGGTCATCGCAGTGTCGGCTGCCGCCAGGTACTTACCCATCAGGTCATCGTTGAAGGCGTAATCCTGGGTGCGGTAGGAGGTAATCGACACCAGGTCCACGTCGCCCATGCCGTGGGTCAGCTTGGCGGAGACACCACCCATCTCGCGATCGGTATAACCGTCCGTGAACAGGTCCACCTTGTCGTGCTGGTTTTCAGTCGGGTGCTCTACACCGAATGCCTCTTCGTAGCCCACAATGCTGCGCGCACCGGAACCGACCAGGTCGTCCTCGGCGTAGTCGGCGCTCAGCAGCAGATAGGTATTGGCGCCCAGCTCGAAGTCGAGCTTGCCGCGAACAGAGGTGTTGTCCTGGTCGGCCAGCTCGTTGCCGTTGGCCACGTTGTCGATCCAGCCATCGCGCTCGCGGCTGGACACGGCGAGGCGTCCGTTGACATTATCGGACAGCGGGCCACTGACCATGCCGCGCAGTTCGCGCAGGTTGTAGTTGCCGCCGGTCACCTTGATTTTGGATTCAAACGTATCGGTCGGGTTGTTGGTGATAACATTGATCGCGCCGCCGGCGACATTGCGACCGTAGAGGGAGCCCTGCGGCCCGCGCAGTACTTCCACGCGCCGCACATCGAACATATCGGCCCGGTAGCCACCCGCGCGGCCAGCGTAGACTTCATCGATGAAAACGCCCACGGAGGCGTCGTCGCCCACGGAACTGGAGTTGGTGCCCACACCGCGGATATACGGCTGCGGGGTCACCGGATTGTAGTTGGAAAGGGAGAAGCCCGGGGTCATCGCGGAGACGTCTTCGACGTCCAGCATATTGCCGCGCTCCATGGCTTCTTCGCCAAATGCGGAAACAGCGATGGGAACACTCTGCAGATTCTGTACCTTTCGCTGGGCGGTGACTGTAATCTCCTCCAGTGTCAGATCGACGGCTTTCTCACCGCCGGCTTCCTGCGCTGCAACCCCGTGGCTCAGCAGAACAGCCAGTGATGCGGAGATCACCCGGGCGAGAGGCTTTTGTTCAAAATCGGTGCCGATGTTATCAGTTTGCATTGATTCCCCAATTTGGTTTTTTGCTAAAGATGACTTCATATTTCCCCGTAGAGCCGTTGAGTGGGCGCTATCCTACCGCCTGCCCCGGTATATACTTTATTTAATGCGACTATTATTTAACCTATTGCGACATGACTGAAGATTCATCCGGCCCGAACATGCAGGACACTTTCCAGCCACCCAAATTCGGGAACAGCGACGTGGTGCATATCGGCTTCGTGCTGGTGCCGAAATTTTCCTTCTTTGCACTGGCCTGCTGTTCAGAGCCACTGCGGGTCGCCAACCGGGTGGCAGGCAGGAAATTATTCCAGTTCACCTTCATTTCTGAAGATGGTCGACCGGTCACGGCCTCCAACGAAATGCCGTTTGCGGTGGATTACAGCCTGGGCGACTGTCCGCACGAGTATCAGACCGTCGTGGTGGTCTCGGGATTCGATCCGTTGGAAGGCTGTGGAGATGCGCTGTTATCGGAGTTGAAAAGACTGTCCGTCAACGGTGTGAGCCTGGGCTGCGTGGATACCGGGGCCCATATCCTCGCCAGGGCCGGGCTGCTGCAGGGGCAGAAAGCGATTGTTCACTGGGAGGCGAGCAGCGGCTTCCAGGAAAACTACCCCTCCATCCAGGTAGTGCCCGAGCGCTTCATGATCGAGGAGACCCGGGTCTCGGCCGCGGGTGGCCTAAGTAGCCTGGACATGATGCTGAACATTATCGGGGCCAGCCACGGCAACGAACTGGCCATGGCAGTCGCGGAGCAGTTTACCTACAACTATGTCCAGAGCGCCAATGACGCCCAGCGGATGAGCCCCCGCAGCCGGTTGCGGACCACCAACAAGCGACTGATCCAAGCCGTGCAGATCATGGAACAGCATCTGGTGCCGCCACTGAGCGTCAAGCAGGTTGCCGAGAAGGCCCGGATCTCGGTCCGCGAGATGGAGAGACTGTTCAAGAAAGAGGTGGGCACCCCACCCAAGCGTTTCTATCGCCACCTGCGGCTGGAAAATGCCCGGCAGCTATTGCGCCAGACCGACATGACGGTACTGGATATCGCCATTGCCTGCGGTTTTCAATCCTCCGCCTATTTCAGTGCCGCCTATCGGCAGGATTTCGGTATCAGCCCGAGCAGGGATCGCGGTTGATCCGCACACCCGCGCTGTATTTCCGCACGCCCTGTCGCAAATTCAAAAGATCCCAGCGGATTATCGCCAGCGTTTATTAACCGCTTCTCTAGCATAGCCGACGACTTCCCTACTGCCGGAGACGATACAATGAACAACAAGGTGATTATTACCTGTGCCCTGACCGGCGCCGGGGCCACAACCGAAAAGAGCCCCCATGTGCCGGTCACCCCGAAACAGATTGCCGACGACGTCATCGCCGCCGCCAGGGCCGGCGCGGCCATCGCCCATATCCATGTGCGCGATCCGGAAACCGGCGCCCCCAGCCGCGATACCGGCCTCTACCGCGAAGTGGTGGAGCGTATCCGCGATTCCGACCAGGATGTGGTGATCAACCTGACCGCCGGCATGGGCGGTGACCTGCTGCTGGGCCCGGACGAAAAGCCGATGGATTTTGCCGAGGGCACCGACCTGGTGGGCGGCCGCGAGCGCATCGAGCATATCGAGGAGCTGCGCCCGGAGATCTGCACCCTGGACTGCGGGTCACTGAATTTTGGCGGCGACAACCTGGTCTACATCTCCTCCCCGGATATGCTGCGCACCGGCGCCAGGCGCGTGCAGGAGCTGGGTGTAAAACCCGAGCTGGAAATCTTCGACACCGGCAACCTCTGGTTTGCCAACCAGATGCTGGCCGAGGGGCTGCTGGACGAGCCTCCACTGTTCCAGCTGTGCATGGGCATCCCCTGGGGCGCACCGCCCGATGTGGGCACACTGAAAGCGATGGTAGACAACCTGCCGGAAGGTGCCCAGTGGGCCGGCTTCGGTATCGGTCGCCACCAGTTCCCGATGGCCGCGCAGGTGATGCTGATGGGCGGCAATATGCGCGTGGGCCTGGAAGACAACCTCTACCTGAAGAAAGGCGAGCTGGCCACCAACGCACAACTGGTGGAGAAGGCCGCGCATATCGTCGAGCTGCTGGGCGGCACCGTCGCCACCGCGGCCCAGGCGCGGGAACGTTTCAACCTGAAAGTACAGGGCTGAGGGGGCGGCATGTCACACGCAACAGTTATTGGAGCCGGCGTTATCGGCGCCGGCTGGGTGGCCCGCCTGCTGGCCCAGGGACACGACGTCATCGCCTGGGATCCGGGCGCCGATGCGGAGCGCAAGCTGCGCGAAAGCGTCGACACCGCCTGGCCGTCGCTGGAAAAAATCGGCCTGGTGGAAGGCGCCTCGAAAGAGCGGCTGCGCTTTGCCGGCTCGCTGGCGGAAGCCTGCGAGAGTGCTTATTTTATCCAGGAAAACGCGCCGGAACGGGAAGCGATGAAAGTGGACCTGCTGGCCGAGATCAGCCGCACTGCACCGCAAGACGCCCTGATCGGCTCCTCCACGTCCGGCTTCAAACCATCGGTCCTGCAGCAGAACATGACTGCGCCGGAACGCTTTGTGGTCAGCCACCCCTTCAACCCGGTGTACCTGTTGCCGCTGGTGGAAGTGGTCGGCGGCGAGCGGACCTCGCCCGAAACCGTCGAGCGCGCAATGGCCTTTTTCAAGGATATCGGCATGCACCCGCTGCATGTGCGCAACGAGATCGACGGTCACCTGTCGGACCGCCTGTTGGAGGCCGTGTGGAGGGAAATCCTGCACCTGGTCAACGACGGCGTCGCCACCACCGGTGAACTGGACCAGGCCATCACCCACGGCCCCGGGCTGCGCTGGGCCTTTATGGGCACCAACCTGACCTACCACCTGGCCGGCGGCGAGACCGGTATGCGCCATATGCTGGAACAGTTCGGCCCGGCCCTGAAACTGCCCTGGACCAAACTGGAAGCGCCGGAGCTGAACGACCAATTGATCGACCGCATGGTGGAAGGCACGCAGGAACAGGCCGGCGACAGTTCCATCCGCGAGCTGGAAACCCTGCGCGACAACTGCCTGGTGCGGATCATGGAAGCGCTCAGCGAGTTCGAAACCGGTGCCGGTCAGGTGCTGGCAGCGCATCGGAAGAAGCACGGCATTCCATCCGACGCCTGATTCCGCCGTCTGCCCCTACACGTCGTTCCGGCGAAGAGCCAGTACCGGGCTTGATCCGTCACCGGAACCCTGGTGCCCCGAACTGGATACCGGCCTTCGCCGGCATGACGATAACTTTGCCCATCCTACGAAGCTGTAGAAGCCTGCTTGCAGGCGAATGGATCGGAGCCTTTTCTATATTCGCTACAGGCGTTTATCGCCATGCCGCCGAAACCCCAGCGGGCAAAAGCGCCCGGCAGACAAAAAAAGCCCCGCAAATGCGGGGCTTTTTCCGGGTTGGCAGGAAAGGCCGGCTTACATCATGCCGCCCATTCCGCCCATGCCACCCATTCCGCCCATGTCGGGCGCGGCCGGCTTCTCTTCCGGGATTTCCGCGACCATGGCTTCGGTGGTGATCATCAGGCCGGCGATGGAGGCGGCCGCCTGCAGCGCAGCGCGGGTAACCTTGGCCGGGTCCAGGATGCCCATCTCCAGCATGTCGCCGTACTCACCGCTGGCGGCATTGTAGCCGTAGTTGCCTTCGCCCTGCTTGACCTTGTCCACCACAACGGAGGCTTCGTCACCAGCGTTGGTAACGATATGACGCAGCGGCATTTCCAGTGCGCGCAGCGCAGCGGCGATGCCGTGGTTCTGGTCTTCGTTGTCGCCGGAAACGGAAAGGCTCTGCACGGCGCGGACCAGCGCGGTGCCACCGCCAGGTACAACGCCCTCTTCCACTGCCGCACGGGTCGCGTGCAGGGCGTCTTCGACACGGGCCTTCTTCTCTTTCATTTCGACTTCGGTGGCGGCGCCAACCTTGATCACTGCAACACCGCCGGCCAGTTTGGCGACGCGCTCCTGCAGTTTCTCTTTGTCGTAATCGGAGGAAGACTCTTCGATCTGGGTGCGGATCTGGCCGACGCGCGCTTCGATGTCGTCGTTGGAGCCGGCACCGTCGACAATCACGGTGTTTTCCTTGGACAGGGTGGCACGCTTGGCGGTACCCAGGTGCTCCAGGGTGGTGGATTCCAGTTCCAGGCCGACTTCTTCCGAGATCACGGTACCGCCGGTGAGGATGGCGATATCCTGCAGCATGGCCTTGCGGCGGTCGCCGAAGCCCGGTGCCTTGACGGCGGCCACTTTCACGATGCCGCGCATGCTGTTGACCACCAGGGTGGCCAGCGCTTCGCCTTCGATGTCTTCGGCGATGATCAGCAGCGGCTTGGAGGCCTTGGCTACCTGCTCCAGCAGCGGCAGCAGGTCGCGGATGTTGGAGATCTTCTTGTCCACCAGCAGGATGAACGGATCGTCCAGCTCGGCGGTCATGTTGTCCTGGTTGGTCACGAAGTAGGGAGACAGGTAGCCGCGATCGAACTGCATGCCTTCAACCACGTCCAGTTCGTTCTCCAGGCCGGAACCTTCCTCGACGGTGATCACACCCTCTTTGCCCACTTTCTCCATGGCTTCGGCGATGATGGTGCCGACGCTGGAGTCGCTGTTGGCGGAGATGGTGCCTACCTGGGCGATGGCCTTGCTGTCTTCACAGGGAGTGGACAGGGTGGCGATGTGCTCGACGGCGGTGGTTACCGCCTTGTCGATACCGCGCTTCAGGTCCATCGGGTTGAAACCGGCGGCAACGGATTTGAGGCCTTCGGTGACGATGGCCTGGGCCAGTACGGTAGCGGTGGTGGTGCCGTCGCCGGCGACGTCGGAAGCCTTGGAAGCCACTTCCTTCACCATCTGCGCGCCCATGTTCTCGAACTTGTCGCTCAGCTCGATTTCCTTGGCGACGGAAACACCGTCTTTGGTGACGGTCGGGGCACCGAAGGATTTGTCCAGTACCACGTTGCGGCCTTTCGGGCCCAGGGTGGTTTTTACGGCGTCAGCCAGGATGTTTACACCAGCCAGCATCTTCTGGCGGGCGTCGTCTCCGAATTTAACGTCTTTTGCTGCCATGATTCTTTTCCTCGAATTCTGTATCTGCGTTTTTAGTCAGCTCGGGGCGCGCAGCTTGGGCGCAGCCTGTGTGTTCAGCCTTCCAGCACGCCGTAGATGTCGCTCTCGCTCATGATGATCAGCTCTTCGCCGTCCACCTTGAGGGTATTGCTGTCGGCGTAGCGACCGAATACCACGGAGTCGCCGACCTTCACGGCCAGGGCGCGCACATCGCCGTTGTCCAGCAGCTTGCCCTCGCCCACGGCTACGACTTCGCCCTGGTTCGGCTTCTCTTTGGCAGCGCCCGGCAGCACGATACCACCGGCAGTCTTCTCTTCTTCTTCCTTACGGCGTACTACGACGCGGTCGTGTAAAGGACGAATTTTCATGGATAAGCTCTCCATTGAGTCGTTTTAAGGTTTCCAACGTGGAAGATCCTCGGCCCATTGGGCTTCGGGTCCTGGCGCCCCGGTCTGTCTCACAGAATCGGGGCAAAAACTGTGAGTGCAGCCTATCTATGGGCGCGCCGGAGAATTTCAACAGCGGCAGGTAAAAAAACTGTGAAGATGGGCCCCGTCCGGGGAATCCGATGGCCAGAGTGGTCAATTATTGATCGGGATCTTTGTCGCGGCGCCGCTCGGGGTCGCGGGGCTCTTCATGAGAAAAGTCGCCCTCGATCACATCGCGATCCCGGTGCTGCGCCCGGTCGGAGCCCCTGGGCGGCACGCCGCCGGGACCCTGCACCACGGTGACATGGCGCAGGATACGGCCCAGCAGCAACTGGCGCAGGCCGGGAATGAGGCAGGCAAAACCGAGGGCATCGGTAAAGAATCCCGGCGTCAGCAGCAGCGCACCGCCCACGGCCAGGAAGATACCTTCCGCCATCTCCCGCGCCGGCAGTTCGCCGGTCTGCATCTTCTGCTGGGCCCGCATCACCGTGGACAGCCCCTGGCGGCGCAGCAGCGCCAGCCCCACCACCGCCGTCAACAGCACCAGGCCGATGGTGGGCAGGGCACCGATTTCACTGCCCACGGCGATCAGGATCCACATCTCGAGGATGGGGATGACGATAAACAACAGTAGTAGCGGGCGCATAGGGCGATTTCCTTGGCGGCCATTCGCTTGTCGCGACGGGCGAAACTGGGTATTTTCGATATGCTGTAATAAATGAGGGGTGGTGGCAAATTATTCAAGGCGCCTCTTTCTACTCGGCGCCAGCGATGCATTACACAAGCTAGGGAGGCTTGGCATGGCAAGCGAACAGCAGGACACCATGGAAGTACCGGCCACCGGCCGCAGCCGTCACTTGGCGGACGAGATTCTGGCCGAGGCGGATATCCGTATCAACGGCGATCGGCCCTGGGATCTCCGGTTACACCGGAAAGCGGCGCTGGACGAAATCGTCGCCCGCCACAGCCTGGGTCTCGGCGAAACCTATATGCGCGGCGACTGGGATGTGCCGGCGCTGGACCAGTTCTTCTGCCGCCTGCTGGAGGCCGATCTCCCCCGCCATATCAAGCCCTGGCGCAACACCTGGCGCATCCTGCGCTGCTACCTGCTCAACCTGCAGAGCCGGCGGCGCGCCTTCGAGGTAGGCGAGCGCCACTACGACCTGGGCAACGATTTCTACGAAGCGATGCTGGACCGGCGCCTGACCTACAGTTGCGGCTACTGGCGGGAAGCGGAGACACTGGACCAGGCGCAGACCGGCAAACTGGACCTGATCTGCCGCAAGCTGGGCCTCAAACCCGGCATGCGCCTGCTGGATATCGGCTGCGGCTGGGGCAGCCTTGTGGGCTACGCCGCCGAGCACTACGGCGTGGAGTGTGTGGGCGTGACCGTGTCCAGGGAGCAGAGTGCCTACATCGACGAGCACTACGGCCACCTGCCGATCACCGTGCACCTCCAGGACTACCGCGGCCTGAAACAGCCCTTCGACCGCATCGCCAGTGTGGGCATGTTCGAGCATGTGGGGCGCAAGAATCACCGCACCTTCATGCAGGTGGCCAGGCGCTGCCTGAAAGAAGACGGCCTGATGCTCCTGCACACCATCGGCAAGAACCTGCGCCGCAGCACCACCGACCCGTGGATCGACCGATACATCTTCCCCAACGGCGACCTGCCCTCCGCCGGCCAGATCGGCGACGCCGCCGACAGGCTACTGGTGTGCGAGGACCTGCACAATTTCGGTAGCGACTACGACAAGACGCTGATGGCCTGGCACCAGAACTTCGAGCAGAGCTGGCCGCGCTTTGCCGAGCAGTACGGGCAACGCTTCTACCGCATGTGGCGCTACTACCTGCTCTCCTGCGCCGGCGCCTTCCGCGCGCGGCATATTCAGCTTTGGCAGTGGATGTTTTCCGACAAGTTGCAGGGGGGGATTCAGCGGGTGTCCTGAATGCGGAACAGTGCCAGCCCAGGCACTGTTCCGCATTCACCATTAAATCCGCGCGCCGCCGTCGATATCCAGCACCCGCCCGGTAACAAAGTCGTTTTCGAGAATAAAGCCAACCGTGGAGGCGATCTCTTCCTGCTGGCCCAGGCGGCGCAGCGGTACCTGCTTCACCAGCCCCTCGAGAATGTCCGCGCGCATCTGCGCGACCATATCGGTCTTGATAAAACCCGGCGCAATAGCCGCCACACGCACACCGTAGCGAGCCAGTTCCCGCGCCCAGGTGACGGTCATGGCGGCGACGCCGGCCTTGCTGGCGGAGTAGTTGGTCTGGCCCATATTGCCGGCGCGGGACAGGCTGGAAATATTGACGATTACACCGCTGTCGTCGCTCTCGGCCATGATGGCGGCGGCGGCGCGGCCGCACAGGAAAACGCCGGTAAGGTTCACATCGATGACCGACTGCCACTGGGACAGGGACATGCGATCGGTCACCTTGCCCTCCTTGACCTTCAGTAGCATGCCGTCGCGCATGATACCGGCGTTGTTGACCAGCACCTGCAGGCCGCCAAAGTCCGCGGCGATCTGCGCGAAGCCGCCGTCCACCTCTTCTTCGCTGGCGACGTTGATTACATAGCTGCGCACTTCAGCACCGTGTTTTTCACAGGCGGCGACGCTCTCTCTCAGGCCGTCTTCATTGACATCGATCAGCGCCAGGCGTGCGCCGCGTCCGGCCAGGTATTCGGCCATGGCGCGGCCGAGGCCCTGGCCGGCACCGGTAATGGCGACGATGCTGTTGGCAATCTGCATGGGAACTCCTCATCTGCTAATTCTGTTGTTCTCTGGTCGCAGGGTGCGCCCTACATCCCATTTTTATTGATGCCCTCTCCCCCCGGGAGAGGAGAAGTTATTGGCTCACCACTGGTAGCCGACTCCCACCGACAGTTTGGTGTCTTCCTTCTCACTTTCCAGTGAAGGCGTATTGTCGTACAGCCACTCGTAGGCCACTTCCATCAGGACCCCCTCTACCAGCGGTGTGCGCACACCGAATTTGGCGTTGGCCTGGTAATCGTCGTTGCGGTCGATCGACTGCAGTGCCTCCTGGTCGAAATAGATCTCCGGGCCCAGATCAAACTTGTAGCGGTAGTTCAGCGCCATTCGCGCGGCCGCATAGCGCTCGTCCTGCGCCTCGCTCAAATCGGTATCGATAAAGTCCTCGGTCAGGCTGCTCACGCCGCCCTGCATGGAGAAGGCGGTTTTATCGGTGTCGTAGAAGAGATAACCCATGCCCAGGCCGAGCGTGGTGCCCATATCCAGGTTTCTGGCCTCTTCATGCAGAAACGAACTGTTGGCCGCAGCGAACCACTTTTCCGCAAAGACCCAGCGCAGATCGTAACCGAGACGGTACTTCTCCAGCGATTCCACTTCCGGATTGGTCTGGTTCTGGTAGAGCGCGTTGATCAGGTGATGGAAATCCCCGTTGCGGATATCCAGGTTGGCATTGATATCCAGGTCCTCGCGCTCCCGGTTGCCGTGCTCGAAATCGCCGCCGGCACTTACATTGCCATGGAATACCACCGGGTTGCCGACAAAATCGATATAGGGCTCGGCGCGGTCGACCGCCGGGAAATCCATCACCCAGCCGGACCCCTCGTCACAGTAGAGTTCCCACTGCTCGCGGCGATGGCCGGCCAGTGTACAGGGGCCCTCACGGCCGGCGATCTTCAGGTCCACATCGGTATCCAGGGAGAGGATCTGGTCCTTGGCGATGGTCACCTCGCCGAAGGTTTCCGAAGCCCACACCACATGGTTCCGCTCCACCAGCACCAGCTCGCCGTGCACCCGGTCGCCGTTGGCCAGCGTCAGAACACCGGCCGTTGCCGACAGGGGGACAAAAGCGGTAAAAAGCAGCAGAATATTGACGATTTGTCGGAAGGCACGTACCACGAAAACAACCTTGGATTTTATTAGACAGCGGATTTAACGGTGGGAACTTACAATCGGGACAATGATGCCATATCGAGGTTCTGTCGTGTACTGGCAGAAATCCCCCGCGGGCAGGTAGTCACCTACGGCGACCTGGCGGAGATGGCCGGCTACCCCCGCGCGGCGCGTCTCGCCGGTCAGGTGCTGCGCAGGCTACCCGGGGACACGAAACTGCCCTGGCACCGCGTGATCAACGCCCAGGGGCGTATTTCCCTGCCGGAACCCCGCGCACAGCGCCAGAGAGAACGACTGGAGTGCGAGGGAATCGCGTTGATCAAGGGACGCGTGGATATGGGGAAGTACCGCTGGCAACCGTGACCGCCCGGTTCCCGCCATCAGCCGGGTCCGGCCCCTGACTCTCCCGTACGCTTGTCCCGCCACCAGAGGTAGATGGCCAGCAGGATCGCGGGGGTGCCGATGATGGCCACATAGATGAAATACACAGAGTAGCCCTGGGCATCCACCACCATACCGGAGAAACCGCTGATGAATTTGCCCGGCAGCGTCATCAGTGAATTGAACAGCGCGTACTGGGTGGCGGTATAGGCCTGGTTGGTGAGGCTCGAGATATAGGCGATAAACACGGCGTTGGCGAAGCCGCCGCTGATATTGTCCGCGCTGATCACCACCGCCAGCCAGGCCCGGTCCGGCCCCACCTGGGCCAGGTGGGCAAACAGCAGGTTGGTGGCCGCAGCCATCGCCGCCCCCACGATCAGCGGGCGCAGTATGCCGTAGCGCAGCACTATCACGCCGCCCAGATAGGCGCCCGCCACGGTACAGAAGAAGCCGAATATCTTGCCGATCTCTGCGATATCCGTCTTGCTGAAACCGAGATCCAGGTAGAACGGATAGGCCATGATACCCATGGCAATATCGCTGAGGCGAAAGATACCCACAAACAGCAGCAACACCAGTGCAAAGCGACCGTTGCGCTGGAAGAACTCGAGAAACGGGCAGCAGACGGCGCGCACGAACCACTCCCACAGGCGGCTGTGGTCGCCGCCACCCAGTACCCGGTCGACCCAGGCGTGCTGAAAGACCTCCGCCTCCCGCTTGACCCTGGCGTGGTCCGGCTCGGCGATCAGCAGCGTGGCGATGATACCCACCCCCATCAGCATCGCCATACTCATGTAGGATATCGACCAGTTGCCCCACTCGGCGACATACAGGGCACCGGCGCCGGCCACCAGCAGGGCCACCCGATAGCCGGCGATATAGTTGGCGGCCATGGCGCCCTGATACTCCGGCAACACGGCTTCGATACGATAGGCATCGATCACCACATCCTGGGTCGCCGACGAGAAGGCGACCCACAGGCACAGCAGCGCCACCTGAGTCAGAGCCAGCTGTGGGTTGACCTGGGACAGGCCGAACAGGCCCGCGGCGATGCCCAGCTGCGCCACCAGCATCCAGCTACGGCGTTTGCCCAGCCAGCGGGTCAGCAGCGGCAGACGCACCGTATCGATAACGGGCGCCCACAAGACCTTGATCGAATAGGTGATACCCACCCAGGCAAAGAAACCGATGGCGGTGCGGCTTACGCCGTAGTCGCGCAGCCAGGCGGTGAGGGTGGTAAAAACCAGCAGATAGGGCAACCCGGCGGAAAAGCCGAGAAAGAACATGACCAGCACGCGGGGTTTCAGGTAAATCCGCAGTGCCTGTCCCCAGGTAAGTGTCTGTTCCTGCATGCTGCCCTGTCAATTCCTTGTTTTTCTGGAAAAGCCGCCGGTAGAACCGATGGCGGTGATCACGCCTACCCTTCCAGCCCCGACCGCGGCAGCCTCCAGTTTAGCAGCCCGATGTAAGAACACATTGCACTAGTGGTTCATGCGGTAAATTCGGTGACTCTAGCTCACAGCCACAGGTTCCAGGGCAAGGCGAAAAAGCGCAGGACTAGCAGCGCTAATTCAAGCTTTTTCAACGCAGCACTGGGGCCTGTGGCGAAGAGATAGTGTTACAGAGTTTACCGCATGGACCACTAGCTTCGTTCCCCGCCACCCCGTTTCCCCAGCAGGTCGGACACCCGCCCCAGATCCATATTGCCACCGGTCAGTACAGCGACAACCCGTTTGTCGCGAAAACGCGCCCCGTGCTCCAGCACCGCCGCCAGGCTCACGGCCGCCGACGGTTCCACCAACTGTTTGGTGCGCGTCCACAGCAGCTCCAGGGCATCGACAATCGCGCCCTCGGAGACGGTGACGATATCCCTGACCGTGCGCCGGATGACGGCGTAGTTCCTGCGGCCGAGGGTAGTCCTCAGGCCGTCGGCAATGGTATCAGGGTGCTGCTCGGTAATATGTATACCGCCGCGCAGCGAGCGCTGCGCGTCGTCGGCGCCGGCCGGTTCCGCCCCCAGCACGATCGCGTCCGGCGCCAGCGCTGCCAGCGCCAGCCCGATGCCGGCCAGCAGGCCGCCACCGCCCACCGGCGCCACCACGATATCCGGTGTAAACCCCTCCTCGCGGCACTGCTGCAGTATTTCCAGCGCCACAGTGCCCTGGCCGGCAATGATACGGCGGTCGTCGAACGGCGGTACCACGTGCGCGCCCTTCTCCCCCACCACTTTCTGCAGGGCGGTTTCGCGATCCCGGAGGGTCGGGCCACAGAGCACTATTTCCGCACCGTAGGATGCCACCGCAGCGCGCTTGGCCACAGGCGCTGTTTCCGGCATCACCACCGTACAGGCGAGCCCCCGTTCGACCGCCGCCCAGGCCAGTGCCGCGCCGTGATTGCCGGATGAGTGGGTGGCCACCATCGCCGTGTCCGGGGGCAGCAGGCGCAGCGCATTGCCGGCGCCGCGGGCCTTGAAAGCACCCACTTTCTGCAGGTGCTCACACTTGAAGTGCAGCGACGCCCCTGTCCGTTCGTCGAGCTGGCGGCTGCGGATCAGCGGGGTGCGGTGTACAAGGCCGGCGATGTTCTGTGCCGCGGACAGCACTTCCGCGCTGGAGGGTAGATCGTTGTTTTCAGTTGGCATGGTGTCTTGCAGGTCTCTCCCGGTCGCATCTGCTCAATGGCAGCGGGGCATTGTCATTATCGGTTCCGCAATTGCTTCAACCGGATGCGGTCACCCAGCTATCCTTGCCGGATCATACGCTGACTCACTGACTCCGAGCATGGCCAGGATCTGTCGCTGTGCCGCCAACAATACCAGATGCTGCTCCCGCGGATCGGTAATGCTTCTCGCCACTGCCACTGCGCCTACCATCGCGGCGATGATGCTGCGAGCCCGGTCTGCAGCGATGTCGCGGTTCACGGCAAAAGGCAGCTTGCCCAGCCGCCCCAGGGCCGTGATGCGCACCTCCAGCATTTTTTTCATTCGCTCGTAGGCTTCTTCATAGAGTTTCCGGATTCCGGGCCTTTCGCTGCCAATCTCGTTGAACAGCACGGCTTCGGGGCCGGGATCCCGCCGGTCCCTGAATGCGCGCAAACTCAGATAGTCCGTGGCCAGCGCTGCCAGGTGCTTGATCGAAAACGGGGCTTTGGCCAGGCGGCTCACGGGACCGCGCCTGAAGCTCTCCAGGAAAGAAGCGCTGAACAGCGCCTCCTTGGATTCAAAGTGGTTGTAGAAGGCACCGTGGGTCATTTTCGCCACTTCCATGATCTGGCCTATCGATACCCTGTCAAAGCCGTGGCGACAGAAAAGCTCCGTTGCCGAGTGCATGATGCGACTTTTGCTACGCAGCTTGTGTTTTTTTGAGTAGGGCACCGTTTCCTCCCCTGCAACAGGCAACTCCGGGGCAACCACGCATTCGCGGAGCCCCGCCCCGGAAAATATTACCTTGATCATATATTAGCTGCGCGTAATTTGCCTCTGCTCCCCCGATTGCTTTGTCTACATGTCTCTGGAGGTTGTTATGCACTCGCCGATCGTGATCACCGGAATGGGGATCGCCTGCCCCCTGGGCTGTGGCGTCGATACTGTCTGGCGGCGACTGTGTGCCGGCGAATCCGGTATCGGCACCATCGAGCACTTCGATACGACCAGCTTTCCCGTGCGCCTGGCGGGAATGGTTCCGGACCGGCACAGCGACCCGGAAGCCGGGATCGACAGCGAAGCGCTGGTAAGCGCCAAAGAGCGACGCAAGCTGGACCGCTTTACACTGTATGCCCTGGCCGCCGCGGAAGAGGCCCTGGCACAGTCCGGCTGGCAACCCCGGACCGGGAGCGAACGGCAGGGCACAGCGACGATAGTGGGCAGCGGAATCGGCGGTTTCCCGACCATCACCGCGGCACAACAGACCCTGCACGAACGGGGCCACCGGCGCCTCTCTCCTTTTACGGTACCGGCGTTCCTCGCCAATCTGGCCGCGGGCCAGCTTTCGATCCGACACGGGTTCAGGGGCCCCATCGGTTGTCCGGTGACGGCTTGCGCCGCGGGGCTACAGGCGATCGGCGACGGTATGCGCATGATCCGCAGCGGTGAGGTCGAGGTGGCCCTGGTCGGCGGTGCCGAGGGCTGTGTCGACCCGCTTTCCCTGGCCAGTTTCCACGCCATGAAAGCGGTCTCCACCAATGACCGCGACCCGGTTCGGGCATCGCGCCCCTTCGACCGGGACCGGGACGGCTTCGTCATGGGGGAAGGTGCCGGGATACTGGTGATCGAAACGCAGGAGCACGCGCTCAATCGGGGCGCCACGCCGCTGGCCACGATCGGCGGTTACGGCACCAGTGCTGATGCCCATCATATTACCGCCGGTCCGGACGACGGCGCCGGTGCGGCCGCAGCTATCCACCGGGCCCTCTCGTCAGCCGGGCTTGCGCCGCAGGATATCGGCTACATCAATGCGCACGCCACATCGACCCCGGTGGGCGACCGGGCCGAGATTGCCGCCCTGCGCCATGTGTTCGGGCACCACTTGCCGGGTATCCCGGTTTCTGCCACCAAATCCGCCACCGGCCACCTGCTCGGCGCCGCGGGCGGGATCGAGGCGGTATTCACGGCAATGGCCGTGCGCGAAGGCGCACTGCCGCCAACCCTGAACCTGGATTGCGCAGACAGCGAACTGGAGGACCTGGACCTGGTGCCCGGAACCCGCCGTATCCAGCCGACACGGCACGCCCTCTGCAATGCCTTCGGGTTTGGCGGCGTCAACGCCTCGTTGCTGGCATCCCGGTTATGAAGGAGGGAACGGAATCGTTTCAGCGCAGCAGCCGCAACAGCTTGAACTTGCGCGCAGAAAACGGTGCATAGCGCAGGTCCAGGTCGAACAGGTAACTGCGTTTCATCACCGCCTTGTAGTGGCTGAAGGTGCGGAAACCGTGCTCGCCGTGGTAGGCGCCCATACCGCTGGGGCCGACGCCGCCGAACGGCAATTCGTGCGCGGCCATGAACATCATGCAGTCGTTGACGCAGGCGTTGCCGGAACTGCAGCGCGCCAGGATGCGATTGGCGGTGGCGTCATTCTGCGTAAAGACGTAGAGCGCCAGCGGCTTTTCCCGGTCGTTGACAAACTGCTCTACCCGGCTGAAATCGTCCAGCTCTATCACCGGCAGCAGCGGACCGAAAATTTCCTCCTGCATCACCGCGGTTTCCAGGCCCACCTCGCGCAGCAGCGTGGGCGCGATATAGCGGTTGTCGACATCGGTCTCGCCACCGAATACCACCTCGCCATCGCCGATATAGTCGGCGATGCGCTGCGCGTGGCGGCTGTTGACGATGCGTCCATAGTCCTTCGACTCCCGCGGCCGGTCGCCGAACATGGCGCGGGTGGCCCTCTCGATCGCCGGCACCAGCCGCTCGGCCGTAGCCCGGGTGCAGAGCAGGTAGTCCGGGGCGATACAGGTCTGGCCGGCATTGGTGAACTTTCCCCAGGCGATGCGCCGAGCCGCCACTTCGATATCCGCGTCCTCGGCGACGATACAGGGGCTCTTGCCACCCAGTTCCAGGGTCACGGGCGTCAGTTGTCTCGCCGCCGCGGCCATCACGATCTTGCCTACGCGGCCGCCGCCGGTGTAGAGGATATGGTCCCAGCGCTGCTCCAGCAGCGCGGTGGTTTCCGGCACCGCGCCCTCGACAATGGCAAAGGCATCCCGATCCAGGTAGCGCGGCAGCAGTTCCGCCACCAGCCGCGATGTGGCCGGTGCCAGCTCCGAGGGCTTCAGCACCGCGCAATTGCCGGCGGCAATGGCCGCTACCAGCGGCGACAGCAGCAGCTGCAGCGGATAGTTCCAGGCGCCGATGATCAGCACCACGCCGAGGGGTTCCGGCAACACGTAGCTCTTGCCCGGCTGGGCGACGACGGGCGTGGACGCGCGGCGCGGGCGCGTCCACTTTTTCAGGTGTTTGAGGGCGTGATCGATGTCGCCGCAGGTTGCGGAGACCTCGGTCATGAAACCTTCCTGCGGCGGCTTGTGGAGATCCCGCTGCAGGGCCTGCAGGAACCGGTCTTCATTGTCGGAGAGCATCTTGCGCAGTTGGCCCAGCTGCTGGCGGCGCCAGCCCCGTTCCGCGGTGGTGCCGCTGCGAAAGTAGGTACGCAGACCGGCGACCAGGGCGGCTGCGTTGAAGCCTTCGCCGGAGTCCGCGCCCGGCTCTTGTGGAGATTCCATCGTCTCTACTTGCATCGAGGATTTCCGCCGATGAATATTATTTTCAGTGAGGGCAATATCCGGACAGGGTGCGACCAAGTCAAGCAACGAACTGGAACAGAATTCCAAATTTAGCGCCAGCTCACCATTTTTATACTACAAGCGTACCAGACGCCTAAAAGTCGAACAGGATCGCCAGCGCCATGGCCGTGATCCACAACAAGAGTGCGCGGGACAACAGGGCCTGCAGGCCCTCGAGCTGCGCGCCACAGATGCGCTGCCCCTCGCCCACCTCCAGGCCGACGCTGCACTCGCTGGCATCGATACCGCCCAGAGCGCCCTCCAGGTAATCTTCCAGCACTTTGGACGTACTGCGCTCGCGACACATCAGGCACTGGCGCCAGGCTCGATAGCAGCCGGCGAAGTTGCCCACAATCGCGAAGGTAAACCCCGTCGCGCGCACCGGCAGCCACTCCAGTAGCCACAGCCAGCGCGACGCGGTCGCATCCTGCGTCTGCCGCGCGGCGTAGAGGGCGCTCAGGCGGTAGAGCAGCGCACCGGGGATACCCAGCAACAGGAACCAGAAAAGCACCGCGAAAAGGCGTTCGAAGGCGCGATAGGCGGCACCGCGGAAAACCTCTTCGTGCAATTGCCGGGAATCGCGCGCCTCGCCGGACTCCGGCAACAGTGGCGCCGCGGCCTGCCGCGCGGCATCCAGGTCGCCCTGGTACCAGTTGCGCAGATAGCTCGACAGAATCTCGTTGAAATTGCCGCGACCGAGGCAGTAGAGCAGCAGTGGCACAGCCACCAGCAGCGAGCCGAACCAGCCCAGGGAGGCCTCGGCCAGCACCATCAATATCGCCGCAAGCAGCACCGGCGGCAACACCGTCGCCCCCAGCAGAAGGCCGGCGTTATCCCGCAGCCTGGGCCGCTGCGCCAGATGCTGTCGCCAGGCGTAGAACCACTTGTCCCGGTGCAGCGGCGCACCGGACCCCCATATCTGCACCAATCCCAACGCCAGCAACACTGTCAGAAGTGCCATAGTTATTCTCGTTCAATCTCTCCAACAGAGAGAATAACGCCACTGGCGCGGAGGGGGAAGATGGGCGCGGGGCCGGGCACAGCGAACCGACACCTGACCAACTACTCAGCAGCCACTTCATCCAGTAGCGCCAGGTAGCGCTGCCAGTCAAAGTCGGGGCCGGGGTCCAGTTTGCGGCCGGGGGCGATATCCGAATGGCCGGTGATCCTGTCCCTGCTGATCTGCGGGTATTCCGCCCGGATGGCTGCGGTCACTTCCGCCAGCGCACGGTACTGGGCATCGGTATAGGAATCGGTATCCAGCCCTTCCAGCTCGATACCGATGGAAAAATCGTTGCAGTTGCCGCGACCGCAAAATTCGGATTTGCCCGCGTGCCAGGCGCGGCGGTCGAGCGGCACATACTGGGTCACGCGCCCGTTGCGGTCGATCAGGAAATGTGCGGAAACCCGCAGCGCAGCGATTTCGGCAAAATACGGATGGGCATCGATATCCAGTTGGCCGAGAAAGAAGTCGTCGATATGGGAGCCGCCGTACTCCCCCGGCGGCAGGCTGATACAGTGGATCACCAGCAGGTCCACCGGGCACCCCTCCGGCCGACTGTTGCAGTGCGGGCTGGGCAGCCGGCGGGCGCCGGACAACCAGCCGGATTCCGATTGGTATTTCACTAGGCATTCTCCAGTACGACTGGAGACCATTCTATGGAAGTGGGGGAGGAGTGGCGAATCAGCTCCTCTCACCGCGCTTCTTGCGCACATTGCCGATCACCGACTGCAGCGCACGTTCAAACAGCATACCGTCGTCCAGCGGCATCAGTTGCGCACCTCGCAGCGCATGGGCCAGTTCCAGGCGCGAGAATTCGGCCACCTTGGCACCGTTGCGGTTCACGAAAATAAACTGGTCGATATCCTTGATCACTGCGGCCAGGCGGCAGCGGAACTGCTCTTCATCGGAGCGTTTGAGTTCGAACCAGCTGCCCTGCGCGAGACGGAAGGTCATCTGCCAGTGGGGATCGCTTTCCGGCATTTCCCCGAGCCCCTCCTCTTCCGGCTCCGCCTGCGGCGCCAACTCGGCTTCGGCAACGGCCTGCTCCAGCTCTTCCATCTGCGGCAGGGAGGCCTCTTCCACAGCCTCCTGTGACTGTTCGGCCGTTTCCGCTGTGGCGGTCTCACTCTCAGCGGCGGACTCAGCGTTGCGGTGCTCCTGCTCCAGCTGCTCTCGGGCCCCTTGCTCGCGTTCGGCGGCGAGCTTCTGCGCCAGTGCAAAGCGCTCGCGATAGATCTCTTTCAGTCCGGCGAAGAGGCCGCGGGCCTCGAACGGGTTCAGGGATACCGACTCGACACCGGCGCGCAGGCGCTCCTGCAGCGCCGGCAGCAGAGCCAGCAGTTGCTGGCGGCTGTCGGGCATCGGCGCCTGAACACTCCACACCAGATCGCGCGCGGTACGAACATCGCGGCTCCAGGCATCGCTCTCGGTGCCCTCTTTGACACAGGTCAGGAACAGCTTGTTGTTCCAGACTTTGTGCAGCCAGTCCTGCACTACCTGGGGCAGCTCGCGTTCGGCGATCAGTGCATCCATCACCGCTGCCACGCGCGCCCTCGCGGCCTGGGTCCTGGCGCGGCCATCCGCCTCATCCACCACGCGGCGTTCGAGCATCTCGGCGCGCTTGCGCTCGCGGGCCATGAACTGGCGGAAGCGCTCCAGCAGCGTCGCGAAGATATCTACATCGCGGTCGAACTCGCTCAGCACCTGGTCGACCACCTGGCTGACTTCGCTGTACAGGGGATCGGATTCGTAGTCTTCGCCGGCCTGCCAGCCGGTGGTGGCATCGGCCAGCTCGTTGAGCAACTTGCGCGCCGGGTGGCCGCCCTTGCTGAAGAAGGACTTGTCGGCGATGGCCACTTTCAGCAGCGGCAACTGCATGCGACCCAGCTGCGACTTGATCGGCTCGGCGAGATTGCGATCCTCCAGAATGAACGAAAACAGCATCTCCACCAGCTTGATGATGTCACTGTCCACCTTGGTCAGTGATGCGGACTGGTTGGATTCCACCAGGCGCTGCTGCAACAGGCTGCCCACGTTCAGCAACTGGATGTCGCCACCCTCCGGGTAATCGACATTCTGCTGCAGCTCACCCAGGTGCCCCAGCAGATCGCCCGCCGGCATGGGGGCCAGGCCGGCAGTGGCCGGCAGCAGTCCCGGGGAAAAATTGCCGCTCCCCGCGGCCTGCCCGCCCGCCGGGCCCATCGACTGGGGAACGCCCTGCTCCACAGAAGGGCCTGCGGCCGCGCCGCCGGACTCCCGGGGCGCTCCGGTAGTGGGCCGGGATGTACCGGGCGCGGAGCGCTGGACCGGGCGCTGGCGGGCAACGCGGCGCTGTTCTCGCAATGATGGCAACACCCCCTGCTCCACCAGCAGGTGATTGCACTGCTCGTAGAAATCTTTCAGGTTCAGCATCACCACCTGCTCGAACTTCTTCAGCAGCACCAGGCGGGCACGGATATGGATATCCAGCGGGCGGATGGCCTCGACAAAGGCGTCGCAGATGGCATCGGGGCCGAGGGGGTTGTTCTTGTCGTAGATCTTGACGGAGTAGAGGGTATCGAGGCGCAGGCCCAGTTCGGTGATCGGCTCGGCAAAATCGCGCTTGGCATTGGCGACCATGCTATCGGCGGCCACCAGCTGTTCGAGATCGTCGTTGTGGACCAGCGAGAGGTTGTCGGAGGCAAACGCCTCTTCATCGTCGGTTTCCTGAGGCTGTACCTGGAAGGCTTCATCGATATTGCCGCCAAAGCGCCCGGTGATATTGCGCCGCTCCACCCGCAGCAGGCGCAACGCCTGGAAGAGGCCGTCCTGCTCCTCCTGGCCGTGGGCCCGCTCCGCCATGGAGAAGAGCGAGTCGTCCACCTTGCCGAACAGCTGCTTGAACTGCTCCTGCAACTGGCTGCGCGCCTTCTCCCGCAGCGTCACCACTGCCGATGCCAGCGGCATGGACTTGCGTGCGGAGCCACCCTGTCCACCGACGCCTTTTTCCGTCAGCGAAACCACCTTGCTGGAGTCGTTCATTTTCTGATCGCCTTTTGGGTGCCTATCCGGCCCCTGCGCTGTTGATAGCCTGGAGAGAGCGCGACCGGGCGCGCCGCGGTAACCGACTGTTCTGAGTACTGCCGCAGCGATGGATTGCGCTGCAGAGATTCTACCCATGAATGAACATTTTCGGACTCATCGGTACACCTTGGCAACTTCGACAGACGGATTTGAGACGCTTGTCACAGCCCCCAACCGAACAGGCCGCCGCTACCCCTGCGCCGACTGCCGATTGCCATGACAGCGCCAACAGCCGCAATCGAAAATCGCTGACTTTTGGTAGACTGCCGCCTCCACAAAAGAGGTCCCCGCCATGCAACCACAGGACACCGCCATTCCCGATATCATCCCCGACCTGCAGCGCGCCGTGCGCACCGCGCTGGCCGAGGACCTGGGCAGCGGCGATATCACCGCTCAGCTGATTCCCGCCGCGCGGGACGCGCGGGCGCGGGTGATTACCCGGGAGGACTGCACCGTCTGCGGTCGCGCCTGGGTCGACGAGGTCTTCCGCCAGCTCGATCCGGCGCTGCAACTGACCTGGCACTGCGAGGACGGCGAACAGGTAAAAGCCGATACGGTACTGTTCGAGCTGGCCGGCAACGCCCGCGCCATCCTCACCGGCGAGCGCACGGCGCTGAATTTCCTCCAGACACTCTCCGGCACCGCCACCACTGCGGCGGCATTCGCGGCCCGCACCGCCGGTACCGATATCCGCATACTGGATACCCGCAAGACAATTCCGGGCCTGCGGAGCGCGCAGAAATACGCGGTGCTCTGCGGCGGCTGCCACAACCACCGCATCGGTCTCTACGACGCCTTCCTGATCAAGGAAAACCATATCGCCGCGGCCGGCGGTATCGGCAGCGCCATCGAACAGGCGCGCCGGATCGCGCCGGAAGCCCTGGTGGAAGTGGAGGTGGAAAGCCTGGAGGAACTGCGGCAGGCGCTGGACGGCGGTGCCGAGGTGATCATGCTGGACGAGTTCAGCGATGCGGACACCCGCGCCGCGCTGGACCTGGCCCGCGGCCGGGCGAAGATCGAGATTTCCGGCAGCGTCGACCGGCAGCGCCTGCAACAACTGGCCGGACTGGACGTGGACTACATCTCCTCCGGCAGCCTGACCAAGCACCTGCGCGCCATCGACCTGTCGCTGCGGATCGATCTCTGACCGAAGTGACACCAGGCGGATTTGGCGTAGAAGGGGGGGATGGGCACGTCGCTGCGCTCCCCTGCCCATCTACCCCGGAGCCGATCGATTCCCGATAAAGCTCAGCGCATCCGGTCGCGGGCCCGCTCGATGGACTGTTTCAGCTCGCCCCAGGCGCTTTCCACGCCGGCCTTCACCTCGTCCCAGGCGTCGCCGCTCTGGCCCTGCAGGTGATTCAGCTTTTCCCGCAGCGCATCACGCTTGGTGCGCAGTTCGCTCAGTTGGTCCCGGTACTTGATTTCGGCATCGGTTCCGGCCTCTTCGGCTTTCGCCTGCAGCTTGTCGATTTCCGCGTTCCACTCTTTCAAACGAGCGGCCATCTTTTGCTGGTAGGCGGTTTTCTCTTCGCGTTCACTCATGGACTGGTACCTCAGGATTCGTTGCATGTCCCCTGAGTGTAGAACTGTCCGCCAAACACCGGCAGTTCATCTACGCTTTCGATAGAGTTTTTTTACAGCAACGCCAACCCGGCGGCGCAGTGCACGCCCCGAAAGCCCGACGGAGACAGTCCATGAACCAGTGCGAAACCTGCGGCAACCAGTACGACAAGACGATGGAGATTACCATCGGCAATGAATCCCATACCTTCGATAGTTTCGAGTGTGCGATAGAGGCCCTGGCCCCCAGGTGCGCCCAGTGCAATTGCCGCATCCTGGGCCACGGCACCGAGGCCGGCGGCGATTACTACTGCTGCGCCCACTGCGCCGTCCGCGCTGGCCACGACGATATCGTCGACCGGGCCTGAGCATCTCCCCCTGATCGGGAACCGGCCGCGCCGGTTCCCACAGATTCCTGTGTAGCCTGTTTCCGCATAAAAACGGGGCCCCGAAAGGCCCCGTTTCCTCGCTTACAGTATCGCGCTACCGGCTACGGGAGGTTATGCACATGGCTACCCACCGGCCCCGAGAAGATACCGCCGTCGTGCATATCCCAGTTGATCGACCAGGTCATGACGCCGTTGAAATCCGGATAGGCCTGGCCCGGTGTCAGTGAGCCGCAGTTGGTCAGCGCTGTGAGGCAGTCCAGCGCGCGGTTGATATCCGCCGTGGTCGCCTGGCCGCTGCCGGCGGAACTGGGCCCGGACGGCAGTCCCAGCCCCACCTGTTCCGGCGCCAGGCCGTCGAAGTGGCCGGCCGAACCGCGGCCGAGGGGGAAGCCCTCGATCAGCATCATCGCCGATGCCACCATCATATCCACCGAACCGGCCGGATAGGCCTGGCTGCTGTAGGGCGTCGACAGGCCGCCGTTGTTGTAGAGCTGCACGTGCAGCAGATCCAGCTCGTTGCGCAACTGGTCGATCATCGGCAGGTAGGCGCCCCAGATACCCGAGTAACTGGTGTAGCCGCCCTGCACATAGGGGTGCTCCGGCGCCATGGACAGGTACATATCCGGGTACTGCTGCTTCAGGCGTTTGACCGCATCCACCAGGTTCTGCACCACCGGCGCGCCGTGCATGACGCCGGCCCCGGATTCCAGGTCGATATCGATACCGTCGAAGCCGTACTCGTCGATCATCGCCGCGGTGCTGCTGACGAAGTTGTCGACATGTTCCGGGGTGTCCAGGGTCACGGTACCGGTCTCGCCGCCGAAGGACACCACAACGATCTTGCCCTCGGCCCGCTTGGCGGCGATATCGTCAATAAACTGCTGCTTGTCGAGGCCCGGGTCCAGGTTGAAGGCCACATTGCCGTTGCCGGCATCGTCGGCGAAGGCCACCACGATCACGTCCCAGACATCGGACACCTCGCTGATACGGTAGAGGCCGGAACCGTTGTCAAAATTGTGCCAGTAGCCCACCAGCGCGTGATCCGGCAGCAGGCCGCTGTTGCCACCGCCACCGGAACCGCCAGAGGAGCTGGAAGAACTGCTCGAGGAACTGCTGCTGGAAGAGCTGCTGGAGCTGCTGCCGCCTCCGCAGTCCCCTACCCCCGTCCAGGCATCCTGCCAGTGATCGCCCTCGCCCGGTGCGTAGGCCCAGGCTGCATCGGAGGAGCACCAGCCGGCGATATTGCAGCGAAACTTCCCGCCGGCGTTCTGCACCAGGTCCCCGGTGGCGTAGGCCGTGCCGGCGACATACTGCGGCGCATCGCAACTGCCGGAACCTCCGGAAGAAGAGCTGGAAGAAGACGAACTGGACGAGGAACTCGAAGACGAGCTGGAGCTGCTACCGCTGGACGAACCATCGCAGGCACCGTCGTAATTCCACACATCCCAGGTGCCGGAATTGGTCGCCGGGTCCTCTGCCTGGGTCCACCAGTTGGCCGTATAGGCGTTGGAGAGATGTTGAACGCTGTCGCCACCGACATAGGCGGTGGGTTCTTCCCATTGGGGCAGGCTGCCGCAGTCCACCGCCGCGGCTTCTGCCGCGACGAGGCCCAGGGCAGCAGCGCCCAGCCAAAACCGTTTCATTGTTCTGATTCCCTATTCTGTAGCCAGCCCGGCCGATGGCCGCGCGGGCTGGTCGGAAGACTGTCCGGGCAGATTGAATAATCGCCCGGGGTTGAATCGCAGCAGCGGAAACCAACGGCCGACAAACGCAAACAGGCCGCGCTGCTCGATATAGCGCGCGTAGGCGACATAGTCCGGATCCCAGGACAGGTGCCGCTCCTCGGTGCGCGCGCGCATGAAGTAAACGAAATTTACCAACAGCAGTAACATCGACTGCCGCAGCGCATCCCCGCCACTGGAACTCACCATGAACGGCATGGAGATCATCCACCAGGACAGGTTTTTGCTGACATACGCCGGGTGCTTGGTGTAGCGGTAGGGACCATTGGTGAGGATGCCGCGATGGGTCAGGTTGGAGAAACGCAGCCCGAACGGAATACTCGCCCAGACATAGATTGCAATCAGCAACAGGATCGCGGCTCCCCAGACGCCGTACATAACGGGAGTACTCCAGAACCAGTGTCCCCAGGCCGGTCCCTGGTCGTATTTCAGGTAGGTGCCGGAAAAAGTGCTCCAGAACGGCTGGTAGCTGATCAGCGCCACCCCCCAACCGAGAAAGCTCGGCTCCGCGCTGCGAATATGGGAGTCGAACAGCCGCAGGGTGCACACATAGCCCACGGTCACGTACAGCAGGTCGATGTAGTAGAGAAAATTGAAGGTGAAATCGAACACCGCCTTGAAACTGCCCGCCAGGCGGGCGAAATCGAAATTCAGCAGTGTGGTCAGGTTGTTACCCAGGTAGACAAACATCAGCGGCAGGAAAAACAGTTTTACCAGCCAGCCCAGAAACAACTGGCCAATGGCGCGGCCGTCAATGTCCTTGCGACGCCCCAGCAGCCAGCTGCCCAACTGCCAGTAGGCATCCCAGGGCTTTCGCATATGGCCGTCGAGCCAGTAGAAATACGGCACCGCCAGTAACAGCCACCAGGGCAGCACCGCTTTCACTACCGCGTAATAGTTGTCGTAAAAGGAGCCGTGATACTCGGGAAAAAGCCAGTAGACCAGTGCCACCAGCCCCACCACGCAGTAAAAGCCCAGCAGCTTCACCGCGGTGCGGTGGCCGCTGCCCCGCTTGCGCGGCGCACTGAAATCCAGCCCCGCCGACGGGTTGCGGTAAGGCTTTAAGAACAACCATTCCAGCAGGATGATCGGCAGCGCCAGTGACACGCAGACAATCACCAGGCCCAGGGTCCGCGACGGCAACTGCTGGCCGTACTCGCGCAACCAGACCATCGCCAGCAGCGAAATGGCGAGGGCGACGGAATTGATCCAGACACTGGTGGGTGCCTCGGGGCAGGCGACGGCTTGCGCCGCCGGCTTTTTATTCTTTTTCATATCGCGGCCGGTAATCAGCAGTTATTTTCGGGCCCGGTCAGTGGCCAGTAAGAGGACTCAGGGGCGGTCCTGCTACCGGGGGCCTTTTGCGGGACACGGCTAGGCGCCCCCGCCGTGAATACATCCCTGTAGGCTTGTCCGCGAGGTCCCTCTCGCAGACAGTCCCGCAAAAGGCCCCCGGCATCAGGACCTTCGCCCCGGACTCTCAGTTCTTTCCGGGTCCCGAACAAAGTTACTGATTACTGTCCATCGCTTCAATCAACTCACCGTCGGCGGTGTCCCCGGTCAGCTCCCAGAAGAAGGAACCACCCAGGTTTTCATCGGCGATGTACTGCATCTTGCCGGCGATGGTGGACGGGGTGTCGTAACTCCACCAGTCGTTGCCGCAGTGGGCATAGGCGGTGCCGGCAACGGTGCCGGTAGACGGGCAGGTGTTTTTCAGCACCTTGTAGTCCTCGATACCCGCCTCGTAAGTACCGGAAGCCGCGCCGGTTGCCGCACCGCCCGGTGCAGACTGGCTGACGCCGGTCCAGCCGCGGCCGTAGAAACCGATACCTAGGTTCAGCTTGTCCGCCGGAATCCCCTTGTTCTTCAACGCCTGGATGGCGTAGTCGGAATAGAAGCCCGGCTGCGGAATGCTGGGAAAGTCGGTCAGGGCCGAGTGGGGTGCGGTGGGGCCGTCGGCGTCGAAGGCACCGAAGAAGTCGTAAGTCATGACATTGTAGAAATCGACATACTGCGCCGCACCGGCATAGTCCGCGGAGTCGATCTTGCCACCCGCGGTACCGTCGGCGGTGATGGCCGCAGTCACCAGTTCATCGCCGAAGCGTGCGCGCATCGCCGCCATCATATCCGTCAGTGCGGAATAGCCGCTGCTATCACAGCTCTTGCCACAGGCGTTGGGGTATTCCCAGTCCAGGTCGATACCGTCGAAGACACCGTCCCAACGCGGATCGTGAACCAGCTCATAACAGGAATCGGCGAACGCCTCCGGGTTCTGTGCCGCCTCGCCGAAGCCGCCGGACCAGGTCCAGCCGCCAAAGGACCAGAGTACCTTGATGTGCGGGTACATTTCCTTCAGCTTGCGCAGCTGATTGAAGGAGCCGCGCAGCGCGCCGGTATCCCAGGTATCCGCCTCGCCGTCGACACTTTCCTCTGCGCTGTAGAAGCGGTCGTAGTCGGCGTAGGAATCGCCGATGGTGCACTGGCCATTCTGCACATTGCCGAAGGCGTAGTAGATATGGGTCAGCTTCTCGGCGGAGCCGCTGGTGACGATATCTTTCACGTGGTAGTCGCGGTCGTACACGCCCCACTCGACAAAGTAGCCCCCCAGGTTTGCGCCGCCGCTGCTGGAACCGCCGCCGCTGCTGCTGGAAGAAGACGAGGAACTGCTGCCGCCCGACGAGCTGGAAGAGCTCGAGGAACTGGAAGAACTCGAGGAGCCACCGCAGGCGCCCAGATTATCCCACACATCCGCCTGATCGGGCTGCTCACCCTGGGTCCACCATCTGGCGGTATATTCATCTCCCTCGTACTGGACGCTGTCGCCCCCCACGTATACGGCGGATACATCCCACACCGGCAGGTTATCGCAATCGCTGCCGCCGCCGGAGCTGCTCGAAGAAGAACTACTGGAACTGGAAGAGCTGGATGAGGAGGAAGAAGAGGAGGAGGAACTGCCGTCACAGGCACCGAGATCGCTCCAGGCATCTGCCCAGGCCCAGCCGGTGCCCGGTTCGTAGGCACCGCCCTGGCTGCACCAGCCGCCCACATCACAGCGATAGGCCACCGAGTTGTTCTGGACTATATCGCCCGTGCTGTAGCTGGAGCCATCCGCATAGCCCTGGACGCCACCGCAGTCATAGGCGTAACTCTGTGCGGCGAACACGCCGAACAGCAGTGCGGCCGCCAGCCGCAAAGGACTCGTTATTTTCATGATTGTCACCGTTTATTGTTGGAATGAATTCCGAAAAGATCGACGGCCAAACTCCTACTGCACCGAGCCTTACGCCGCGATCCCACAACTGCCGCATTTCTTTTGTTGATACCGTTTCAGTCAGTCGTGTCGATACAAAAGTACAAATTGGTACGTAGACAGCGCTGTCATCAAAAAATGATAACGCTGTCATCTGTACGTCACTGACAATAGCGGTAATTGCCCCTTGGTGCCAGACGGTAAATAGCGCCAAGTGTTACGGAGTACGCAGAATTCGGAGAAATATCGCGCCCCGTTACGCGCGATTACAGAAGGACGGCGCCAAAATCTACACAAGACAGGCAAATGGCGCCAAGTACGACATCGCGGATAACCGAACAGGGGCTCCATTGAAAGGTGAATCACCCCATTACATCAGTGGTGATCATGGTGTTCTTTCTGCCCTGGAGGCAGTGGCGCCATTTCCACCCCACCGTGGTTGGAATGCGCCCCCTGCCCCATCGCTCCCCACAGGGTCCAGAACCCGAACAGCAATATCGCGCCGGCAAACAGCAACCGCACCGCCGGCCGCTGCACAAAGCCGCGCACTTTCGAAGCGGCCGCGCCGGTGGCAAACATCGCCGGCACCGTACCGAGCCCGAACGCCAGCATCGCCAGGGCCGCGCGCCCGCTGTCGCCCTGGGCCAGGGCGAAGGTCAGCGCACTGTAGACCAGGCCGCAGGGCAGCCAGCCCCACAGGGAACCCAGCGCCACCGCCTGTGGCACAGACCGCACCGGCAACAGCCTGGCGGACAGCGGCTGCAGGTAGCGCCAGAGGTAGACACCGCCCTTTTCCAGCCAAACCAGACCGCGCCACCAGCCGGCGATATACAGGGCCATGGCAATCAGCATAAAGCCGGCCAGCAGCCGCAGTGGCGTCAGCGCCGGCAGTACCGCGGCGCCGAGGGCGCCGGCAATGGCCCCCATCAGGGCATAGCTGCCGACGCGCCCGATCGAGTAGCCGGCCAGCTGGCCCCAGGCGGTTTTCTGCCCGGGCACGGCCATGCCCAGGGCGCCGGCGATACCGCCGCACATGCCGATACAGTGGCTGCTGCCGAGAAAGCCGATGGCCAGCGCGGCGGCGATAAAACCCCAGTCGCCCATCTAGCGCTCCCCTTCGCCGTCGTCCGCCGGCTTTTGTTGCGCGGATTCGCCGGGCTCGTCATCGTCGAACAGGATGCGACTGCCCTCGGTGTCCAGGTCGTCGTACTGGCCATTGTTGACCGCCCAGAAGAACAGCTTGACTGCAGTGGCGACGAAGAGGATGGCGATGGGGATCAGGAAATAGAGGCTGTCCATTGTTCGAGTACCGCTAACGTAGCTCCCCTCTCCCGCCGGGAGAGGGATTGGGGGAAAGGGTAGTGGAGGTGGCACCTTCAGCCTGCCCTCTCCCCCGGCCCCTCTCCCGGCGGGAGAGGGGAGTATCAGTATCGTGCCGGGACAGGCGCAGCGCATTCAGCACCACCACCAGTGAACTGACCGACATACCGATGGCCGCCGCCCAGGGCGGCACCAGGCCGCAGGCGGCCAGGGGCAGTGCCAGCGCATTGTAACCCAGGGCCCAGGCCAGGTTCTGGCGCACGATTGTACGGCAGCGGCGCGCCAGTGCCACGGCCTGAGCCAGTACGCCCAGGTCGCCGCTGAGCAGAATGGCGTCGGCGCGGGACTGGGCCAGGTCGGCGGCGGAGATCATCGCCACCGAGGCGTCGGCACCGGAGAGCACCGGCACATCGTTGAGACCGTCGCCGACCATCAGTACCCGCTCGCCATCGCGCTGCAACTGCCGGATATGCTCGAGTTTCTGTTCCGGCGAGGCGCCGGCGTGCCAGTGGCGGATACCGGCGGCGGCCGCCAGCCGCTGCACTTCGCCGGACTGGTCGCCGCTCAGCAGTTCCACCCTCAGGCCGGCACTTTCCAGCTCGGGCACCGCACGCGCGGCCGAAGGGCGAAGCTGATCGCCGAGCGCGATCCAGGCCAGCGGCCCGCTGGAATCCGCCAACAGCAGCCACTGGCCCTCACTTTCCGGTACCGCAGGTGCCGGGCTGCCGGCAAAATCCGCACGGCCGAGGCGATAGTGCTCGCCGTCGACGACGCCCTCGAGACCGCGGCCGGTATGCACCTGTACGTCGCGGGCGTTGAGGTTGCCGCTCCAGGCGCGGAAGGCTCGGGCCAACGGGTGATTGGTGCGGGATTCCAGCGCCGCGGCCAGGTCCAGGATGCGCTGTTGGTCCGCGCCGTCGCGCAGTGATTCCACCTGCAGAATCCGCGGCTCGCCGCGGGTCAGGGTGCCGGTCTTGTCGAACACGGCCCGAGTCAACCGCGGCAGCGTCTCCAGCATCTGGCCGCCGGCCACCAGCAGTCCCAGCTGTTGCAGGCGCAGCGTCGCCGATGCCAGCGCCGCCGGTGTGGCCAGGGACAGGGCGCAGGGGCAGGTCACCACCAGTACCGACAGCGCCACCCAGAAGGCCCGCGACGGATCCAGCTGCCACCAGACCGCGAAGGCGCCCAGCGCCGCCAGCAACACCAGGCCGACAAACCAGCCGGCGACGCGATCCGCCAGCGCCACCTGCTGCGGCTTTTCCAGTTGCGCCCGTTCCACCAGCCGCTCGATTGCGGACAGGCGGGTGGATTCGCCGGCGGCGCTGACCCGCACCGTCAGGGTGGAATCGCCGTTGACGCTGCCGGCGTAGACGCGGCTACCCGGGGTTTTCTGTTGCAGCGCCGACTCGCCGCTCAACAGCGATTCATCCACACCGCTGGCGCCCTCGATCACCTCGCCGTCGGCGGCGACGGTATCCCCGGGGCGCAGCAGAATAGGGTCGCCCGCCACCAGCGCCGCCACCGGAACCGAATCGACCCCGTTGCCGTCCAGCCGGTTGGCGGTCAGCGGCAACAGTTGCGCCAGGCCGCCGCTGGCGAGGCCGGCGCGATGGCGCGCGCGCATCTCCACGGTGCGGCCCAGCAGCAGGAAAAAGGTGAACATGGAGATGGATTCGAAATACACCTCGCCGGTGTTGAAAACAGTGGCGTACAAGCTGGCGCCGTAGGCGAGGCCGATGGCCAGGGAGACCGGTACATCCATGCTGAGACTGCCCCCGCGCAGGCTGCGCAGGGCGGCACTGAAAAACGGCCGCGCGGCGTAGAGCACCACCGGTGTGGCCACCAGCAGCGAGACCCATCTCAGGTAGCGCTGCAGTTCGCTGTCAATACCGGAGCTGGCACCGAAATAGAGGGCGATGGCAAACATCATCACCTGCATGGTGCCGAGCCCGGCCACACCCAGGCGGCGCAGCGCCGCGCGCTGTTCGCGCTGGATCAGCTGCTCACTGTTGGCGGCGGTGGCCGGCGCCGGGCGGTAGCCGATGCTTGAGAGCTCGGCGAAGAGTCGGCCGGGGCGGATTCTCTCCGGGTCGAATGCGATGCGGGCGCGCTGGGTGCTGGCGTTGACGGAGACCTTTTTCACCCCGTCCAGTTTCCCCAGGTGTTTCTCGATCAGCCAGACACAGGCGGCGCAGGTAATGCCGCCCACCAGCAGGCCGGCCACTTTCAGGCCGTCCTTCCCTTGTTGCACAAACTGCCGCTGCACTTCTTCCAGGTCGTAGGCGGCCCACTGGCCGTCGCGGGATTCTGTCTCGGGGCGTTCGCTGCGGCTGTCCCGGAAGCGGTAAAAGTTGTCCAGCCCGCCGGCGACAATCGCGCCCGCCACCGCCTCACAGCCCGGGCAACACATGGGCCGTTCGGCGCCATTGATGGTGACCGAGTGGCGGCTGCCGGCGGGTACCGGCAGGCCGCAGTGGAAGCAGGCCGTCGAAGTCATTGCACGGCGGGGTTCAGCGGCGCGGCGTCACCCAGGTCGAAATTGATCTCGCCCTTGAGGCGCCACCCGGCATCCAGGTGCTGCTGTGGATTCAGTTCCGGCATCAGGCGCAGGTACCAGCGGTGCTGCAGCTCGCCCGGTACCGAACCGGTATAGCGGCCGCCGCTGCGCTGGAGCAGGATATGGCGGTCCATATCCTCTTCGACCGGGTGACTCATGGTCAGCAGCAACTGCTGCGGGTACTCCAGCTGGCCGTTCAGATCGAGCGTGACGACATTCTCCCCGCGCCGGAACTGCAGCATACCGGCGAGCCCCAGTTCCCGCGCGCGCTCGTCCTGCTCGGCGGTGTAGTGGTACATGCGGCTGTCTTTGTGGTAGGTGTCGCTGACAGTATCGTCGGCGTAGAGTACGGCGATGGAGACCATGGTCGCCGAGGCTACCAGGGTGAGGATCAACGGGAAGAGGACGACCCAGAGCCAGAATTCGCGGTACCAGGGTTTTTTGGGGTTTTCGGTCATTGTGTTCATAACGGGTTGAGTGCCTGTTGCGGCCGCCCTCTCCCCCGGCCCCTCTCCCACAGGGAGAGGGGGGCGATGTTCCCTCGCCCTGGGGAGAGGCTCAGGGAGAGGGGAGCAAGAGCCCTACTGTTCGGGCCCGATAAATACCGTCTGGTGCCGATCCATCAACTCCGGCTTGTCCACTGCCTGGACCACGATATGGATATCGTGCTTGGTCGCTTCTAGTTGCTCTTTCGGCACGCTGACGCGAATGGGCACCCCGTAGATTTCGCCGGCCTCGAGGTAGATTTCCCGCGGCATGCGCACGGAGTAGTCGTACCCGGCTTCACCCTCGATGCGGATGGAGAATTCGTGTGGCGCCTGGTCCATATTGTTGATCTTGACCCGGTAGACGTTCTGGATATCGCCGCGGGACTCATGGAACAGGCGCGCGCCGCGATCCCGCAACACTTCCGCCTCGATCGGGCTGCGGGTCACCACCTGTTGTGCGAACAGGGCGATCATCGCCGCCAGTACAAAGGCGTAGCCGAACAGGCGCGGACGCAGGTAGTTGGTCTTGCCGGTCTCCAGTTCGTCTTCGGAGGTGAAGCGGATCAGGCCGCGTGGGTATTCCATCTTGTCCATGACGCTGTTGCAGGCGTCGACGCAGAGACCGCAGTTGATGCACTCAGACTGCAGGCCGTCGCGGATGTCGATATCCACCGGGCACACCTGCACACACCAATAGCAGTCGATACAGTCGCCCATGCCCTCGGCGCGATAGTCGATGCCCTTTTTGCGCGGGCCGCGGGTCTCGCCACGCCTGGCATCGTAGTGGACCGCGAGCGTGTCCTTGTCGTACATCACCGACTGGAAACGCGCGTAGGGGCACATGTACTTGCACACCTGCTCGCGCATAAAGCCGGCATTGAAATAGGTGGCAAACGCAAAGAAGGCCACCCAGAAAACACCCTGCGGGTGGGCCCGGATATGGGCCAGGTCCAACACCAGGTCGCGTATGCCGTAGAAATAACCCACAAACGCCAGTGCGGTGGCCAGCGAAATGAATATCCAGATGGCGTGGGTACCGCCCTTGCGCAGTAGCTTCTCCAGACTCCAGGGCGCCGCGTCCAGTTTCATTCGTTTGTTGCGGTCCCCCTCGCAGATCCGCTCGGCCCAGATAAACATCATGGTCCAGACGGTCTGTGGACAGGTGAAGCCACACCAGACCCTACCCAGCCAGGTGGTGACCGCAAACAATGCAAAGGCGGCAATAATCAGCAGCCAGGCAAGCAGGAAACCGTCCTGGGGCCCGAATGAAGTCCAGAAGATATGGAATTTGCGCGCCGGCAGATCGAAGAGTACGGCCTGGCGACCGTCGATGTTCAGCCAGGGCAGGAAGAAGAAACCGATCAGCAGCGGCAGCCCGGTGTACTTGCGAATGCGGGTAAACACGCCGCGGATATGGCGGATATAGACCTTGTCGTCCGACTCGTAAAGCATCCGGTAGCGGACTTCACCGCTGCCGTCCTGCTCTTCCACCGTTGGAATTTTATCGCTCACAAAACCTCACTATTACCTGCAGCGCAATCGGCGGGCAGGTCGTTTTCTCGATGATGAGGCCTTTCTTTTTCTTCCCTGTCCGCCGTATTCCAACACCGCAGGATGCGGCACGACGCAGCGTGCCCATCCGACAAATTCGGTCACTAACCACCCATCACTGTTCGACTTCCTGCTGCCGCGACAGGCTGTAGACATAGGCCGCCACCAGGCGGATCTTGTCTTCGCGCAGTTTGTCTTCCTGCTTCGGCATCTCATTGCTACGGCCGCTGCGGATGGTGTGGCGGATCTGCTCGCGGCTGCTGCCGTAGAGCCAGATATTGTCCGTCAGGTTGGGGGCGCCCATGGACTGGTTGCCCTTGCCATCGGCGCCGTGACAGGCCATGCAGACGGTGCCGAAAACCTTCTCGCCCTCGGCCGCCATCTCGGCGTCGTGCTCCAGTTCATTCAGGGCCAGTACGTATTCCGCCGTGTTCTTGACACCTTCCTCGCCGATCATCGGCCCCTGCGGTGGCATCTCCCCCTCGCGGCCCTTTCGGATCGTCTCGAGGATTTTGTCGGGTGTGCCGCCGTGAAGCCAGTTTCCATCGGTCAGGTTGGGGAAGCCGTAGTTGCCACCGCCGTCGGCGCCGTGGCAGACGGCGCAGTTGTTGGCAAAAATCCGCGCGCCCATTTTCAGGGCCTCGCGGCTATCGGCAATCTGCTCCACTGGCATTTCCGCGTACTTGCCAAACGTGTCGTCAAACTCGGCGCGGGCGTCCGCCTGTTGGCGCTCCAACTGGCCCACGGAAGTCCAGCCGCCGAAGCCCTTGAAGTTACCCAGGCCCGGGTAGATGGCCAGGTAGATACCGGTGAAAACCAGCGTGGCCACAAACAGCATGAACCACCACTTGGGCAGCGGGTTGTCGTATTCCTCGATGCCGTCGTAGACGTGGCCAGTGGTCTTGTTTTCGGGATCCTGCTGGTCGTCCACTGCCACCTTGCGGTTGGCAAACAGAATCCAGGTCACCAGTGCCAGGTTGGTGAGAGTGAGTACAATAACCCACACACTCCAGAATGTACTCATTGTTTGTCCTGCCCCTTTTTCTCAGCCCCGGCAGAGTCACTACCCGCCGACAGCCCATTCTGTCTCGCCGAAGATCCGCCCTTTTGTCCGGTGGATCCACTCTCTTCTTTCGATGCCCTGTCGCTGTCCCGGTCTGCGCTCTGCGCCGAGCGCCCGGATTTTTCCTCGTCGGCGAACGGCAGCCTGGCGTCTTCCTCGAAGCGCTTCCTGCGCGAGGGCGAGAAGGCCCACCAACAGACGCCGAGGAAAGCCAACGCACCGAGGACGACGGCGATAATGCGCAAAGTGTCAATATTCAAGAGCTGCTACTCCATTAGCGTTTCTGTTGCACCAGAACACCCAGTTGCTGCAGGTAGGCCACCAGGGCATCGATTTCCTTCACGCGACCGCCGACGAAAGGCTCGCTCGCCGTGGCGATATCCTCGTCGGTATAGGGCACACCGGCGGCGCGCATGGCGCGCATCTTGGCGGCGGTGTGTTCGCCGGTGACCACATTGTCGAACAGCCAGGGGAAAGCCGGCATATTGGATCCCGGTACCACATTGCGCGGGTTGTACAGGTGCGCTCGGTGCCACTCATCGGAGTAGCGGTCACCCACCCGCGCAAGATCCGGGCCGGTGCGCTTGGAGCCCCACAGGAAGGGGTGCTCGTAGACATTTTCCTGCGCCATGGAGTAGTGGCCGTAGCGCTCCACTTCCGCGCGCAGCGGGCGCACCATCTGTGTGTGGCACACGTGGCAACCCTCGCGGATATAGATATCGCGCCCTTCCAGCACGATCGGGTCGAACGGCTTGAGGCCGGCCACCGGCTCGTTGTTGGCCTTGACGAAGAACTGCGGAACGATTTCCACCAGGGCGCCGAAGCTGATGGCGACAATGGTCAGTACGATCAGAATGCCGACGTTCTTTTCTACTATGTCATGGTTTTTCACGGTCTGACCTCCTAAGCCGTCTGCGCCATCGGCACTGTGTTATCACCGCGCGCGGCATTTTCCTTCTCGGTGATGGTGCGGAATACGTTGTAGGCCATCAGGAACATGCCGAACAGGAAGAAGCTGCCGCCGATCCAGCGCACGATATAGCCGGGGTGGCTGGCCATCACACTCTCCACGAAGCTGTAGGTCAGGGTGCCGTCGGCGTTGAAGGCGCGCCACATCAGGCCCTGGGTGATACCGTTGACCCACATGGCGGCGATGTACAACACGGTACCGACGGTTGCCAGCCAGAAATGGGCGTTGATCAGCTTGACGCTGTACATCTCTCTGCGTTTCCACAGCACCGGTACCAGGTGGTACAGGGCACCGATGGAGATCATCGCCACCCAGCCCAGGGCGCCGGAGTGCACGTGGCCCACGGTCCAGTCGGTGTTGTGGGACAGGGCGTTGACCGTCTTGATGGACATCATCGGCCCCTCGAAGGTGGACATGCCGTAGAAGGACAGGGATACCACCAGGAAGCGCAGGGTCGGGTCGGTGCGCAGTTTGTGCCAGGCGCCGGACAGGGTCATGATGCCGTTGATCATACCGCCCCAGGACGGCGCCAGCAGGATTACGGACATCACCATGGCCAGGCTCTGGGTCCAGTCCGGCAGCGCGGAATAGTGCAGGTGGTGGCCGCCGGCCCAGACGTAGATGGAGATCAGCGCCCAGAAGTGCACGATCGACAGCTGGTAGGAATAGATGGGGCGATTGGCCTGCTTGGGCACGAAGTAGTACATGATGCCGAGGAAGGCCGCAGTAAGGAAGAAGCCCACCGCGTTGTGGCCGTACCACCACTGGATCATGGCGTCGGTGGTACCGGCAAACAGCGAGTAGGACTTGAATGCCGATACCGGTACCGCCAGGCTGTTGACGATATGCAGCGCGGCAATGGTGATGATGTAGGCGCCGAAGAACCAGTTGGCCACATAGATATGAGAGGTCCGGCGCTTGGCGATGGTACCGAAGAATACCAGCGCATAGGCGATCCAGATAAACGCAATCAGGATATCAATGGGCCATTCGAGCTCAGCGTACTCCTTGGTGGAGGTGTAGCCCATGGGCAGGGTGATGGCGGCAGCAATAATGACGACCTGCCAGCCCCAGAAAGTGAACGGCACCAGCCAACCGCCCCAGAGCGGTGTCTGGCAGGTGCGCTGCACCACATAGTAGGAGGTGGCAAAGAGCACGCTGCCGCCGAAGGCGAAGATCACCGCGTTGGTGTGCAGCGGGCGCAGTCGGCCGAAGTGGCTGAACGGCTGCCAGAAGTTATTCAACTCCGGCCACGCCAGCTGCGCCGCAATGAGCACGCCCATGCCCATGCCGAAGATACCCCAGACCACCGACATGATGGTGAACTGACGTACCACTTTGTAGTCATAGTCCGGCACTGGGCCGGTCTTTGCCACGGTTGTCGTCATTGTGTTACTTCCGTTGCTATTTAGAATTCGTTTCCGCGGGACGAACGGCGGCCGCCCTCAGGTCTGCGGCTCTACCCCTTTCACGATAGCCGGCGCCGATACGCGGGCGAAGTTTTGTACGCACCATTCCCCCACGACAGCGCTTTTTACAGCAGATCGCGCCCTTTTCCCGCCGCAATGCGCAGGCGCAGCGCATTGAGCTTGATAAAGCCCTCGGCATCCTTCTGGTCGTAGGCGCCGGCGTCGTCCTCGAAGGTGGCGATACGCGCGTCGAACAGGCTGTCTTCGGAGCGGCGGCCCACAGCAGTAACGCTGCCCTTGTACAGTTTCAGGCGTACCTCACCGTTTACCACCGACTGGGACTGGTCGATGGCCGCCTGCAGCATCTCCCGCTCCGGGGACCACCAGTAGCCGTTGTAGATCAACTTGGCGTAGCGCGGCATCAGCTCGTCTTTCATATGCGCCACTTCGCGGTCCAGGGTGATGGATTCGATGGCGCGGTGTGCCCTCAGCAGGATGGTGCCACCGGGGGTCTCGTAGCAGCCGCGGGATTTCATGCCCACATAGCGGTTCTCGACGATATCCAGGCGGCCGATGCCGTTGTCGCCGCCCAGTTTATTGAGGGTTTCCAGCATGGTGGCCGGACTCAGGCGCTCGCCGTCCAGTGCCACCGGATCGCCGTTTTCGAAGGTCAGGGTGATATAGGTGGGTTTGTCCGGTGCCGCTTCCGGGCTCACGCTCCAGCGCCACATATCCTCCTCGGCTTCCGCCCAGGGATCCTCCAGAATGCCGCCCTCGTAGGAGATATGCAGCAGGTTGGCGTCCATCGAGTAGGGGGACTTCTTCTTGCCGGAGGAGAAATCCACCGGGATCTTGTGCTTTTCGCAGTAATTCATCAGCGAGTCGCGGGAGCCCAGGTCCCACTCGCGCCAGGGGGCTATCACCTGGATACCCGGCTTCAGCGCGTAGGCGCCCAGCTCGAAGCGCACCTGGTCGTTACCCTTGCCGGTGGCGCCGTGGGAGATGGCGTCGGCGCCGGTCTCGTTGGCGATCTCGATCAGGCGCTTGGCGATCAGCGGGCGGGCGATGGAAGTCCCCAGCAGGTACTCGCCCTCATAGATGGTATTGGCGCGGAACATCGGGAAGACGAAATCGCGCACATACTCCTCGCGCAGATCGTCGATGTAGATTTCCTTGACGCCCAGGGCTTCCGCCTTGGCGCGCGCCGGTTCCACTTCCTCGCCCTGGCCGATATCCGCGGTGAAAGTCACCACCTCGCAGCCATAGGTTTCCTGCAGCCATCGCACGATCACGGACGTGTCCAGACCACCGGAATATGCCAGTACCACCTTGTCGATTTTGCTCATTGCTATCCTCTGCCGGAAGTGTGCCGCCACTACTCAATGCACGGCGGCGCCGGGCGCTGCAGTGCAGGTGAAGTGTCGATCTGGGGAGATTATTGTTGGAGATGTGCCCAGGGTTGGCGGTCCAGTGTACTGCTCCGCCTTATGTCGGGGCGCGATTGTAGCGCCTCAGACGGCGATCGACTAGCGCCAGAAAGACCACAAGGGAAAAATGGTTATTGAGTGAGCAAACCGGGGGCAGATCGCAATTTCCCGATGCTTCGGTTAGCATCTGCGCCGCAATTCACTGAGCCCGGCCAACGATCAGCACATGACGGATCAAATCACCCTCCGCGCCCCCGACGACTGGCACCTCCACCTCCGCGACGGCGACGCCCTCGAGCGCACCGTCGGCGACGCGGCCCGCCAGTTCCGCCGCGCCATCGTGATGCCAAACCTGGTGCCCCCGGTAGTGGACGCCGAGGACGCTGTCTCCTATCGGCTGCGTATCTGCGAACAGATTCCCGCAGGCAGCCCCTTCGAGCCGCTGATGGTGATCTACCTGACCGACAGGACAGACGCGGAAGTAATCCGGCAGGCACAGGCGGCCGGCGTAGTCGCCGCCAAGCTCTACCCCGCCGGCGCCACCACCAATTCCGATTCCGGTGTTACCGATATCGCCAACATCTACCCGGCGCTGGAGGCAATGCAGGACTGCGGCATGAAACTGCTGCTGCACGGCGAAGTGACCTCTCACGATATCGATATCTTCGACCGCGAGCAGGTATTCATCGAGAAGATCCTGTCCCCGGTGGTAGACGACTTCCCCGACCTGAAAATCGTGCTGGAACACATCACCACCGCCCACGCGGCCGAGTTCGTGCAGAAGGCCCGCGACGGCGTCGGCGCCACCATCACCGCCCACCACCTGCTGTACAACCGCAACCACATGCTGGTGGGCGGCATACGCCCCCACTACTACTGCCTGCCGATCCTCAAGCGCGGCTACCACCAGTCGGCGCTGATCGAGGCCGCCACCAGCGGCAACCCGAAATTCTTCCTGGGCACCGACTCGGCGCCCCACATGCGGGGCAAAAAGGAAACCGCCTGCGGCTGCGCCGGCTGCTACACCGCCTACAGCGCCATGGAGCTCTACGCCGAGGTGTTCGACCGGGCCGGGGCCCTGGACAGGCTCGAGGCCTTCGCCAGCGAATTCGGCCCCGACTTCTACGATCTGCCGCGCAACGAGGGCAGCATCACCCTGGTGCGCAAGCCCTGGGCCCTGCCGCAGAGCCTGGAGATGGGCGGCGAGGAGCTGGTGCCACTGGCCGCTGGCGAGACGCTGAACTGGCAGCTGGTATGATCGGGACTCGGGACTCGGGACTCGGGACTCGGGACTCGGGACTCGGGACTCGGGACTCGGGACTCGGGACTCGGGACTCCAGAATTGTGCCGCAGGAGTCGGAAGGAAAAGAATACGAAAGTCCGACGCGAAGGTCCTGCTACCGGGATTTGTTTGCGGGACTGTCTGCGAGAGGGACCTCGCAGACAAGCCCCCAGGGATGGGTTTACGGCGTGCCCCGCAAACAAATCCCGGTAGCAGGGCCGCCCCAGAATTTGCTTACAGCCACAGAAACCGATAAGGACCCCAAGTGACCCCCGCCGAAGAACCCTCCGGACCCAAAAGCCTGTTAGCCCAGCGGTTTCGCGGTTTCCTGCCCGTGGTGGTGGACCTGGAGAGCGGCGGCTTCAACTCGCGTACCGATGCACTGCTGGAGATTTCCGCGGTGATCCTGGACATGAGTGAAGACGGCGTGTTGTTTCCGTCGGAGACTCACAGCTTCCACCTGGAACCCTTCGAGGGCGCCAATGTGGAGCAGTCGGCGCTGGACTTTATCGGCATCGACCTGGAGTCCCCCGACCGCGACGCCTGGCCCGAGGAAATCGCCCTGCCGGAACTGTTCCGCAAGATCCGCGCCGCGGTGAAGAAACACAGCTGCACCCGCGCCGTGGTGGTGGCCCACAACGCCCACTTCGACCTCGGGTTCATCAACGCCGCCGTAGACCGCTGCGGCGTCAAGCGCAACCCCTTCCACCCCTTCTCCTGTTTCGACACTGCCACCCTCGGCGGCCTCGCCTACGGCCAGACCGTACTGGCCAAGGCCTGCCAGGTGGCCGGTATCCCGTTCGACAACAACAGCGCCCACTCCGCCGAGTACGACGCCGAGAAAACCGCCGATCTCTTCTGCGGTATCGTCAACAAATGGCGGGAACTGGGCGGCTGGCCCCTGGAGGACAAGACGGGAGTCGGGGAATAGGTACCTCGACACCGTCTCTGTCCCTGGCATAGGATTTCGCCTTTTCGTACCCGAGGATCAATTCGATGTCGCTACCCGAGATTACCCGCGGTGCCATTCTCGCCGCCTGTGGCGCGGGCGCCTTCCAGCGGGGCGAGCGCTATGCCGAGGAGCGACGGGTGGTACACCTGCAGATGGATCCCGATGACGGGCTTATCCTGAGTGCCGTCGAAGGCTCCAACTCCGAGCCCTACGAACAGGAAATCAACATTATCCCGGGGCAGCGGCAGGCGCGCATCAGCGGCTATTGCGACTGCCCCGTGGGCTACAACTGCAAGCATGTGGTCGCGGCACTGCTCACACTGATGCAGCAACTAGAGGCCGGCCTGGCCCCCAGCGGCAACAGCCTCGCCCTGGCCAACTGGCAGCGCCGCCTCCGTGCCGCGGAGCGCCCCCCCACCCCCGACACCACTCACCGCGAACAGAGAGTGATCTACCTGTTCGGCGAGAACGACGACGGCGCCCTGGAAATCGGCATGCAGCGGGTGCGCCGCCGCAAGGACGGCACTTGGGGCAAGCCGCTATCCATTCCCGGTGCGCCCTGGAACTACACCAGCAGCGACCACCTGGCACCCGCCGACGCCACCATCGTGGAACTGCTCGGCGACAGCGGCAACGTCGACTGGGAATTCACCCCCGAGGGCCGCCTCGGCGCCATGGCGCTGGTGGAAATTCTCGACAGCGGCCGCGGCATCCTGCCCGCGAACGGCGAGCAGGTGGTACCCGGCGACCGGCGCACCCTCGACTTTTCCTGGGACGGGAACAATGGGCGGGAACAACTGCAGGTCGCCCTCGCGGACTGCGACGGCGACTGGCTGCTCGCCACCACCGAACCGCCCCACTACATCGACATGACAAGCGGGCACTGCGGCCCCATCGACACGCCCCTGTCCAGCGAACAGATTCTGCTGCTGCGGCAGATGCCACCGGTGCCCGAGGAGTCGCAGCTGGAAACCGCCCAGCTGCTGGCCGAACAGCTGCCCGAGGACACATTGCCGCTACCGGTGGACAACCTCGTCGACATCGGCGGAGAGCCCACCCCGCTGCTGCGGCTGGCATACCGGGAGGCGCTCGACTGCCACTACGCGGCCCTCCACTTCGTCTACGACGGATACGAAATCCGCGCCTTCCCGCCCGCCGCCACACAACTGCTGGAAACAGATGGCGGGCAACTGCTGGTGACCCGCGACGGCGATTTCGAACTCGGCGCCATAGACCGGCTGGAGGAACTCGGCTTTACCGGCTACCGCCTGTCCCCCACTGATGTCGGCGACGTGGGCTTCCTGCTGCCCGACACTGAAACCCTGCCCTCGCCCCTGCGCTGGGCGGAATTCCTCGACCGCGATGCGGAGCAACTGCACGAACGCGGCTGGCGTATCGAGAAGGCTGCCGATTTCAAACTGGATGTCACCACCGCCGACAGCCTGTCCGGCGAACTGCACAGCAACAGCCTGGGCATCCAGGTCAATTTCGGCGACGAGCAATTGGAACTGCTGCCGCTGCTCACCCGCGCCCTCGAATACGGCGGCGAACTGCCCGAGGGCGGCCTGATGGTGGAGCTGGGCCGGGACCAGTGGCTGAATATCCCCCGCGACTGGGTAGAGCCGGTACTGGACACCCTGATCGAACTGCACGAGGAGCCAGCGCTCGACAAAAAGGGCCACCTCAAGATGCACCGCCACAACCTGGCGCCGCTGGCCCAGCTCGAGGACGAGCTGGGAGACAGCGATTTCGCCTGGTCCGGCGGCGAAGAGCGCCGCGCACTGGCGCGGGAGCTGAAGAACCTGCAGGGCCTGGAGACGGTGACGCCGCCAGAGGGCCTGCAAGCGGAACTGCGCGACTACCAGCGGGAGGGACTCAACTGGCTGGCCTTCCTGCACCGCTTCCAGTTCGGCGGCATCCTCGCCGACGACATGGGCCTGGGCAAGACACTGCAGACACTGGCGTTTATCCTGCACCTGAAAGAGCGCGGCGAGCTGCGCCGAGCTGCGCTGATCGTCGCCCCCACCAGCCTGCTGGGCAACTGGCTGCACGAGGCACAGAAGTTCACCCCGGGGCTGAGCGCCGTCATCAGCCACGGCACCGACAGGAAACCCAAGCTGCGCAGGCTCAAGGACTACGACCTGGTGATCACCAGCTACGCCCTGGCGCAACGGGATGCGGATATTCTCGCCCGCCACCCCTTCAGCCTGCTGGTACTGGACGAAGCCCAGGCGATCAAGAACCCCCGCGCCAAGGTATCCCAGGCCCTGCGCGGCTATAAAACCACCCAACGCCTGTGCCTCACCGGCACGCCGCTGGAAAACCACCTGGGGGAATTCTGGGCCCAGTTCGATTTCCTGATGCCGGGCCTGCTGGGCAACGACAAATCCTTCAACCGCCTCTACCGCAAGCCCATCGAAAAGGAGGCGGACGAATCCCGCCGGAACCAGTTGCGCAGCCGCACCGCGCCCTTCATGCTGCGCCGCACCAAGGAACAGGTGGCCGGCGAACTGCCGCCGAAAACCGAAATCGTGCAGGCGGTAACCCTGGGCGACAAACAACAGAAGCTCTACCAGACGGTGCGCGCCAGTATGGAGAAGGAAGTGCGCAAACTGCTGGACAGCAAGGGGCTGGCGAAGAGCCATATCCAGGTGCTGGACGCGCTGCTGAAACTGCGCCAGATCTGCTGCGACCCCTCGCTGGTAAAAATCCCCAGCGCGGCGAAAGTGAAGCAGTCCGCCAAACTGGAAGCGCTATTGGAAATGCTCGAAGAGATGCTGGCGGAAGGGCGAAGAATCCTGCTGTTCTCCCAGTTCACCAGCATGCTGTCGATCGTCGAGCGCGAACTGAAAAAACGCGGTGTGGCCCACAGCAAACTCACCGGCCGCACGCGCAAGCGGGACAAGGCCATCGATGCCTTCCAGTCCGGCGAGGTCCCGCTGTTCCTGATCAGCCTCAAGGCCGGCGGCTTCGGCCTCAACCTGACCGCGGCAGACACGGTGATCCACTACGACCCCTGGTGGAACCCGGCCGCGGAAAACCAGGCCACCGACCGCGCCCACCGCATCGGCCAGCAGAAATCGGTTTTCGTCTACAAGCTGATTGCCGAGGGCACCATCGAGGAGCGCATCCAGGAAATGCAGCGGCACAAACAGTCCCTCGCGGATGCCCTGCTGGCCGGCGAGGGAGCGGCGCTGTCCAGCCTCTCCGGCGAGGAGATACTGGAGCTGTTCAGCTGAGCCGGGGGCGCCGGGCCTAAGGCACCGGCAATCCGCTGGCCCCGGACTGTTTCGCCAACGGCAGCGACGACGGCAACCACTGGGTAACTGTCCCTGAGCACAGAGCTTGTGCGGCGATGGGGAATTGCGACCGCACCACACTAGTGCGCCGTGCGGGAAGTTCGCGAACAAAGGAGCACAGACAAAGCGCTCAGATCAAGGCGAGCAAGCGCTGGAATAGCAGGGCTATTTCAAGCTTTCCCAACGCAGAGCTGGTCGCTTTGGCGCAGCGAACTGTTTGCGAACTTCCCGTACGGCACACTAGCATCACCGAAGGGAAGAGAACCGCTTTTCGCGGAGGTGATCCATGAATTCCCCCAAATTCGGCCTGCGCCTGGCCAGCGTAATATTCGGCCTGATGTCCCTGGGCCAGTTGTGGCGACTGGTGGCACAGCCGCAGGTGCTGGTTGCCGGCGCCCCCATGCCGGCATGGCCCAGCGCCGTCGCCTTTGTCCTGCTGCTGGCGCTGTGCATCTGGCTGTGGAGGCTCTCCGGCAAGGCCGGCTGACAGAAACAGGGAGTCACCGGAAGCCCGGTACTGGCCAAGCTCTTGTGTGCTTCCAGTTTCGGGAGCCGGGTCGGAGTGCCATCGGCAACTACCTCCGACTCCGAAGCCTGAATTTGTGTCAGCCAGGCAGAAAAGCGAAGAAAAATATGCGGGTAAAAACGGGAAAACGAGAGTCAAATACCGGACAGGTGATTTTTTGTGCAAACTGGTGTAGAATGGCCCGTTCTCGAAGATAACCGGATAGACATTGTGGCCAAAAAAGCAACCGGCGCATCCAAGCGCAAGCAGCAGCCCACCTCCGTGGAAACCCGCCAGACCATCGAGGAACAGGTACAGGCATTCCTGGCCGGCGGCGGTGAAATACAGCAGGTCCCCAAGGGCGTCAGCGGCCAGACCAGCACTTCCGGTCCCAAGCACATCACCCTGGGCAAGAAACCCCGCACTGCCTGAGTGGCCGGCGATTAGTGGTTGGTGACCGGGTTCCCAACCACTGACCACCAACCACCCAACACTCCCTCAGGGCATCTCGTCTTCCAGCTCTGCCCCTTCCTTCACCGGCGGCATCAGGTCTTCCTTGGTGATATGCAGGGCCATCAGCACGTTTGCGGCAACGTAGACGGACGAATAGGTACCCACTACCACGCCGACGATCAGCGCCAGCGAGAAATTGTGAATCAGCTCGCCGCCGAAGAACTGCAGTGCCCATAGCACCAGCATGGTGGTGAAGGAGGTCATCAGGGTACGGCCGAGCGTCTGGCTGATGGAGATATTGATGATCTCCTCGGAGCTCGCCTTGCGCACCTTGCGGAAATTCTCGCGGATACGATCCGCCACCACGATGGTGTCGTTCAGCGAGTAGCCGATCACCGCCAGTACCGCCGCCAGCACCGTCAGATCGAAATCCAGCCTCAACAGGGCGAAGAAGCCCAGCACGATGACCACATCGTGGGCCAGTGCGGCCACGGCGCCAACGGAAAACTTGTACTGGAAGCGCAGCGCCACATAGGCCATCACCACGATCAGCGCGAACAGCATGCCCAGGCCCCCGTCGTCGCGCAGCTCTTCACCGATCTGCGGGCCCACCATTTCCACGCGGCGCAGGGTCACGTCGCCGCCGGACTGCTGCGCCAGCAGGGTCACCACCTGGTCGCCGATGGATTGGGTCGCCTCTTCATCGCGGGCGCTGAACTGGGTCTGTTCTGCCGCCACCTCCGGCGGCAGCTTGATCAGGATCTCGGTGTCGGAACCGAAGCGCACCACCGAGGCGCCCTCGTAACCGGCGTCCACCAGTTGGTCCCGTACCTCCTCGATGCCGGGTGCCTGTTCGTAACCCACTTCAATCTGGGTACCGCCGGTAAAATCCAGGCCGAACTGCAGGCCGTTCATCACCAGCGCAGCGATGGAGCCCAGTACCAGCACGATGGATGCGCCCGCAGCCAGCTTGCGCCAGCGCATGAAATTGAACACGCGCTTGCCCATATACTCGGTGATGCGGCCGTTTTCCTCTTTGGTTTCCACTGTTTTGCTCTCACTCACGGTCGGCACTCCTATATCCAAAGTTTCTGCACACGGCGACCGCCGTAGAACAAGTTGATGATTGCGCGGGTGCCCATGATGGCACTGAACATGGAGGTCAGGATGCCCACGCTAAGGGTTACCGCGAAGCCCTGTACCGGGCCGGAGCCGATCGCGTACAGGATGACCGCAACGATCAGGGTGGTGATATTGGCATCGACAATGGTGCTGTAGGCATTATCGAAACCGGCTCTGATCGCCGACTGCGGCGGCATACCGTTCCTGATTTCCTCCCGTATTCGCGAGAAGATCAGTACGTTGGCGTCCACCGCCATACCCACAGTCAGCACGATACCGGCGATACCCGGCAGCGTCAGGGTGGCGCCGAGGATCGACATCACCGCCACCAGCAACACCATGTTCAGCCCCAGGGCGATATTGGCGGCGATACCGAAGACCCGGTAGAACAACAGCATGCAGATCAGCACCGCGATCAGGCCGATCTGCACCGACGTCACGCCCACCTCGATGTTGTCGGCGCCGAGCGACGGACCGATTACCCGTTCTTCCACGAAGTACATGGGCGCTGCCAGGGCGCCGGCGCGCAGCAGCAGCGCCAGGTCCTGGGCTTCCCCGGCCTCCAGGCCGGTGGTGCGGAACTGCTTGCCCAGTGCGCTCTGCACCGTCGCCAGGCTGATGATCTGCTTGGTGTCGACGCGCTTCTGCACGGTAATCTCGTTGCCCTGCTCGTCCACCCGGGTTTCAGGCAGGAAGCGGCTCTCGATAAACAGGGTGCCCATGCGCCGGCCGACATTCTTCCAGGTGGCGCGGTGCATCATCTCGCCGCCGCGGGAATCCAGGGTGATGTTCACCTGCGGCATGCCGTTTTCGTCGTAGCCGACGCGGGCGTTGGTGACGCGGTCGCCCTTGATGATGACCTTGCGCTCCAGCCAGGCGCCGCCGTAGGCCTGGCGCTGTTGTTCATTGCGGAATTCGAAGTGCTCCTTGTTGGTCACCAGTTCGTCCGGGCGCGCTTCCATGCGGAATTCCAGGTTGGCGGTCTTGCCGATGATGCGCTTGGCCTCGGCGGTGTCCTGCACGCCCGGCAGTTCCACCACGATGCGGTTGCGCCCCTGGCGTTGCACGATGGGTTCCGATACACCCAGCTCGTTCACCCGGTTGCGCAGCGCCGTCAGGTTCTGGGCAATGGCGTAGTCCTCGAGCTCCTTGATCTTCTCTTCCGACAGGGCCGCGTGGACCTGCAGGTCGTTGCCGCTGCCGGACTCGGTGACCTGCAGGGTCGGGAACTCGCTGCGAATGGTGGAAACCGCCTTGTCCCGCAGCTCATCGGTGCGGAAGCGGGCGACGATCTCGCGGTCGTCCACCAGGTCGACGCTGCGGTAACGGGCCTTGGCCGCGCGCAGCTTGGCCTTGATGTCCTGGGCGTAGCTCTCGAGGTTGGTGCGGACGATAGTGTTGGTGTCCACCTCCATCAGGAAGTGCACACCGCCGGCCAGGTCCAGCCCCAGTTTCATGGGGCTGGCACCCATACTGCTCAGCCACTCCGGCGTGGTGGGCGCCTGGTTGAGGGCCACCACATACTCGCTGTGGCCCAGCGTCTGCTGGATCACGCGCTTGGCCGGCAGTTGCTCCTCGATCGACTCCAGGCGCAGCAGCACAGCGTTGTTGTCGCTGACCTCGCCGCCGAAATACTCGATGCCCGCCTCGTCCAGCGCCCGCTCGGCCTGTTCCAGCACCTCAGGCCCCACAGACATGGCGCTGGACTGGCCGGAGATCTGTACCGCCGGATCCGGCTTGTAGAGGTTGGGCGCGGCGTAGAGAAAGCCGAGGGCCGCGATGACGAGGATCAGGAGATACTTCCAGACGGGGTAGCGATTCATGCTGCTCTCATTGTTGTAGTGTGCGGCCCCGCGGGCCGGTCATTCAAAGCGATGTGGTCGGATATGCGGGCGCACGGGGCCAATTGCAAGGCGCGCGCTCTTTCCGGATCGGGGGCCGATTATACGGGGATGGTGTGCCGGTACAAATGCGGGAGCCCGCCCCGAATCGGGTCCGGGCGGGCTCCCGCGGCATCAGTCGGCGAGCGGCGGCACTTCCCGGCCCAGGCGGCGATAGAAGTCCGCCACGAAGGTCTCCAGCGCGCCGCCGGCAATGGCACCGCGCAGTCCCTGCATCAACCGCTGGTAGTGGCGCAGGTTGTGGATGGTGTTGAGCTGCGAGCCGAGAATCTCGCCGCAGCGGTCCAGGTGGTGGAGATAGCCGCGGGAGAAGTTCTCGCAGGTATAGCAGTCGCAGTCGGCTTCCAGCGGGCCCGTGTCGTGGCGGTGCGCGGCATTGCGGATCTTGACCACGCCCTCCGCCGTGAACAGGTGGCCGTTGCGGGCGTTGCGGGTGGGCATGACGCAGTCGAACATATCCACCCCGCGGCGCACCGCCTCGACGATATCCTCGGGCTTGCCCACCCCCATCAGGTAGCGCGGCCGCTCCGCCGGCATCCGGTGGGCCAGGTGGTCGAGCACCTTGACCATTTCCTCTTTCGGCTCGCCCACCGACAGGCCGCCGATGGCGTAGCCGTCGAAGCCGATCTCCTCGAGCCCGCGCAGGGAGGTGTCCCGCAGCTCCGGGTACATCCCCCCCTGAACGATACCGAACAGCGCCGAGGGGCTGTCGCCGTGGGCCTTTTTCGAGCGCTCGGCCCAGCGCAGCGACATCTCCATCGACTTGCGCGCCTCATCCGCCGTGGCCGGATAGGGCGTGCACTCGTCGAAGATCATGACGATGTCGGAGCCCAAAGACTGCTGCACCTGCATGGATTCCTCCGGCCCCATGAATACCCGGCTGCCGTCCACCGGCGACCGGAAGGACACCCCCTCCTCGGTGATCTTGCGCATCTTGCCCAGACTGAACACCTGGAACCCCCCGGAATCCGTCAGGATGGGCCCGGACCACTGCATGAAATCGTGCAGATCGCCGTGCTCCTCGATCACCTGCGTGCCCGGCCGCAGCATCAGGTGGAAGGTGTTGCCGAGAATGATCTGGGCCCCGATGCCCTCCACATCCCGCGGCAGCATGCCTTTCACGGTGCCGTAGGTGCCCACCGGCATAAACGCCGGCGTTTCCACCACCCCGCGCGGAAAGCGCAAACGCCCGCGTCGGGCCTTGCCCTCCGTGGCGTCCAATTCAAACTGCATAAAGCACTGGCGGCTCAAGGGTAACTCCTGGTTCTCTGTTCGGGACTCGGGGAGGATCATGTCATTATCGGGTTCCACGGCGCCCGAAAGACTAGCTCCCCTCTCCCCTTGGGAGAGGGGCCGGGGGAGAGGGCCGTGGCGGCGCCACCTCACCAGCTACTGACATCCGGATTCCGACTAATCAACATCGCATCCCCATAACTGAAGAAACGGTACTTTTCCGCCACCGCCTCCCGATACGCATTCATCGTCTGCCCGTAACCGGCAAAGGCACTCACCAGCATCAACAGCGTCGATTCCGGCAGATGGAAATTGGTGATCAACCGGTCGATCACCCGGAAGCGGTAACCGGGATAGATAAAGATATCCGTCTCGCCGGTAGTGGGTTTCAACTCCCCTTCCGCCGCAGCGCTCTCCAGCGCCCGCACGCTGGTAGTACCCACGGCGATTACCTTACCGCCGCGGGCCCGGCAGTCCGCCACCGCCCGGCAGACGGACTCCGGCACCTGCATCACCTCGCTGTGCATTTTGTGCTCGAAGATATCGTCCACCCGTACCGGCAGGAAGGTACCGGCGCCCACGTGCAGGGTCACGAACGCTGTCTCCACGCCCTTGCTGCGCAGCGCCTCGAGCATCTCTTCGTCGAAGTGCAGGCCGGCGGTGGGCGCCGCCACGGCGCCCGCCTCGCGGCTGTAGACCGTCTGGTAGCGCTCCTTGTCGGACTCCTCGTCCGGGCGGTCGATATAGGGCGGCAGCGGCATATGCCCCAGCCGCTCCAGCACCGCCAGCGCCCCCTCCGGCGGAAACTCCAGCTCGAACAACGCCTCGTGGCGCGCCGGCATCTGCAGCGCGGTACCGTCCTCCAGCAGTATCTCGCTGCCCGCTTTGGGGGCCTTGCTGGCGCGGATATGGGCCAGCGCGCGGCGCTCGTCCAGCACCCGTTCGATCAGAATCTCCAGCTTTCCGCCGCTGGCCTTGCGCCCGAACAGCCGCGCCGGAATCACCCGCGTATCGTTGAACACCAGCAGGTCGCCGGGCTCCACCAGCTCCGCCAGTTCAGCGAAGCGGCGGTGATCCACCTCGCCGCTGGACCCGTCCAGGCACAACAGGCGGCTGCCGCGGCGCTCCTCGGTGGGCGCGCGGGCGATCAGTTCATCGGGCAGGTCGAAATGGAAATCCTGGCGGCGCATGGCTTCAGTTTAGGTGGTCTCAGAGGGCGCGAAGATTAACGGAAAGCCGCTCCGGCGCCAAATCCGGTTGACCCTAGTATGGCCGTCGCTATAATCAGCTCTGAATCGAGGCAGCCAAACATACGACCTCGAACCGCTGCCAGAGTGGTGAAATTGGTAGACACGACGGATTCAAAATCCGTTGCCTTCACGGGCGTGCCGGTTCGAGTCCGGCCTCTGGTACCAAATACGAAAGTCCGTGATTGCTTTGCCGACACGGGCTTTTTTATTGTACATATCACTCTCCTTGAGTGAAGTGTAAGAAAAGGATAGGCATTGAAAAGGAAATTTAATGACTTCCCCCAGGCAACCTTTCGCGATACTCCTCTTCACAATATCCTTGATACTGGTTGCCAGCTGTGAACTCGGCGAAGGTGAAGTCCAAACTACCCCCCTCGCCGGTTACAAGTCATATCGTCACGATGGCCTGAGCCTGGATTACCCCAACACCTGGGCCTTGGCTTATGATAGCACCCCCTCCATCTATACCACTCGAGGCGTGGGTTTTGAGATTTCTGAATTCTCATCAGCAACCATCCTGATTGAGAAGGATAAAAGACTCATGCTCAGTCAGGTTATGGATCACTTTATCGATGAGCTCCAGCTGGAAACCAAAGACACGATAGAAGACTTCACTAGAAGCACTGCAAAGATCAACGGGCACCCCGCTCAAACCATAAAGTGGAAAGACACCTTCCTGGGTAAAACCCAATACGAGCTTACCGTCGCAAGGGTAACTGACACTCCCTATGATGTTTTTTCGGTTTTCAGCTTAAGTGACGAAGACATTAAAGACGCAACCCCCCATTTAGCTGCCTTCACCAGCAGCATAGGGGTCGAATAAAAAAGGAACTGATTCGTGAGCAGCATGGAAGAGAATTACGATGGAGCTTTGATTAGCGAGCTTGGCGTCAAGAGATACCTAAAAGGCCGGAAAGATATTCAAGTATCGAATATCAATTTTTTCACCCGCGGAGCCGAGACCGAAAAAGCGTGGAAGGCATGCAATTTCGGTTGCCACGGGCCGAGCTACCGCAACTTGATCCGCCCATCATCATTTGGGGAATTCCTACAACCTATCGACGAAACATCACCAGCTCTGGCAGGCATTATCGACGGAGTGCGGCACCAGACTGTCGGCAAGGCCCAGCGGCTAGGCGGAGGAATCAAGCGAACAGGGGAAGGACTAAAGCTCTCAGGGAATGAAGCGTTTCAAAACGTCGGAAATGAAAACTGGGCAGTCTACGAGTTTGCCCAATCCTCTTTCGACAAGCTGACTTCTGTTGAACTGAACAGCCTGGATAACCCCATCTTTCAGATCGTTACCGTCATAATCAATGAATACACATCTGTCATTCCCGAGTGGGTATTGAACGATGCACACCGGGACGGTGCCTTCATACTGCCCGATACCATTGATACTGCCTGGGTACTTAAAGCAATCTCACTACACCTGATTGAGGGTGTCAGCAGAGAAGATCTGAATGAAGCCGTTCACCTGCTTAACGACCCGACCCAGAGATTGATAGGAAAACAGATAGGCATGCGATTGGCATCAGCCATAGGCGCAATTCTTGCGTCTCTCGTCTGTAAAAAGCTAATGGCGCAAAGCCGAGGAATTGATACCGTAAAGCGGGACCTTGCAAAACTAAGATCTCAGGCTAAGAAAGCAAACGGTAGTCTCGGAAAAACCTTACTCGCGCTACTCAATGCACAGGGAGTTTTGAGCCGAGCCGGAGAAGCCAGTCGTCGATTACAGCAAACCAGTCCCCGGATATGGCACATTCTACGCTACCGTCTTAATGGCGCGAATATGGTGTACTTTCTGGTGGAACCGCTGCTACAGGAGTACATCGACCGACTATCCCTTCTTGAAAAGAAGCCGGCTGAATTTGCCAAAGTAATGACTGCTCTGGTCCGCGACAAGCAGACAAGGCAAATTTTCTTTCCGGGGACGGCCTTTTAGGCTCAACATCACAGCTTAATACTGTCAACCGGCACCCCCCCTGAGTCAAATCCGGTTGCCCCTGGGAAGGACCGCCGCCACAATCGCCAGAGCGCTCTACCGGAGTGGTAAAATTGGTAGACACGACGGATTCAAAATCCGTTGGGGGTAAAACCCGTGTCGGTTCGAGTCCGGCCCCCGGTACCATCTCTTTCCCAGCCGCCCTCTTCTCCGCATGGCATGTTGGATGAAAAGAACTGGCGGGCTCAAAATCCGCTGGACTGACATCCTCCCCTGCTACGCAAAGGGGTTCCTCCTTCGAAACACTCATTCCCGAGTGCGAGAATGTACCTGGCCGAAGGTCGACCAAGTTTCTTACATCCCCGGCGCCCCCCTCACACAGTTACCGCAGGCGGTGGTTACGCCGCCTCCTCACGATAAAAACGAACAAAGCGAGAGCGGCAACAGGCCACCACATATAGCGAACGAGAAGCAGGTAAAACTCTTCCCCGATCACACCATTTTCATCGGCAAGCAGAACAGTGTATTGCCCCCCTTCAGGAAAACCGGTTATATAATTTTCCAAGGATGGGGAAAACCGGAAAACCAGAAAGCTCGCAGGATCATCGGGCAATACTATGATCGCCGTAAACAGCTTGACCACCAGCAATACCGCGGCAAAGGCCACCAGAGCCAGAGGAATCTTAAGGTTTTGCAAGGCCATGTTTATTCCTCATCCTGTTGAGCTTATCCATTACCAGGTTTCCCGGGCAGGTGTACCCCTGTCCAGGGAGGTATTCTTTGTGGCCGCCCAATTTTCTTACTCTTGTAAAATGCCCCCGCAAAGTCTTTATCAACGCGTTGGCAGCGACTCGATCAGGACTGCACCAAGACGGCCGCCGACCTGCGCAACGTCAAGAGGGACAGGCCCAGTGCCAGCAGCGCACAGATCGCAATACTGGCCACCAACGGCAGCGGCGTACCGTCGAACACCAGGCTCGACAACACAATCGCCACCGCCCCCGTCAGCATCTGCAATGCGCCGCCCAGTGCGGCGGCAGTGCCGGCGATGGGACCGTGGTCGTCCAGGGACAACACCATCGAGGTGGGCACCACCAAGCCGAGGAAGGAGTTACTCAGCAGCAGCATGGCCACCAGCAATGCAAAGCTGTCGAAGCCGGCGGCGATCAGTGCGCACATGGCCGAGGCGCTGACGGCGAAGCCGGTCACCGCCCATCTGACCACGCTGACCGAACCGAAACGCTCCCCCAGGGTGGCGGCGAACTGGCTGGCGGTGAAAAAGCCCAGCGCGTTCAGCGCGAAAGCGAGACTGAACTGGGTGGACGTCAGCCCGTAGTACTCGGTGTAGAGGAAGGACGACGTGGACAGGAAAACGAAAAAGCTCGCCATTCCCAGACCGCCGATCAGCGTCAGCCCCATATAGCCGGGATCGCAGAACAGGGTGCGGAAGGCCCGCCACATGGCGCCGAACCGGAAGGGTACCCGATCGGCAGGCTGCAGTGTCTCGGGCAGGCCAAAGCCGGCCAACAGCAGGCTCAGTATCGTCGCCAGCGTCACGGCGACAAATACCGACTGCCAGCCGAAGGGGCCGATCAGGGCACTGCCGGCCAGCGGCGCCAGCATCGGTGAAATGGAGATCACCAGCATCACCGTGGTCATCAACCGCGTTGCCTTGGTGCCGGTATAGCGGTCGCGGATGATGGCGCGCGGAATCGACATCACCGCGGCCGCCCCCACACCCTGTACGAATCGCAGCGCAATCAGCCACTCGATGGTGGGCGCGAAAGCACAGCCGATGGAAGCCAATGCAAACAGGATCAGGCCGAAATACAGCGGCGGCTTGCGCCCGAACATATCGGACGCCGGGCCGTAGAACAGCTGGCAGACACCGAAGGCGATAAAGAACGACATCAGCGTATACTGCACCGCCTCCACAGGCGCGCCAAAGCTCTCGGCCATGACCGGGAGCGCCGGCAGGTACATATCGATGGCGAAGGGGCCGACGCAACTCAGCAGGCCGAGAATCAGCGCCATCTTGATCCACTCGTGATTCATAACAACAACTCGTATCCACCCTCTAAACTGCTACCGGGCCCCCGCCGGCCGGCGAGCCAGTCTAGCAGATTGCGCCCCTCACAGCGGAACTTGTGCACTACCGCTGGATCACAGTGCCTCTAAATACCTTCGCACGAATCAGAGAACAGGGAATCGCCATGCGCAAAACCGACTTCCACTCCATTCGCTCCCTACTGTCTTACGGTCTGGCAGCGCTACTGCTGTTCGCGCTGGCCGCCTGTCAGCAGGAAAAAAATCCGCAGCCGACCCCGGACGAGCCGCCACAAAAGAACGGCGTCAGTGAACGGGAAGACGCCGACACTTCCATGAACGGCACCGGGGAACCACTGCAGATCAGCGGACAACTGATCTATCTGCAGCGTATCGCTCTGCCACCAAATGCCGTGGCCACTGTCCAGCTGCGCGACGTATCACTCGCCGATGCGCCGGCCGGGGTCGTTGCCGAACAGGTCATCGAACTGGAGAACCGGCAGATCCCCGTGCCCTTCTCCCTGCGGATAGAGCGCGGCGAGCTGGACCCGCACCGCACCTACTCGGTGGCGGCGAGAATCGAGAACGGGAAGGAGCAGCTGCTCTGGATCACCGACAGCCACCACGGTGTAAATCCCGGCCACAACGGGGATATCGACCTCGGCGATATTCGCCTGACACAGGCGGCTTCAGGCTCTGCGCCCCAACCGGGAGAAAGCCGGTAGCGCTGCACTTTCGGGAACAGGAAGGATGCGACCCGGGTGATTGTCAGCGCCTGCCGGCAAAAAACTCCCTGACCAGTTTTGCCGCCTCCTCGTCCATCAGGCCACTTTCCACCGCGATTTTGTGATTGAAAAAGTCCGCCTGGGGCAACTGCAGGCGACTCTCCACCGCCCCGGCGCGGGGTTCGCTCGCACCGTAGACCAGGCGGCTGACGCGCGCGTGCACCAGGGCGCCGAAACACATGGTGCAGGGCTCGATGGTCACGTAGAGGGTGGTATCGGGCAGGCGGTAGTTCTGTGCCCGCTCCGCGGCCCGGCGCAGGGCGACGATTTCCGCGTGGGCGCTGGGATCGCAGTTGCCGATCGGGCGGTTGCTGCCCTCGCCGACGATTTCTCCGTTGCGCACCAGTACCGCACCCACCGGTACCTCGCCGCGCTCGCCGGCGATCTCCGCCAGTTCCAGCGCGCGGCGCATAAATCCGTAATCTCTCGGGGTTGCCATAGCTTCCAATTAGTCGGGTGCGCCGTGGCAGAGAACTGCTCCTTGCGTTTTCTGCATGACCGCCATCCATGGCGGTCTCGCACCGATGATTAATGGTGCGCACGGCGCACCCTACGGGCAAAGAGCCATTATTTTTTACAGACGAGGCGGCGCACGACGAAATCCGCCTCCAGTTTCAGGATGTCCCGCTGCTCCAGTTCCCGCCTCACCTCGCTGTGGCCCTTCCAGGCGAAAGGTGTCATGGCGAGAAAATCCGCGATCGCCTCGCGCCCTTCCAGGCGCAGCGGAAAACAGCAGCGCATCTCCACCTCCGGCGCAAAGCCCTCGACGGCCCTCGGCGGCGCGTGCTCTCGCGGCTCACCGTAGAGCGCCTTTTTCAGCGACCATAGATGGCCGGGCCCCGGCGCCACATCCAGCAGCAATCCGCCGGCATTCACCACACGCTGCATCTCCGCGTCGCCGGCCGGCGCGAAGATCCGCAGCAAAAGGTCGGCACTGTCCGCCGCCAGTGGCAAATCGTAACTGCCGGCGACCACAAACCGGGCACCGGGCTGGCCCTTTGCCGCCATGCGCACACCGGCCTTGGAAATATCCACTCCGGCCAGCGCCTCCGCCGGCCAGCCGGCCGCCTGCAGTTGACGTGCGTAGTAACCCTCGCCGCAGCCGATATCCAGCAGCTGGCAGCCGGGCGCATGGGGCAGCAGCCCGGCAATCGCCTCCACCAGCGGGCGGTAGTGGCCCGCCTCCAGAAAGCGCCGCCGTGCCCGCAGCATTTCCGCGGAATCCCCCGGTTCGCGGCTGCGCTTGCGGTTCACCGGCAACAGATTGACATAGCCCTCGCGGGCGCAGTCGAAGCTGTGGCGGTTGGCACAGTGCCAACTGTATTGATCCAACTGCAGCGGCTGCCGGCAGATGGGGCATTGCCAGATCATTCGTTTTCCAGGATCTCCGTCGTTTCAGCGGGGGCGGGTGCCCGGTTCAGGATCATGTCCGCGGCCTTTTCCGCAATCGCGATCACCGGTGCATTGGTGTTGCCGCTGATCAGGGTGGGCATTATGGAGGCGTCCACCACGCGCAGTCCATCGACACCGCGCACTTTCAGGTGGCTGTCTACCACCGCCATTTCGTCGTCGCCCATTTTACAACTGCCCACCGGGTGATAGATGGTTTCCGCATGTTTGCGGATAAAACTCTCGATCAGGCGGCGATTTTTCAGTCTTTTCGTCGGGCTCCAACGCCGTTTGCGATAACGCGCCAGCGCTTCCTGTTCGAGGATATCCCGCGACATCTGGAAACCCTCGATCATCACCTCCATATCCTCGCGCTCGGCGAGATAGTTCGGCTGGATCAACGGCGACTCTCGCGGGTCGGCGCTGGCCAGCGCAATCTCGCCGCGGCTGCGCGGCCGCAGGGCGCAGGCGTGCAGCGAGTAGCCGTACCCCTCCGATTTTTCCAGCCCGTGGTTGAACAGCGGCGCCGCACAGAAGTGAAACTGGATATCCGGGTGGGCGCCGGCGAGACTGGAGCTGGCAAAGCCGCCCGCCTCGGCCACATTGCTGGTCAGCGGGCCGCGGTTGGCAAACAGGAACTCCGGCAGCCGCAGCGCCGTTCCGAGCTTGGGCAACAGGGAATCGGAGAAGGTGATGGGTTTCGAGGCCTCCGCCACCTGCACGATATCCAGGTGATCCTGCAGGTTCCGGCCGACGCCGGGCAGGTGCGACTGGGGCAGGATACCCAGCTTTTTCAGCGATGATTCCGGACCGATACCGGACAGCATCAGCAACTGCGGGGACTGCACCGCGCCGCCACACAGCAGCACTTCCCTGTTGGCCAGTATGCGCTTGCCGTTCACCAGCTCCACACCGGTCACCCGATCGCCCCGGAACAACAGGCGCGCCGCCTGGCTGCCGGTAAGAACACTCAGGTTGGGGCGATTTTTGACCGGGTGCAGGTAGGCGCTGGCGGCGGAACAGCGGCGGCCGTGCTTTTGCGTGACCTGGTAGAAACCGACCCCGTTCTGCTGGCTGCCGTTGAAGTCGCTGTTGAGGCGGTGGCCCGCCGCCCTGGCGGCGCCCACGAAGGCGCGCCCCGCCTCAGACTTCCATTTCAGGTCGGAAACCGACAGCGGCCCGAAGCCGCAGTGGTAGGCATCGCTGCCGCGCTCGTTGCCCTCGGCCAGCAGGAAATACGGCAGCAGGTCGCGCCAGCCCCAGCCGGAGTTGCCGGCGGCCTCCCAGGCATCGTAGTCGGCGCTGTTACCCCGGGTATAGATCATCGCGTTGATCGAACTGCTGCCGCCGAGGGTGCGCCCGCGGGGCCAGAAGAGTTTGCGGCCCCTCAACTGTGCCTGGGACTCTGTGTAGAAATGCCGGTTGTAACCGGTACCCGGCAGCAGGTAGGCGATTCCCGCCGGCATCCGGATCAACAGGCTGCGATCCGCCGGGCCCGCCTCCAGTACACAGACGCGATGCTGCTCCTCCGCGCTGAGGCGATTGGCCAGCACACAGCCGGCGGAGCCGCCGCCGACGATCACATAGTCGAATACCATTTGTCGGGGCATGATGTCTTTCTCTCCCTGCGCTTTTTGATGCTGCCCGGCTTTCGGGAACCGGCGCGGGCGGCCGGAGACCTTTCGCCGACGCAGCAATTGTAGCCGCCGCGGGCACGCGGACTCTCGCCATGGTACTGGATATTCACGGTGGCGGGGGGGGGGTGGCCGCCGGAATGGCTGGCGGCCGGGGACAGGGAAGGATGCAGCGGCCCGGCGCCGCGGGAGTAGCAGCGGTTTACCACGGGAGTGCGGGGCGCCGTGTTGGACTTCGCAGAGCTCGGTCCAACCTGCCCCCGGTTTTTGCCGGCAGTCAGCGCTGCGCCGCCAGCGGCACCGCGCGGCCGGCGCGCTCGCCGTCAGCGCTGCGGGCGCGCAGGGACTGCACCCGTGCGGCCGGCGTATCTTCGGCCAGCGGCTGCCAGCGCTCGCCGTCGAAATATTCCAGCGCCAGTCCCGGGAAGGGCGTGGCGGTCAGCAGCCCGCCGTCGGCGACCACCGCGCCCGGTACCGGAATGCGGTAGCGAATACCGCCGAGATCCAGCTTGCGCAGCTCCTTGTGGCCCAGCGCGGCAGCGAAGCCCCGCCAGTCGGCGGCCAGCGCCTCCTTGTCCACGGCGTCCGTCTCGGCGGAGAATTTCTGCCCCTTTACCGGTGGCAATTCCCACCCGGCTTTGTGCCAGGCGCGCTCGGCCAGGGCCAGTACCCGCGGGAACATCTGGTACTCCACCCGGGCATCGGTGCGTACAACCTCGCTCCAGAGCTGCCCCTGGACACCAACGACCCGCTCGGCCAGTTCCGGCCCGGCGGATGTGGCGGACCAGGGGTTACCGTCGCGATCGGTGGAGACTTCCGCCAGTTGTGCGGTATTCAGCGGTGCGTAGCTGAAGGCCTTTTCGGTATCGATATAGCGCGAGGCCCAGTAGTAACCACTCTCCTCCGGATCCACCTCGTGGGGCATGTCGAAGTAGAGGAAATCCGAGTGGGACTGCACCACATCAAAACCGCTCTCGGCGAAGTGCAGGCTCTCGTCGCCGCCGCCCCAGAAGAGCGGCGCCCAAGAGTTCACGTAGTTGTGTTCGGTCGCCAGCTCCCTGCCTGCGTTTTCGATCGCTTTCACACCGTCGTTCCAGGCGGCCATGGTGGACACACCGGCATCGGCCACCAGTTGGCTGACGCGCCTGGCGTAGTACTCACCCAACTGGTCGATGGATTCCACCTCGCCGCTGGCGATCAGTTTTTCGCAGCGGGGCGAGTTGCTCCAGGGCTGTCGGCGAGCCTCGGCCGGCGCATCGCCCTTGTCGGGGTTGTCGCCGGGCGCATCCTCAAAGGCGCCGCCGGCGAGGATATTGACCGCCTCGTCGCCGCCGAAATGCCAACTGGCCAGCGGCTGGCCTGCGGCCCGGTGCATCGCCTTCACCTCGTCGACCACCTTGCCGACGAAACGATAGGTGGAGTCGATACAGGGATTGATATAGCTGTCGTCGTAGTACTGCACCGACAGGTATTGCGTGTCGTCCTGTGGATCGATCAGGCGGAATTCTTCCGCCCGCTGCGGCGCCTCATCCTTCAGCCTGCGGTAGCGAGCCTCCATGGAGACCACCGCGGCGCGGGCGTGGGCCGGCATATCGAATTCCGGCACCACCCGGATATGGCGCGCGTCGGCGTAGCGGATGATTTCGATATAGTCGTCGACACTGAAGTGGCCGCTGCCGTTGTTGTCGGCCTCGGGGCCGGAGCCCAACTGCGGCAACAGGCACTGGTCTTCGTCCAGATCGAAACAGCGTTTGCTGCCCACCCCGGTCAGTTCCGGCAGACCCGGTATCTCCAGGCGCCAGCCCTCGTCGTCGGACAGGTGGAAGTGGAAGCGGTTGAGCTTGTAGGCGGCCATCTGGTCCAGCAGTTTCAGCACCAGGTCCTTGCTGTGGAAATTGCGGCCCACGTCCAGGAAGAGGCCGCGGTGATCGAAGCGCGGCGCGTCTTCCACGGTCACGCGCGCCAGGGTGCGGCTGTCGAGATCCACCAGCGCCAACAGCGATTGCAGACCGTAAAAGGCGCCGGCCTGGTCGGCGCCGACGACGGTGGCGCTACGCTCGCCGGTTTCCAGCCGGTAGGCCGCCGCACTTTCATCCCCGAAGGCATCTGCGTCGATTTCGACCGTCACCGCGTAGGCGCCGGGGCCCACCGGTGCCAACTGCAGTTGCTCCAGGCGCTGGCGGAAGGCGTGCAGGCTGCGGCTGTCCAGCGGGCCGGCATTCACGGCGATACCGGTCTTCAGAGTCGCCGGCTCTCCGGTGACCCGGGTCTCCAGCGGCTGCGGGATGATGCGCGCGCGCCAGTCGTCGCCGTCAAAGGGCCCGTCGGCGCTGAAATCGGCATAGCGGGTGGCGGCGGTGGCCAGCACATTGGCATCGGCGGCGGTGCGCTTCCAGTTGTCGGGGTCGTTGGTGCCGATGGGCTTCACCAACCCGTCGATACGGTCGGTATCGGTGGACTCGATCACCCTCGCCTGGCCGGCGACATCCACCACAAACAGGCGCGGCATAAAGTCGGATTCGAACTGGAACCAGTTCTCGGCGAGGAAATCCAGTTCCAGCGTCTCGCCGGCCTCGATACCGGCAAACTGCGCGTTCGGCGTCAGCCGGTGCAGGTCGCCCTGCACCCGTTCCAGCTCGAAGTCGTCGCGGTTCAGCAGGCGGAAGCTGCGGCGCACACTGTGGAAATACAGGGTCCAGTCCCGCTCGCCGGCAGCGATTGCCGGCCCTTCGTTGGTCAGCGAGATGCGGTAGCTGGAGCAGGCGGCCCCACCGCCACCGGCGCGCTTGCAGTCGGCGCGCAGCACCTCGTCGACACCCTGGAAATTGGTCAGTACTTCCTGGGAAACAGCGAAATACCGGGCGATGCGCTCCGTCGCAGTGGCCGGCGTTTCGGGATCGGTGTTCGGGTCGCTGCAGGCACTCAGCAGGGCGCTGGCGGCAATGGCGGCCAGAGCCAGGAAGGCAATACGGATCATGGGCAGGCTCTTATTATTGGTCGGTAAACGCCACCTTAGCGAAAAAGACAGCGCTGTCAACACGAAGAGGAAACGATTGAGAATGCAAAAAGAGACGCCCGCGATAGCTGGCATCCAAAACTTCCGTGTATAAGAAGGCCGGCGCACAGATAGACAGGGAATAATGACCGACCGGTGCCGATTCCGTTTAGTGTCGAACTGCCAAACGGACTAGATCGAGTTGTCATGTAAAGGGGAATCTGCGCCTGCCCGCAGCTATAAAAAACTTTGGCGTTCGCCGGCACACCCGCCGCAGGAGATGGACAACAATAAAGAAGCCCAGTGATGATGCGGGCTGCAGCCAATTGACCGGCATTCATCAATTGTCCACAAATTCATGTTGCCACAAGCGACTCAACTGTGAGATACAACAAGTCACTGAAGGGTGAACCATAATAAATTCAGCGGTTGCAAAGCAATCGCCTGGTGAAAGAAGTAGACACCCCGGGGTAGATCCAATGGAACTTTGTCGTTTTCGTTTCCTTCCCAGCAAGCACCTGCCTGTTGTGTTTACCCTTCTCGTGCTTCCCGCATCCGGCAGCTGCCTCGCCGACGAGCTGTTTATCCCCGACTCGAGCAGCGCCCTGAACCTGCAGGCGGACAATGCTTTCTTCGTCGACAGTGCCTTCGGCATGGACAACGCCGCCCTCTACGAGGCAGCGGACAACCTGCGCAACAACTCAATGGGCTCGGTGCAGCGCCGCCTGAACTACCAGTGGCTGCAGATGCACACGCGCCCCAACGAACACGAGCCCATCACCGGCGGCAAGGCCCTGAACGAAATCCTGAAGATGGGCTGGAAGACCTACCGCGAACAACACAAGCGTGCCAAGAGCAACTCCCTGCTGCGCTACACTACCGGCAAGGGCAAGATCGGCAAGTCGTTCGACTACGATATGCGCCTGTCGGACGAGAAGTTCCGGTTTTCGTTTGAATACGAATTCTGAGCGGCCACAACGCACAACCGCAGCCCACTCCAACCTCTGTTAAAATCTCCGCCATTTCCCCTGGCGGAGATTGCCGTGAGCCAATCCAGACCCCCTTCAACTGCCCCCACCTTTGACGAACTGCCTCCCGCGGGTGTCGGCCGCCGCCTGGCGGCCCTGGTCTACGACAGCCTGATCCTTGTGGGCCTGCTGATGGTCTACGGCTTTGTCGCCATGCTGTTGGCTTCGGCGGTGGTGGGCCTGAACTGCCAGCCGGAGGAACTGGACTACAACCCCTGCGTCAGCGGGCCGCTTTTCCAGCTCGGGGCAGTGGCGGTGATCGCCGGCTACTTTATCTGGTCCTGGCGCGCCGCCGGCCAGACCATCGGCATGCGCGCTTGGCGGCTGTTACTGGCCTCCCCGGGCGGGGTGCAACTGAGCTGGCGCCAGTGCGCCCTGCGCGCGCTGGCTGCACCGATTTCCCTCGCCTGCCTGGGCGCCGGCTATTTCTGGGCCTGGACGCGGGCGGACCGCGCCAGCTGGCACGATCTGGCGTCGGGCGCCGGAGTGCGGTTGTTACCCAAGAAGAAAAAGTAGCGCCCTACCGCGTAATGCCAGTCAGTTAAGCGGGTTGAGGCTTGGAAGGTGGGGTTGCACAGGGCTTTAGCTGGGCATTGGGGCGGTCCTGCTACCGGGTGCAGCCTTGCGAGACACGCCGTAAATACATCCCTGTAGGCTTGTCTGCGAGGTCCCTCTCGCAGACAGTCTCGCAAGGCTGCACCCGGTAGCAGGACCTTTGCCGCGACAGGGCGGCTTAACTGATTGGTATTACGCCCTATCGCGCCCGCTTCAGCAGCATCCAGCCCAACCCGAAACACAGCAACACCGGCAGCAGCACGGCGATCAACGGCGGGAAGCCGAATACCACCGAGCTGGGGCCGAGCATGTCCTGTACCGTCTGGAAGACGATGCCAACGATGACACCGGTAAATACCCGCAGGCCGGTGGTCACTGTCCGCAGCGGACCGAAGATGAAGGAAATGGCGACCATCACCAGGCTGGCAATGGTCAGCGGCTGCAGGACCTTCTTCCAGAACTGCAGCCAGTAGCGGCTGGAGTCCTGCCCCTTGCCGTCCAGGAATGTGCCGTAGGCCCAGAGATTGCGCGGCGACAGGTCGGACGGCAGCGGCACCACCAGCGCAAACAGGTTCGGGGAGATATCCGTCTCCCAGACGCTGTCGGATTCCACCTCGCTGCCGACGCTTTCCTCGGTAAAGGTGGTGGCGCGGTTGTTCTGTAACAGCCACTGATCGTCGTCGAAGACACCACCCTCGGAGAAGACCACCCGCTCCAGGTGGCGTTCGTCGTCGAAGCGGTAGCGGGTGACACCGAACAGTTCCCCGCCCGGCAGGGCCGCGTTGAAGTGCACGAACTCGCCGTCGTCGGTCATCCACAGGCCCTGGTCGAGCCCGGCGTCCTCCAGCTGGCCGGTCGCCATCGACTTGAACTTCTCCGCCGACTGGCTGGTGTGGGGAATGACAAACTCCGCCAGCGCCAGGCCCAGGAAGATGATCAGCAGTACCGGTTTCATCACCGACCAGGTAATGCGCGCCACCGACATCCCCGCGGCGCGCATCACTGTCAGCTCGCTGGTGCTGGCCAGGGTGCCGAGGCCGATCAGGCAGCCCACCAGGGCGGCGAAGCCCAGGTATTCGTACACCTGCGCCGGCAGTGTCCAGAGCAGGTAGCGCAGGATATCCGTCGCCCGGTAGGTCTCACTGAGATCCCCCATCTCGTCGATATAGGCGAAGATCAGGTCCAGGCCCATGATCACCAGCAATACGGCCACAATGGCCGAGGCTACCGCGCGACCGATATAGCGATCGAGTTTGCTCATCGGTCGCCCTCCACACGGGGGCGCTTCGGGCGGCGCCGGAAACCGCGCCCACCGAGCAGAATCAGCCCCAGGATCAGAAACGGCGGATGCACCAGCCAGATGGCGGCCGGATTCTCCAGCTCGCCATCCTCCACGGCGCCGCGTACCCACATCAGGCTGTAGAGGTAGATGATGTACAACAGCACCGCCGGAATCATCTTCAGGTAGCGGCCCCGGCGCGGATTGGTACGGCTAAGCGGCACCGCCAGCACTGTCACCACCAGTACCAGCACCGGCAGGCTGAAACGCCAGTGGAGATTGGCGCGCTCCTCGCGCACATCGCTGCGCATCAGTTCCAGGGTGGCGGTGGATTCGATCCGGTCGCTCTTTTTCCGCCGCAGCGAGGGCACGTCCAGCAACTGCTCATAGCTGGAAAATTCCATCACGCGGTAATCGCGCTGCCCGGGCACCCCCTCGTAGCGGTAGCCATCCCGCAGCACCAGGTAGCGCAGCCCCGTCTCCGGGTCTATCTGCTGCACGCCCTCGCTGGCGACAATCACCGTCTGGCGGTCGCTCTCGGTTTCGACACCGGGCGACCCCAGCTCGGCCAGAAACACATCGTGCATGGTGGATTTGTCATCGCTGAGGGAGTCCGCGTAGTAAACGGCGCGCCCGCCCTCGGTGGTGACAAACTTGCGCGGCACCAGGTGATCGAACTCGTTGCGCGACTTGTCCGCCGTCAGCAGCCCGGACGCGCGCTCGATGCCCGTGGGGGCAAAATAGAGACTCATGGCCGCCACCACCAGCGCCACCACCAGCCCCGGCAACAGGGTATAGCCCAGCAGCCGGCGCTCGCTGAAGCCGCAGGCGTGCAGCACCGTCATCTCACTCTCGATGTAGAAGCGGCCGTAGGCGAGCAGGATGCCGAGGAAAAAGCCCATCGGCAGCAATACTTCCAGGAAGCCGGGCAGGCGATAGCCCATCACCGGGAAGAGGATGCCGGCGGACAGATCACCGGTGGCGGCCGACGCCAGGTATTTCACAAAGCGACCACTCATCACCATCAACAACAGAACGGCGCTGACTGCCAGCGTGGCGTAGAGCAGCTCGCGGCAGAGATAGCGAAAAATAATCACAGACGAATGAATTCCTTGGTGACAGCGGTGCGATGAATTCTGGATCAAAAGTGAGCAAGTTTCCCGGCTGGTACAGCAATCCGGCGGCTGGCGGGTTAAACTTGTGCGACGCATTATCGCCAAAATTGTCTTCGATGTCTCGGGCCGCGGGACATCGACTCAGTTCCAGAAAAAGGAAAGGAAATATGCAGTTTACTGCCAAGGTCACCGATATCAGCAAACAGCGCAGCTCCTGCGCCGTGATTGCCGCGGATGCCAAAAATCGCCTCAGCGCCAGCGGCGACGCGCTGGACAAAACCTGCAACGGCGCCATCGGCAAGATTCTCAAGCGCGGCGACCTGGGCGGCAAAGTCGGCAGTACCCTGCTGCTCAACCAGATCGAAGGCGCGGCGGAGCGCGTACTGCTGGTGCGCGCCGGCGATGGCGTGCTGAGCCAGGCCAATTTCCGCAAGATGGCCAAGGCCGGCGCCGAAGCGGTAAAAGGCTTCAAGGACGCCACCAGCTACCTCACCGAAGTGGAAGTGACCGATGCCGACACCCGCTGGCAGGCGCAGCAACTGGCCCTGGCCGCCGGCCTCGCCGCCTACAAGTTCACCCGCTGCCTCAGCGAGGCCAAGGCGAACCCGCTGAAGAAATTCACCGTGCACGCGACGGATCGCAAACAGCTCACAGCCGCCAAACGCGGCGTCGAGTTCGGCGGCGCCCAGGCCCTGGGCAGCAATGTCGCGCGCGAACTGGGCAACCTGCCCGGCAATATCTGCACACCCAACTACCTCGCCAGCGAGGCGCGGGAGCTGGCCAAAAAGCATACAAACCTGACCACCTCGGTGCTCGACGAGAAGAAAATGAAATCCCTCGGCATGGGCGCCTTCCTCAGCGTGTCCAAGGGCAGCGACGAGCCGCCGGCGATGATTGCCATGCAGTACAAAGGTGGCAAGGCCAAGGACAAGCCGGTGGTACTGGTGGGCAAGGGCATCACCTTTGATACCGGCGGCATCAGCCTCAAGCCCGGTGCGGCCATGGACGAGATGAAGTTCGACATGTGCGGCGCCGCCAGCGTCTTCGGCGTCATCGAGGCGCTGGCGGAAATCGATGCGCCGGTCAATGTGGTGGGCCTGGTGGCCGCCGCCGAGAACATGCCCAGCGCCCGCGCCAGCAAGCCTGGCGATGTGGTCACCTCCATGTCCGGCCAGACCATCGAGATCCTCAACACCGACGCCGAAGGCCGTCTGGTGCTCTGCGACGCCCTGACCTACGCCGCCAAGTTCAAGCCGGCCACCGTCATCGACGTCGCCACCCTCACCGGCGCCTGCGTGATCGCCCTGGGCAGCCACGCCACCGGCCTCTACGCCAATAAGGACAAACTGGCCAAATCCCTGATCGCCGCCGGCGAGCGCACCGGCGACCGCGCCTGGCATATGCCGCTGTGGGATGAATACCAGCCCATGCTGGATTCCAACTTCGCCGATATGCAGAATATCGGCGGCCGCGAAGCCGGCTCGGTAACCGCCGCCTGTTTCCTGTCGCGCTTTACCAAAGACTACGAGTGGGCGCACCTGGATATCGCCGGCAGCGCCTGGAACTCCGGCGCCGCCAAGGGCGCCACCGGGCGGCCGGTGCCGCTGCTGCTGGAATACCTGCTGGGGAAATGAGGCGGGAGGCCGGGACCCGGGACTCTTGGTAGGGGGCGCCGTGCGCACCGATCCAATCAGCGGCGTACACAGCGCATCTCGCAAAGGCTCAACGGTGCGCACGGCGCACCCTACAGTTGGAGAAGAATACTGAGGCCGGATGTGAAGGCCCTGCTGCCGGGGGCTGTTTGTGAAACGATTGACTCGGGACATCCATGTCCCTCGCCCTTCGGGCACCTGCGGCGTCCAAATCGGCAGTCCTGCCGATTTGTGCCGATGAGGCTGTTGAGCAAACAGCCACCAGCAGCAGGGCCGTCCCGGAGCCTGCTTACGGAATCTGCCCGCGCCTCGGTTGCGCGAAGATGCCATTCGAAACCCCGGAACGCTAACTCTCCGGGTCCCGGGTCCCGATGGTCCCGGGTCCCGCCCCGAGGAACCCCATGACCCGCATCGATTTCTACGTCCTGCAATCCGACCGGCCCTACGAGGGCGACATCTTCGTCTGCCGCCTGGCCGAAAAAGCCTACCGCGCCGGCATGCGCGTACTGCTGGCGGTGGACGATCGCCAGCGGGCCGAGCAGCTGGACGGGTTGCTGTGGACCTTCCGCGAGGACAGCTTCCTGCCCCACGCCCTCCAGGGCGCGGAGCAGCGGGCCGCCGTGGAGATCAACTGCGGCGAGGAACCCGGGCCCCACCACGGCCTGCTGATCAACCTCTGCAGCGAGGTACCCGGCTGGTTCAGCCGCTTCGAGCGGCTGGCGGAAATCGTCGTGCAACAGCCCCGGGCCCTGGAGCGCTCCCGATCCCGATTCAGTCACTTTCGCGACCGCGGATATCCGTTACAATCCCACCGTATTGGCAATTAACCCCAGGCACAGCCCCCAGCAGCAATGTCCGGTCGCAAGAACAAGAACAGACACCGCAGAACAGCGCCGGCCACCCGCGGACAGGATCGCGGGCAGCCCACCGAGCTCCTGGACGAACTCAACTCTCTGCGCGACCTGCTGGGCAGCGACGAACTCGGCGATATCCCCCTGCTCGACCGGGTGGCCGAGCCGGCCCCGGACGACACCCCGCCGCGCCGGCAGCCGGGGCAACCCCCGGAACGGGGGCCGCAGCCGCCCGCCCAGGAACCACTGGACGAGAGCGACCTGCCAATCCTCTTCTCTCCCGTGGACGAGGAGCTGCCGGAGGACTGCAAGCCCGAACTGGACGAAGCCGACCGCGCCCTGCTGCGCCCTTTGCAGGAACTGCCGACGAATGCCAATGCCACCGGCGCCGGCTCCCAGCCGGAACAGCAGGGCGAGCTTTTCAGCGAATCCGGGGAGCGGCCCCCCACAACGTCGGAAAACCCCTTCCTCCCGGCCCATATCCGCTCGCGCCTGACCGGCGGCCGCATGCCGGAGCCCGAAGCGGAATCCGCTGCCGCCGAGGAAGACGAGTCCGGGCCCGCACCACAGGAAGGGGAATCGCAGCCCCGGCCCGCCGAGCCGGCGCCCCCCACCGCGGCGCCCCCGGCCGATACCGGGGAAACAGCTGCGGCCGCCGATACCGCGGCAACCGAGCGCGAGCGACAGCGCCAGCAACTGATCGACCGCCTGGTCGCCCAGCAACTGCCGGCACTGGAGCGCCAACTGCGCGCGCGCATCGAGCGGATGGTGGACGAACTGGAACGCAAACGGCAATAAACGGCTGTCGATGCCACCGACCCGGCATTACCGCTCACCGGTTATCGCCGATCGGCGCTGCCATTTTGCCCGCCGCGGACCCGACGGTATAATTCCCGCCCTTTTTCGGCGCACCCGGCTCGGCGCCCCCGGCAGGCACCCGACCCGAATTGACACAAGGTTTCCCCTCCCGCATGGACAAGACATACCAGCCCAACGCCATCGAACAACAGTGGTACCAGACCTGGGAAGAGAGCGGCTACTTCAAGCCGTCCGGCGACACCAGCGCCGATCCCTACTGCATCATGATTCCGCCGCCGAATGTCACCGGCAGCCTGCACATGGGCCACGGCTTCCAGGAATCCATCATGGACGCCCTGATCCGCTACCACCGTATGCAGGGCGACAACACCCTCTGGCAGGTGGGCACCGACCACGCCGGTATCGCCACCCAGATGGTGGTGGAACGGTTGCTGGCGGCGGAAGGCAAGTCCCGTCACGAGTTGGGCCGCGACAAGTTTATCGAGAGAGTCTGGCAGTGGAAGGAAGAATCCGGCGGCAATATCACCCGCCAGCTCAGGCGCCTGGGCGCCAGCCCCGACTGGTCCCGCGAGCGCTTCACCATGGACGACGGCTTCTACAAAGCGGTGCAGGAAGTCTTTATCCGCCTGTACGAGGACGGCCTCATCTACCGCGGCAAGCGCCTGGTGAACTGGGACCCGAAACTGCACACGGCGATTTCCGACCTGGAAGTGCTGAATGAGGAAGAACAGGGCCACCTGTGGCACTTCCGCTATCCGCTGTCCGACGGCTCCGGCCACCTGGTGGTCGCCACCACCCGCCCGGAAACCATGCTCGGCGACACCGCCGTAGCGGTGCACCCGGAGGACGAGCGCTACAAACACCTGATCGGCAAGACCATCAAACTGCCGCTGGCGGAGCGCGAAATCCCGATTATCGGCGACGACTATGTCGACCGCGAGTTCGGCAGCGGCTGCGTCAAGATCACCCCGGCCCACGACTTCAACGACTACGAAATGGGCCAGCGCCACAGCCTCGAGATGATCAACATCCTCGACGCCGACGCCAACCTGAACGACGAGGTGCCGGAAAAATACCGCGGCATGGAACGCTTCGCCGCCCGCTCCCAGGTCGTCGACGACCTGGACGCGCTGGGGCTACTGGAAAAAACCGAACCCCACACCCTGAAGGTACCCCGCGGCGACCGCTCCGGCGTGGTGATCGAACCCTGGCTCACCGACCAGTGGTACGTAAAAACCCGGCCGCTGGCGGAAGACGCGATCAAAGCCGTGGAAGACGGCCGCGTCAATTTCGTGCCCGACAACTACCAGAACATGTACTTCTCCTGGATGCGCGATATCCAGGACTGGTGCATCTCCCGCCAGCTCTGGTGGGGCCACCGGATCCCGGCCTGGTACGACACCGACGGCAAACTCTACGTCGGCCGTTCCGAAGAAGAAGTGCGGGAGAAACACAATCTGGGCGGTATCGAGTTGACTCAGGACGAAGATGTGCTCGACACCTGGTTCTCCTCCGGCCTCTGGACCTTCGGCACCCTCGGCTGGCCCGAGGATACCGCGGAACTGAAAGCCTTCCACCCCACCTCCGTGCTGGTGACCGGCTTCGATATCATCTTCTTCTGGGTCGCGCGCATGATGATGCTGACCCTCTATTTCAAGAAGGAAGTCCCCTTCCACACGGTTTATGTACACGGCCTGGTGCGCGACAGCCACGGGCAGAAGATGTCCAAGTCCAAGGGCAATGTGCTGGACCCGATCGACCTGATCGACGGCATCGACCTGGAGAGCCTGGTACAAAAACGCACCAGCGGCATGATGCAACCGCACCTTCGCGACAAGATCGAAAAGCAGACTCGCAAGGAATTCCCCGAGGGCATCGCCGCCTACGGCACCGACGCGCTGCGCTACACCTACTACTCGCTGGCCTCCACCGGCCGCGATATCCGCTTCGATGTGGGCCGCATCGAGGGCTTCCGCAACTTCTGCAACAAGATCTGGAACGCCTCCCGCTACGTATTGCAGAACTGCGAGGGATACGACTGCGGCCAGGACGGCGGTGAGGATTTCGAGCTGAGCCTGGCCGACCGCTGGATTATCTCCCAGCTGCAGCGCACGGAAAAAACCGTGCGTGAAGCGATGGATACCTATCGCTTCGACCTGGCCTCCCAGGCGCTGTACGACTTTGTCTGGGCCGAGTACTGCAGCTGGTACCTGGAACTGTCCAAGCCGGTACTCTGGGATGAGAATGTGTCGCAGGCGGTCAAGACAGGCACCCGCCGCACCCTGATCCGCGTGCTGGAAACCATACTGCGCCTGGCTCACCCACTGATGCCGTTTATCACCGAGGAAATCTGGCAGCGCGTAAAAGCCCTGGCCGGCACCAGTGGCGACACCATCATGCTGCAGCCCTATCCGGAAGCGGACGAGCGCCGGATCGACACCGGCGCCGAGGCGGCCATCGCCTGGCTCAAGGTAGTCACCGAGGGGGTGCGCAATATCCGCGGCGAAATGAACATTTCGCCGGCAAAGAAAATCCCGCTGTTGCTGCGCGGCGGTTCGGAAGAAGACCGGGAGCGACTGGAGGCCTGCCGCAGCCTGCTGACCAAACTCGCCAGCCTGGAGTCCATCACCTGGCTGGACTCCGGCGAAACGGCCCCCGCCTCCGCCACCGCACTCGCCGGCGACCTGGAACTACTGGTTCCCATGGCCGGCCTGATCGATGTGGCGGCGGAGAGCGCGCGCCTGCAAAAGGAAATCGACAAGCTGGAAAAGGAATTGGCCCGCGTGCGGGGCAAACTCGACAACCCCAAATTCGTCGACAAGGCACCGGCCCATGTAGTGGCGAAGGAAAAGGACAAGCTGGCGGAAATGCAGAGCGCCCTGTCGCGGCTCGACAAGCAACTGAGGGCCGTGGGCGAACTCTAAGCACCCGCTCGGGTGCGGGCGCCGCTGGCAGCTACATGGCCGGCTCGACGAAGGTTACATGCACCGGGCCACCGATACTCTGCAAACCATCCAGCAGGCAGTCCAGATACGCCAGTGTCGGGATATCGTTATAGGTGATCAGCACACTGCTGTTCTGGAATTTGCCGCTCACCACCTCCCCCTGCAGGGCAAACACTCGGGGAACACTGGGCAGATTCAACTCGGTGTCATACAGCTCCACTTGCACCGACTCCCAGTGGACTAGGCTGTCGGGTTGGTTGTCCCAGTCCACCAACGTAGTCCCCACGACATCGGTATTCACCAGGCAGGACAGACTCCCGTTGCCGGTGACATTTTTCAGTGTCGCCGTGTGTGTGGAAAAATCCTCGCTGAACATGCAGTTCAGATTGCCCGTACTGGTAAAGCTGGTCGCTTGCGGCAGCAACTTGAGCGGAGGGTTGAACTGCACGCTGGCATTCCCCAGACAGGTGGCATCCACCTGTTGGGCACCGGCGGGAAGCTGGTACAACAAGCCGGCCCCCAGCAGCAACACCACTGAAAATAGTTTTCTAAATTTAATTATATTCATAGCTAATACCTTTATAAATTTCCAGTTGGGCTAGAATAATAATCTACAAGTACTGACGGAACGATATTGGCCGGAGGGATACCATGCCACCGTTTGAAAAACGCAAACTTCGGCACATTTTCCTGCGGCAACAGACGTCCCCCGACAACCATCCCGCGCAGCCTTCGCCAAACCTGTCCGACGCTTCCAAGAGCCGGGAGATCGACCTCCGGGAATTGTCGTCAACGCGCCGACAGGCATAGAGATCAACCCAAAGCCGCCAAAAGTCATACAGTCCAACATCATGAGATATCTTTTAAAAATCCTGTGCCGTTTCGAAGGGTTTGTCTCCTGGATTGGGCGGAGGGGATTCATGTCCTTCTCCTTCCGCGCTCCCACACCTTCATCCGTCTCTTCGATGTATCTCCTTATTCATAAAAACCGACGCTGGCGCCGCCGTTTCATGACAGAAATGTCAGAAAATCGTGCTTATGCAACCATCCTGGCAAAAAAACCGGCCACACCGGGCGACCTCCCCTCCCTGGAGAAGGCCCCGGCGGGGTCCCTTGGTCATACATACGCTGCTTTTATGAAAAACCACCAACTCTCCCTGCCAGTACCGGTAGAGCCGGTGCCCGACGATGACTTTCACTATTGCGTCTACCGCATTCTCAACACCCATGATCTCTATCACGTTTTGCTGGATACCGTACCGGATTCATATGGCGAGATGGTGGTTGCCTCCTTCACCAATGCACAGATTCCACTGTATCTACACCCATCCACTCATATCGCCGGTTCTCTTGCGTATGCAGCATTCAACCGCAACACCTCAACCCGGTTTCTGATAAGAGGGTGTGCTGTGGGGCACTTACTGGGGCTGCGCAGCCAGCCATTGTTCAACGTTGACTGGGATACCCTGTGGCACTTGCCTCTGCCAGAAGCGAGACAAAAACTCGGCATCAACATTCCGGAAGTGGAATCCCTGGTTGACACTCACACCCCTGGAAGCCCCAGGCTTAAACTGCCAACCCTCTACGAGATGGGCGCGCATAAAGCCTATTATTATGAAAGGCGCCGTATTGGCGACCAGTATGTTCATCTCTACACACCGAGAGTTCCCACAAATGGATTGTGTCTGCTGGGGAGAGCGATGTTTACAAAAGGAGACTACTTTCACCCCGTAGAACGGCACAGTCTCACAGCGGCTTTACTCGGGGCGGGCTGGTCGGTGGCCATCCCTGTTCCCTGCAGGGAAAATAGTGGCGATTTCGACAAACTGGCCAAATCCCAGCTCGCTGTTATCAGAGAGTTGAACAACGACGGCTTCTCCAACCTGCATCTGATCGGTCACAGCTTTTCCGGTGTACTGTATACTTGGCTGTGCCGCGAATATGAAGAGCTGCCAGTAAAAGGCGTGGCGACAATAGCATGCGGCCTGTGGATCCGCGAGGCAGTAAAAACACTCAGCCGCAAAGAGCGACACCACCTGATGCGCTACAACATTCAAATGAGGGTACTTCAGGCAGCCGGAAGGAAAGTCGCTTCCCGACAACATGCCTCCGAAGCACTCAGTGAGACAAAGCGCCTGGTTCGACAAGTCGTGCAATTGCCCTGGAAGGGGAAGACACTGGACCCGGACAACATACTCAATCGTCTGGAAAGGCAAAACCCATCCCACACGGTGCCCTGCCTTTCCCTGGCAGGAAATGGAGATAAAATGATGCCCCCCTCGCTGGTTTCCACTTTTCATTCGCGTTTCATGCCACACGCGAATCAACATATATACCCCGGGGCCGGACACATGAACATTGTCGCTTCCGACCATTACTCGGGCGTATGGCACACACTTATCCACTGGCTGCAATCGGGAAAGACCACGGAGAAGAACCGCTGAATGAGCGGGCGTCACCAAAAACTTCAGAATAATAGATCATAAGAACAGGCTATCTGATAATTAATCGTTCCTTTCGTGGTCTGGCTTTCATTTCTACAAAGCTTTATAAAATTACTGGCCAAACGCATTGGGTCTACGTAGACTCATCCACCGGAGAACCAATAACAGCGCTTTCCAAAGCGGTGTAATTGTCAACAATTCGATTCCGGCCAGTATTCAGAAGTACCCCCTGTAGCAGTTGCGGTAACAGCGATGAACACAGGGCGCAGTCCGCGCCCGCCAGCCTTCGGGGAGAGAGAAGTTGAATGCGACAACCCTAGCCAACCCGGGTATTTGGCCACTGGTAGTCTACGGCCTGGCGGTGTTCGCGCTGATTGCACTGATGCTGGGGCTATCGCACTTCCTCGGTCAACGCCGCCGCGACAAGGCCACCGACGAACCCTACGAATCCGGCATCGTCTCCCAGGGCAGCGCCCGGCTGCGGCTATCCGTCACCTACTACCTGGTCGCCATTCTCTTCATTGTGTTCGACCTGGAAGCCATCTACCTTTTCGGCTGGGCCGTGGCCATACGCGAAACCGGCCTCGCCGGCTTTGTCGAAGCCGTTGTTTTTATCCTGATACTGCTCGCCGGTCTGGTCTACCTGTGGCGGCTCGGCGCGCTGGATTGGGGTGGCCGACAGTTGAGCCTGCGGGAACGAGACAGACAACAATAAGGAAGCCCTATGCGCTGGAAGCTCACCAGAGCGACAGAGGCAGACAACCTGATCGCCGCGGACACCGCGCGCGGGCCGGGCGAACTGCTCTCCGAAGAGGCCGAGAAAAACATTCTGCTGGCCAAACTCGAAGACCTGGTGGCCTGGGGGCGCGCCAACTCCCTGTGGCCATTCAACTTCGGCCTCTCCTGCTGCTACGTGGAAATGGCCACCGCCTTCACCAGCCGCCACGACCTCTCCCGCTTCGGCTCCGAAGTCATTCGCGCCACCCCGCGCCAGGCGGACCTGATTGTCATTTCCGGCACCGTGTTCATCAAAATGGCCCCGGTACTGCAGCGCCTCTACGAACAGATGATGGAGCCCCGCTGGGTCATCTCCATGGGCTCCTGCGCCAACTCCGGCGGCATGTACGACATCTACAGTGTGGTCCAGGGCGTCGACCGCTTTATGCCGGTGGACGTCTATGTCCCTGGCTGCCCGCCGCGCCCGGAGGCGCTGATGCAGGGCCTGAACCTGTTACAGGATTCCATCGCCAGGGATCGCCGCGCGCTGAGCTGGGTAGTGGACGACGGCGGTGTGCGACAGGTGCCAAAACCCAGCCAGCGGGATCTGCACCGGGACGAGCGGATGCGCGCGGAAAAATTGCGTTCGCCGGATTCGGTGTAGCAGCCGGATACGGCCAGTGGCACCGAACCAGGCCCTCTCCCCCGGCCCCTCTCCCGGGGGGAGAGGGGGAGAAAAACGCGGCACCGAAAATAGAGAGCCGGCACGAAACAGTCCCCTCTCCCTCCGGGAGAGGGTTAGGGAGAGGGGGAACGAACGAAGCCCCTCTCCCCGCCCCCAATCCCAAAGGGAGAGGGGAGAAAAGAGCAACAGGGAAGCCCCATGTCAGACGTAATCGCCCAAAGCGTTTACACCCCGAGCCCCTACCGCGAGGCCGCCGAAGCGTTTATCGGCGACCTGCGCCGGGAATACACGGGCGACAACTACTGGCTACAGCCGGACTGCCTGGACATGCCCACCCTGTGGATCGGCCAGCGCGATCTGCTGCCACTGCTGCGCTTTCTGAAAAGCGAAATCTCCCAGCCCTTTGCCATGCTTTACGATCTCTCCGCCATCGACGAGCGCCTGCGCAGCAATCGCGGCAAGGGCGAGCGCAAACAGCCGGAGAGCGACTTCACCCTCGTCTACCAGTTGCTGTCATTCGAGCGCGATCTGTTCGTGCGCATCAAGGTCGCCCTGCCGGAATCGCGCCTGTCGGCGCCCAGCGCCACGCCTGTCTGGGCCTGTGCCAACTGGTACGAGCGGGAAGCCTGGGATCTGTTCGGTATCGAATTTATCGGCCACCCCAACCTGCGCCGCATCATGATGCCGCCCACGTGGCGCGGCCACCCACTGCGCAAGGAGCACCACGCCCGCGCCACCGAGGTGGACCCGTTCACCCTGTCCGCGGACAAGCAACGCGAAGAACAGCAGGCGCTGCTGTTCAAGCCCGAGGAGTGGGGCATGGCCCGCGCCAACGACAGCTCGGAGTTCATGTTCCTGAACCTGGGCCCCAACCACCCCAGCGTGCACGGCGTCTTCCGCGTGGCCCTGCAGCTCGACGGCGAACAGATCGTCGATGCGGTGCCGGATATCGGCTACCACCACCGCGGTGCGGAGAAGATGGCCGAGCGCCAGGCCTGGCACAGCTATGTGCCCTACACCGACCGCATCGACTACCTGGGCGGGGTGATGAACAACCTGCCCTATGTACTGGCACTGGAGCAACTGGCCGGTATCGAAGTGCCGCCGCGGGCGCAGACCATCCGCGTGATGCTGTGCGAGCTGTTCCGCATCGCCAGCCACCTAGTGTTCTATGGCACCTTTGCTCAGGACGTGGGGCAGATGTCGCCGGTTTTCTATATGTTCGAGGACCGGGAAAAACTCTTCGGCATCGTCGAGGCGATCACCGGCGGGCGCATGCACCCGGCCTGGTTCCGCATCGGCGGCGTGGCGCAGGATCTCCCGCACGGCTGGGACAGAGTGATCCGCGAATTTCTCGACTATCTGCCCGCCCGCCTGCGCGAGTATGAGGGCATGGTGATCGACAACAAGATACTGCAGAAGCGCACCCGCGGTATCGGTGTCTACAACACCGCCGAAGCGCTGGAATGGGGCATCACCGGCCCCGGACTGCGCGCCACCGGACTCGAGTGGGACCTGCGCAAGCGCCGGCCCTACAGCGGCTACGATCAATTCGAGTTCGATATTCCCGTCTATGATGGGGGGGACTGTTTCGATCGCTGCCGCGTGCGCGTCGAGGAAATGCGCCAGAGCCTGCGCATTATTCGACAGTGTCTCGACAATATGCCGGGCGGGCCCTACAAGTCCGACCACCCGCTGACCACGCCGCCGCGCAGGAGCGGCACCATGCACGATATCGAGACACTGATCCAGCACTTCGTCAACAACAGCTGGGGCCCGGTTATGCCGGCGGGCGAAAGCTGTTTCCCGGTGGAAGCCACCAAGGGCCTGAACAGCTATCAGATCGTCAGCGACGGCGGCACCAACGCCTATCGCAATAGAATCCGTACACCGTCGTTTCCGCACCTGCAGATGATTCCCCTGATGTCCCGCGGACTGCTGGTGTCGGACCTGATCGCAATCATCGCCAGTATCGATTTCGTTATGGCGGATGTGGACCGATGACCGGGATGGCATCGAGAGGGGAGCAGGGTGAACAGTTTTAGTGAAACAGAAGTCGTCGAAGTAATGGAGCACAGCAACGCGTCCTCGGGCAATACCGACGCCGGCCTCAGCGACGAAGAAAAGCGCGAAATTGATCGCGAGTTTTCCCACTACGAGGGCAGGGCCTCGGTGGGCCTGGAAGCGCTGCGCATCGTGCAGAAACACCGCGGCTGGGTATCCGATAAGAGTCTACAGGCGGTAGCCGACTACCTGGAAATAGCACCGGCGCAGCTGGAAAGTGTCGCCACCTACTTCCAGCTTATTTTCCGCCAGCCGGTGGGCAGGGAGGTGATGCTGCTGTGCAAGAGCGCAAGCTGCTGGATCACGGGCTGCAGCCGGCTGCAGGTACATATCCGCAAACGCCTGCAGATAGCGCCGGGGCAAACCAGTAAAGACGGAATTTTCACCCTGCTGGAAACCCCCTGCCTGGGCGACTGCGACAAGGGGCCGGTAATGCAGGTGGGTGAGGAAATGCACCGCCATCTCACCGAAGAGGCCATCGACAAGCTCATCGAGCAGAAAATTCACAAACATAAAAAAAACGATGCAGACCGATCCACTGACTAACCCCCTCACCAAAAACGTGGGCGCGGAGAACATCGCCACCGATCTGGAGCGCTACCGCGCCAACGGCGGCTATCGCGGCTGGCAGAAGGCACTGCAGATGGCCCCCGGCGATATCGTCAAGACGGCGCAGGACGGCGGCCTGCGCGGGCGCGGCGGCGCCGGTTTCAATACCGGTCTCAAGTGGAGTTTTGTCCCCACTGGCGACGATGCGCCGCCGGTCAAATACCTGGTCTGCAACGCCGACGAAATGGAACCCGGCACCTTCAAGGACCGGCTGCTGATGGAGCGGGACCCGCACCTGCTGATCGAGGGCATGGCCATCGCCGCCTACGCCATCGGCGCGCGCACTGCGTATATTTTTATCCGCGGTGAGTACCACCTGGCCACGGCCCGGCTGGAGCGGGCCATCGACGAGGCGAAACAACAGGGGCTGCTGGGCGACAATATCCACGGCAGCGGCTTCAGCCTGGAAATCTACCTGCACCGCAGCGCCGGCAACTATATCTGCGGCGAGGAAACCGCGCTGCTGAATGCCCTCGAGGGCAAGCGCGCCATCCCCCGCGCCAAACCGCCATTTCCACAGGTCAGCGGCCTCTGGGGCAGACCCACGGTGGTCAACAATGTGGAAACCCTCTGCAATGTCCCGCCCCTGATCGACCTGGGCATCGACTGGTACCGGGGGCTCGGCCGCGGCGAAGACGCCGGCAGCAAACTGTTCGGCGTCAGCGGCAAGGTCAGAAAACCCGGGACCTGGGAACTGCCTATGGGTACCCCCATTCACGAAATCATCGAAGAGTGCGCCGGCGGCATGTGCGACGGCCTGAAACTCAAAGGCTTCCTGCCCGGAGGCGGCTCCACGAATTTTCTCGGCCCCGAACACCTGGACCTGCCCATGGACTACGGCGCCATCGGCAAGGCCGGCAGCCGCATGGGCACCGGCACCATCATCGTCGTGGACGACAGAACCTGCCCGGTGGGGCTGGTGCTGAACCTGTCCCGCTTTTTCGCGCGGGAATCCTGCGGCTGGTGCACCCCCTGCCGCGACGGCCTGCCGTGGGTGGTGCAACTGCTCAAACGTATCGAATACGGCCAGGGGCGGCCCCGAGATCTGGAGCTGCTTCGCGAACAGGCCGAACGCATGGGCCCGGGCAACACCTTCTGCGCCCTGGCACCGGGCGCCGCCGCGCCCATATTGAGTGGATTGAAATTATTCGAGCGGGATTTTAGCGAGCATATTGCGCGGGGCCGTTGCCCCTATGTGGCGGAGACGGAGGTGCTGGAGGCGGTGTAAAAATCCCGGGACTCGGGACTCGGGACTCGGGACTCGGGACTCACGTAGGGTACGCCCTACAGCTGTAAGAGCCCGCTTGCAGGCGAATAAATCGGAGCCTTCGCTCTTTTCGCCTGCAAGTAGGCTCCTACAGTTGCGGCTCAAAAAGAATACCGGAGTCAGCGCAAAGGTCCTGATGCCGGGGGCAGTTTGCGGGACCTTGTGAGAAAGGATGTCGATTAGAGCTACAGGGACGTATTTACCGCGTGTCCCGCAAACTGCCCCGGTAGCAGGACCGTCACTGGCCTCTCTTGGTGGCACAGAGAAAGGGCGAGGGCGGCCACGGAAATACAAATAAGACGGATCGAAAATGCCGACAATCACCATCGATGGCGAAGACTACCCGGTAGACGGCGAACAGAACCTGCTGGCCAACTGCCTGTCACAGGGCATCGACCTGCCCTACTTCTGCTGGCACCCGGCCATGGGCTCCGTGGGCGCCTGCCGACAGTGCGCGGTGATCGAATACAAGGATGCCGAGGATCCGCACGGCAAACTGGTAATGGCCTGCATGACGCCCGTGAAGGACGGCGGGCTCTACAGCGTTCAGGCCCAGGCCGCGCGGGAGTTCCGCGGCGGTATCATCGAAGACCTGATGACCAACCACCCCCACGACTGCCCGGTGTGCGAGGAGGGCGGCGAGTGCCACCTGCAGGACATGACCGAAATGACCGGCCACGTGCAGCGCCGCTATCGCGGCAGCAAACGCACCCACCGCAACCAGTACCTGGGCCCCTTTATCAATCACGAAATGAACCGCTGCATCGCCTGCTACCGCTGCACGCGCTTTTATCGCGACTACGCCGGCGGAGAAGATCTGGAATCCCTGGGCCGCAACAACCAGGTCTATTTCGGCCGCCAGAATGACGGCATGCTGGAAAACGGCTTCAGTGGCAACCTGGTAGAAGTCTGTCCCACCGGAGTCTTTACCGACAAAACCTTCAGCGAACACTATGTGCGCAAATGGGATCTGCAGACGGCGCCGTCCATCTGCGAACACTGTGCCGTGGGCTGCAACACTGCACCCGGCGCGCGCGAGCCCGGTAATGGTTCCGGGGCGATACTGCGTCGGATAACCAACCTCTACAACCGCGATATCAACGGCTACTTCCTCTGCGACCGCGGCCGCTTCGGCTACGACTATGTCAACGCCGACTCGCGGCTGAAAAAACCGCTGGCGGCCAGCTCCGAATCCCTGATCGGATCTACCGCCGCCCCGGGCGAAAAAGTACACAGAGAAATTCCCCCGGAGCAGGCGGTCGCCAGGCTCTCTGAACAGCTTCGGGAAGCGCGCAACGGCAAACGCCGCCTGTTCGCCATAGGCTCACCGCGCACCTCCCTGGAAAACAATTTCGCCCTGCGCCAGCTGGTCGGCGACGATCATTTTTATTCGGGGCTCGGCGAACGCGACCTCGAACTGCTGCACCTGATCGACCGGGTACAGTGCGACCCGCGTATTCACAGCCCCAGCACGCCGGAAATAGAGAGCGCCGACGCAGTGCTGATTCTGGGCGAGGATATCGACAACACCGCACCGCGTATTTCACTGGCGGTGCGCCAGGCGGCGCGCAACCGGCAGAAGCGGCAGGCGCGGCAACTGAAAATCCCCCTGTGGCAGGACGATTCCGTGCGCCAGCTCGGCGGTAGTCCCAGCCCGATACTGCTGGTGGGCACCGGTACGCCGGCGATGGAGGAGATCGCCAGCGAAATACTGCACTGCACCATCGGGCAGACCGCCGCCTTCGGCGCCGCGGTGCGGGATTGTCTCTGTGGTCGGGAGCCGGCAGCGGGGCTGCTGCCGGAAAGCCAGCTCGAACTGGCCCGGCGCGCCGCGGAGATGCTGTCGTCGGCGGAGCGGCCGCTGATTATTTCCGGCTGCGGCAGCCGCAACGGCGAAATGATCCGGGCTTCGGCCGCCATCGCCTGCGCCCTCGCCGAATACGGGGAAAGCGGTTCCGATCAGTGCGATCTCTACCTGGCCTGCCCGGAAATGAACAGCCTCGGTATCGCACAATTGTCTGCCCCCGACTCCGGCCGCCTGGAGGAACTGGCAGCCAAGCTCCGCGATACCCGCGAAGGGATACCGACGACACTGGTCATACTGGAAAACGACCTCTACCGCCGCGGCGACCGCCGCACAATCGATACCATGCTGTCCGCCGCCGACCAGGTTGTGTTGCTGGACACGCTGCTCAACGCCACGGCCCGGCACGCCGACCTGATATTCCCCGCCGCCGCCACCGCGGAATCGGAGGGGAGCACCGTCAACAGCAACGGGGTCGCCCAGCGTTTCTACGCCGTCTACGAAGGCACCGGCTTTATTCAGGAGAGCTGGCGCTGGCTCGCCGACGCGGCCGCCGATGACGATAAAACCCATCTCGCCGCCTGCGAACACGTTTTCGAGCTGACCGCTGCCCTGGCGAAGGAGTTTCCGGCACTGGCGGTGCTGGAGGAAACGGGCCCCGACGAAAACTACCGTATCGACGGCCTGAAGGTTGCCCGCCAGAGTCACCGCTACAGCGGCCGCACCGCAATCCGCGCCGGCGAGCATGTGGCCGAGCTGCCGCCCCACCCCGATCCCGACGCACCCATGGTCTTCAGCATGGAGGGTATACAGAACCCCGGTAAAACGCCGCTGCAGGCCAATATCTGGTCGCCGGGCTGGAACTCCAACCAGTCGATTAACAAATTCCTGCGGGGTATCGGCGGCGCACGCAAGGGCACCGACGGCGGCCAGCGAATCGAGCGGGAACCGCAATCGCTGGACGAATGGCAACCAGGGGGCGGTGAAGCCACTTCCGCGAGCGGCAACTTCACCACCATCCCCCTCTACCGAATGTTCGGCTCCGACGAACTGAGCGCGCGCGCGAAAGCGATCGCCAGCGTCGTCGACGAGCCCTATGCGGTGCTCAGTGCGAACGATGCGGAGGAGCGCCATATCCGCACCGGCGACCTGCTGCGGATCAGGGTCAATTCGGAAAGCTACCCGGTGGAAGCGCGGGTCTCCGCCACCCTGCCCCGCGGCACCCTCGGCGTACCGGCGGGCCTGCCGGGGCTCGAATCCCTCGACTGTCATCTGCCCGGCCGAGTGGTGGTGGAGCAAACCGACACCGGAGACACCCCATGAGCGCCTCCATCTGGCCGACACTGCTGAATATTTTCGGTGTGCTGACCGCGGCGGTACTACTGGCCGCACTGCTGACCTGGGGCGAGCGGCGCCTGCTGGGTTTCTGGCAGGACAGACCCGGCCCCAATCGCGTGGGCCCCTTCGGTCTGTTCCAGGTAATCGCCGATATGATCAAGCTGTTTTTCAAGGAGGATTTCGTACCGCGCTTTGCGGATATCCCGGTCTTCATTCTCGCGCCGACCATCGTCATGGTCTCGATGCTGCTGGGTTTTGCGGTGATTCCAGTGTCGCCGGCGGTGGGTGTGATCGACCTCAATGTGGGGCTGTTGTTCTTTCTCGCCATGTCTTCCATGGCGGTCTACAGCGTGATTCTGGGTGGCTATGCCTCCAACAACAAATACGCACTGCTGGGCGGGCTGCGCGCTGCGGCGCAGACGGTATCCTACGAGGTCTTCATGGGGCTGAGCCTGATGGGCGTGGTGATGCTGGCCGGCAGCTTCAACCTGCGGGAAATCGTTCTGGCCCAACAGGATGGCTGGTTTATTCTGCCGCAGTTTGTCGGCTTCCTGATATTTTTTATCGCCGGTATTGCCGAGAGCCACCGGCTGCCGTTCGACCTGCCGGAGGCGGAGCACGAACTCACCGCCGGCTTTCACACCGAATATTCGGGCATGAAATTCGGCATGTTCTTTGTCGGCGAATACCTGTCGGTCATCCTGATCTCCGCGCTGACCACCACCCTCTTCCTGGGCGGCTGGCTGGGGCCCTGGCTGCCCCCCGCGGTCTGGTTCGCGCTCAAGACCGGGCTGCTGGTGGCCGTTTTCGTATTGCTGCGCGCCGCCCTGCCGCGACCGCGCTACGACCAGCTGATGCACTTCGGCTGGAAACTACTGCTGCCGCTGTCGCTGGTCAATCTGCTGCTGACCGGAGGAATACTGTTATGGCTGCAACAGTAACGGAGGTCCGCCATGTTTAGCCTGCTGCGCAGTCTGTGGCTGGTATTCCGCCACCTGTTCACGCGCAACGCCACCGTCCAGTACCCGGACGAAAAACCCTACCTGGCGCCCCGCTATCGCGGACGCATCGTGCTCACCCGCGACCCGGACGGCGAGGAGCGCTGCGTCGCCTGCAACCTCTGCGCGGTGGCCTGCCCGCCGGACTGTATCTCGCTGCAGAAAACCGAAGACGAGGACGGCCGCTGGCGCCCGGACTTTTTCCGCATCAATTTTTCCCGCTGCATCATGTGTGGCCTGTGCGAAGAGGCCTGTCCCACCTATGCAATCCAGCTGACACCGGATTTCGAGATGTGTGAGTACGACCGGCAGAATATGGTTTACGAAAAAGAGGATCTGTTGATCAGTGGGCCGGGGAAGTATCACGAGTACAGTTTTTACAATGTGGCTGGGAAGGCGATTGATGGTAAGGGTAAGGGGGAGGCCGAGAATGAGGCGGAGCCTATCGATGTGAAGAGTCTTAATTTGTAAGTACGGGGGTCGGGAAGAGCCCTCTCCCCCGACCCCTCTCCCGGGGGGAGAGGGGAGTTTTGTAAGCAACTCAGGTTTCACCGAACAGCCTCTGTATTTTTATAAAACTTCTGAAATAAGAATATGAATTGATAAGAACCATGAACCCGAACAGACCAACAAGCGGAAAAAGAAAGCTCCCCTCTCCCCCCGGGAGAGGGGCCGGGGGAGAGGGCAGCCTGCAGCTGGCACGAGCCCGAGATCTGCGCACAAACTCAACGGAAGCCGAAAAACGCCTCTGGTATTACCTCCGCGCCCGCAGGTTTATGGGTTTGAAGTTCAGACGGCAACAACCCATCGGCTCGTACATCGTCGATTTTCTATGCCTGGATCTGAAACTGATTATCGAGCTGGATGGCGGCCGGCACTCAGAACAAGGAGCTTACGATCGAAGAAGAGATACCTGGTTGCAGAATCAGGGCTTCAGGGTACTCAGGTTCTGGAACAATCAGGTTCTGAGTGAAACCCCAGCCGTGTTGGAAGCGATAAGGCACGAGGCGCTCGCCCTCTCCCCCGACCCCACTGACTCGCGCCATCCGTGGCGCTCGCCCGCTTCGCGGGCGCCTTCGGCGTCCAAATCGGCAATCCTGCCGATTTGTCCCGGGGGGAGAGGGGAGCTTTCTTATCAGGTTGAGGAGTAAAAATGAACTTTGCGATTTTTTATCTCACCGCCACCATCGCCACCCTCTCCACCGCCATGGTCATCTTCAACCGCAACGCGGTCCACGCCCTGCTCTACCTGATCGTGTCCCTACTCTCAGTCGCCGTAATCTTCTACCAGTACGGCGCGCCCTTCGCCGCGGCGCTGGAGGTGATCGTCTATGCCGGTGCGATCATGGTGTTGATGGTGTTCGTGATCATGATGCTGAACCAGGGCGAGGCGGCGGTGGCGCAGGAGAGTCGCTGGTTGCAGCCGCGCAGCTGGATTGGCCCGGCAATACTGTCGGCGGTGTTGCTGGTGCAGTTGATATGGCTGCTCGGCGGCGACGGTGGCGAGGGCAGCCCAAACAGCGTGGGGCCCAAGGAAGTCGGGATCGCGCTGTTCAGCCGCTACATCCTCGCAGTGGAACTGGCCTCGATGCTGCTGCTGGCTGGACTGGTGGGTGCTTTTCATCTGGCGCGGCAACGGAAGACGGATGGCGGGGAGGTAGAGCATGCCGATTGAGTCGGGTCTGCACGCGGGCCTGTCACTGGCCGCCATCCTCTTCTGTCTCGGCCTCGTTGGCCTGATGGTGCGGCGCAATATCATTTTTATGTTGATGTGCCTGGAGATCTGCACCAATGCCGCGGCGCTTGCGTTTGTAGTGGCCGGCGCGCACTGGGGCCACGCCGATGGCCAGGTAATGTTTATCTTCGTGATCACGCTGGCAGCGGCCGAGGTGGCCATCGCGCTGGCGCTGGTGCTGCAGTTCTACCGCCGCCGACACACGGTGGATATCGATCGACTGAACGGGCTGCGAGGTTGATATGGAGGAGACGGGTGTGGGTATCGTCGGCTGGATTCCGCTGCTGCCGCTGCTCGGTTTTCTACTGCTAATCTCAGTGCCCCTGGTTAGCGACAGGGAGCTGCCGGAAAAAGCGACCGCAATCATCGGCGTCGGCAGTGTCGGCCTGGCGGCGCTGCTCACGGGTCTGCTGGCCGCCACCCATTTCGCCGGCAACGCTGGTGCGACACTGGCAGTATCACTCTGGCAGTGGCTCAGTGTCGGCGGACTGCAGCTGGGTTTCGATTTTTATCTGGACTGGCTGACACTGGTGATGCTGTCGGTGGTGACCGGCGTCGGCTTCCTGATCCACCTCTACTCCGCCGGCTATATGCGCGGCGACAGCGGCTACCGGCGCTATTTCGCCTACCTGAACCTGTTTGTCTGCGCCATGCTGCTACTGGTACTGGCGGACAACCTGGTGCTGCTCTATCTGGGTTGGGAGGGCGTGGGCCTTTGCAGCTATCTGCTGATCGGCTTCTGGTATCGGGATCCGGCCAACGGCGCCGCCGCGCGCAAGGCATTTATCGTCACCCGTATCGGCGATACCGCCATGGCCATCGGCCTGTTCCTGCTGTTTAACGAATTCGCCACACTGAATATCCGCGAGCTGATCGGCGCCCTGTCGTCCGCGCAGCCGAACGATGCAACGATCACCCTGGCGGCGCTGTTGCTGCTCGGCGGCGCCGTGGGCAAGTCGGCGCAATTGCCGCTGCAGACCTGGCTGCCGGACGCCATGGCCGGCCCCACCCCAGTCAGCGCCCTGATCCACGCTGCCACCATGGTTACCGCCGGTGTCTACCTGATCGCGCGTATGCACCCGCTGTTTGTGCTGTCGGAAACGGCCATGAGCGCGGTGGCGATTGTCGGTGCACTGACCCTACTGCTGGCCGGTTGCAGTGCACTGGTGCAGTCGGATATCAAGCGGGTGCTGGCCTACTCCACCATCAGCCAGATCGGCTATATGTTTCTGGCCCTCGGTGTGGGCGCCTGGTCCGGGGCCATTTTCCACCTGATAACCCACGCCTTCTTCAAGGCGCTGCTGTTTCTCGTCGCCGGCTCGGTAATCCTGAGCCTGCACCACGAGCAGGATATTTTCCGCATGGGCGGCCTGCGCCGGAAGATTCCCTTCACTTTTATCTGCTTCCTGATCGGCTGCGCCTGCCTCGCCGCGCTGCCGTTTACCTCGGGTTTTTACAGCAAGGATCAGATACTGCTCAGCGCCTGGAATTTCCATCGCGGTTTCAACGGTATCTGGCTGGCCGGGGTTGTCGGTGCACTGATCACCGGGCTCTACAGTTTCCGCTTGCTGTTGCTGGTGTTTTTCGGCCGCGAGGGCAGCGCCAGCGCCCACTGCGAGGACGCCAACCGCCCTGTGATGACACTGCCGCTCGTCGCGCTGGCGGTACTGGCGCTGCTGGGCGGCCTGCTGGCGCCGCCGCTGCAGTCGGTCTTCGGCGCCGCCGGCGGCCACGCGCCGATGTGGGTGGAGGCCATTGCCATCGCCGCACCCTTTGTCGGCATCGCCATCGCCTGCTGGCTCTGCCTCTATCGGCGCACGCCGGAAAAAGCGCCTTCGACACTTTATAAACTCTGGTACAGCGGCTGGGGCTTCGACCGGCTGTACGACACGCTACTGGTAAGACCCTTTGTCGCGCTGGCGCGGCTCAACCGCAACGATATCGTCGACCGTTTCTACAGCGGCACCGCCGCCGCCAGCCGCCAGCTACACGGCCTGATCAGCCTGTCCCAGAACGGGCAGGTGCGCTGGTATATGGCCACGCTGGCGGTCGGAACCATTCTGTTTCTCGCGCTACTGGTGGCCCTATGATGCTCTCCATAACACTGCCGGCAATCATCGCGGTACTGTTTCTCGGCGGCATTCTGGCCTGGCTGGCGGAGCGCTGGAAGGACGGCGCCAGCCGCTGGGTGGCACTGCTGAGCCTGCTGCTGGCCTCAATTCTGCTCGCGGGCTACTGGCCACAATTTACAGATGCGTCCCGCGTCGGCCTCTGGTGGGACAGCCTGCAACTGAGCTGGATACCGCGCTTCGGTATCACTTTTTTCCTGGCGCTGGACGGCCTCGGTTTTCTGCTGCTGGCGCTGACCCTGTCCATGGGCCTGTTCGGGCTCGCCGCCACCTGGCGGGATATCGACTTCCGCCGCGGCTTCTTCTATTTTAACTATCTGTGGACACTGGCCGGCGTGGTCGGCGTCTTCACCGCCATGGACCTGTTCCTGTTCTTCTTTTTCTGGGAAGTGATGCTGGTGCCGATGCTGTTCCTGATTGCGATCTGGGGTTACGAACAGCGCCTCTACGCGGCGATCAAGTTTTTTATTTTTACCCAGGCCAGCAGCCTGCTGATGTTGATCGCCATAGTCGCGCTGGTTTTTCTGCACTACAACGCCAGCGGCCAGGTGACCTTCAACTACCGCGAACTGCTCGCCGCCGAGCTGTCGCCGACCGCCGGCTACTGGCTGATGCTGGGCTTCTTTATCGCCTTCGCGGTCAAGCTGCCGGCGCTGCCGTTGCACCCCTGGCTGCCGGACGCCCACACCCAGGCGCCCACGGCGGGCAGCATCCTGCTGGCGGCGATACTGCTGAAAACCGGGGCCTACGGTCTGCTGCGTTTTACCCTGCCGCTGTTTCCCGAGGCCTCCATCGCTTTCGCGCCGGTGGCCATGGCGATCGGCGCTGTCAGTGTGGTCTACGGCGCGGTCATGGCCTTCGCCCAGCGGGATATGAAGCGACTGGTGGCCTACTCCAGTGTCAGCCATATGGGCTTTGTTCTGCTGGGGCTCTACGCCCTGAACACCATCGCCATCCAGGGCGCGGTAATGCAGATGATCGCCCACGGCCTCAGCACTGCCGCACTGTTTGCACTGGTGGGCGCGCTGCAGCAGCGGCTGCACAGCCGCGATATGGACGAACTGGGCGGGCTCTGGGCCGGCCTGCCGAAACTCTCTGCCGTCGCGCTGTTTTTTGCCGTGGCTTCGCTGGGGTTGCCGGGGCTGGGCAACTTTATCGCCGAATTCCTGGTGCTGGTGGGCAGCTTCGACAGCGGCCGTTGGGTGACGGTGGTCGCCGCCATCGGCCTGATCGGCGCGGCACTCTATGCGTTGTTGATGATGCAGCGGGTATTTTTCGGCGAAGCGAAAAAAATAAACACAGACGGGCTTTTGCGCGATCTTAACGGGCGCGAGACAGTAGCCCTGCTGGCGTTGGCTGTCGGCCTGGTGTTCCTGGGCCTGCGCCCGCAGGGGGTTTTCGATACCGCCGAGCCCGCCGTGGCTGGCGCGCTGCAGCGGATCGACAGTGCGCTGGCGGAAAAATCCCGAGATGCGGTGCCGCTCGCCACGAGCAACGCGCATTCGACGGAGGCCCGCTGGCCGCATTCCAATCCTGAAGGGGGTATTTCGCCATGAGTCTGCTGGAACTCCACGCGATACTGCCGCTACTGGTGCTGGGTGCCGGTATCGTTTTCCTGTTGCTGCAGGTCTCCTTTCGCCGCGGCCACCGCGGCGCGCTGGTTACCACGCTGATTGTCCTGGTGGCGGCGGCACTGGTCTGCTTTCAGGTGGCGGGCCTGCTGGCCGGCGGGACGAGCTCCATAGAATCCACCGACCTGCTACTGGTGGACCACCGGGCGCTGTTTTTCTGTCTGCTGCTGTTGCTGGCCGCGGTCGCCATCGCGGTGCTGGGTTTCAACTACCTGAAACACCGCTGCGATCGCAAAGTCTTCGCCGACAGCTATCCGGAAGAATTCTATATCCTGCTGCTGCTGACCATGCTGGGCGCCTGTACGCTGGTGTTCGCCAGCCATTTCGCCAGCTTTCTGCTGGCACTCGAACTGGTCGGCCTGTCGCTCTACCCGCTGTTGGGTTTCGCCGTCAACGGCGACCGCTCGTCACAGCGGGAGCAGCTCGCCTCGCTGGAATCGGGGCTCAAGTATCTGCTGCTGTCGGCCCTGTCCACGGCGCTGGCGCTGTTCGGTATTGCCCTCGTCTATGCCGCCGGCGGCGCGCTGGATTTTGCCGGCGTCGCCGCCGCGGTAACCGGCATGAAAAGTGGGCCGTCGCTGATGCTGGCGGGACTGACGCTGCTGCTGATTGGCGTGGCCTTCAAGCTGTCGCTGGTGCCTTTCCATATCTGGACGCCGGATGTCTACCAGGGCGCGCCCACACCGGTGACAGCGCTGATCGCCACCGTCGGCAAGGGCGCTGTGGTAGCGCTGCTGCTGCGGCTGTTCGAGCGGCTGGATCTGTTTGCGGTTCCCGCGCTAACCGGGCTGCTGGCGATCATGGCGGTGGCGAGTATGCTGGCGGGCAACCTGCTGGCGCTGATGCAGGCGAATATCAAGCGCCTGCTGGCCTATTCGTCCATCGCCCATCTCGGCTACCTGATCGTGGCACTGCTGATCGGCGGCAGCGCCTTCGGTATCGAGGCGGTGATCTACTACCTGGTGGCCTATGTGATCACCACCCTGGGCGCCTTTGCTGTGGTGGGGCTGATCGCCGATGCGGCGGTGGAGCTGACCCCCGGCGGTGCGCGGCCGCCGTCGGACTCCGGCAGTGATCCCTTCCACCGGGAGCACTACCGCGGGCTCTTCTGGCGCTCCCCCTGGCTGGCCTGCTGCCTGGCGGCAATGCTGCTGTCGCTGGCGGGCATCCCGCTGACCATCGGCTTTATCGGCAAGTTTTATATTTTTGCCGCCGGCGTGCAGGGGGAGCTCTGGTTGCTGCTCGCCGCGGTGGTGATCGGCAGTGCGCTGGGGCTCTACTACTACCTGCGACTGCTGCTGACGATGCTGCAGCGGGAGTCGGCCGTAACCGCGGCCGGACAGGACGGAGTCGAGATAGCCGTATCCGGTCACGCCGTACTGGTGCTGCTGACCGGGGCACTGTTGCTATTCGGTATCTTCCCGCAAGTCTTGATCAATTGGATAAATGCACTATAAACATGAAAGACGACAACGAACCATTGCCGCCACCACCCACAAAAAAGACAAGGCAATTCCATGAAGACTTTCAAACAGGCCTACCAGATACTGAAAGACGCCGAGAAGTTCCACCGGGAGATGGCCGATTTCTACGAAGAATTACTGGATAAGGCCGACAACAACCGCACCCGGTTGCTGCTAAAACATATGCTGGAGCACGAGCAGCGAATGGCGCAGAACCTGGCCAATTACAGCGGCGTCACACAGCACAAGGTGATGAAGACCTGGCTGCAGTACACCCAAGAGGAATCGGCCGGGCACTTTATCAAGTCACTGAATCTGAGCGATCCCCCCACCATTAAGGAAATCAACCGTATGGGGCGCGAGGTGGAACGCTATTTCTCGGACCTCTACGAAGCCGTCTACGGCGCGATTGAATCCGCGGAAGTCAAAGAAGTCTTCGAAGATCTCAAGCAGATTCAGGACAAGGAGCGGATTACCCTGTCGATGGCAACCAACTCGCTCTGGGATATGTAGTAGCGGGACTCAGGTGAGTGCCAGGGATGGCGCACATCACTCGGGAGTCAAGCAGGATGCACTTCCATTCCTCACCTGCAAGCGGGCTCCCCCAGGCCGGGTTCGAAAGAAAGCGGAAGATCCATGCATAAGGGGGAGTTTCTTTGGCCTGGCGGTTATTTTTTCGCCAATTTCACAATTGTGATCGAATTCCATTGCTTCAGCGGTAAGCTGTTGTTATTTTGACAGCGATGTCATTTTGATGGCGCCGGGGTTTGAGCGCCTCAACTCAATAAGAATAACTGCTCCAGCAAGGTGAAAATATGCACAAGCAACTCGCGCTCGGCGCCCTCGCCGCAGCCATGCTCGGTGCGGGACACGCACATGCCGTGGACTGCTCCAGCCTCTCCCCATGGAATGCTTCCACCGCCTACAACGGCGGCGCCCGGGTAGAACACAACGGCAACGCCTACGAAGCCAACTGGTGGACCCGGGACCAGGATCCGGAAGAGTACTCTGGCCAGCATCAGGAGTGGGCCCTGCTCGGCGCCTGTGACGATGGCGCGGATAACCCGCCCCGGGGCTCGATAACCAGTCCCACCGCCGGCTCTGTATTCACCGAAAATGACAGCGTTATCATTTCCGCGGATGCCAGCGACGACAACGGCGTGGCCGCGGTGGAGTTCTATATCGACGGCAACTCCATCGGCACGGACAACGAGGCGCCCTACCAGACCACCTGGATCGCGGTGGCCGGCTCTCCGCTGATCACCGCGCGGATCGAGGACACGGCAGGACAGGAGGCTCTCACCAATGATATCGGCATCACCGTGGAGCCCGGTGACCAGGAACCGAACACCCCTCCCAGTGTCAGCCTCGACACACCCGCCGACGACAGCAGCTACGAGGAAGGAGTCAGCGTCAGCCTGAGCGCCTCGGCCGAGGACGACGAGGGCCCAATCGGCCGCGTCGAATTCTATGTCGGCGGCCGGAAAGTCGGCGAGGATGCCAGCGCGCCCTACAGCTACGACTGGACCGCCGAGGCCGGCGAACACGAGGTTTTCGCCCGCGCCTACGACAGCGCCGACACCTGGGCGGATTCCACAGCGATCTCGATCACCGTCAACGGCGAACCGGTGACCGGCGACTTCCCCTGCCGTCCGGACGGTCTCTACACCAGCCCCGGCACACATCCGGATTACTGCGATATCTACGACGAGGCCGGACGCGAGAAAATGGGCGCCGACCATCCGCGGCGGATCATCGGCTATTTCACCAGCTGGCGTAACGGTAGCAACGGCCAACCCAGCTACCTGGTGAAAGATATTCCCTGGGGCAAGATCACCCATATCAACTACGCCTTCGCCCATGTGGGCAGTGACTACTCCCTATCCGTGGGCAACACCGACAATCCGGACAACCCCGCCACCGGCATGCAGTGGCCGGATGTACCCGGCGCGGAAACCGATCCGGATTACGCTTACAACGGACACTTCAACCAGCTGTCCAAATACAAGGAATCCCACCCGGATGTAAAAACCCTGATCTCCGTCGGTGGCTGGGCCGAGACCGGTGGCCACTTCAACGAACACGGTGACCGCGTAAATGACGGTGGCTTCTACACCATGACCACCAACGCCGATGGCAGCATCAATCACCAGGGTATCGAGGCCTTCGCCGATTCCGCAGTGGATTTTATCCGCACTTACGGCTTCGACGGTGTGGATATCGACTACGAATATCCCACCACGATGAACGACGCCGGCAACCCGTTGGATTTCGGTATCGCCAATCCCATGCGCGCCCACCTGATGGAATCCTACGAGGAACTGATGCGGGTGCTGCGCGAAAAGCTCGACGCGGCCGGCGAGCAGGACGACACCCACTATATGCTCACCATCGCCTCCCCCTCTTCCGGCTACCTGCTGCGCGGCATGGAAACCATGCAGATCACGCAGTACCTGGACTACGTCAATATCATGACCTACGACCTGCACGGCGCCTGGAACGAATACGTGGGCCACAACTCCGCGCTGTTCGATAACGGCGAAGACCCCGAGCTGGAAGCAGCCAACGTGTATTCCACCTCACAGTACGGCGGTATCGGCTACCTGAATATCGACTGGGCGGTGAAGTACTTCCGCGGATCCATGTCGCCGGGCCGTATCAATATCGGTATTCCCTACTACACCCGCGGCTGGCAGGACGTCGCCGGCGGCAGCAACGGCCTCGGCGGCAGCGCGCCGCTGCCCGCACAATCCGAATGCCCCGAGGGCACCGGCGGCGCAGCCGACTGCGGCAACGGCGCCGTGGGAATCGACAATATGTGGCACGACAAAGACGCCGACGGCAACGAAATGGGGGCGGGCTCCAACCCCATGTGGCACGCGAAAAACCTGGAAAACGGCATCCTCGGCAGCTATCTGGAAGACTACGGCCTGGACCCGACCAACGATCCGGAAGACGAACTGGTAGGTTCCTACGTGCGCCACTACGACAGCGTCGCCGAAGCGCCCTGGCTGTGGAACGAGAACAAGGATGTCTTTCTCTCCACCGAAGACGAAGAGTCCATGAGCGCGAAGGTACAGTATGTGATCGACAGGGGTGTGGGCGGCATCATGTTCTGGGAACTGGCCGGCGATTTCGGCTGGGATGCCAACCGGGGCGAGGCCGGTGAGTACTTCATGGGCTCCACCCTCACCACCCTCGCCTACGACAAGTTCAAGACCGCCGACGACTACCGCGAGCTGCGCAGCGACCGACCACTGCCGGACGAAGCGGTAAATATCGATATGGTGATAGATGGCTTCAAGCTGGGCGACCAGAACTACCCGCTCAACCCGAAGCTCTACATCACCAACAACACCGGCGTCACCATTCCCGGTGGCACGACCTTCGAGTTCGATATGCCCACCTCCACCTCCGACACCATCACCGACCAGAGCGGTGCTGGCCTGGAAGTGATCGAGAGTGGCGCCAATGCCGGCGGTGGCAACGTAGGGGGCGCGGAGCACGAGTTCCACCGCGTGCGCTTCACTCTGCCGGAATGGCAATCCCTGGCCGACGGCGCCACCTGGGACATGACCCTGAACTACTACCTGCCGGTTTCCGGCCCCCAGGCCTACACCGCCACCATCAATGGCACCACTTACGCCCTGGCGTTCGAACATCCCGAGTTGCCGCTAGCGGACCTGTCCGATGGTGGTGACGGCGGTGGCGGCAGCAGCTGTAGTTCAGCCGACGTGGACACCGGCGACCTGGTGACCTATCCGGAGTGGCCCCGGGGCGATCACGCCTCCGGCGGTGACCGGATTATCCACGAAGGCAGTGTCTATCGGGCCAACTGGTGGACCAACTCGGTGCCGGGTAGTGACGGCAGCTGGGAATTTGTCTGCACCGTCGACTGAGTAGCTTCCCTCTCCCTTTGGGAGAGGGAACTTGAAAGAAGCTGTTCTCTCAGGATGTTTCTCTCTCGTCGTTGATCTATAGGTAATGCTCCTATATTTGCCCCGGCTCACCGGGGCTTTTTTCGTTCTTGAGCGGGGGAGTATTTTTCCAATGGATCTGCTCACGGACACGCAACGGGTAAAATGCCCACAAGAGATTCGGAAAAGATGTATCGGGAAGTAGTATGAAAGCCAAAAAACAACGCCTCGCCTCCCTGGATGCCCTGCGCGGTTTCGACATGTTCTGGATTATCGGCGGCGAGGCCCTGTTCCCGCCGTTGCTGGCACTTAGCGGCTGGTCGGTATTCGCGTTCGGTCACAGCCAGATGCAGCATACGGAGTGGAACGGTTTCACCTTCTACGACCTGATTTTTCCGCTGTTCATTTTTCTCTCCGGCGTCACCCTGGGCCTCGCCAGTAAATCCCTGCGCGGACTGCCACTGGCCGAGCGAAAGCCGGTCTACGGCAAAGCGGTAAAGCGCCTGCTGATCCTGGTCGTTTTGGGGATTGTCTATAACCACGGCTGGGGCACCGGCATTCCTGCAGATCCCGGAGAAATCCGCTACGCCAGCGTGCTCGCCCGAATCGGCTTCGCCTGGTTCTTCGCCGCCATGATCGTCTGGCACACCGGTGTGCGCACCCAGTACGCGATCGCCGTCGCCATACTGCTGGGTTACTGGCTGATACAGGCCGGTTTCGGCGACCTGACGCCAGTGGGCTCCGCCAATGCACGAGTCGACCAATGCTGCCTGCCGGGAATCACTTTCCGGAACCGCGCCTACGACCCGGAGGGCCTACTGTCCACCATTCCGGCCATCGTCAACGCACTGATGGGTGTGTTTGCCGGCCGCTGGCTTCGCCGGTATCAGGGACAACACGGGAAAATCCTGCAGGGATTGGTATTCGGCGGTAGCGCCTGCCTGTTGGGCGGCTTTCTCTGGCACTGGATCTACCCGGTGAACAAGGCGCTCTGGACCAGTTCCTTCGTGCTGATCACCAGTGGCTGCAGCCTGTTGCTGCTGGCGCTGTTCTATCTGCTGGTGGATGTCTGGCAGTGGCGGCGGTTCAGCGCTTTTTTTGCGGCAATCGGCTGCAACGCGATTCTCGTGTATCTGGGCACCAGCCTGGTCAATTGGAGCTACAGCAGCCAGAGCCTGTTCGGCGGTATCGCCGCGGCGCTGCCGGAGGCCGGTGGTACCCTGGTGATCGCCATCGGTGTGATACTACTGCAGTGGCTGTTGCTGCGCTGGCTGTATAAACGCGGTATTTTTATCAGCCCCTGAAGCCGTTCGGGTGATCGCCGCCGGCCGGAGCAATTTTCAGTCTTCGTCCGGCAGGCACTTCCGCAGCAGCCCACTCAACTGTTTTTTCTCCGCCGCGCTCAGCGCATTGAAAAACTGTTCGTGGGCGCCCCGCCGGGCCACACGGATTTTTTTCAACACCTCCATTCCCCCATCGCTGAGCGACAATTGCTGGCGCCGCGCGTCTTCCGGATCGGGACTGCGCAGAATCCAGCCTTCCGCCACAAGGGGAGACAGCATCCGGGTAATGGTCGCCTTGTCGCGGCCGGAGCGGCGCGCCAGTGCGCCGGCGGAGATACCGGGCTCGGTGCCGATCATCTGCAGCAACTGTGTCTGAGGCGGGGACAATTCCAGTCCCGCCCGCGCCAGCGACCGTATCATGACCTTGCGCAGCTCGATCATCAGGGCGCCGAGGGTAAATTCGAGGGAGGGGGTATCCGGCATGGCTTCTATCCGCAATCGGCAACAAAACAAACAGCTGGGCTACCCGTAGGCAGTGCATAAAAGTTGACAACGCCAACCACATTTGATTGACTACATCAACTATCTATCCTGCTGCCCCGCCTGTCAAGGCCCAGTGGAAACACATTGCTTGGCTGTCTGTCAGAGGTACTACTTTGAACCACTCCCCCGCCCCGGGTTTCGGGTTTATCCTGCTACTCGCCATGACCGTAGCCCTGGGCCCCCTGGCGCTGGATACCTACCTGCCGGCCTTTCCCGCCATGGCCGACACTCTGGGGGTGGACAGCCACATTCTTTCCCTGAGTATTTCCATCTATGTATTTGCACTGTCGCTGGGCCAACTGATCGGCGGACCGCTGTCCGACCGGCTCGGCCGCGGGCCGGTGCTGCTGTCCGGGCTGGCGGTTTTCACCCTGGCCAGCCTCGCCATCTGGCAGACGGACGACTTCAAGCTGCTGTTGCTATTGCGCGCCCTGCAGGCCTTCGGCGGCGGCTGGGCCGCGGTCTGTGTACCGGCACTGGTGCGCGACCGCATCCGTGGCCGCGAAGCGGCAAAACTGTTCAGCATGATCGGCCTGATCGTGGTGGCTGCGCCGGCCTTTGCCCCCAGTCTCGGCAGCCTGTTGCTGGAACTGGGGGGCTGGCCCAGCATCTTCCTGTTCCTGGGCGTGTACGGCGCGGCTCTGCTGGTGGCCCTGCGCAGCACCCTGTTCCGCGGTCCCCGGACCCCGGTGACGGCACCCGCGACCAGTGCCCTGCGCCGCTACGCGGCGGTTCTGGCCACCCGCCCGGCGCTGCGCTTTATCGGCCTGCAGGCTATGGCCTTCTCGGTGATGATGCTGTTTATCACCCATTCATCGTTTATCTACCAGCATCATTTCGGGGTGGGGCCAAAACTTTTCGCCATACTGTTCGGCGCCAATATCGTGGTGATGACGGCGATGATGCTGCTCAACCGCATTGCCCTGAACCGTTTCTCCCCGCACCGGATACTGCGCATCTCGATCACCCTGCAGGCGGCCGGTATCGCCGCGCTATCGCTGGTACTGTGGCTGGCGCCGACGCTGTGGCTGTTTGTCCCGGCGATGATGATTACAGTGGGCGCCATGGGTGCCATCAGCCCCAACAACCAGGCCAGCTGCATGGAGTATTTTGAAGAAAACGGTGGCACCGCGGCCGCGCTGATGGGCGCTTTGCAGTTTTCGGTAGCGGGCGGGGTTTCGGCGCTGTCTTCCATGCTACCGGAAACCGTGGAGGCGGTTGTCGCGGGTATGGCGATCTGTTCGGCGGTGTGCCTGCTGCTGGTGTGGACGCCGTTCAGGGATTCACTGCCGGCTGAACAGCCGCTTTAGAATGGCGCTCCCCCCCAACCTACACTTGCCATTCCGGCAGGGGCCAGCCCCGAGACGGTGTAGATCGGGCTGAGCCCCGCGAAGTCCAACGAGCAGGGCACGGGCCCATCTTCCGCCGCGCCGATGACCGGTAAGCATTCAATCGGTCAGCGCCAGCCGCAACTGCAGGCCCCATTTGGAGGTGGTGCCCGAGGTCACCCAGCGGACGTCGCCACGGCTGTCGACAATCACGATGGTGGGAGTCACACGCACGCCCCAGCGGCCGCTGAGCGCGCCGGTCGGATCGTTGATGGTTGGAAGCTGAAGCCCGTGATCACGCAGATATCCGCGCAGTTCATTCCCGTCGCCGGACTGCATGGCGACGGAAATGACCTGGTGATCCCGGGCCAGGTCGGAGACGGCCGGGGATACCACCCGACAGTAGGGACACCAGGTGGCCCAGAAATAGATCAGTACCGGCCCGTCGGCAGCCATCCGCTGCAGGTCGACGGCGCGCCCTTCCAGCGTGGTGCCCGCCAGCGGCGGTGCCTGCTCTGTGGGGATACCCCGCTGCTGGTAGTAACCCACAGCGCCGACAATCACCGCCGCAAACAGCAGGACAGCCGCCAGTTTGCCCAGCGCCGCGATCAGTTTTTTCCGCAACGGCATATCCCCTGAGGCACCGGTCAGTACTTGACGCTGCAGCCGTAGGCCCGCGACGAGGCGACGTCGATCGCTTCACCGCTCAGGGAGGCATCCAGCGCAGCGGCCACATAGTTCTCGGAATCGGGTATCACCGCCGGGTTGGCGGAGTCGTTGTTGTCGATGGCGCCGGCGTAAACCACTTCACCCTGCGGGTTGATGATGAACATATGCGGCGTGGTCTTGGCGCCGTAGGCGCGGCCCATGCTGCCGTCCGGATCCAGCAGGAAGGGCGCGCTGGCGTTCAGCTTGTGGGTCTCGGCCTCCGCCAGTGCCTGCGCCGGCTCCAGGTAGCCCTGCTTGCCCTTGGCCGAGGAGATCACCGTCAGCCAGTTGATATCCTCCGCAGTGTATTTCTTCTGCAGCGCCTGCATATTGCCGCTGCCGTAGTGTTTCTGGACATAGGGGCAACCCTGGTTGAACCACTCGAGCACCAGCCACTCGCCCTGGTAGTCGGCCAGCGAATGGGTCTTGCCCTCGGCGTCAACCTCGGAGAAATCCGGGGCCTTTTCACCCGGCACGGCGGCTGCCAGTGCCAGCGTGGGTAGGGCGAGCAACAGCAACAGGCTGCGGATCAGGTGTCTTCCGTTCATGGCGTTTCATCCTCTGCAAGTTGAAGGGTGGATTTCTCATCGAACAGCGCCACTATCATGCGCTTCTGTAAAATCTGCGGCAGCAGCTCCGGCTCTTCCGCACCGGGCGCATACCAGGCGTAGACCGGCACCGAATTGCGCCCCAGTTGCGCCAGCGCCCGGGTGATCTCTGAATCGTGATTGGTCCAGTCGGCACGCACCAGCAGTACGTCGTGGTCGGCGAACAGTTTCATTGCCGCCGGCGTATCCAGCACCAGTTTCTTGTTCACCTGGCAGGTAATACACCAGGCGGCGGTGTAGTCGATAAAGACCGCGCGGCCATCGGCCCGCGCCCGCTCGATGGCGATTTTGTCGTAGGGCTGCCACTCGCCCTGCGCCAGTTGCGGTTCACTCTCCGGCGAGCGCAGCGCGCCGAACGCCGCCACCAACGCACCGACCGCCAGCAGATAGCCGGCCACCCGGCCGGCGCGAGCGAAGTTGCGCCCCAGCCACAGGGCGAAGACCACCGCCAGCAACAACAGGGTGCCGATCAGCCAGCCGCTGTCCCCCAGCAGCCGGCCCAGTACCCACAGCAACCAGATCACCGTGGCGTAGAGCGGGAAAGCCAGCAGCTGTCGGAATTTGTCCATCCAGGGGCCCGGTGCGGGAAGCCTCTTCAACAGCGCCGGGCTGGCGCACAGCAACACGAAGGGCGCGGCGAGGCCGGCGCCGAGCCCCAGGAACAGCGCCATCGCCGAGGCGGATGGCAGCACCGCCGCCGCTCCCAGTGCCGCGCCCATAAAGGGCCCGGTGCAGGGCGCGGCCACAAATACCGCCAGCACGCCGGTGGCAAAGGAACCGCCGCGACTGCTGCCGGCGATATTCATCAGCCGGTGGCCGAACTCGAACACGCCGCTGAACGACAGCGCCATCAACCAGAACAGCAGGATCAGCGCCAGCACCACCGGCGCCGACTGCAACTGGAAGCCCCAGCCCACCGCGGCGCCGCCGGCGCGCAGTGCCAACAGCAGGCCGCCCAGGGCGGCAAAGGTCACCAAAACACCGGCGCTGTAGACCAGCCCCTCGCGCAGCCGGCCGGCGGTATCGGTGCCGGTATTGATCAGGCCGAACAGCTTTATCGACAGTACCGGGAAGACGCACGGCATCAGGTTCAATACGGCGCCGCCGGCAAAGGCGGCCAGCAGCAGCCACCAGAGGGCGGTGGCCTGTCCATCCGTCGGGGCGCTCGACGCGGCACCGAACGGAATTGCATCGAACCGCCAGGCGCGCTCGCCGTCGGTGGCGACAAAACCGGCGGTTTCGGGCCGCTGCGACCCGGGTACCCGCTCGAAGGTGTAGTGGATCCGATCGCCGTCGGTGCGCAGCGCCGGTTCCGTGGCCGTCAGCAGTTCCCCGTCCAGCGGAAATACCCGCGGCGATTGGCCCGGTCCCTCCAGGGTCAAGCGAACCTTTTCGCCGCCGGATTCGGACAGGGATATCGCCCGCCAGGGGCTCCCGGCGCCGGGGCGCGGCACACGCTGCGCAAACCGGTCCCGCAGGGCGCGGTCGCCGCTGTTCCAGCTGGAAGCCGGCCCCACCGGGCGCTCCAGGCGCATGCTGCCGAAGCCGGGGATGCAGTTGATCCTGCACACCAGCCATTCCAGATTTGCCTTCAGGGACAGCGTATCGGCGCCGGCGGCGGGTGTTACCTCGAACAGGTAGGCGACATTGCCCTTGTAGCCGAGATTGGTGAGATGCTCGATCGGCAGGCGCACCGGAAAGGGCCACTGGATCTCGCCCACTGCCGCCGTGTCACTGGCGATATCGAAGCGCGGCGCGGCACCGGAATCGCCCGCGTTGCGCCAGTAGACATGCCACTCCGGATCCACTTCAAAATAGAAACCGATGGTTTCCGTCTCGCCGGCGACAAAGGATTCCGGCGCCAGCCAGCGCACGCGCACATGGTCGCCGCTGGCGCTGTCCTGGGCAGCCGCCACAGAGGCAAGGCCCAACAGGATCACCAGGAGAATGTATTGCGCGACATTGTGCAGGTTGGACACTGACACCTCGTTAATGGCTGCCGGCCCGGATACGGGGTGTTCGGTTTACCGGTGTTATTTTTATACGACAGCGTCATTCAAGCGGATTCGCCGGCCCGCTGCAAATGCGTTTGCGATGGTTGCACCGGGATTGGGGGCAATCGGAGAAAGCGTTGAGGGGGCTCGGGTGGGATGGCCGGAAGTGTAAACGATGTTTCCGGTTTGTACCGTACAGTCCCCTCCCCCCAAGGGAGAGGGGACTGTACGGGGCCATAGCCACTTAATCCAGGCTGTCGCGCTCGACCAGCGCCAGTTCCGCATCCCGCTGCAATACCGCCCACCAGCGATTGTCCTGTGCCGGGTCGAACCCCGCCAGCGGCCAGTCGCCACAGCCGGCGGCCCGCTCCGGCGCCGTATCCAGGTAACTCTGCTGCCAGCCCGCCTGGACCAGGCACTCTTCCGGTGCCAGCGCTCGCCAGTCGCCCGCCTCTTTGATAGCCAGTACCGGGGATTCCCCGGCGTCTTCCGGGCCGCTGAATGACAGCGCGTAGGGGTCGGCCACGGCGTCGCCGATATTCCAGGATTTTGTCGCGTAGTCCGGCAGTTCGACCGGCGGCTTGGCACCGCCGTCGGTGCTGCTCGCGGGCAGCCCCGAATCCGCTTCGATATCTCCGGGCGCGCCGTAGTCGTCCTGGTAGACACCGGTCTGGTTCTGGGTGCCGCTGACAATCAGGATATCGGAAATGGTGTCGTCGCCAGCAGGCAACCAGCTCAGGGTGATGTGCTCTTTCAGGTCGATGGTGGCTTCCGGGATTATCAACGAATCGCTGTCTGTATCCGGTACAGCGCGCTGCGGGCCGTTCAGGTTCGGTGTCCAGCTCTCGTGGTACTGGAACAGCCACTGGTAGGCCAGGCGCATGAGGTCGTTGAGGGATTCCGCGCGGCTCAACCCGGGGGTGTATTCCATATCCCGGGTGCGGGTATCGGTGCGATTGAAGGTCCTGTTGCGCCCGCCAGTCAGTTGCGCCTCACCGCCATTGGGCGACAGGCAGAGAGGGGTACGGTATTCCGGCTGCAATACCATCGCCGAGCGGGTGCCCTCTGGAATCGAATCCGGATAGACCACCACCTCACAGCGGTCGGTGGTGCGGGAAAACCGGTCGAGCAGTGCCCATTCCGCTGCAAACGACTCGGCCCCGTCATTGCTCTGCGCCGTATGGGGTGAGAAATGGGAAGCGTAATCCACCCTGGAGCCGCGGAAAGTCAGCACCGAGGAGTTGACGTCGAGAGACCCCGAGCCGTTTTTCATGGTGGCGTTTTTCTGCGACACGATCGTCTGCACCAAGTCCCGTTCCCCGTAGCGGAATTCGTAGCCCTTGTAGGAGGCGTTGCCGGCCATGATCTGGGTGTAGGCCGGCATGCGGTAATTGCCGCCCGCAGGTGTGGAGCCGGACGGCAGCGTCTGCAGCGCGGTGCGGGCGGAGATCAGCGAACGCTGGTACTGGTGCTCGTGGCCCTGCACATAGATGACGTCGTTGTCGGCGAGGAATTCGCGGATCTGCGGCTGCACCCGATAGACCCGGTTGTCTTCTTTCGTGCCCTCGACAATCTGTTCGCGGGTCTGGCCGTACTTGGCACCGATCAGGCCGTCATGGCTGGCGACGACGATATGATCCACCCTGTCACGCTGCTCGTAGACCACCTGCTCAACCCACTCGAAGGCGATGGGCAGGTTGTAGTAGGCGAGACCGATCACCAGCACATTCTCGCGCACCACATAGTAATTGACCCATTCGTAACCGGGCATATGCACCGCGTCCCCGGGAATGAAATCCCGTATACTGTCGATCCACTCGACGGTGTAGGCATAGCTGGTTTCGTGGTTGCCCATCACCGGCAGGAACTCGATGCCCTTTTCCGCGTAATCGCCGGCCGCGGAGCGCCACTCGGCGAATTCCAGCGCGGAACCGTGATCCGTCAGGTCACCCAGCGCGATCACCATATCCACGCCCGCGGCCTCCTGGTGCTGGAGCACTGCGCGCATCGGGTGCAGGGCCACATGGGCCTGTCCCTCTCTGTCGGTACCGCCCTGGGTGTCGGGCAGCAGGCCGATGCGGAATACCGGCGTTTCGATTGTAGATTGGGAATCCGATTCGCAACCGACAAGAATCAGTGCCGACAAGAGCCAACAGCAACCGGTTCTGATATTACCGACCATTTCTCCCGCTCCATTTACCGGCCCATTGAACCGACAGAAAATGACAGTTTAGCGACATTTATTGGAGATCCCGTTCCCGCAGGGGCGTCAGTGCAGTCACCTCGATCCCCCCGTCGACATAGCGCCAGCGCAGGTCGAAGCCGCACAGTTGCATACCGTAGATCCGCTGCGAATCCGGTTGCTGGTAGGCGGGTTTGGGGTCCTGGGCCAGCACCTGCTCGATCAGTCGCGGCAGGTCCGTGCCCCGGTCGTCGCGGTAGGCGGCGGCCTGTTCGCGGATGGCGTCCGGAATCGATACCGGCAGCGGCGCCGGCGCCGCACCGGCAAAGGCACTGCGCGCCTCGGGGAGCGAGTCGGCGTAGGGAATATAGGGCTTGATATCCAGCACCGGTGTGCCGTCCACCAGGTCGGCGCCGCCGACAATCAATTCGACCTTCGGTTCGGTGCGCACCTCAAGCAGCCGTACCACCGACAGTCCGATATTGTTGGGGTGAAACGGCGAGCGGGTGGCCAGCACGCCCAGTTTTTTATTGCCGCCCAGGCGCGGCGGCCGCACTTTCGCCGACCACTGACCGGCGGCCCGATGAAACTGGAACATCACCCAGATATGGGTATTTTCCTCCAGCCCCGCCACCGCATCGGGCATATCCAGCGGCGGCAGCAGTTCGATGGAAGCGCGGCTGGCGTCGGCCAGCAACGGCTGTCGCGGCACGCCGAACTTTTCGCCGAAGCAGGAGTGGACGGTGGCGATGGGCTCGACAATCATCGGTGACCAGTGCTCAATTGGTAGTAGTAGGATGCGCCGTGCGCACCGGCCGGATTAGCAACGATCTCGATCCTGGCTGGTGCGCACGGCGCACCCTACACTGTTTCCCGTTGGGGGGAATCAGTTATTGATGCCACCGAGGCAGAGATATTTTATTTCGAGATAATCGTCGAGGCCGTACCTGGAACCCTCGCGGCCCTGGCCGGATTCCTTGACACCGCCGAAGGGTGCCATCTCGTTGGAGATGATGCCTTCGTTGACGCCCACCATGCCGTATTCCAGCCCCTCGCTGACGCGCCAGATGCGGCCGATATCGCGGGAGTAGAAATAGGAGGCGAGGCCGAATTCGGTATCGTTGGCCATGGCGATGACTTCGTCCTCGCCGGAGAATCTGTACAGCGGCGAGACCGGGCCGAAAATTTCGTCCCTGAACAGTTTCATCTCGTCGTTGACATCGGTCAGAACCGTGGGCGCATAGAAGCAGTCCCCCATTTCGGCGGGGCCGCCGCTGACAGCCTGCCTGGCGCCCTTGGCGAGGGCATCCTCCACCAGTGCCTTGACATCCTCCACCGCCTGGCTGTTGATCAGCGGACCGACTTCGATGCCCTCTTCCACGCCGTTGCCCATTTTCAGCGCCTCGACGGCGGTGGAAAATTTCTGCGCGAATTCGTCGTAGACGCCGTCCTGTACAAAAATGCGGTTGGCGCTGACGCAGGTCTGGCCGGCGTTGCGGAATTTGCAGATGATGGCGCCCTTGACGGCCTCATCGATATCCGCGTCGTCGAAGACGATAAAGGGTGCATTGCCACCCAGTTCCATCGAGGTTTTCTTGATGGTCTCGGCGCACTGGGCCATCAGCTTTTTGCCCACTGCCGTGGAGCCGGTAAAGGTGAACTTGCGCACCAGCGGGTTGGCGGTCATCTCGGTGCCGATTTCCCGCGAGCTTTTGCCGGCCACCACGTTGAACACCCCGGCGGGAATGCCGGCCTCTTCCGCCAGCACCGCCAGTGCCAGCGCCGACAGCGGCGTATCGGAGGCCGGCTTGGCCACGAACGGACAGCCGGCAGCCAGTGCCGGGGCCATCTTGCGCGCGATCATGGCACTGGGGAAATTCCATGGAGTGACGGAACAGGTAACACCGACGGACTGCTTGATGACGACGACGCGCTTGTCGTTCGACGGCGGCGCGATGACATCGCCGTAGACACGCTTGGCCTCTTCACTGAACCATTCGATATAGTTGGCGCCGTAGGCGATTTCGGTTTTCGCCTCCTTGAGCGGTTTGCCCTGTTCGGCGGTGAGGATTTTTGCCAGGTCGTCGACATTGTCCATGATCAGGTCGTACCAGCGGCGCAGGATCTTGGCCCGCTCCTTGACGGTCTTGTCGCGCCAGGCGGGCCAGACTTTGTCGGCGGCCTCGATGGCGCGGCGGGTTTCATCGGCCCCCAGGTCGGCGATGCTGGCGACCACTTCGCCGGTGGCGGGGTTGGTGATATCGAAGGTTTTGCCGGAATCGGCGTCGATCCACCGGCCGTTGACGTACGACTGCTTGCGCAGCAGGGAAGGATTGTTGAGTTCAAGCATTTTTGGCCTCCATGTTGGTTCGCCTGCAAGCAGGCTCCTGCGGCGGAGCTGGAGCCCTCAGTGCTCCGAGAAAACGGCTCCGCGTTCCCGGGACCGGCCCGTCCGCCGCTCCTTTGGGAGAGGATTGGGGAAAGGGGCACCGGTCGAGGCCCTCTCCCCCGGCCCCTCTCCCGATGGGAGAGGGGAGCTGTTCTTTCGGGTTTCGGGGCCGTCCGGCCCCGAGTCCCGACAACCCTACTTCTTCTTTTTTACAAACTTCATCAAGCGGCGCTTCTTGGCTTTCTGGCGATCGGTCAATTTGTTCTTCCTGCCGGCGTAGGGGTTGCTGCCGCTGCGGAGTTCGATCTTGACCGGGGTGCCGTGCAGGTCCAGCGCCTTGCGGAAGGTTTTTTCCAGGTAGCGCACATAGTGCGCGGGCACCTGCTCCGTCTGGTTGCCGTGGATCACGATCACCGGCGGATTCTGGCCGCCGGCGTGGGCGTAGCGTAGCTTGATGCGGTGGCCGTGCACCAGCGGCGGTTGGTGCTCACTCACGGCCCACTGCAGAATGCGCGTCAGGTGGTTGGTGGACAGTTTGTCGGTGGCGCTCTGGTAGGCGGACTCAATCGACTCGTACAGGTGGCCCACACCGGTGCCGTGCAGGGCCGAGATAAAATGGATATCGGCAAAATCCACAAAGCGCAGGCGCCGTTCCAGTTCCGTTTTCACATACTGGCGGTGGTCGTCCTCGAGCCCATCCCATTTGTTCAGCGCCACCACCAGCGCGCGGCCGGCCTGGATGACGCTGCCCATCAGGTGCAGGTCCTGGTCCACCAGGCCCTCGCGGGCGTCGATGACCAGCACCACCACATTGGCGTCTTCCACCGCCTGTAGCGTTTTGACGATGGAGAATTTCTCCACCGACTCGCGGATATTCTTGCGCCTGCGAATACCCGCAGTGTCGATCAGAGTGTAGGGCTTATCGTCGCGCTCGTAGTTGATATAGACACTGTCGCGGGTAGTACCGGGCTCGTCGTAGACCACCACGCGGTCCTCGCCCAGCAGGCGGTTGACCAGTGTGGACTTGCCCACATTGGGCCGGCCGACGATGGCGATCTTGATACCCTTGGCCTCGTCCGCGATCTCCGGCTCCACCGGTTCGGGGAGGTCTTTCACCACCCGCTCCATCAGCGCGCGCACGCCGCGGCCGTGGGTGGCGGTGGTGGGCAGCAGCTCGCCGATACCCAGTTCGTAGAAAGGCGCCAGGGCGATATCCGGATTGACGCCGTCGACCTTGTTGGCCACCAGCAGGGTCGGTTTGGAGCGGGTGCGGAGCTGGTCGGCGATCATCTCGTCCGCCGGGGTCAGACCGTCGCGGCAGTCCACCAGAAACAGGACCACATCCGCCTCGTCGATGGCCTGCAGCGATTGCTGGGCCATGGCTTCGTCGATGCCCTCCTCATCGCCGCTGATACCGCCGGTGTCGACCAGGATAACCTTGTGGCCCTCGATCTCCGCCTCGCCGTATTTGCGATCGCGGGTGAGACCGGCGTAGTTGGCCACCAGGGCATCGCGGCTTTTGGTGAGCCGATTGAAAAGGGTGGATTTGCCCACGTTGGGGCGCCCGACCAGGGCGATTACTGGCAGCATAGATCGTTCAACTCAAGGCAAATTGGCGTTTGCCAGAAATGCGAACGCCCGCAGAGATGCGGGCGGTATTCCAATTTGGAGGCGCCGGCCCGGCCCTCTCCCCCGGCCCCACTGACTCGCGCCTTCCCTGGCGCTCGCCGCTTCGCGGCGCCTTCGGCGTCCAAATCCGCTCCCGGCGGATTTGTCCCGATAGGAGAGGGGAGCTATTCTATCGGGTTTCGGGGCCATCCGGTCCCGGGGCCCGGAGTATTATCCCCGCTCCAGCCGCAGGGCGACCAGTTCGCCGTCGTCGGACAGGGCAAACAGCAGGTCGCCGTCTGCCAGTAGCGGGATACGCACCGGGTCGCTGTCGATCTCTTCGCGGCCGACAATCTTGCCACTGGCGGGATCCAGCACGTGCAGGTAGCCCTCCAGGTCGCCGACCACCAACACGTCGCCGAAATAGGCCGGCCCGCTGAGTTGGCGGCGCAGCAGGTCGTCGTTGTTCCATACGATCTGACCGTTGCCCACATTGTAGGCGTAGACGCTGCCCCCGGCATCGCTCAGGTAGACATTGCCCGCGCCCACGGCCACGCTGTGGTGGGTCGAGGCGTCGCGCGCCCAGAGGCCGCGGCCGTCCTCACGGGACAGGGCCACGGCGCGGCCCTGGTAACTGGCGGCGAACACCAGGTCGCCGCGTACCACCGGCGAGCCGTCGATATCCACTACCCGGTCCAGCTCGGCGGAGCCCTGTGGAACGGCGACGCGCTGGTCCCAGCGCGGGATACCGTCGGTGGCATCCAGCGCGACCATTTTGCCGTTGTCGAGGCCGGCGTAAACGACGCCGGCGGACATCACCGGTGCGGCGGTACCGCGCAGGGTGAGTACCGGCAGGGTTGTACTGTGGCTCCAACGCTCCTCGCCGCTGGAGGCATCGAGGCCAATCAGCTTGCCGTCGACGGTCTGCACCACCACGCGACCGGAGCCGACCGCTGGCGCCGCGACCACTTCGCTGGACAGCTGATGGCTCCAGACTTCCTCGCCGGTATCCAGGTCCAGCGCCTCGACCCGACCGCGGTAGTCGGCGACCACGGCGAGGCCCTGGCCGACACCCACACCACCGCTGATCTCGACGTCCAGCTCTGTCTCCCACAGACGCTTGCCGCTGCTGCGCTCAAAGGCGACCACATCGCCCTCGCTGTTGGCGGCGACGATGCGGCCGGCGGCGATACCGGGCTGCAGCATGGCGTAGAGTCTGGCGTCGATGTCACCGATATTCTCGGACCAGACCTCACGCAGTTCGACACTGGGTTCGATATCCACCAGTTCGACCGGATCCGTATCCTCTTTGTCATCATTGGAGGCGCAGGCGCCCAGGGTTGCGGCCAGTGCCACGGCCGCCATACGCGCGGTGTTGCGGGAAAGAAAATTCATTGCTCACTGCTCTCCTGGTCCTGTGCGTCTGTCCCCGATTGCGCCGGTCCTGCGCTGTCTTCTGCTGCAGCTTCCTCTTCGGCCGGGGCCAGGCTCTCCGACTTCATGCGCAGCAGCCGGGCGCTGTTGGCCTGATCCGGCAGCAGTTGCGCCAGCGCCTGCTGGTAGGCGCTGTGGGCACCGGCTTCGTCACCCTTCTGCAGCAAGATATCGCCGCGGGTTTCGGCGTAGAGGGCGGCGAAGGCCGGCGGCACCTCGCCTTCCAACAGTGCCAGCGCCTCGTCCGGCTCGCCGCGGGCGGCCTTCACCGCCGCCAGGCGGCGCTTGGCCAGCAGTTCCATGGAAGGTTCGGAGGCGTTGTCCAGTACCCACTGCAACTGTTTGGCCGCGGCCTCCAGGTCATTGTTCCCGGCGGCAATCGCGGCCAGGCGCAGGGCGGCCTGGCTGGCGTAGATACGCTTGCCGAACTCGTCTTTGAGTTGCCGCGCGACACTTTTGGCGGTGGTCAGTTGCTTGTTGTCCGGCTGGCCTTCGTTGGCGGACACTGCCTCTACGAAACTCTGGTAGAGATTGGAGGCCGCCTCGGCCTTGTCGCGTTCACTGGTCTGCCACCACTGGTAGCCGAAGTAACCGGCCAGTGCCAACACCACGCCGGTGACGATGCCCGTGCCGTTTTCCGCCCACCAGCGTTTGAGGGTTTCTATCTGTTCTTCTTCGGTAATGTGGTCAGCCATGTAATTATTTGCCTTTCCAGTTTTTAGAGTCGGGCCGGGGCCCGAAATTCACGAGCCCGGAATCGGGTTACCAGATTTGCCGATGCGCGGGCCCCGGAGCCCGATGGTCCCGGGTCCCGAAGATCACCCCTGCAGCACTGTCGGCAGTTCGGCCAGCGCGACCGTCTGCTGCGGCTGGTCGGCGCGCAGGAATTTGACCGTGACCTGCCCCGACGCCGCCTCGTCCTCGCCGATTATCAGCGCGAATTCGGCGCTGCTCCTGTCGGCCTTTTTCATCTGGCTCTTGAAGCTGCCGCCGCCCATATGGGTCTGCAGGCGCAGCCACGGCATTTCGTCGCGCAGTTGCTCCGCCGCAGCCAAAGCCGCCGATTGTACATCACCTACGGCCACTACGTAGGCGTCCACTTGCTGGTGCAGCGCTTCGGGCAGCACTTCCAGGGTCTCCAGCAGCAATACCAGCCGCTCGACCCCGAGGCCGAAGCCCACCGCCGGTGTCGATTTGCCGCCCAGTTGTTCTACCAGACCATCGTAACGGCCGCCGGCGCAGACGGTGCCCTGGGCACCGAGGCTGTCGGTGACCCACTCGAACACCGTCTTGCCGTAGTAGTCGAGGCCGCGTACCAGGCGGGAGTTGATCTCGTAGCCGACGCCGGCGGCATCGAGCATGGCTTTCAGTTGCTCGAAATGCGCCGCGGATTCCTCGTCGAGGAAGTCCAGTAGACAGGGGGCGTCCGCCAGCAGTTCCTGAGTGCGGGCGTTCTTGCTGTCGAGAATGCGCAGCGGGTTGCGCTCCAGGCGGCGCTGGCTGTCCTCGTCGAGCTGCTCGCGGTGGTCGCTGAGGTAGGCCACCAGCGCCTCGCGGTAGGCGGTGCGGCTGGCGCTGTTGCCCAGGGAGTTGAGCTGCAGTTTGACGTGATCGGCGATACCCAGCTCGCGCCACAGGCGCGCAGTCATGATGAGGATTTCCGCATCGATATCCGGCCCCTCGATACCGAACACCTCGATACCGAACTGGTGGAACTGGCGCAGGCGGCCCTTCTGCGGGCGCTCGTAGCGGAACATGGGGCCGAAATACCAGAGCCGCTGGGGCTGTACCAGCAGGTTGTTCTGGATGGCGGCGCGCACGGTTCCGGCGGTGCCCTCCGGGCGCAGGGTGACGCTGTCGCCGCTCTTGTCTTCGAAGGTGTACATTTCCTTCTCGACAATATCGGTGGCCTCACCCACGGCGCGGCTGAAAAGCTGCGTCGCCTCGAGGGAGGGGGTGCGGATTTCGCTGTAGCCGTAGCGGCCGAAGAGTTCGCTCAGGGTGGATTCCACATACTGCCATACCGGGGACTGGCCCGGCAGCAGGTCGTTCATGCCGCGTATTGCGCGAAGTTGTTTCAACGGTGTTCCTTAACTTGCTCGTTCTTGTGATACCACGGTGGCTGGTGCCGGTAAGAGAAGTCCGTGGCGGCGCTGCTACCGGTACTCCCTTGCGGGACACGCCGTACATCCATCCCTGGAGGCTTGTCGGCGAGGTGTCCCGGCCGCTCCAGGTATTCACGGCGCCTTCGGCCCCTCTCGCCGACAGTCCCGCAAGGGAGTACCGGCACCAGCGCCTTGCATCTGGCTTTCGTGTTCTTTTCGGTTGACTGACTCAGGACTTTGCGATGATATCCGCCTCGCGCTCCTCCTTGGCCGCGGCTTTTTCGCGGATCAGGCGCTCGAGGTTGTCGACCAGGTTCTCGTGCTTGAATTTGCGGTCCGGCTGGCCGTCCACGTAGATGGCGTGGCTGGGCGTACCGCCGGTGAGGCCGATATCCGCCTCCTTGGCTTCCCCCGGGCCGTTGACGATGCAGCCAATCACCGCCACGTCCATCGGTGTGGTGACGTCCTCCAGGCGCGTTTCCAGTTCGTTCATGGTATTCACCACGTCGAAGTTCTGGCGCGAGCAACTGGGGCAGGCAATGAAGTTGATGCCCTTGGTGCGCAGGCGCAGGCTCTTGAGCAGGTCCCAGCCCACTTTCACCTCTTCCACCGGGTCCGCCGCCAGCGACACGCGTAGGGTGTCGCCGATGCCGTCCAGCAGCAGCGCGCCCAGGCCGATGGCCGATTTCACCGTGCCCGAGCGCAGGCCGCCGGCCTCGGTAATGCCCAGGTGCAGCGGCTGCTCTATCTGCTCGGCCAGTTTCCTGTAGGCGGCGGTGGCCATGAAGATATCCGAGGCCTTGACGCTCACCTTGAAATCCTGGAAATCCAGGCCGTCGAGAATCTCCACATGGCGCAAGGCGGATTCCACCAGCGCGTCCGGCGTGGGCTCGCCGTATTTCTTCTGCAGGTCTTTTTCCAGCGAGCCGGCGTTGACGCCGATACGGATGGGGATATTCAGGTCGCGGGCCTTGTCCACCACCGCGCGGATGCGCTTCTCGCGGCCGATATTGCCCGGGTTGATGCGCAGGCAGTCGACCCCGAGGTCCGCAACCCTGAGCGCGATGCGGTAGTCGAAGTGGATATCCGCCACCAGCGGCAGGTCCACCTGTTTCCTGATCTCGCCGAAGGCCTCGGCGGCGTCCAGGCTGGGCACGGAGACCCGCACGATGTCGGCGCCGGCCGCCTGCAGCTGCTGGATCTGGTCCACGGTGGCGGCCACATCGCAGGTGTCCGTATTGGTCATGCTCTGCACCGAAATCGGTGCACCGCCGCCGACGGGCACATCGCCCACCATGATCTGGCGCGACTGGCGGCGGACTATAGGTGACTCAAATTGCATAGGACTGACTCGGCAGTTTCGCAGACTGGAAAATCGAAGGGAGGGATTATAAATGCGGAAGGCTGACAAATCAGCATGGATAGCTGATTTGTACAGCCGGAGGCTGCCCCCGCAGGGGGTGAAGTACAGGGATGTGCTTCATACATGCGGAATATGGTTAAATCGCGGGCAAATCGGCCAATTCCGTACGTTTGACCGTCAGTGAGGATATGCCCCATAGGGACAGGGAACTCCGGAATGCAGCGAGGGGATCATTCCGCATTCATCATTCCCCCTCACTCCCCAACCCTGAGCTTGCGGGTACTGCGCCCCCCGAGCGGATCGCTGTCCACCAGTTCGCCGCGGAAGTGCACCCGAGTACCCGCCGCATTGCCGAGCATCAGCTCGAACGGCGGTTCGCCATCGACGGCGACCTGACTGCCGGGGGGTTGCAGTTTGGCCAGCAGCACGGCACCGCTGGCGTCCTTAACTTCCACCCAGGCCTCCTCGGTGAAGGTGAGCTGCAGGGGCTCGCTGTCCGCCGCTGCCGGGACCGGTTCGGCGGCCGATTCGGCCGCGGCGAGCTCTTCGGCCGGCGCTTCCGGCTCGGGCTCCGGCGCCGCCGGTTCAGCGGTCGACTCTGCGATCGATTCTCCGGCGAGCGACTCGCCGGCGACCTGCGGCTCGGCTTCCTGCCCCGCCGGGTCGTTATATTCATCGGTTTCCACCGCCGCGGCCGTCGCGAACTCCGCAGTTTCCGTCGGCGCCTCGGGAGTGTCGGCGACAGTCTCTTCGGCAACAGGGTCGACAGGCGCCGAATTCAGCACTGGCGGCGTCAGGTCGCGCCCATTCACCCACCAGAAGATGCCGGCAACCACCAGCAGCGGCAACAGTGCCAGGCCACGCAGGCTGCGTTTGGGGCGATTGTCGATCACCGGCCCGCGGCGCACGTGTTCGACGATCGCCCGGCTCTCCTCTTCCGCCGCGGCATAACCGGAAAAGGCTTCCAGTGCCGGGGCCGGATCAATGCCGAGCTCCTTGCAGGCATTGCGGATATAGCCACGCACATAGAGGGCGCTGGGCAGGCGGTCGTAGTCGTCGCGTTCGAGCAGTTCGAGCTTGTCGACGGTCATGCACAGGCGGCGCGAGAGATCCTCCAGGCTGAGGCCGGCACCCTCGCGAGCGCGGCGCAACTGGTGGCCGGGGGAATTGTCCAGGTCCCGCTCACCGCTGTGCGGCGCGGGGCTCTCGGTGCTGTCAGAAACGTTATCCGTCATTGGCAATCATCTTCTTGTACTTCAGCGCTTCGTCTGAGTAGGGGTAGAGATTTTTCAGGGCCAGACCGTAACTGCGCTCCTTGTCTCGGTTGCCAAAGATTTTCTCGATACGGATCCCCAGCCACAGGGACTGGGGAGTCTGCCGGTTGTCGGCGCTGAATCTGTCCAGGTAGCGCTTCGCCTCAGGATAGGCACCGGCATCGTATTTTAGTTCCGCCAGCGCCAGCATTGCCCGCGCCAGGTTGTTGTCCAGTGCCAGGGCGCGGGTATAGGCCTTTTCGGCCTCTTCCTCCCTGCCCAGCCGGGCCGCTGTGCGGCCCAGATTGGCGTAGGCGTAGGAGCGGCGGTTGTAATCCAGGTCCCGGGAGGCTTCGCGGAAGAGTTCCAGCGCTTCTTCGTAGCGCTCCTGCCGGTAGAGAAAGGCACCGTAGTTGACTTTCGCCATGGAGAAGTCGTCGCCGTAGCGCAGGGCCTTCTCGAAGTGGTCTTCGGCGACGTCGGTCTCGTCCTGCTCCTGGTACAGCAGGGCCAGGCCGTGGTGGGCACGGGGATCGTGCTCGCCGAGTTCCAGGGCTTTCTTGAAGTGCTCCCGTGCGGCGCCGCGGTTTTCACCGCTCTGCAGATAGCGCAGCCCCAGTTGTACATGGGTCTCCAGCGCCTGGTCCAGGTCGATTTCCTGGCTTCGCGGCAGGCCGGTGGTCACACAACCACTCAGCAATACAGTGAGAAGAAGCCCCGCAAGCGGCAGGGGGAGGGATCTGGCTAACACAACATCACCTGTCTTTTTATATTCCGCCCGGGTGATGTCTTGCCGACATCACCCGACGATATGTACCGGCCGCTCGGCATTGCGATAGCGCTGGGAGCGGCGTGTGCGGTCGTTGACGTTGCCGGCCAACTGGCCGCAGGCCGCGGCGATATCGTCGCCGCGAGTGGTACGCACGGTTACGGTAAAGCCTTTGTCCAGCAAAATCTGCTGAAAACGTCGCAAAGCGTTGTTGCTGACCCGCTGGTAATCGGACAGCTCGAACGGGTTGAAGGGTATCAAATTTATTTTGACGGGCACATCGCGCAGCAGTTCGGCCAGCTGCTCGGCGTGCTCCGGGCGGTCGTTGACCTCCCGCATCATGGTGTACTCGATGGTCATTTTGCGATGGGTGTCGGGCATGCTGTCGATATAGCGCTTGGCGCTGTCCAGCAGCATGGCGATGGGGTATTTCCTGTTGATCGGCACCAGTTCGTTGCGCAGTTCGTCGTTGGGCGCGTGCAGCGAGATAGCGAGACTCGCGTCGGTCACTTCCGACAGCTTGTCCAGCGCGGGCACGACGCCGGAGGTGCTCAGGGTCACGCGGCGCTTGGAGATGCCGTAGGCGTTGTCCTCCATCATCAGGTTCATGGCGTCGACGACATTGTCGAAGTTGAGCAGGGGTTCGCCCATGCCCATCATCACCACGTTGGTGACCTTGCGCGGCCCCTTGGGCTCGAGCTGGCCGAAGGATTTGCAGGCAATCCACACCTGGCCGATGATCTCGGCAGCGGTCAGGTCGCGGTTGAAGCCCTGCTTGCCGGTGGCGCAGAAACTGCAGTCGAGTGCGCAGCCCACCTGGGAGGAGACGCACAGGGTGCCGCGCTCGCCATCGGGGATATAGACGGTCTCGATGGCACTGCCGCCCTCGACCCGGACCAGCCACTTGCGCGTGCCGTCGGCGGAATCCCACTGTTTGAGCACTTCCGGGGCGCGGATCTCTGCCACCTCGGCCAGCTTCTCGCGCAGGGCCTTGCTGACATTGGTCATCTGCGCGAAGTCGTCCACGCCGCTCTGGTGCATCCACTTCAGCACCTGCACGGCGCGAAAGCGCTTCTCGCCCAGGGACTCGAAGAACGCGGTCAGCTTCTCGACCGAGAGGCCGAGCAGGTTCACTTTTTCGGTTTTTTCCTGGGTCATGGGATTCACCTCAAGGGATTCTTTCAGGCTCCGGGGCCGGGCCTGCTACCGGGGGCTGTTTGCGGGACACGCCGTGAATACATCCCTGTAGGCTTGTCGGCGAGGTCCCTCTCGCCGACAGTCCCGCAAACAGCCCCCGGTACCAGGCCCTTCACATCGCCCTAACCGACATTAGCCGCGCGGGCAGATCTCGTCGTCGGCGAAGAAGTAGCCGATCTCGCGGGCGGCTGATTCGGGGGAGTCGGAGCCGTGTACCGCGTTGGCGTCGATGCTGTTGGCGAAATCGGCGCGGATGGTGCCGGCTTCGGCTTCCTTCGGGTTGGTGGCGCCCATCAGGTCGCGGTTGGCGGTGATGGCGTTGTCACCTTCCAGTATCTGGACCACAACCGGGCCGGAGGTCATGAAACCCACCAGGTCCTTGAAGAAGGGACGCTCTTTGTGTTCGGCGTAGAAACCTTCAGCCTTTTCGTTGGACAGGTGCAGCATTTTCATGGCGACGATACGCAGGCCGGCCTTCTCGAAGCGGCTTTCGATTTCGCCGATAACATTCTTGGCGACCGCGTCCGGCTTGATGATGGAAAGAGTGCGCTCCTGGGCCATGATTTTCTCCAATTTCTCTGGTTGCTGGGATATTCGTCATTCAAATACAGAAAGAGCAACCCGATAGTTGCTCTCTCCCGATATTCGCTTCGTTTAATAAATAAACAACCGCCGGTGGCGGACGGCGGATTATACGCGTTACTGCGTGAAGTTTGTACTATTTCCGATGCAACGGGGCCCTATCCAGGCTAATCGGCCTCTTCGATCCAGGCAGCCTGGATGGCCTCGAGGATTTTCTCGCCGCAGCGATCGGGATCGTCGTCGAAACCGGGCAGCTCCACCACCCAGTTGCGCAGGTCGACGAAATTGACCCGCAGCGGATCCACATCCGGATGGGTGTCCACCAGCTCGATGGCGATATCGTTGATGTCGGTCCATTTCATGTTGTCTGCTCCCGCGCTCCGTCAGTGTTTTTCCGATACCTGGTTGATGGTGTATTTGGGGATTTCCACCACCAGGTCTTCACCGTCGACGATCGACTGGCAGGACAGGCGCGACTCGGGCTCCAGTCCCCAGGCCTTGTCCAACATATCCTCCTCCAGCTCGTCCGGCTCTTCCAGTGAGTCGAAGCCCTCGCGCACGATCACGTGGCAGGTGGTGCAGGCGCAGGATTTCTCGCAGGCGTGCTCGATCTCCACGCCGTTCTGCAGCGCCGCGTCGCAGACGCTGACGCCAGGTTCCACTTCCACTACCTTGCCGTCGGGGCAGAGTTCGGTGTGGGGCAAAAATACGATTTTCGGCATAACTGACTGACTCTCTATGGTCCTAAACCCGGGAACATCGGGGCTCGCCCGACACCCTCTCCCCCGGCCCCTCTCCCAAAGGGAGAGGAGGAGCAACGCGGGGGTTATTTATCGAATTCATCCAGCGAATGGCCCTGCATGGCGCGCTTGATGGAGGCATCCATGCGGCGCTGGGCGAAGCCTTCGGACAGTTCGTTGAGCGCCTCGATGCGCCGGTGGATCTCGTCGGCGTCGCCACCGTTATGGGCCAGGCGCAGCGCCTCCATGCCGCGTTCGATATCGTCCAGTTCGCTCTCGCTCAGCAGCTCCGCGCCGTTTTCCCGCAGCGCCACCAGCAGGCTCTCCAGGGTGCGCTCCGCCTCCACCTGGGCCTCGCGCAGCGCGCGGGCGGCGACATCCTCTTCCGCGTGGGCGTAGGATTCCTTCAGCATGCGCGCGATATCCGCGTCCTCCAGGCCGTAGGAGGGCTTGACGGTGATATCCGCGCTGACGCCGCTGCTCTTTTCCATGGCGCTGACGGACAGCAGGCCGTCGGCATCCACCTGGAAGCTCACGCGGATATGCGCGGCGCCGGCGGTCATCGGCGGAATGCCGCGCAGCTCGAAACGCGCCAGGGAGCGGCAGTCCGACACCAGCTCGCGTTCGCCCTGCACCACGTGCACGGCCATGGCCGTCTGGCCGTCCTTGAAGGTGGTGAATTCCTGCGCCTTGGATACCGGGATGGTGGTGTTGCGCGGGATGATCTTCTCGGTGAGCCCCCCCATGGTCTCGAGCCCCAGGGACAGCGGAATCACGTCCAGCAGCAGCAGGTCGTCGCGGGACTTGTTGCCCACCAGGACGTCCGCCTGGCGCGCGGCGCCGATAGCGACCACCTGGTCCGGGTCGATATCCGCATGGGGTGCGCGGCCGAAGTAGGCTTCCACGCGCTCGCGCACCCGCAGGGTGCGGGTGGAGCCGCCCACCAGCACCACTTCGTCGATGTCCTCCGCGCCCAGGTCGGCGTCGCGCAGGGCGCGCTTGCAGGAGCGCAGGGTTCTGGCGATCAGCGGATCCAGCAGTTCGGCCATGCCGGCGCGATCCAGGCTGCCGCGCCAGTCGCCGAATTCGAGTGCGACGCTGTCTTCGCTCGCCAGCAGCTCCTTGGCCGCGCAGGCCCGATCCAGCAGCGCGCGCTGGGTGGAGACGTCCAGGTCGCTGCCGAGGCCCGCCTGTTCGGCGATCCAGCCGGCGATGGCGCGGTCGAAGTCATCGCCGCCCAGGGCCGTATCGCCGCCGGTGGACAGCACCTCGAACACGCCGCGGGACAGGCGCAGGATGGAGATATCGAAGGTGCCACCGCCCAGGTCGTAGACGGCGATGGTGCCCTCTTCCTTCTGATCCAGGCCGTAGGCCACAGCGGCGGCGGTGGGTTCGTTCAGCAGACGCAGCACGTGCAGGCCGGCCAGTCTGGCGGCGTCCTTGGTGGCCTGGCGCTGGGCGTCGTCGAAGTAGGCCGGCACGGTAATCACCGCCCCGTCCAGTTCGCCGCCCAGTGCCTCGCTGCCCCGCTGCGCCAATACTTTGAGGATTTCCGCCGATACCTGTACCGGACTCACCGGACCGGCAGTGGTCTCGATCATCGGCATGCCGCCGTCGCTGTCGACGAAGCGGTAAGGCAGTTGCTCGCCGAAGCTTTTCACATCGGCGATACCGCGGCCCATCAGGCGCTTGATCGACAACATGGTGTTGTAGGGGTCTTCCCCGGCGCGTGTGCGCGCCGGGGCACCCACGGCGATATCGCGCTCGCCCTCTTCCTTCATGCCATAGTGCACCGCCGACGGCAGTATCACACTGTCGTCGGGCCCGGCGATCGCCTCGGGCGCGCCGCTGCGCACCGCGGCCACCAGGGAGTTGGTGGTGCCCAGGTCGATACCCACCGCGCGTTTGCGCTGGTGCGGCTCGGGTGTCTGGCCGGGTTCGGAAATCTGCAGTAGTGCCATTGTTACTCTTTAATCCAGGAGATCTTCTTCCAGTTCTTCGACCTGCTTCTGCAGTTTGCCCAGGAACTGCAGCTTGAGCAGGGAGTCCTTGCCCGCGTCGAGGTCGCCGTCGGCGAAGACTGCGGCAAAATGTTTCTGCTCCGAGGCGAAGAGGCCGTGCACCTCATCGCTCAATTCATCCAGGGCCGCGGCCGGGTCCGCTTCGCCGCGCACCTCTTCAAGACGCTCGCGCAGCATCATCTGTTGCATCAGGAATTCGGCGTCGGAGGTGGTCCGCTCCGGGCTCACCTCGACGCCGGCAAGCTTGAGCAGGTAGCCGGCGCGCCGCACCGGATCGCGCAGTGTGCCGTGGGCCTCGTTGATCTGCGCCGCGTACTGCATGGCGAGCAGTTGCTCGCGATCGGATTTCGAGGCGTACTTGTCCGGGTGGAATTCCCGCTGCAGTTCGCGGTAGCGCTCGGCCAGGGCCTTGCGATCGACCTCGAAACCGGGCTCGAGACCGAATATTTCGAAATGGGTCTGGTTCTGTGCCATTGAATACGCTCTTTTTCCCCGGCCCCACTGACTCACACCTTCCCTGGTGCTCGCCGCTTCGCGGCGCCTTCGGCGTCCAAATCCGCTCCCGGCGGATTTGTCCCGGGGAGAGGGGCGCTAATCTATCGGGACCCGGGTCCCGAAAATACTAAAAAGGCCGGCGTGCGCGACGCACCCGGCCTCGTCGTGGCGGCGGAGAAATTACACGTGAAAGCTTTCGCCACAGCCGCATTCGTTTTTCACGTTGGGGTTGGAGAAGGCAAAACCTTCATTCAGCCCCTCCTTGACGAAATCCAGTTGTGTGCCATCCAGGTAGGCCAGGCTCTTCGGGTCGACCACCAGTTTGACGTCGTCCCGCTCGAACACCCGATCCTCGGCTTCCGCCGAGTCGACAAACTCGAGCACATAGGCCATGCCGGAACAACCGGCGGTCCTGACACCGACGCGGATACCGATACCACTGCCGCGCTTTTCGAGCTGGCGCCGGATATGGTCCCGGGCCGCCTCTGTCATGGTAATTGCCATAGCGGTTCCCCTACTGCTTCCGCTCGCGATCAGCCGGCCTCCTGTACATCGTCGGCAGCCTGGCCGCGCTTGTCGCGGATGCTTTTCACGGCGGCCTTGATGGCGTCCTCGGCCAGTACCGAGCAGTGAATTTTCACTGGCGGCAGCGCCAGTTCCTCGGCGATGGCGGTATTCTTGATCTGCTCCGCCTCGTCGATACTCTTGCCCTTGACCCACTCGGTGAGCAGGGAGCTGGATGCGATGGCGGAACCACAGCCGTAGGTTTTGAACTTGGCGTCCTCGATAAGGCCGTCGTCGTTCACCTGAATCTGCAGGCGCATCACGTCGCCGCAGGCCGGCGCGCCGACCATGCCGGTACCGACATTGTCCGACTTGTCGTCCATGCGACCAACATTGCGGGGGTGTTCATAGTGATCGATCACTTTGTCGCTGTAGGCCATGACTCTAATCTCCTAAAGTTCTGCAATTTCCAAAAGTGGTCTCAAAGCCCTGCGGCTTTGCGGCCACTTTTAGTGGGCCGCCCATTCAATACTATTCAGGTCAATACCGTCTTTGTACATATCCCAGAGGGGCGACAGTTCGCGAAGTTTCTCCACTGCCTTGCGCACTTCCGATGCAGCGGTATCCACGTCGCTCTCGGTGGTAAAACGGCCGAAACTGAAGCGCAGGGAGCTGTGGGCCATCTCGTCGTTGACACCCAGGGCACGCAGCACATAGCTGGGCTCGAGGCTCGCGGAGGTACAGGCGGAACCGGAGGAAATCGCCAGGTCCTTGAGCGACATGATCAGGCTCTCGCCCTCCACGAAGGCAAAGCTCACATTCAGGTTGCCGACCACGCGCTGCTCGACGGAACCGTTGATATGGACCTCTTCCATATCCTTGATCTGGTCCCAGAAGCGGTTGCGCAGCATCAGCAGGCGCTCGTTCTCCGAGGCCATTTCCTCCCTGGCAATACGGAAGGCCTCGCCCATACCCACGATCTGGTGGGTCGGCAGGGTGCCGGAGCGCATGCCGCGCTCGTGGCCGCCACCGTGGACCTGCGCCTCGATACGTACCCGCGGCTTGCGGCGTACATAGAGGGCGCCGACCCCTTTGGGGCCGTAAACCTTGTGGCCGGAGAAAGACATCAGGTCGACTTTCATTTCCGCCAGGTCGATCGGCAGCTTGCCGGCGCTCTGGGCGGCGTCCACGTGGAAAATGACCTTCTTCGCACGGCAGATCTCGCCGATGGCGGCGATATCGTTGATCACGCCGATCTCGTTGTTGACGTGCATCAGGCTCACCAGCACGGTGTCCTCGCGCAGCGCTTCCTCAACCTGTTCCGGGTAGACGATGCCGTCTTCGCGCGGGTTCAGGTAGGTGACTTCGAAACCCTCGCGCTCCAGTTGGCGGCAGGCATCCAGAACGGCCTTGTGTTCGATCTTGGAGGTGATGATGTGCTTGCCGCGCCCCTGGTAGAAGTGGGCGGCGCCCTTGATCGCCAGGTTGTCGGACTCGGTGGCACCGCTGGTCCAGACGATTTCGCGCGGGTCGGCATTGACCAGCTCGGCCACCTGGCGACGCGCATCCTCGACCGCCTCTTCCGCTTTCCAGCCATACAGGTGGGAGCGGGACGCAGGGTTGCCGAAGTTGCCCTCCATGGTCATCTGCTCCGCCATTTTGCTGGCGACGCGAGGGTCCACCGGGCAGGTAGCCGAATAGTCCAGGTAGATGGGAAGCTTCATACTTATCTCTCCGCGCACTGATCTGTTAACTCGAGTGCTGTACTTGCTGAATTCCGATGGAACCGGCGGTCCGCCGGCCGGCGATCCGGAGGCGCGCACCTTACTGCAAGCCGCCGATGACCGCCACTTTCTCTTCCGGCGCCTCGCGCAGATCCTGGCGCCGCGCCACTTCCTGCACCTCGGCCCGCGCCACCAGGTCGGCGAGACTGATACCGTTGAGGAAGCTGTGTATCTGGTCGCTCAGGTCGGACCAGAGATAGTGCGTCAGGCACTGTTCGCCGCCGGCACAGTCCGCATTGCCGCCGCAGTTGGTGGCATCCACGGACTCATTGACCGCATCGACGATCTGCGCCACAAAAATGTCGCCGCCGGTGCGCGCCAGGCGGTAGCCGCCGCCGGGGCCACGCACGCTGGAAACCAGGCCGGACTGCCGCAGGCGGGAGAAAAGCTGTTCCAGGTAGGACAGGGAGATCCCCTGGCGCTTGGATATGTCCGCCAGGCTGATAGGGCCGCGATCGGCGTGCAGTGCCAGATCCAGCATTGCCGTGACCGCGTAGCGACCTTTGGTTGTCAAACGCATATCAGCTCCCGACTGAGCTATAGCCCTTTTTCGATGGACGGGAGTATGTAATAACCCAGCATCTCAGTCAAGTATATAACCGGGTAAAGCAGTCAGGTATTTTATGAATGATGAATACGCGGGGTAGTCGGTGCCGTGTGACGATCTCTCCGCCACGACCGTCATCCGCGGCAGGCCAGCCAAGTCGCGGCCCGGGAGTTCCTCCCAACCCCAATGCCCGGCCGCGTTTCATCATTCATCATTCACTCCCCCGGGCCGCCCCTTGCCGCCCGTCCTGTAGATATAGTTCTGGGTCGCCGTCAGCCAGCCCCGCAGTATTCCCAGCTCCATATCGTCCGGGCGCACGCGGCTGAACAGCCGGCGCAGGCGGGTCATGGTCTGGCGGGGGTTGTCCGGATCGATAAAGCCCAGTTCCCCCAGCGCCAGTTGCAGGTGTTCGTAATAGAGCTCCATATCGCCGGCCTTGACCGGCGGCCTGTCCCAGTCCGCGTAGCTGAGTTCAGTGCCCTTTTCGGCCTCCAGCGCGGCCACGCGCACTTCATAGGCCAGCACCTGCACCGCAGTGGCCAGGTTCAGGGAGCTGTAGTCCGGATTGGCCGGGATATGCACGTGGTAGTTGCAGGCCTGCAGCTCCTCGTTGGTGAGGCCGCGGTCCTCGCGACCGAACACCAGCGCCACCGGGTGGCTCGGCGCCTCGGTCACGCTCTTCGCGGCGCACTCCCGCGGCGTCAGCAGCGGCCAGGGAATGCGGCGTTCGCGGGCGCTGGTAGCGACCACCAGGCCGCAGTCCGCCACCGCCTCTTCCAGTGTGTCCACCACCACCACCCGATCCAGCAGGTCCGCGGCGCCGGCGGCGCGCCAGATGGCATTGGCCGCCGGGAATTCCCGCGGCGCCACCAGGTAGAGCTGGCTGAGGCCCATATTCTTCAGCGCGCGGGCGGCGCCGCCGATATTGCCGGGATGGGCCGTGTTGACGAGCACCGCACGCACATTGTCGAGGGGCGAAAGGTCGGGAGTGGAATTGGCCATACTGATAGGGTTGAATCGGTGGTTAGCGGCGCGCGAGTGTAGCAAAACTGCGCGGGAATCCCTACAATCGCCCGCCACAGCCGGCGCGGCCGGCCCGGAGCGGCAGATCGCGGCTCCCGTTTTTTACGACTTCTGATCAACTCGAGTTTCGGGATTCAAGGCGCTGGCGATTGATGGCACGAGCCGGTGCGGGGGGCACCTTTCTGGGACACGCCGTAAATACGTCCCTGTAGGCTTGTCTGCGAGGTCCCTCTCGCAGACAGTCCCAGAAAGGCGCCCCCCGCACCGGCTGCCCGCCCCCGGAACTCGCCCCAACCACACAGTGCGGAATTGTTATGGAACCCATGCTGAATATTGCCCTGCGCGCGGCGCGCAAGGCCGGAGAACTGATTGAACGGGCCTGGGAGCGCAGCGACCTGACCAAATTCGAGGAAAAAGGCCGCAACGATTTCGTCACCGAAGTGGACAGGGCCAGCGAACAGGAGATCATCTATCACCTGCGCAAGGCCTACCCCAAACACAGCATCCTCGCCGAAGAGAGCGGCGTCACCGAGGGCGCCGAGCCGGACTACGAGTGGATCATCGATCCGCTGGACGGCACTACCAACTTTATCCACGGTATTCCCCAGTTCGCCGTCTCCATCGCCTGCCGCTACCGCGGCCGCATCGAGCACGCGGTGGTACTGGACCCGATCAAGCGGGAGGAATTCACCGCCAGCCGCGGCCGCGGCGCGGCCTTGAACGGCCGCCGCATCCGCGTTTCCGGTCGCCAGCACCTGCGCGGCGGGCTGATAGGCACCGGCATTCCGTTCAGCGGCCCGGCACTGGAACACATCGATCCCTATCTGGCGGCCCTGAAGGAGATCGCCGGCCAGACTGCCGGTATCCGCCGCCCGGGTGCCGCGGCCCTGGACCTGGCCTATGTGGCCGCGGGCCGCTTCGACGGTTTCTGGGAGATGTACCTGAACAGCTGGGATATTGCCGCCGGTTCGCTGTTGGTGAAAGAGGCCGGCGGCCTGATCAGCGATTTCCGCGGCGGCGACGACTACCTGGATTGCGGCCACCTGGTCTGTGCCACCCCCAAGGCGTTCAAGCCGCTGCTGCAGGTTGTCGGCAGGCATCTGGGGTCGGTGCGGTAATTTCGGGGGGTTACGAATCGCTGGCAGCTGCCGCCAGTTCCCTCGTTTCCCCCTCTTCCGACAGCAGGGCCTCCAGCGGTTGGGGCCGGCCGATATGGTAGCCCTGCACCAGATCCACGCCGATACTGCGCAACCTGGCCTCGGTGGGCGCGTCCTCCACGTATTCCGCAATGGTCCGCGCCCCCAGCCGACGCGCCACCTGGTGGATGGACTCGACGATGATCGTATCGACGAAGTTCGATTCCACCTGCCGCACAAAGCTGCCATCGATCTTGATAAAATCGATGGAGAAAGCCTTCAGGTAATTGAATGAACTGAGGCCGTTGCCGAAATCGTCCAGTGCCACGCTGCAGCCCATCTTCCGCAGGGTGGCCACGAAGTGGCTGGCATTTTCCATCTGGCTGACCATCGCGGTTTCGGTGATTTCGAACCCCACCCGGGACAGTGGAATCGGCGTGGTCTCCAGCACCCGGATCAGGTGCGCCTGGAAGTCCGCGTCGCCCAGCGCATCGGCAGAAATATTCAGCGAAAAATGCAGGCCGGCCCGGGCGATCTCCGCGGCACGCTGCACCAGCACTTCGTCCGCCACCCAGCGATCGATCTGCTGCATCAGGCCGTAGCGCTCCGCCGCCGGGATGAATGCCGCCGGCAGGATCAGGCCGCCGTAATCGTCCACCATCCGCACCAGCACCTCGTAATGGCTGATACTGGCGGCATTGCCGGTGGCTGCGATCGGCTGGGCACAGAGTGTCAGCCGGCGCTCGTCGAGCGCCTCGCGGATGGCGGAGGCCATGATGATTTCCCGGTGCTGATCGGCGGCCGCGCTCCGCTCCATGTCGTAGATCATCACCGTGCCGCGGCTCTCGTGTTTGGCGGAATAACAGGCCACATCAGCCTGGCTCAGCAGGTCGCCGAGCTGGTCATTGTAGCGGTTGACCTCGGTAATGCCGATGCTGGCCCCCACATCGTAGACCCGATCACCCCAGGAAAAGCGCAGTGCAACAACCTGTCGGATCAAGTGGTTGCAGCGCAGTTTTGCCTGCTCCCTGTTGCAGTGGCGGAACAGCAGACCGAACTCGTCGCCGCCGAGGCGCGCCACACTGTCGGAGGAACGCAACAGGCCGCACAAGTATTTGCTGATTTTCTTCAACAGTGCGTCGCCGGCCAGGTGCCCGGCGCTGTCGTTGACGATTTTGAACCGGTCCAGGTCGACGAAAGCGAACGCGTGGCAATCCTCACTGCCGCGCACACTGTCAATCGCATCGATCAGCTCGCGCTTGAATGCGTCGCGATTCGGCAGGCCGGTCAGGTCGTCGTGGGAGGCCCTGTAACTCAACTGCTGGATCAACTGTCGGGACTCGCTGACATCCTGGAAGACCGCGACTGCACCGAGCAGCTCACCGTTCCCGGTCTTCAGGGGCGAAACCGAGTTTTTTATATCGTAGACGCGCCCGTCGCGGCTGTGCAGCGCCGCCCCCTCGGAACCGTAAACCGTCTCCCGCCGCTGCAGGCTCTCGGCTACCGAGTTATCCAGCCGTTCGCCGTTCCACCCCCGAGTGATGCGGAAAACCGACTCGATCGGCCGCCCCCGCGCCTCTGCAAAAGCGACGCCGGTCATCTGTTCCGCAACCGGGTTCATAAAATTGATACGCCGCTCCACATCGGTGGTAATGACGGCATCGGCGATGGAGGACAGGGTCACCTGCAGGCGCTCCTTGGCCTCCATCAGGTCCGCTTCGCTGCGCTTGCGCCAGTCGATATCCTCCACCTGTGCGACCGAGTAGATCGGCTGGCCGCTGACACCGCGGGCGAGACAGCAGCTCAGGTGGCCCCATACCACTGCACCGTCCCGTCGCCGATAGCGTTTTTCCAACCGCGGCGCATCCCGCTGCCCGGCGATATAGTCGCGCCATAGGGCCCGGCTGTCCTCGTCATCCTCCCGACAGGTAATATCGAATATGGAGCGCCCTTCCAGCTCCTCGGCGGTATATTGCAGAAACTCGCAAAAACTGCGATTGGCCTGCAGTATGCGCCCCTCCAGCGACACCAGCAGCATACCGATACGGGAATTTTCCACCGCCGCACGGAAGCTGCTCTCCACTTCCACGATGCGCGCGTTGCGGTTGCGCTCGATATTGGTATACACCGCCATCGCATAGGCGGGAACGGCGGCGACAAAAACCGACAGTACCAGGAAGGCATCCCGGGACTGCAGGACTCCCGACGTCAACGCGGGATTGGCATGCGTCTCGATCCCCACATACCTGAGCGCCAGCACCGAGACGGTGACAAATACCAGCAGTAGGGTCTGGAATACCGGCAGGCGGGCGGCGGCCCAGATCAGCGGCAGGGAGATGAACACAAACGGCAACAGCGCCACTTCCAGAAGGAAAAACACCAGCCCGATGGCAACCGTTGCTACCACCAGGAAACGGGCCAGCGGCGCGGGCTTCAGGGCCGCGCGCAAGCCCCCGGTTCGACAGTGCAACGCCAGCGGCAGCAGTACCAGGATGCCGATGGCATCCGCCAGGTACCAGGGCAGAACCAGCGATGCATAGGGAAGGCCGGTCCTGTATGCGGCCACCGCGGCGCCGATCCCGGCACCGACCAGGGGCGGCGCCAGGGCGGAAAAGAAGATAAAGCGCAGCCAGTATCGCAAGGCGTCAAAGTGGTTTTCCTCCGGGCAGAAACGCCGCAACAGGGTCGCGGCCAGCAGAATTTCCGCCAGAGCCACCAGGGTGTAGATCGCCGACACACCGACAGCCAGGCCGGTGGCGACACCGCCGACCACACTGCCGAACAGTGCCGCAGCGATCAGTAGCGGCCAGTCGCGCAGGGGTGAACGATAGAGATAGGCGATGGCGATGGCATCCGCAAACCAGATGGCCGCGGCACCGCCTTCCGGGCCGAGATACTTTTTGCACACCACCACAAAAAAGGCGCTCAACACCGACAGCTGCAGGGCGGAAACCCGGGGATCTTGTCGGAATGGCCGCCGCAGGGGGCGGTTATCCGGGAGTAAAACAGACATCCACTTCCTCGGTTTTATAGGTATCGTTCCGTGAGTACTGCCTGAATCCAGAAATTTGCGTCGTTTATTTTGTTATGCCGCGACCCAGTGTAGACGACCTGACACGCATTGGCTGAAACTTATTAATTTTATTGGCGGGGTTTATCAATCAGCTTCCATCGTCGGGACAAGACATTTCTCCATCACCTGACACAGCTGTATCAGTTCAAAACCCGATGGCAGCGCCGCGTCGCACTCCTCCCCGCTGTATTCACCGATGGCGACGAAGTGGATATTCTCTGTGAGCGGATCGCCCTTGAGGATACCCGCCATGTCCGCCGCCGACATACCCGGCATCGATGTCTGGAACAGCACGATATCCGGCCGCTGCGTGCGCGCCGCAAAAATCGCCTCCACCGCATCCGCCGCGGTCTGCAGCCGAACCTGGGAATAACCCGACAACATGGCATTGAGACGGTTGAACCCCGCGGGATTGCTATCCACCAGTAACAGGCGCCCGGCAGGAGGATCCACATCGACCTGCGGCTGCGACTGGAGCTGCATGACTTCGACCGGCGCATCGATCAGGGGAAACTCGATCCAGAAAATGGAGCCCTGGTCCTCGTGACTCTCGAAATCGATACGCCCGCCCATGGCCTCCGTCAACCGCCTGGCAATGGCCAGTCCGACCCCGGTGCCCTCTATCTGCCCCTTCTCGGCACCCAGGCGGTTGAAAGGCTCGAACACTTCCGCCTGCTTCTCCTCGGGGATGCCACTGCCGGTATCCAGTATGCTCAGGCGCAGCCAGCCCTCAGTCTGCGGCGCAAAGTTGATCACCACGCGGCCGTTCTCGCGGTTGTACTTGACCGCATTGCCGGCGAGATTGAGCACCACCTGTTTGAAACGCACCGGGTCGGCACAGATATAGGCAGACTCCCAGCCCAGCGGCTCGAAAATCAGGCTGACGCGGCGGGTTTCTGCCAGGGGTTCCAGCAGGCGTTTGCAATCGGCCACCAGCGCCGCCGGCTGCATCGGCTCCATGGACGGTGCCAGGCGGTGGCTATCGATACGCGCCAGTTCCAGCACGTCGCCCACCAGGTGCAGCAGGTGCTGGCCGGCGCGGCGGATCTCCCCCAGGCGCTGGCGCTGGTCGGGGTTGAGGGACTGGTCCAGCTCCACCATCTGGCTGTAGCCGAGAATGGCGTTCAGCGGCGTGCGCAACTCGTGGCTGAGACTGAACAGCAGATCCGCCCGGTTGGCGTTCTCCTGGCGCTGCTGCCGCAACTCCCGCTCCGCCCGCATCAGCGCCTCGCGGTTGCCGGTGATGTCCTGCAACACCCCCATCACCCGCACCGGCTCTCCGTCGCTGTTCCGCTGCACCTGGCCGCGGCAGCGCACCCAGACGATACCGCCGTCCCGGTGCCAGAGCCGGAATTCCACATCCAGCGGCACCTGCTCCCTGACATGGTCCTGCACCGCCTGTTCCGCGCGCGGATAGTCCTCCGGCAGCATGCGTTTTTTCCAGTGAGACAGGGCCGTGCGCGCGTCCGCTTCTACCTGGCTGTGTTCGTAGCCCAGCATTGCCCAGCAGGCCCGGTCCAGCACCACCTCGGCCGCGCGCAGATCCCACTCCCAGAGGCCGTCGCCGACACCTGCCAGCGCCTGCAGGGGCCGTTCGCCGGGAAGATTGGAGAGATAGCGCACCGACAGGGCATCGGTGTAGTCGGCGCAGCCGCCGATGACGAAACCCGGCCCGTCGCCGCCGTCGAAACTGAAAGCGCGAGCCCAGAGCCGCATCCAGTACAAGTGCCCGGAGCCGTTATAGGCGCGGAAGGTGACGTCTATGGCGCCGCCCCGCGAGGCGATGCGCCGGCGCAGGGCCCGGAGTTTGTCGCGGTCGTCGGAGTGCACCAGGGCGAGCTCCTCACCGCTCCAGAGGCCGCTCAGTACCGCATCCGGCTCCTCGCCGAGAAAATTCCAGACGGCCCCCAGGGCCCTCTGGCGACCACTGCGGGGATGCCATTCCCAGACACCGCAATCCACATCCAGCAGCAGATCCCGCAGATAGCCGATCTGCTGCACCAGTTGCGCCGGTTCCAGTCGCTCCAGCTCGTCGGCAGAGGCGGGTAGCTGCAGTGGGAAATCGGCGCTATCGGGAGACGGTGGCTGGGACACGCGGGTCACTTCGTCGGTCTGTTCTGGATATCCTCCAGTGAATCACTAATAGCCGTCGCTGAAAAGACCGGGCCGTCGGACCGTAAAGGTGTGCCAATTGGTGTTACGGGATCGGGTAGGAGGCGGGATTACCCCCGCCGTCCTCCCACACCACC
>NZ_JAPIVK010000020.1:0-8039 GCF_026183675.1 Microbulbifer halophilus
GCCGCCAGCAGCGCCACCAGCTGCGCCCGGTCGCCCTCCCCGTCCAGCAGCACGGCCGCCCTGTCGATGCCGGCGGCCGCGCGCAGGGCGCGCTCCACCTCTTCCAGCTCGAAGCGGAAACCGCGCAGCTTCACCTGGTTGTCCCGCCGCCCCAGGATGCGTATGGCGCCCGCGGACTCCTGCAGCGCCAGGTCGCCGGTGCGGTAGAGGCGCCCGGTGCCGGATGGATCCTCGCGGTAGGCCGCGGCGGTGGCCCCGGGGTCGCCCAGGTAGCCCCGGCTCACGCCCGGGCCGGCGACACAGAGTTCCCCGACCTGCCCCCTGGGCAGCGCCCGGCCGGCGCCGTTCTGTAAATGGATCCGGTTGCCGCCGATCACCGACGTCAGCGCCGTGTCGCCGCCGGCGGAATCCACCTCGGACCAGAGCACCCCCACGGTGGTCTCGGTGGGGCCGTAGTGGTTGTAGATACGGCAGTCCGGGTTCGCACCCGCCAGCCGCCGCAGCAGCGCTGCGCCCACCGGCTCGCCGCCCAGCACCAGCCGCTGGCGCGGCAGCAGCGCGGCGACATCCTGCCCCTCGAGCAGCGCCTCCAGGTGTGACGGCACTATCTTCAGTACGTCCAGGGGGCGCTCCGCCAGATAGTCGGCGAAGGCGCGGCCGTCGGTGGCGGCGGCCCTGTCCAGCAGGTGCAGGCAGCCGCCGCGTATCCAGGTGGGGAAGAGCACCGTATTGCCCAGATCGGCAACCAGGGACGACACCAGGCCGTAGTGGCCGCCGGCCGGCAGGGCCAGGGCGCCGATTGCCCCGTCGCAGTAGTGGTTCAGCTGCGCATTCTCTACCTGCACCCCCTTGGGCCGGCCGCTGGAACCGGAGGTGTAGAGCACATAAGCCAGGTGCCCGGGCGTCCGCGTCACCGGGCGCAGCGACGCCGTCTCGACTTCGGCGGCGGGCCAGGCCAGCGACCGCCAGGGGCCCGCCGGGCAGCTGTCCCCGTCTTCCGCCAGCAGTATCGCCGGTCGCGCGTCCTCGAGAATGGCCTGCAGGCGCGCGGCCGGCTGCTGCGGGTCCAGGGGCAGGTAGGCGGCCCCTGCCTTGAGGCTGGCGAGCATCGCGATCAGCGGCTCGGCCCCGCGGGGCAGGCAGATGGCCACCAGCCGTTCCGGGCCGGCGCCGGCGGCCTGCAGGGCAGCGGCCAGCCGCTCGCTGGTCGCGTCCAGTTCCCGGTAGCTGTATACCCGGGAACCGCAGCGCAGCGCCGCCCGCTGGGGATGGGCGGCGGCGGAGGCGCGGAAGCCGTCGACGATATCCGCGCAGTCGCCCGCCGCTTGCCGCGGTTCCAGCGCCGCGCCGCACTCGTCCTCGAGCCGTATGTCCAGCTCCGCCAGGGGCGCGTCCGGGCTCTCCAGCGCCAGCTCCAGCAGCCGCCGCAGCCGCACCAGCAGCCGCTGCATCTGCCCCTGCCGGTAGAGGCCGGTGTCGAAATGGAGGGCCAGTTGCCCGTCCCCGCTGTCGGTGCGAATCGCTTCCAGCAGCAGTTCGCAGCCGCCGCTGGCCCCTGTTTCCAGCGCCCGGCGATGTGCCTGGCGGCGCCAGCGGAATCCCGCCTGGCGGCTGGGCTGCCACAGCGGCAGCAGTTCCGGCAGGGTCGCATACTCCTGCCAGTCGGCCAGTTCCGCCATTTGTACCGACAGATCGCGCGCCAGGCCGCGCAGCCCCGTCTGCGGGGAGAGCCGGCAGGCCAGCGGCAGCGGTTGTTCGAAGAGACCCAGGCAGCCGGCCAGTTCCCCGTAGTCCTCCCGGCAGTCGTGGCTGCAGCCCAGTTGCAGTTCCTCCCTGCTGCCCAACCGGCCCAGCAGGGCGGCCCAGATGGCGAGCAGCGGCACCGGTTCCGCAGATTCCAGTTCTTCGGCCAGTTCCGCCAACCGGTGTTGCAGATCCGCCGGCAGCGGGCACTGCACCCGCCCCGCCCGACCTTCCGGCCGGCCGTAGGTCTCCGGCAGGCGACCGCCGGGCAGCTGGTCCAGGCTGCGGTTGCGCCAGAACTGGGCGCCCTCGCCGGACTCCGCATCCTCGTCCTGCAGTTCGCGAATCCAGGAGACGTATTCGCGGTACTGCATCGGCTCTTCTACCTCCCCGGGGGCGCCCAGCAGTTCCCCGCGCAGTTGCAGCAGGCTGGCGTCGTCCAGGGAGAGGGCCGGCAGCCCCAGCAGCAGGCGGCTGCCGGCGCGGTCGTCGCGGTACAGCCAGGCTGCCAGGTCGGGCCGGCTGTCGGCGGCCATCGCCTCCGCCCGGCGGCGCCACTCGAGGGGCTCCAGCCCCTGCTCCGCGCCGCCGCTGCGCCAGTCCAGGTGCACTGCCGCCGGTTCCAACACCTGCTGGCGCAGCCCGCTCCAGCCCGGCAGCGGCCGGTAGCGGGTGCGCAGGGCCTCGTGGCGGGCCACCAGTCGGCGCAGGGCCCGCTCCACCCGGGAGGCGTCCACTTCCCGACCCAGGTCGAGCCAGGCCCAGCGCAGGGCCGGTGCCGAGTCGACGAGCGCTCTCTGTTGCGGCGCCAGGGGCGCGCCGCCGCTATCGGGATTCACGATTGCACCTCCCCGGCCCGCGGCTCCCGCCCGTGCGTTTCATCCGCGGGGGCCGGCGCCTCCACCTCGTCGCGGCGATAGAGGTCGCCCATGGCCACCGCGATCCGCCGCTCGCCCTCGAAGGGATCGCGGGCGTGGGCGGCGAGCATGTTGTCCAGCATCACCACATCCCCCTGCCGCCAGTCGAAACGCACCGCGAAGCGCTCGTAGGCCTCGCTGATCAGCGCGATCGCCTCCGGCTCCAGGGGCTCGCCGTCGCCGTAGCAGACGTGCCGCGGCAACCGTTCCTCGCCGCCGGCGGCGAGCAGTTCGCCGCGCACGTCGTCGTCGAGGAAGGCCGGGTGGTAGAGCTGTATCTGGTTGAAGAAACTCAGCTCGCCGGTGCGCGGGTGGCGGATCACCGCCGGCCCCCGCTGGCGGGTGTGCAGGCTGTCCCCGTCTCCCCAGCTGAAGCGGATATCGCCCTCGCGGCAGGTGGCCTCCACCGCCTCGCGGCTGTCGGTCTTGAAGAAGTGCTGCCAGCTGACGTCAATGCGGCCGTCGAAGTTGCGGATATACAGCAATTGCTTGCGCTGCAGTTTGTCCCGCAGCCAGCCGGGCAGCGCCCGGTACAGCCGGCGGCAGTCGACGATCGGCGTGGCGCCGCCCACCGGGGCCGGCTGTTCGCAGTAGAACCACTGCCGCCGCGGCCAGCGATGCTGGTGGGCGCTCTCGTTGTGGAACAGGATCATGCGGTCCGCCGGATAGGGGGTGGAGCGGTAGATTTTCTTCCCCACCTCCCTGCGGGGCAGGTCGCCGTACTGTCCGTAGAGCTCCGGGTAGAGCGTCCGGCAGAAATCCTCGAACGCCACCGGGGTGGGCAGGCGGAAGCCGCGGAACAGCAGGCCGCCGTGGCGCCCCAGCCACTCCTCGACGCGCTCCCGCTGGGCGGCGGCCCAGGCGAGCGGGTCCAGGTCCGGATCGCGGCTCTCCACCAGCAGCGGGAAGGTCTCCCCCTGCCGCAGCGGGCGGCTCGTTACCGGTTCCGGTGGCGCGGCCGCCGCGGGGCGCCGCCGGAGTTTGCCGAGCTTGGACAGCTTGCGCTGTTTTTGCGCGGATGAAGTCATGGATTCCTCGCTTGCGGAGTGCAGGTAGAATTCGTTCAGGGGGGTGTCCGGCGCCGCCAGGGCCCGGTCCAGTATTGCGCGCAGCCGGTCGCGCAGCCGCTCTATGGTGGTGCGGCGGAACAGGCTGGGCCGGTAGACCCAGCGCATCTGCAGCGCTTCCTCCGTCTCGCTGGCGAAGAGCGCCATATCGAACTTGGAGTGCTGCTGGGCGCCGGCCCGCGGCGACACCCGGATATCCGGCAGCTGCCGCCGCTGGCCGGGGGTGTTCTGCATCACCAGCAGCGCCTGCAGCAGCGGGTGGGTGTTGCGCTGGCGCGGCAGCCCCATCGTCTCCACCACCCGGTCGAAGGGCACCTGCTGGTGGGAGAAGGCATCCAGGCAGACCCGGCGCACGGCCTCCAGGTAGTCGGCGAAACTGGCATCCGGCCGCGGCTTCAGGCGCAGCGCCACCAGGTTGACGAAGAAGCCGATCAGCGACTCCGTCTCCGCCGGCTCCCGGTTGGCCACATCGGTGCCGATCACCAGGTCGCCGCTGCGGGTCTCCCGCTGCAGCACCAGCCCCAGGGCCGCCAGCAGCAGCATGAACAGGGACAGCTCCCGCTCGCGGGCGAAGTCCCGCAGGGCCCGCCACTCCCTGCCGCACCACTGGAAGTTCACCGCGTCGCCGCGGCCGTCGTCGCGCTCCGGGCGCGGGAAGTCGAACGGCAGCGCCAGCTGCGGCGGCATGCCGGCCAGCGTGCGGCGCCAGAAGGACAGGCCCTCCGCGCACTGCGAGCGGCGCGCCTCCGACTGCTGCCAGGCGGCGTAGTCGGCGTACTGCAGCGGCAGCGGCGGCAGCGTCTCGCCGCCGTAGCAGGCGATCACCTCGTCCAGCAACAGGGCGGTGGACCAGGCGTCCGAGGCGATATGGTGCTGCACGAACTGGCACACGAAGTCGCGCTCCCCGCGCCGGTAGAGGCGCACCCGCAGCGGCGCCTCCCGCTCCAGGTCGAAGGGGCGGCGGGCCTCCTCCGCCAGCCGGCGCTCCAGGCCGGACTCGCCCTCGCCGGCGGGCAGCCCCGTCTCCGTGAAGTCCACCGACAGCGTGTCGTGAATCCACTGCAGCGGCTCGCCATCCAGCGTGCGATAGGTGGTGCGCAGGATTTCGTGGCGCCGGCTCACCTGCTCCAGCGCCCCGCGCAGGGCCCCGCCGTCCACCGGCCCGCGCAGTTCCACCGCGAAGGCCATATTGAAGCCGGCGTCCGCCGGATCCAGCTGTTGCATAAACCAGACGCGGCGCTGGGCGTCGGACAGCGGCAGCTCCCCGCCCCGCGACACCGGCACTATCCGGCTCCGGCTGGCATCGGCCAGGGCCTCCGCCTGCTGTGCCAGCAGCGGCCGCTCGAAGAAGGTTTTCAGGGGCAGTTCCAGCCCCCGGGCGCGCAGGCGCGCGCGGACCTGGGCGGCGCTGAGGGAGTGGCCGCCCAGGTGGAAGAAATTGTCGTCGGGGCCCGGCTCGTCCGCCCCCAGCACCTCGCGCCAGATCTCCGCCAGCAGCTGCTGGTCCGCGGTCGACGGCGTTCCGGCGGTCCGCTCACCGTTTCCGGCATCCGCCTGCGGCAGCGCGGCGCGGTCCACCTTGCCGTTGCTGTTCAGCGGCAGGGCCTCCAGCGACCGGTAGCGGGCGGGCAGCATATAGTCCGGCAGGCGATCGGCCAGGTGGGCGCGCAGGGTTCCGGCGCCGGCGCTGTGGCCGTCGCGGTTCACCCAGTAGGCGGCCAGCTCGCCGCCGCGCAGGGCCACCGCCGCCTGGCGCACCGCCGGGTGCCGCTGCAGGGCGGCCTCTATCTCCCCCAGTTCGACGCGGAAACCGCGCACCTTGACCTGGCTGTCGGTGCGCCCCAGGTATTCCAGGCGGCCGTCCGGCAGCCAGCGGGCCCGGTCGCCGGTGCGGTAGAGGCGGCCGCCGTCGCCGGCGAAGGGGTCCGGCAGGAAGCGCTCCGCGGTCAGCCCCGGGCGGCCGGCGTAGCCCCGGGCCAGGCCCAGGCCGGCGATATACAGCTCCCCGGCCACACCCGGCGGCACCGGGTTGAGCTGGTCGTCCAGCAGGTGGAGGCGGTTGTTGAGCAGCGGGCGCCCGACGGGGTGCACCGCCAACTGCGGCTCCTCCGCCAGCGGACAGCAGCTGGACCAGACGCTGGTTTCGGTGGGCCCGTAGACGTTGAACGCGGCCCGCGCGGCCCGCGCCAGGCGCGCGGCCATCTCCCCCGGCAGCGCCTCGCCGCCGGCCAGGGCGACGACGCCCCCCAGGGGCGCCGTTTCCTCTTCCAGCAGCAGGCTCCAGGTGGCCGGCGTGGCCTGCACCAGTTGCACATCCCGCTCGCGGATCAGCGCCAGCAGCGCCGCCGGGTCGCGGCGCTGGTCGTCGTCCGCGATCACCGCAGTGCCGCCGCGGGCCAGGGGCAGGCAGAGTTCCAGGCCGGCGATATCGAAGGTGACAGTGGTGAGCGCCAGGAATCGCTCCACCCCCTCCAGCGGCAGGGCCCGCTCCATCGCCAGCAGGAAATTGGCGAAATTGCCGCGGGAGATCTGTACCCCTTTCGGGCGGCCGGTGGAGCCGGAGGTGTAGAGGGTGTAGGCCAGGTGGTCGGGAGCCGGGACCGTCGGCAGCCGGGCCCCGGGATCGCGGCCGTGGGCGGATGGCCGCCCCACCGCTCCTACAGGCGGGAGTTCGGCTTCCAGTTCGGACCAGGTCACGGTGCGCATGGTCGCTGCTTGATCCAGGCCCACGCGGGTTTCGTCCGCACACAGGCACAGGGTCGGGGCCGCCTGCGCCAGGATATAGCCATTACGCTCCGCCGGGTGCGCCGGGTCCAGTGGCAGGTAGGCGGCACCGGCCTTCTGGATGCCCAGCAGGCAGACGAGCAGGCGCTCGTCCCGCGGCATGCAGAAGGCCACCGGGCTCTCCGGCGCAATCTCCCGGGCCAGTATCCATTCGGCCAGCCGCTCGGCGCGCTCCGCCAGCGCTCGATAGCTCAGCCGCCGCTCGCCGCTGACAACCGCGATGCGCTCGGGATGGCGGCGGGCGGCGGCGTCGAAGCGGGCCACAAAGTCGACGATTTCGCCCTGCGGTATCGACGCCCCCGCCGACGGCTGCGCCGCCGCGGACGGCAGTTCCAGCGCCGCCAGGGGCGCATCCAGGCCGCCGGCGATACGGCCCAGCAGCTCGATATAGTCCGCCGCCATGCGCGCCACCGTCTCCTCCCGGAACAGAGCCGCGGGGTATTCCAGCAGCAGCGAGACGGCGGCTTCGCCGCCCTCGCCGCGCCGCTCGAACAGGTTGAACGTCAGGTCGAATTTGGCGCTGAGCGCCTCCGGCGCCAACGGCTCCACCTCGAGGCCGGGCAGTTGCAGGCGTCGCTCACCGCGGTGGTCCACCTGGTGGTTGAGGGCCACCTGGAACAGGGGCGCGCGGGACAGGTCCCGCTCCACGTCGAGGGATTCCACCAGCTGCTCGAACGGCAGTTCCCCCTGCTCCAGGTCCTCCCGGTGTCGCCGCGCGACGTCGCGCAGGAAATCCCGCAGCGGCCGGCCGGGATCCAGGCGGCAGCGGTGCACCAGCGTGTTGAGGAAGGGCCCCACCAGTTCCTGGGTGTGGGGATTGTCGCGGCCGGACACCGGCACCCCGAGGGTGAAATCCGCCTGGCCGCTGTAGCGCCACAGCAGCAGCTGGCAGGTGGCCAGGTGAACGGTAAAGGGGGTAATTTCCAGGCGGCGCGCCAGGGCGTCCAGCTCCCGCACCAGTGCCGGCGGCAGCTCCCGGTCCAGCCGCCGGCCGGCGGCCTCCCAGCGCGCCGGGCGGGGCTTGTCCAGGGGCAGGGACAGGTCGAAGCGGGCGCCGTCCAGGCGCGCCCGCCAGTAGTCCAGCAGCCCGTCGGCGCGGCCCTCCTGCAGGGCCCGGTGCTGCCATACCGCCAGGTCGAGAAAGTCCGGCTGCCGCTCGGGGACCGCGATTTCGCGCCCCTCCGCGGCGGCGCGGTAGGCCTCGGCGAAGTCCCGCACCAGCAGCCCCATGGACCAGCCGTCCACGGCGATATGGTGGACGTTGATCAGCAGCCGGTGGTCGTCACCGGCCAGCCGGAACAGGTCCACCGCCAGCAGCGGGCCCCGCTCCAGGTCGAAGGGCCTGGCGGCGGCCCGGGCAGCCGCTTCGCGCCAGTCCGCCCCCGCCGCGGGGTGTTCGCGGAAGGAAAGCTCCGCCCCGGCCGCCGGCCGCTGCCAGACCCGGCCGCCCTCCTCGAAGAAGCGGTAGCGCAGGGCCTCGTGGCGGCGCACCAGTTGCTCGCAGGCGCGGCGCAGCGCCGCCGCGTCC
>NZ_JAPIVK010000020.1:8253-87568 GCF_026183675.1 Microbulbifer halophilus
CGCCGCCGCGTCCAGGGGGCCGCGGATCGCCAGCAACTGGCAGACGTTGTAGGCGGCGCTCTCCGGCTCCAGCTGCTGCAGGAACCAGAGGCGCCGCTGGGCCGGGGACATCGGCTGGGGCCGGGCGCGGTCGACGCTGGGTACGGCGGGCGCCCCGCCACTGGCCGGCTGCGGCGCTTTCCCCGGCCGCAGTGCCGCAGCCAGGGCCCGCGGCGTCGGGTTTTCCAGCAGCAGCCGCGGGGTCAGTGCCAAATCCAGTTTGCGCGCGCGGGCGACCAGCTGCAGGCTGAGGATGGAGTCGCCGCCGGCGCGGAAGAAGTCGTCGTCCGCGCCCAGCTCGGGCCTGTCCAGCAGTTCGCGGAACAGGTCGCGCAGCTGGCGGATATTCGGGTCACCGGCCAGCTCCGCCTCCGCGGCCATGGTCCGCAGCCGGCCGTCGGCGGCCACCTGGCGCGGGGTCAGGCGCAGCCCGGCGCCGGCCGCCAGGGCGATCAGGCGCAGACTGAGGATGGAGTCGCCGCCGAGCAGGAAGAAGTCGTCCTCCGGTCCCAACTGTTCCACCGGCAGCAGCCGGCGCCAGATCTCCGCCAGCTGCGCCTCGGTTTCGGTCAGCGGGCGCTCTTCCGCCTTTTCCCGGGACAGGCCGGTTTCCGGGAGGGGCAGCGCGCGCCGGTCCAGCTTGCCGTTGGCATTCAGTGGCAGGCGCTCCAGCGGTATCCAGTGGGCCGGCACCAGGTAGTCGGGCAGCTGTTCGCGCATCCGCGCCCGCAGCGCCTCCAGCTCGAAATCCTCCCCTTGTGCCTCCAGGTAGGCCACCAGCTGCCGGCCGCGATCCAGTTCCGGGGCCAGCACGGCGGCGGCGGCGACCTCCGGCTGCTCGCCCAGCCAGCGCGCCGCCTCCCCGGGCTCCACCCGGTAGCCGCGGATCTTGACCTGGTCGTCCGTGCGGCCGAGGAATTCCAGTTCGCCGCGGACGTTGACCCGCACAAGGTCGCCGGTGCGATAGCAGCGGCCGCCGTCCGCCGCCGGCGGGAAGGCGGTGGCGGTCAGTTTGGGCCGGCGCCAGTAGCCCAGCGCCAGTTGCGGCCCGCGGATGTGCAGTTCCCCGGCGGCCCCCCGCGGCACCGGGTTGCCGTCGCCGTCGAGCACCAGCAGGCGGCAGCCGGGCAGCGGCGTGCCCAGGGGCAGGTAGGGGCCGGCGGACTCCGTATCCGGCTCCAGCGGCTGGCAGCAGACGCCCACGGTGGCCTCGGACGGGCCGTAGTGGTTGACGATGCGCAGCTGCGGCGCCAGGGCGCGCAGCTGCTCTGCCAGTTCTGCCTCCAGACCCTCGCCGCCCAGCACCAGGGTGTGGCGGGGCAGCAGCCGCCGCGGCTCGTCCACCGCCAGCAGTCCCTTCAGGTGGGACGGCGCTATCTTGAGGCAGTCCAGGGGCTCGCGGGCCAGGTAGTCCGCCAGCGCCGGCGGGTCGAAGGCCCAGTCCGGGTCCGGCAGCACCAGGGTGCCGCCGCTGTACAGGGCGCCGGCCACGGCGGTCAGTCCCAGGTCCGCGGCCACCGTGGCCGGCGTACCCCAGCGCGCGTCCGCGGGCAGTTGCAGCCGCCCGGAGACGGCGGCGGCGTAGTGGGCGATAGCGCCGTGGCTGACCAGCACGCCCTTGGGCCGGCCGGTGGAGCCGGAGGTGTAGAGCAGGTAGGCGGGGGCCCCGGCGCGGCTGTGGCTCTCCTCTCCATCGGGTTCGCCTTCGGGCCAGCGGTCCAGTATCAGCGTCGGCAAGTCGCCGACCAGTTGCGGGTCCGGGCAGGCGAGCACCGCCAGGGCACAGTCGCTGTCCCCCAGCAGTTGTCGCAAGCGCCCGGCCGGCTGCGCCGGGTCCAGGAATACCGCCACCGCCCCCAGGCGCCAGCAGGCCAGGGTGGCGGCGACCTGCAGCGGGGTGCGCTCCAGGCACAGGGCCACGCGGTCGCCCTCCCCCGCACCTTGGTCGCGCAACCGCCGCGCCAGCGCCGCGGCCGCCCGGGCCAGTTGCCGATAGCTGTAGCGGCCGTCCGGGGAGTCCAGGGCGCAGGCGTCCGGCTGCCGCCGGGCCAGTGCCTCCAGCCGCCGGTCCAGCAGCTGCGGGGGCTCCGCAAGCGCGGGGGCGCTGAGATCGCTGACGGCCCCGGCCCAGCGCAGTTCGGACAGGCGCAGGCGGGGATCTGCCAGGACCTGCTCGAACAGCTGCTGCAGGTGCGCGAGCATCTGTTCGGCGGTGGCGCGCTCGAACAGTTCGTCGCTGTACTCCAGGTCCAGGCGCAGGCGGCCGTCCGCCAGTTCCACCAGGCGCAGGGTCAGGTCGAAGCGGGCGTGCTGCTGCTCCGGCTCGACCATCTCCACTTCCGCGCCGGGCAGCTGGAAGCTGCGGCTCTCCGGCAGGCTCAGCTGCACGAACATGGCCCGGAACAGGGGTTCGCCGCCGGTGCGGCCGAGCAGCGCGGGCAGCTGCTCGAAGGGGAGGTCCGGGTGGTCGAAGGCGTCCGCGGTGATGCGGCGGCTGCGCTTCAGGGATTCGGAGAAATCCGGATCGCCACCCAGGTCGTGGCGCAGCACCAGGGTATTGAGCAGCGGGCCTATCAGCGGCGCCAGCTCCGGTCGCCCGCGGTTGGCGATGGAGCTGCCCAGGCAGAGCTCGCGGTCGCCGCTGTAGGCGGCCAGCAGCCAGGCGAAGGCGGTCTGGCCATAGATATACAGGGTGGCGCCGCTGTCCCTGGCGGCGCGGCGGATGCCCTCGCTCAGGCCCGGCTCCAGCGGGCGACTGAGGTTGCCGCCGCTGAAGCGGCGGCCGGCGGCGGGAGGGCGCGGCCGGTCCAGCGGCAGGTTGAGTGCCTCCGGGGCGCCGTCCAGCACCTGGCGCCAGTGTTCGCACTGGGCGCGGTAGTCGTCGCTGTCCATCCACTCCCGCTGCCACAGGGCGTAGTCCCGGTACTGCACCGGCAGCGCCTCCAGCCGGGGCGCCTCGCCGGCCAGTTCCGCCCGGTAGCATTCGGCCACCTCCCGGTTGAGCTGCTGCGCGGACCAGGCGTCGAAGGCGATATGGTGGATGGTGAAAAAGAGCCAGTGGTCGCCGTCGCCGGTGCCGTACACGCGGATGCGCAGCGGCGGTTCCCGCTCCAGGTCGAAGCGCTGCGCCAGCTGCCGCCGGTACTCGGCCCGACACCAGGCGGCGCTGTCACCCGCTACCTCTGCCGGTTCCACCTTCAGCGCCGGCACCCAGTCGCGCAACACCTCCTGCAGGGCCTCGTCGTCCCCGCCGGCGATGTAGCGGCTGCGCAGTATCTCGTGGCGTCCGATTACCTGTGCGGTGGCGCGCTCGAGGGCGTCCAGGTCCAGTTGGCCGCGGAAGCGCAGTACCGAACAGAGGTTGTAGAGGGCCCGTTCGCTGAGTTCCTCCGCGGCCAGAAAGCGTTGCTGGGCCTGAGAAAGCGGGTATTGCTCCGGTTCCCCGGCGGGCCGGGCGGCGATGGGCAGGCGCCAGGCGTCTATGCCCTGGGCCGCCAGGCGGGCGCGGAAGTCGCGGCGCTTCTCCGCCGGCAGCGCCGCCAGGCGGCGGGCGATATCCATTGGGTCGGGTCGGTTCATTTCTGTCTCTTCGTCATTCCTCGAATTCCGCCAGCAGCTGGCTCATCGTATCCAGCTCCTCCCGGGCGCGGCCGCCGGCCGCTTCCACCTGTTGCGCCAGGGCGGCGATGGTGGGGGCCTCGAACAGGGCGCGCAGGTCCGGCCTGACGCCGAACTCCCGCTCCACCCGGCCGATCAGGCGCATGGCCAGCAGGGAGTGGCCGCCCAGCTCGAAGAAGCTGTCCCCGATACCCACCCGGGGCAGCCCCAGCAGCTCGCCCCAGATTTCCGCCAGCCGTTCCTGCACCGGCGTGGCCGGGGGCACATAGGCGCTGCTGGCCAGGTCCTGTTCCTGCGGGCGCGGCAGCGCGCGGCGGTCGATCTTGCCGTTGCTGTTGAGCGGAAAGCGCGCCACCGGCACCAGCGCGAAGGGCACCATATAGGCGGGCAGGCGCCGTTTCAGGTAGTCGCGGAGGGCGACCGTATCCGTCTCCCCGTCCGCCTGTATCCAGGCGATCAGGCGCTGCTGCCCATCGGCCATGGCCAGCGCGTCCCCCACTCCGGGGTATTCCCGCAGCAGGGATTCGATCTCCCCGGGCTCGATGCGGAAACCGCGCACCTTGATCTGGAAGTCGCTGCGACCGATGCACACCAGGGTGCCGTCGGCGCGGCGGCGCGCCAGGTCGCCGGTGCGGTACATGCGGCCGCCGGGGACGCCCGAGAAGGGATCCGGCAGAAAGGCGCCGGCGGTCAGCCCGGCGGCGGCGCGGTAGCCGCGGGCCACGCCGTCGCCGGCGATATAGAGTTCCCCGGTGGCCCCCGGGGGCACCGGCTGCAGGCAGTCGTCCAGCAGGTAGCAGCGGGTGTTGGCCAGCGCCGAGCCGATCGGCACCACCCCCCCCTGCCCGCCGTCCACCGGCTGCGCGGTGGACCAGACGGTGGTCTCCGTGGGGCCGTACATGGCGGTCAGGCGCACGCCCAGTCGGCGCAGGCGATCGGCCAGTTCCCCGGGCACCGCCTCGCCGCCGATCAGGCCGCGGATCGCCGGCCAGCCGCTGTCCCGGTGCGCCAGCAGCAGCTGCCAGCTGGCCGGGGTGCCCTGGAAGACCGAGGCCTTCTGCAGTTCTTCGAACAGCGCGGCGCCGTCGGTGGCCAGCTTCGGCGTCACCAGCCGCACCCGGGCGCCGCGCACCAGCGGCAGGAACAGCTCCGGCTTGGACATATCGAAGGCGCAGGTGGTGGTGGCCAGCCAGCAGTCCCCCGCCTCCAGCGGCAGCCGGCGCTCCATCGCGCAGAGGAAATTGGCGAAGTTGGCGCGGCTGATCTGCACCCCCTTGGGGCGGCCGGTGGAGCCGGAGGTGTAGATCACGTAGGCCAGCTGCTCCGGGTGCCAGGCCGGCTGCGGATCGGAATCCGGTTGGTCCTCCAGGCACAGCCGGTCCAGGGCGACGCTCTCCCCGGCTATTTCCGGCAGGGTGGATTCCGTCAGGCACAGGGCCGGCCGGGCGTGCGCCGCGATGGCCGCCAGGCGCTCCGCCGGATGGGACGGGTCCAGGGGCACATAGGCGGCCCCGACCTTCTGCACCGCCAGCAGCGCCGGCAGTAGATGCGAGCCTCGCTCCAGGTGCACGGCCACCAGCCGGTCCCGCCCCGTGCCGCGCTGCCGCAGCCAGTGGGCCAGGCGGTTGGCGCGCCGGTTCAGCTCGCGGTAGCTCAGGGACCAGTCCCGGGACTCGGCGGCGACGGCGTCGGGGCTGGACGCCGCCTGTTGCTCGAAGCGGCCCACCAGGTCGCCCCGCCGCCAGTCCAGGGGGACATCGGTGCGGTTCCACTGCGCCGCCGGCATTTCCCGCTCCAGGGCCAGTTGGCACAGCCGCGCTTCCGGTTGCGCCAGCATCGCCTCCAGCAGGCGCAGATAGTGCTGCCCGTAGCGGGCCGCGGTGGCGGGCAGGAACAGTTCGGTGCTGTACTCCAGGGTGCAGTGCCAGCCCTCGCCGATCCGCTCCACCTGCAGGGCGATATCCCCCAACACGAAATCGTTTTCCACCGCCAGCCGCCGGGCCGGCAGGCCGCCGAATTCGCCCGCCTCATCGACGGGCAGCTGGATCAGGTTGAACAGGGCCTGGAACAGGGGCGGGCGGCTCGGATCCCGCTCCACCGCGAGGGCGTCCACCAGTTCCTCGAAGGGCACGTCCTGGTGCTGCTGGGCATCCAGCAGCGTCCGCCGCACCTGCTGCCAGAGCGCCTCCACCGGCTGCCGCGGTGCCAGCGAGCAGCGCAGCACCTGGGTGGTGGCGAAGTAGCCGATCAGTTGTTCGGTGTGTCCGTGGTGCCGCTGGGCCACCGGCACTCCCAGCCAGAGGTCCCGCTGGCCGCTGTAGCGGGACAGCAGCAGCTGCCAGGCCGCCACCAGCGGCACGAAGGCGGTCAGCCCCTCCCGGCGGCAGGTTTCGTCGATCCGCTCCGCCAGCGCCGGCGGCAGCGGGAAGCGGTGGCGGCTGCCGCTGTGGCTCGGGTGCGCCGGGCGCGGGAAGTCCGCGGGCAGGTCCAGCAGTGGCGGCTCGCCGGCCAGCTGTTTCTTCCAGTACGCCAGTTGCCCGTCGATCCGCGCGCGGCCCGCGGGTCCCTGCCACCAGGCGGCCACGTCGGCGAACTGCACCGGCAGTGGCGCCAGCGCGGTCCGCTCTCCGGTGTGGTGCCGGCGGTAGAGGGCCCCCAGCTCCCGCACCAGTATTTCCAGGGACCAGGCATCGGCGGCCATATGGTGCACGGTGAGCTGGAGCACATCCGCCCCTTCCGGCAGCCGGTACACCGCCAGGCGCCAGAGGGGGCCGCGCTCCAGGTCGAACTCTCCCGCCGCCTCGGCGCCCAGCAGTCCGGGCAGCTCTTCTTCGGCGCAGGGCAGCGGCGGGCGCGGCGCGCCGGCGGCCTCGGGCTCCAGCAGCAGCTGCAGCAGCTGGCCGTCACGCTCGGCGAATACGCTGCGCAGGCTGTGCTGGCGCTCCGCCAGCTCCACGGCCGCGGCGCGCAGGGCGCGGGGCTCCAGTTCCCCGTCCAGGCGCAGGGCCAGGGAGAGATTGTAGGCCCGGCTGCCGCCCTCGAAGCGGTGGATAAACCACAGCCGCTGCTGGGTGGGGAGCATGGGCGCGGGGCCGCTCTCCCCGCGCCGGGGTATGGTTTCCACCGCCCCGCCTTCCGCCAGGGTACCGGCGAGGTCCGACAACAGCGGCCGCTCGAACACCCGGCGCAGGGGCAACTGCAGGCCGTGGCGCTCGCCCAGTCGGGCCACCACCCGGGCAGCCAGCAGGGAGTGACCGCCGAGGGCGAAGAAATCGTCGTCCGGGCCGACGCTGTCCCGCTCCAGCACCTCCCGCCAGATCTCCGCCAGCCGCTGCTCCCAGGGGGTCATGGCGCGGTCGGCGGATCCGGACTCAGGGGCCTCCGGCGCCGGCAGTGCGCGGCGGTCCACCTTGCCGCTGGCGTTCTGCGGCAGCGCCGCCAGGGGCACCAGTTGGGCCGGGACCATGTACTCGGGCAGGCGCGCGGCCAGGTGCTGCGACAGTTCCGCTTCGGTGCCGGGGCCGCTGTAGTAGGCCGCCAGGCGGGCGCGGTCGCCCTCGCCGAACACCGCCGCCGCGGCGGCCTCCACCCCGGGGTGGGTTTCCAGTACCGCCTCTATCTCCCCCAGTTCGATGCGGAATCCGCGCAGCTTGACCTGGAAGTCCCGCCGTCCCAGGTATTCGAGGGCGCCGCCGGCCACGCGCACCCGGTCGCCGGTACGGTACATGCGCGCGCCTGGCACCGGGCTGAAGGGGTCCGGCAGGAAGGCGACGGCAGTCAGCGCCGGGGCGCCGAAATAGCCGCGGCCCAGGCCGCCGCCGGCCAGATAGAGCTCGCCGGCAGCGCCCGGGGGCACCGGGCGCAGCTGGTCGTCGAGCACATAGCAGGCGCTGTTGGCCACCGGATTGCCGATGGGTACCTGCAGCGGCACGTCCTCCGGCTGCACGGCCTGGAAGCTGGCATAGACGGTGGCCTCGGTGGGCCCGTAGCCGTTGATCAGCGCCGCGCCGCGTTCGACGATGGCCCCGGCCAGGGCACCGGGCAGTGCCTCGCCGCCGGCGATGGCGCGGATGCCGTTCCAGGGCCGGCGACTGTGACTGACCAGCAGGCGCCAACTGGCCGGGGTGGCCTGGACCACGGTGATTTTGTGCCGCTCCAGCAGCCGGTCGATGGCCGCCGGGTCGCGGGCCTGGTGGCGGTCCGCCAGCACCGCCGTGGCGCCGGCGGCCAGGGGCGCGAGCAACTCCACCACGGCGATATCGAAGGTGCAGGTGGTGAGCGCCAGTACCCGGTCGCCGGCGCCCAGTTCGAGGCGCCGATCGAGTTCCGCCAGCAGGTTGGCGAGATTGCCGCGGGTGATGGCGACGCCCTTGGGGCGGCCGGTGGAGCCGGAGGTGTAGAGGAGGTAGGCCAGGTGCTCGGGACTCGGATCGCGGCCATGGGCGGATGGCCGCGCCGCCGCTCCTACAGAGTGGGATTCCCCTTCCAGTTCGGATAGAGCCGCGGTGGGTACCGGCGGGTTGGGATCGCGGCCAGCGGCCGCTCCCGGCCGGGCCGCTCCTATAGCGCCGTCGTCACACAGCAGCAAAGTCGGGGCCGCCTGCGCCAATATCTCCCGGTTGCGCTGCGCCGGCTGCGCCGGGTCCAACGGAACGTAGGCGGCGCCCGCCTTGAGCACCGCCACCATGGCCATGGGCAGGGACAGGCCCCGCTCCAGGCACAGGGCCACGCGGTCCTCCGGGCCTATGCCGCGGCCGCGCAGGGCCCCGGCCCAGCGGTCGGTGATCCGGTCCAGCTCGCCGTAGTCCAGCGCCGAATCCCCGGCCGCCAGGGCGATCTGTTCGGGGGCCCCGGCCGCGCAGCGGCGGAAGCGTTGCAGCCAGCCCTCCACCGGCGACCCGGCGCCGCGCAGGACAGCCCCGCGGTCCGCGGGCAGTGACAATTCTCCACAGGGCATCTGCGGCCGCTGCACCAGCGCGGCGAGCAGCTCGCGATAGTAGTCGGCCATGGCGGCCACGGTGGCCTCGCGGAAGAGGTCGCTGCTGTATTCGAAGTGCAGTTCGAAGCCGCTGTCGCTCTCGTGGACATCCAGCTTCAGGTCGCACATGGCGGTGTCCGGGCGGCTGTCCACCGCCTCGGCCAGCAGGTCGCCCAGGTCGAAGCGGTCCAGGGCCATGCCCGGCAGGTAGTTGAACATCGCCTGGAACAGCGGGTTGTAGCTGAGCTGACGCTCCAGGCCCAGCTGCTCCACCAGGTAGTCGAACGGCAGGTCCTGATGCGCCTGGGCTTCCCGGGACTGCCGGTGCACCCGCTCCAGTAGCGCCTGCACGGATTCGTCCGCGCGCAGCCGGGTGCGGTAGACCAGGGTGTTGACGAAGCAGCCGACCAGCGGCTGGACCGCCGGCCGGTGGCGGTTGGCCACCGGCACCCCCACGAGAATGTCGTCGCTGCCGCTGAAACGGTGCAACAGCAGTTGGAAGGCGGCGAGCAGCGTGGCGAAGCTGCCCCGGCCGCGCTGACGGTCAAACGCTTTAACCTGTTTCGCCAGCGCCGCCGGCAGCGCCACACTGTGGCGTCCGCCGCACCAGCCGGCGCGCTCGGGTCGGGGAAAGTCGGCGGGGAGCTCCAGGGGCTGTCTCTCGCCGTCCAGTTGCTCCCGCCAGTAGGCCAGTTGGCGGCGGCATTCCTCGCCCTGCATCCACCGGCGCTGCCACAGGGCGAAGTCCGCGTACTGCAGCGGCAGGGGTTCGCGGGCCGGCGCGGCGCCGTCGGCGAGGGCGCGGTAGTGGCCGCAGAAGGCCTCGATCATCAGGCGCAGGGACCAGCCGTCGGCGACGATATGGTGGCAGTTGATGGCCAGCACATGCTCCTGTGGTCCCAGCCGGTAGAGGCGCGCCCGCAGTAGCGGCCCCCGCTCCAGCTCGAACGGGGCCCCGGCATCGGCGCGCAATGCGCCGCGCAGCGCGACCTCCAGGTCGCCCTCCTCGGCCAGGTCCACCAGCGGCAGCTCCACCTTCAGCTCGTCCTCGATCACCTGGACCGGCGCGCCGTCGCGGTTGGCAAAGCGGGTGCGCAGCACCTCGTGGTCGTCCACCAGCAGTTGCAGGGCGCGGCGCAGGCAGTGGCTGTCCACCTCGCCCAGCAGGCGCACCGCGCCGGGCAGGTTGTAGGCGGGGCTCTCCGGTTCCAGCTGCTGCAGGAACCACATGCGCTGCTGGGCGTAGGAGAGGGGCAGTACTTCCGGCCGGGGGCCCGGCTCTGGGCCCGGGTCGCCGGCGCCCTCCCCTTCCGACAGCCATTCCGCCATGGCGGCGACCGTGGGGTGCTCGAAGACCGCGCGCAGGGGAATCTCGCGGTCCAGTTGCCGGCTCAGCTGGCCGATCAGTTGGGTGGCGAGCAGCGAGTGGCCGCCCAGTTCGAAGAAGTTGTCGCCGGTGCCGACCCGCTCCAGGCCGAGCAGTTCCCGCCAGACTTCCGCCAGTTGTTCCTCCAGCGGGGTCCGCGGGGCCCGGTAGCCGGCGGCGCTCTGGGCAGAGAAGTCCGGTGCCGGCAGGGCCTTGCGATCCACCTTGCCGTTGGCGTTGAGGGGCAGGCGCGGCAGCAGGACGAAGGCCGCCGGCACCATGTAGTCCGGCAGGGCCTCGGCGGTGAAGCGGCGGAGCTGGTCGATTTCGGGTTGGGGTTCCGCCACCAGGTAGGCGACCAGCACGGCGGCGCGGCGCTCGTCCCGGCGGGCCAGTACCACCGCTTCGCGCACCTGCGGGTGCCGGTGCAGGCGGCTCTCGATCTCGCCCGGTTCGATGCGGTAGCCGCGCACTTTGACCTGGTGGTCCGCGCGGCCGACGTATTCCAGCTCGCCACCGGGCAGCAGGCGGGCCAGGTCGCCGGTGCGGTAGAGGCGCGAGCCGTCGGCGGCGAAGGGATCGGGCACGAAGGCGGCGGCGGTGCGGGCGGGCTCCCCGAGGTAGCCGCGCCCGACGCCGGTGCCGGCCACGCAGATTTCCCCCACCGCGCCCTCGGGCAGCAGTTCCAGGCGGTCGTTGAGCAGGTAGAGGCGGTTGTTGAGGGTGGCGCGGCCGATGGGCACATTGTGGGCCGAGTCCGGCAGCCGGCCGGCCAGCGGATGGAAAGCCACGTCGTCGGAGCACTCCGCCGGGCCGTAGGCGTTCATCATCGGCACCCGCGGGAAGCGCTCACTCCAGCGGCGGGCCAGAACCGGTGGCAGGGCCTCGCCGGTGGGCAGCAGCCAGCGCAGGCTGGCGAGGTCGGCGGCTTCACCGGCGGAGTCCAGGATCCCCTGCATCAGCGAGGGCACTATCTCCAGGATGGTGATACCCCGCTCCCGCACCGCTTCCACCAGCGCCTGCGGGTCCTGGGCCACGCAGTCCGGCAGTATCTCGGTCTGCGCCCCCAGGATGGCGCCTGTGAGGCACTGCCAGACGGAAATGTCGAAGCACTGGGAGGCGGTCTGGGCGATGACATCCCCGCCTGCCAACGCCAGGCCGGGGGTTTTGCCCAGCATATTGTTGAGCATCCCTTCCCGGGTCACCATGGCCCCCTTCGGGGTGCCGGTGGAGCCGGAGGTGAAGATCACATAGGCCAGGTTGGCCGGCGATACCGCAACCCGGGGATTTTCGCAGTCGCGCAGCGGCTGGGCTTCCAGATCGAACACCAGCCGCGCCGGCGCATTGGGTATTTCAAGGGACTCGAACTCCCGGCCGCACAGCAGCAGCGCCGGGCGGCCCTGTGCCAGCACCGCAGCGAGGCGCTGTGGCGGGTGGGCGGGGTCCAGGGGCATCCAGGCGCCGCCGGCCTTGAGTACCGCGACGATTGCCACCACCAGTGCCGGGCCGCGCTCGTCGAGCAGGGCAACGAGTCTGTCCGGTCCCACACCGCGGTCGATCAACTGTTCTGCCAGCAGGTTGGCGCGGGTGTTCAGTTCGCCGTAGCTGAGGCTGCAGTCGCGGTAGCGGAGGGCCACCCGCTGCGGATGCCGCTGTGCGCGCTCCTCGAGTCGCGCCACATAGTCCGCTCCCAGCGGCATCCGCGGGCCCGGGGCCCAGTCGCGCAGCTGGCGCTGGCGCTCGCCGCCGGCGAGCATCGGCAGTTCCGCCAGGCGGGTGTCCCGCTCCGCTTCCAGGCTCTCGCCCAGGCGCAGCAGCAGCGCGGTGAAATGTTCCAGCATCCGCTCCACCGGGGGGCCGGCGAAACGGTCGGTCTGGTAGGTGATCTGCAGGTGCAGCCGCTCGCCGGGGATGACCACCGCGGTCAGGGGGTAGTTGGTGTGGGTGCGGTTGGCGGCGTCGCGGACGACAAATTCCAGGTTTTCCCGATTGAGCCCCGCGTCCATGGGGGCGTTTTCGAACACGAACAGGCTGTGGAACAGCTCGCCGTCCACCTGGCTCCACTGCTGGATCTGCGCCAGGGAGACCGTTTCGTGTTCGCGCAGCGCGAGGTTTTCCCGCTGCAATGCCTGCAGCCAGGGGCCCGGGGCCTCGTCGCCGCGGACCCGCCAGCGCAGCGGCAGGGTGTTGATAAACAGGCCGACGATGGATTCCATGCCCGCCAGTTCCGCGGGGCGGCCGGCCACGGTGACGCCAAAAAGTACGTCGCTATTGCCGCTGTAGCGGGACAGCAGCAGGGCCCAGGCGCCCTGCACCAGGGTGTTGAGGGTGATATTGACGCGGCCGGCGACCCGCTGCAGTTGCGCCGTCTGTTCGGCGGACAACCGGTGCACGCAGTCCACCACCGGTTCCGGGGCGTCCAGTCCGGGACGCTCGATGCCCAGGGGCGTCGGCTCGTCGAAGTCGGCCAGCCGGCCCTGCCAGAAGGCCCGGTGGTCCTCCGGGTTCTTCTGTTCCAGCCAGCGGATGAAGTCCCGGTAGGGGCGGGGTTTGGGCAGTTGCAGGGATTCCCCGCGGCAGAGGGCGCGGTAGTGGCCGAGGAAGTCCATCATGATGATGGAGAAGCACCAGGCGTCCATCAGGATATGGTGGTAGCTGCGCACGAACTGGTAGGTGTCCGGCGCCAGCCTGAACAGGCGCACCCGCATCAGCGGCGGGCGGGTGAAGTCGAAGCCGCGCTCGCGCTCTTCGCGCAGCAGTTCCTCCAGGCGTCGCTCCTGGGTGTCCGGGTCCAGGTGCGACCAGTCCCGGTACTCCACCGGCAGTTCCACCCGCCGGTGCACCACCTGCAGCGGGCGCTTCTGCTTCTGCCACACGAAGGAGGTGCGCAACAGTTCGTGGCGCTCCACGACCTTTTCCCAGGCCTCGCGGAAAAGCGCCAGGTCCAGGTCCGCCATTTCCATGACGTGGCGGTACTGCAGCAGGTACATGCCCTTGTCCGGGTGCATCAGGCTGTGGAACAGCAGCCCCTGCTGCATGGGCGCCAGCGGGTAGATGCTCTCGATATTTCTGGAGATGGACTTGGCCTTGTCGCTCATTGCGCTTCTCTGCTCTGCAAATTCGAAAAAAGCTTTACTGGATGGGCAGGTCGTTACGAATCCAGGGATTCCAGCAGGCCCTGCAGCTCGTCGTCCGACAGCCCCGCCTCCGGGAAATCGGAGGCGGTGACCCGCCCCGCCGCCGGCTCGGCGCAGTGGCGTACCAGCGCGGCGAGTTCGTCGAAAAAGGCCCGGGCCAGGCCGTGCACCTCGCCGTCCCCGTGCACCGCCGGCACATAGCGCCACTCCGCCTGCAGGCGGCCGTCCAGGACCAGGGTGTTGACGTCCAGCCAGTGGCTGCGCAGGTTTTCCCCCGCCCGCGCGCCGGGACAGGACCACTCCCCGATGCGGAACAGCCGGGATTCCCCGCCCCACTGGTCGAACTGGCCCAGGTAGTTGAAGGTGACCAGCCCCGCCGGCGGCGGCAGTTCAGCGCCGCGCAGGAAGCGCAGCAGGCCGTAGCCGACACCCGATTCCGGCACCGAACGCAGCGACTCCTTGACCGCGATCACCGCCTCCTCGTCGGACTCCCTTACCGGCAGCGCCAGCGGGTAGCGGCTGGTAAACCAGCCCGGGGAACGGCCGACATCCGGTGCCCAGTCGCCGGGGGCGCGGCCGTGGTTTTCCAGTTCCACGGCCACCCGCTCCAGGCCCTGCCAGCGGCCGATCGCCCGCGCCAGGGCCGCCAGCATCAGGTCCTGGGCGTTGGTGTTGTAGGCCTCGTGGCAGCCGCCCAGCAGTTGCGCGGTGGTGTCGGCGTCCAGGTCCAGGGTGTGGGTGCGGCTGTCGGCGTAGCGGTTGGGCGCCGCGGGCAGCGGCGGCTGGTCCTGCAACTGCTGTCGCCAGTAGGCGAGCTGCCCGTCCAGGTCCGGCTGCGCCGCGCGCTGCGCCAGCGCCTGCGACCACTGGTGGTAGCCGGCACCGGGCGGCGGCAGCTCGGCCTCCCCGCCGGCCTCGTGCGCCAGGTACAGCTGTTCCAGTTCCGCCAGCAGCTGGCGCCAGCTCACCGCGTCGACGATCAGGTGGTGGGCGGTGCACAGCAGCCGGCCGGCGGCGGGAAACCAGACCAGCCGGATCAGCGGCGGCCGCTCCAGGGCAAACCCCCGCTGGTGGGATTCCAGGCGCTCCGCGTCGGGCGCGCCGTCGTCGATCGCGAAGGCCCGCGAGACCATATCCGCGCCCCAGGACTGGTAGCACTGCCGCCACCGGCCGCCCTCGCTGTCGAAGCGCGTCCGCAGGACCGGGTGCCGCTGCAGCAGCGCGTCGACAGCGCGCCGCAGGCACTCGGCGTGCGGGGCGCGCTGCAGGTCCAGCAGCAGGGACTGGTTCCAGTGGCCGGGAGCGGGCTGCTCCAGTGCGAAGAACCAGTGCTGGATCGGCGTCAGCGGAAAGCCGGCATCCGGGGTCGCGGGGCCGGCTTCCGCGGTCGGGCCGCCGCTGCGCCCCGCCACCCGGGCCAGGGCCGCCACCGTCTGGTGCTCGAAGATCATCTTCGGGGTCAGCTGCAGGCCCTGCTGCTTGGCGCGGGCGATAATCTGCAGGCTGAGGATGGAGTCGCCCCCCACGGCGAAGAAATTGTCGTCGGCGCCGATGCGGTCGTTGCCGAGCAGCTCGCGGGTAATGGCGAGGAGCGCCGCCGCGTCGCCGTCGCTGTCGCCGTCCGCTTCGCCGCCGCGCGCGGTCTCCGCCGGCGCTTCCGGTTCCGGCAGCGCGCCCTCGTCCAGCTTGCCGTTGTTCTTCAGGGGCAGCGCCGGCAGGGCTATCCAGGCGGCGGGCAGCATATAGTCGGGCAGCGCTTCCGCCAGCGCCTCGCGCACCGCATCCAGCTCCCCCTCCGCAGATACCAGGTAGGCCACCAGGCGGTTGCGGCCGCGGTCGTCCGGGCGGTTGACCACGGCGGCGTCGCGCACCGGCGCCCTGGCCCGCAGGCACCCGGCCACCTCGTCCGGCTCCACCCGGTAGCCACGGATCTTCACCTGGCGGTCGATGCGGCCGAGGAAGTGCAGTTGCCCCTCCCCATCCATCTTCGCCCGGTCGCCGGTGCGGTAGACGCGTTCGCCGTCCCGCTCGACGAAGGCGGCGGCGGTGAGTTGGGGATTGTCCAGGTAGCCCAGGGCCAGGGTGGCGCCACCCAGGCAGAGTTCGCCGGCGACGCCCCGCGGCAATAGCTGCCCGGCGGCGTTGCGCACACTGGCCGTCACATTCGCCAGCGGCCGGCCGATGGGGATTTCCGCCGGCGCCGGGTCCGCCACTTCGCAGGCAATGGCACCGACGGTGGTCTCGGTGGGGCCGTAGTGATTGAGGATGCGCAGGCCCGGCGACAGCGCCCGCACCTGCTCCACCAGCGCCGGCGACAGGGCCTCGCCGCCGCACACCAGGCACAGGCGCGGCAGCAGCCGCGCCGGCCGCGAGGCCACCAGCAGCGCCTTGAGGTGGGAGGGCACCAGCTTCAGGCAGTCCACCGGCTCCCGCTCCAGCTGCGCGGCCAGTTCCTCGGCATCGAAAGCCAGGGATTCGTCCAGCAGCCGCAGGCTGCGCCCGGTGAGCAGGGCGCCAAACAGGGCGGTGTAGCCGAGGTCGGTGGCGGTGCTGGCGAGGCTGGCGAGACCGGCGCCTTCCGGCAGATCCAGGCGCTCCGTCACCGCGCGGGCGTAGTGTTGCAGGGCCCCCTGCCCCACCGCCACGCCCTTGGGGCGGCCGCTGGAGCCGGAGGTGTAGATGATATAGGCCGGCGCCTGGGGATCTGCCTCCCCGGGCGGATCGCCCGGCCGTGCCGGCCAGCCGCTGCCCGCGTCCAGCCAGGCGGTGTCCGGCGGCAGCCAGCCCGGTCTTTCTCCCAAACCGGCCACCAGCCGCGGTCCCGCGTCTTCGCAGATTCCGGCCAGCCGCGATGGCGGCCACTGGGGGTCCAGGGCGACATAGGCCGCGTCCCGCTGCCAGCTGGCCAGCATCGCGGTCACCAGCTCGACGCCGCGGGGCAGGCACAGGGCGATGCAGTCACCGGCACCGAGGCCCGCCTGCGCCAGAACGGCGGCGCAGCCGTTGACCCGCTGCGCCAGTTCCCCGTAGCTCAGCGATTGTCCGTTGCAGCGGATGGCCGCGGCCCGCGGCCTTTCCCGCACCTGGCGGGCGAAGGCGCCCCGGGCGCTGGCGTCGGGCCAGTTGCGGGGCTCGCCAGCCAGCCGCGCGGCCAGCTCCTGCGGCGGCCATTCCAGTTTTTCCAGACGCCGTTCGAGCCATTCCGGCGAGCGGCGCACCAGCTCCAGGAACAGGTCCCGGAAGCGGGCCACCGTGGCCCGGGTGTAGAGGGCGCGGTTGTAGCGCCACTTGCCCTGGAAGCCGTCGTCCCGATCCACCACCACCAGGTTGAGTTCGTGCGCCGCGCCGCGCTGTTCCTCCAGCAGCCGCCGCGCGATCACCCGCTCGCCGGCCGGCAGCGGCTGCTCCCGGTTGAGCGTAAACATATGCTGGAACAGCGGCGCCCGCCCCGCCTCCCGCTCCGGCTGCAGTTTTTCCACCAGGGCGGCAAAGGGATAGCGCTGGTGCTCCAGGGCCTCGTTGACCTGCAGCCGCACCGCCCGCATCCACTCCGCCAGGGTGAGGCTTTCATCCGGGCGGCAGGCCAGCACCAGCGGGTTGACCAGGTAGCCCACCAGTTCACGGTGTTCCGGCGCCAGGCGCCCGCCGCTGGGCGTGCCGAGGGCGAAGGCGCGCTGGCCGGACAGGCGCCCCAGGAACCACTGGAACAGCGCCAGCCAGTAGACGTAGGGAGTGACGCCCAGTTGCCGCGCCGCCTCCCGCAGCCGCCGGCTGTCCGCATCGGTGAGCGCGAAGCCGATCTCCTCTCCATCGAAGGTCTGCTCCGCCGGGCGCGGGAAGTCCAGGGGCAGCGCCAAACCGGGCACGCCGTCCAATTGGCGGCACCAGTAATCCAGGTGGCCATCCCCCTGCTCGCGCACCGCGCGGGCCTGCTCCGCCACCCAGGCGCGGTAGCCGCCGGTGTCCGGTTCGCCCGGCCCGGCGCCGTCGATCAGTTCGATAAAATCGCGCAGCAGTATCTCGAAAGAGGCAAAATCGGCGGCGATATGGTGCACCACCAGCAGCAGGTGGTGGCCCTCGCCACTCTCGCTCTCCAGCAGCAGGGCGCGGCAGACTTGCCCCGCGGCCAGGTCCAGGGGGCTGTCCGCCTCGCGGGCCAGCTGCTCCCGGGGCTCGCCGCCGGCACAGCGCTCCAGCGGCCGCGGCGCGCTCTTTCCGTCCAGCCACTGCAGCGGCTCGCCGTCGCGCTCGCCGTAGGGGCTGCACAGGATCGGGTGGTGCACCTGCAGGCCGGCGAAGGCGCGCGCCACCGCGTCGGCGGAAATATCCGCGTGCAACTGGGCGGCGAAGGCCAGGTTGTAGGCGCTGCTGTCCGGCGCCATGCGGTTGAGGAACCAGAGGGAGCGCTCGTTGGCGCCCAGGGGGCGGCCGTCGAAATAGTCGGGCGCTTCCCGCAACGCGGCCAGCAGCGCCGGTTTTTGCTCCCGGAGGTGCGCGCGCAGTGCGTCGTCCAGCGCCCCCGGGGGCGCGCGGAAAGCCAGTTGTTCGCCGTCGACGGAGAGGGTGATGCCCCGCGCCCAGCAGTCGTGCAGTAGTGCCTGAACCGTCACAGTAAGCCCTCCTGCCAGGTCTCTTCCTCCTCTTGGGCCTCTTCCGGGGAGGCCAGGTAGCGGGCCAGGGATTCCACCGTGGGATAGCGCCAGAGGATATCCGGCTGCAGGCGCACCCCCAGGCGGCTGGACAGCTCGTGGTTGAGGGTCATGCCGGCCACCGAGTCCAGCCCGCTGGCCTCCAGCGGCAGGTCCGGGGTTATCTGCTCCAGCGGCCTGCGGGTCTGGGCGGCGATCCAGTGGCAGATCCAGCGGGCGATGCCGTCGGCGTCCCCCGCCGGCAGCGCCGGGGACAGTTCCCGCTCACCGCCCTCCGCGCGCCAGTGTTCAACCAGCCTGAGTTCGCCCAGGTCGTAGGCGCTGCGGGCGGCCGTGCGCTGTATCTTGCCGCTGGTGGTGCGCGGCAGGGACGCCGGCGCGATCAGCGCTAGGGCCTGCAACTGCAGGTCGTGCTCCGCGGCCACCGCCGCGCAGATCTCGCGGATCAGCGCACTCCTGTCCACAGCGCCGGACTTGCCGGCGCCGCGCCGGTCCACTTCCTGGACCAATACCGCCGTCTCGCAATCCCCGCTCTCCAGGGAGAAGGCGGCGCCGCCGTGGGCCACCAGGTGCGGGCTCACTGCCTGGGCGGTGGCCTCTATATCCTGCGGGTAGTGGTTGCGGCCGCGGATCTGGATCAGCTCCTTGATGCGACCGCAGACAAAGAGCCGGCCACCGTGCAGGAAGCCCAGGTCGCCGGTGCGCAGATAGGGACCCTCGCCGTTGAGGCGCGCCCCCAGCGCCTCGGCGCTGAGTTCTTCCCGGCGCCAGTAGCCGCCGGCCACGCTGGCGCCGCGCACCCAGATTTCCCCCACCTCTCCGTCGGGCAGCGGCTTCTGCTCCGCGGGATCGACAATCCGCACTTGCATCTCGCCATTGGGGCGGCCCGAACTCACCAGGGTGCGCCCGCTGTCGGCGGGGCGCACACGGCCGCGGGCCAGTTCGGATTCGTCGACGGTGAGGGTGGCGTAGCCATCCCCGCCGGCCGTGCCAGTGACCATCAGGGTGGCCTCCGCCAGCCCGTAACAGGGCGCCAGCGCCCCGGGGGCCAGGCCGGCGGCGGCAAAGTGCCGGGCGAACCGCTCCAGGGTGGCCGCGCGCACCGGCTCCGAACCATTGAAGGCGATGCGCCAGTTGGACAGGTCCAGCGCCCCCATCCGCTCGGGGGAAATCCGTTCGACACAGTGGTCGTAGATAAAATTGGGCCCGCCGCTGACAGTGGCGCCGCTGCGACTCATCAGCTCCAGCCAGCGGAACGGCTGCTGTACCACCAGTGGCGGCGGCGTCAGTAGCGTGCGACAGCCACAGAGCAGCGGGGTCAGCATCTGGCCGATCAATCCCATGTCGTGAAACAGTGGCAGCCAGGAGACAAAGATATCGGTGGGGACCAGCCCCATTTCCCGCCGTATCAGATCCGCGTTGTGCAGCAGGTTAGCGTGGCTGATCGCCACCCCCTTGGGCGCGCCGGTGGAGCCGGAGCTGTACTGCAGCAGGGCGATATCGCCGGCCCGGATTTCCGGCTCGCGCCACTGCCCGGCGCGTTCGCCATCGCCCGGCGACACCGCCAGCACCGGGCCGGACAGGGACTGCTCGCGGGCCCAATCGGACACCGCCTCCTGGCCCCCGGCATCGGCGAGCAGCAGGCCCGCATCGCAATCGCCGGCGATCGCCAGTATCCGCTGCCAACCCCGCCGTTTGTGCGGCGGCCGGTAGGCGGTGACGGCGATCATGCCGGCGTAGAGCACGGCGAAGAAACCGACGACATAGTCGATGCCGTTGGGCATCGGCATCAGCACCCGGGTACCGGGGCCGGCCAGCGCCTGCAGCCGCGATGCCAGGCCGCGGGCGCGGCGATCCAGCTCGCCGCAGGTCAGGCGCTCACTCACTTCGCGGGCGTCGGCAAGAAATTCGAAGACGGTTCTGTCGGGCTGTTGCGCGGCGCTGCGGCGCAATTGCGCCACCCAGTGCTCCGTGCGGGGGAGATTTTCTCGCTGCATCCTGTCGCTTTCCTGAATTGTTTTTTGACTTGCGCCGGGGTTATTCCGCTTGCGGGCAGGGTTCCGCCATGGCGACCACCACCTTGCGTTCCCCCCGGTAGGTGCTGCGCCCGTGGGCCACCAACATATTGTCGAGCATCATCACGTCGCCCTTTTGCCAGGGAAAAACCACCTGGCAGTCGCCGAGAACACCGCGGATTTCGTCCAGGGCGGACTCCTCGATGGGCGCGCCGTCTCCGTAGTAGACATTGCGCGGCAATTCCGCCTCACCCACCACGGACAGCAGGGTTTCGCGCATCTGCGGCGCCAGGCTGGAAAGGTGGAAAAGATGGGCCTGGTTGAACCAGACCATCTCCCCGGTGACCGGGTGCGCGGCGACCGCCTGGCAACGCTGCCGGGTGCGCAGCTCGCCGTCCGGTTTCCACTCGAAGTCGATGCGATTGGCGCGGCAGAAATTTTCCACCACGGCGCGGTCTTCGGTATTGAAAGCCTGCTGCCATGGCAGGTCGAGACCGTTGCCATAGTTGCGCACATACATCAGGCCGCGGTCGGCAAAACGCCGCCGCAGCCCGGCATCCAGGCAGCGGTAAACCTCCCGGCTGTCGGCGATGGGTGTCTCGCCGCCAGACTCCGCCACATGCACACTGTGGAACCAGATTTTCATCGGCCACTGCAGGGTGTAGGACTGCTCGTTGTGCAGCGGAATCACCTGGTGGGCCGGATACTCGGTGGAGGTGTAGACCCCTTTGTTGAGGCGGGTGCGCGGGGTGGACGCGTAATCGTAGCTGAGGAGGTCGTGCCCGAAGGAGCGGGCGAAGACCTCGAAATCGTCCTCGCCGGAAAAGCCGAAACCCCGCAACAGCAGGCCACCCACGCGGTGGAGATGCCTGTCCACCGACAGGCGGATATCCTCGATACAGCTTCGCCAGTCCGCCCCCGCTTCCGCGGGTGTCAACACCAGGGGCAGTTCGGCCCCGCCCAAATCCCCGGCCAACTCCCCAGCCCTGGAGAGCGTTCCCATTGTCACGCTGGTCATGCGGCTCCTCTATTTTTGTTCGCTTATTCCATACTCCGGCGAGACCGTAAACCTACATAAGATATAAAATAATTACAATTGATAATCGTTATCGTTTGCTTTCTAATGTGAACGCATTCTTAAAATGCCGGTTTCGGGGCTTGGGCCAAAGTAGCATCTGTGGCAGAAAGTCTGCCCGGCCTGCGGCCCTTCCGGCGCATACCCGGACAACAGTAAACAATGAGGAGATTGACCCATGAGCATGGACGACCCGGATACCCAGTTCACCGTGGTGATCAACGGGGAGGAGCAGTACTCCATCTGGCCGGACTACAAGCCGCTACCAGACGGCTGGCGCGAAGCGGGCAAGAGTGGCACCAGGGAGGAATGCCTGGCCCATATCGAGGCGGTATGGACGGATATGCGCCCGAGGAGCCTGCGCGAGGCCATGGAAGGGGAAACACAATCGCACTGAGGGCCCATTTGGACTCCTCGGGGACCGACCGTTTTCCGCCCGCGCACTGAGAGCGGTTGCAGGAAGCTCCGGCCGGACTCCCCGGGCTAGTGGTCCATGCGGTAAATTCAGCAACACTATCTCTTCGCCACAGGCCCCAGTGCTGCGTTGAAAAAGCTTGAATTAGCGCTGCTAGTCCTGCGCTTTGTCGCCTTGCCCTGGAACCCGTGGCTGTGAGCTAGAGTCACCGAATTTACCGCATGAACCACTAGCGGGCCGCACCACCCGACGGTGGCGCAACCCCATCAACGGCCGCTTATGCCACGGGGCCGGAACGGCGCGGGGGCGGGCCCGCGAGTGGATGGCTTTTACAGTTCGTAACGCACACTGGCGTACACGGTCCTCGGCTCGCCGACATTGATGCGGAAAGCGCTGAGATTCGCCGGGTAGTATTCCTCGTCGGTGAGGTTCTTGACCCCCGCCTGCAGCTTGATCTGCGAATCGGCGGAGACCGGCAGGTAGTACCAGCCGGCAAAATCGAACACCGTGTAGGAGGGCAGCGTCCAATTGTTGGCGTCGTCCCCCTGGCGACTGCCGGTATAGACGGCGCCGGCGCCCAGGCCCAGGCCGCGCAGGGAACCCGCGGTGAATTCGTAGGTGCCCCACACCCGCGCCGAATCCTCGGGCACGCCGAAGGGGGTGTTGCCCTCGTTGTCCCTGGCCTCCTCGCCGTCGTCGACGATTTCCGCATCCACGCGGGCGTAGCTGAAGATCAGGTTCATACCGTCGACCAGCTGCAGCGAGCCCTCGAGCTCTACACCGCGGCTCTCCTCTTCGCCGTTCAGGCGCAGCTGCAGGTTTTCAGCCTTGGCCACATTGCGCCGCTCGAGATCGTACCAGGCCAGCGACAGGCGCGCTCGGTCATCCAGGAACTGGCTCTTGACCCCGAACTCCACCTGCCTGGCCTTCTCCGGATCGAGATTTTCCGGGGAGGTTACGCCGGCGGTGATGTCGGTATAGTTCGGCTGGAAGGATTCGCTGTAGGCGCCATAGGTGGACACACCGGGCACCATTTCGTAGAGGAGGCCCAACTGGCCGCTGAGGTTGTCGTTGTGATCGGACTCCTCGCTCTTTTCCGGCATCGCGTTTTCCATAAAGGTGACCGGGCTCAACGCGGTGTAGTAGGCGGTCTGCTCCACCTCGCGCTCGAAGTAGTCGTATCGCAGACCGGCGAGCAGGTTCAGGCGCTCGGTGAGCTGTGCCAGGTTCTGCACCGACAGGCCGGCCTCGTGGGTCACCTCGTCGTTGCGGCTGACCGCGGTCTGGCTCTTCGGCGCCGCCAGCGGAGGCTGCTCATCGGCACGGATATCGACGATGTCCACATCGAAGGTATAGACGCCGGGGACACCGGCACCTGTGAGCGCGAAGGCGTCGGTGTGGTCGACGCCGCGGCGATAGTAGTTGGCGCCCACATAGAGACTGTTGTCGACACCGCCGATCCCGAAAGTACCGCTGAGGCTGTCGGAGATAAAGAGGTCCTTTTCGGTAACGTCCAGGTTGCCGTCGTGGGTGCGCACCAGCATACCATTGGCCGTGACCGCACCGAGGTTGAAGTTGAGGCTGCTGTCCAGCCCCGCCGCCGGCCGGGTCTGGTAGTCGTCGAACTTCTTCTCGAAGGCGCCGACCTTGAAGCGGTTGCTCCAGCCGTTATCGAAGTCGTGATCGTAGTCCACCTGTACCAGCAGGTCGCGACTGTCGCGAATATCGAACTCACTCCCCAGGCGCCGCTGCCGCGGAATATCGGCCATTCCCAGCTCGCCGTTTTCACCTGCCAGCGCGACGGTGCCGCGGTCGATGGGCAGCTCCTGGTCGTTGAAGCTGACGCGGAAGGTAACCTGGTCCCGCTCTGTCGGCATCCAGGTGACCGAGGGAGAGATGCTCAACCGCTCGACTGAGGTCGCCTCGGTACCATCGGCAGTATTCACTTCGCGAAAGGTCTCCGAGTCCTCGGCCGCCACCACGGTCCTGTAGAGCAAACTGTCGGAACCGAGCCGGCCGGTGCTGTCCAGGGTCAGTTCCCGGCCGCCGTGTTCGTCCATATCGAACTGTACGGACGTGGCTGCCTGGGCCCGTGGTTTCTTGGTGACCACATTGATAATGCCGCCGGGACTGACCTGGCCATGGAGAATGGAGGCGGGCCCCTTGACCACCTCCACCTGGGCGATATTGGAGACATCGACCCGGTGGCGGGCACCGACAGGGTTGCCGTCCACGAACAGGTGATTGTTGGCGATACCGCGAATCAGGAACTGGTCCTCGGCGCCGCCGAAGCCGTGGGCGCGAGTCACGCCGGCGGCATTGCGCAGGGCATCGGTGAGGGTTTCGGCGTTCTGGTCCAGGATCACCTGCTCCGGGATCACCTGCACCGAGCGCGGAAGCTCATCGGTGTCCGCGTCGAAGCCAGTGGCGGCCTCGGACCTGTCGAACACATACTTATTCATGTCGGTGCCGTATACCACCACCGTTTCCACTCTTTCCGGAGATTCGGCCTCGGCGGCGAAGGCCGGCAACGGGGCCGCAATGGCGATACCGGCACAGAGCACCCGGACTCCCCCTCCGATCGAGTTGCGATTCTTGTTTGCATGATCCATAGCACCTGTCCTTAGTCAGTCGGTTTCTTATTGCGAGGTGTGGAATAATAGCATTTGATACAACTAATGATAATGCTTATCATTATATAATGCTTTCCCGGACTATCACCCTCTTCTGCCTGCCCTGCGCAGGTGCCTCTTCCGCCATGTATCAGCCCTGGCGGGCGCTGGTCGACGCCGGCGTGGAACTGGTTCCGCTGGAATACCCCGGCCGCGGCGTCAGGTTCAACCATCCCTTTGCAACCACCGTGGACGAACTGGCGGAGGAGATGGCCCGGCAGGTGCGCGCGCACGGCGCAGCGCACTACGCGCTTTTCGGGCACAGCCTCGGCGCCCTGGTCGCCTTCGAAACCGAGCGCCGGCTGCGGGCGCAGGGCAGACCGCCGGCCCGGGCCCTGTTCGTTTCCGCCCGCCGCGCACCGGACCTGCCCGTTCCTCCCCGCCGCCTGCACAAGGCCCCGGACGGCGAACTGATCGAGTTTCTCCGCGAGCAGGGCGGCACTCCCGAGACCGCACTGCAGATGCCGGAGATACTGGAACTGCTGCTACCGGTTCTGCGCGCCGACCTGCACCTCTACGAGGACTACCACTTCCGGGAGGAATCGCCGCTGGAGTGCCCGATACACGCCCTGGCGGGCCGGGAGGACAGCGGCACCCCGGCGGAGGCGATGCGAGCCTGGCGCCCCCACACCCGCGACAACTTCAGCCTGACATTCTTCGACGGGGGACACTTCTACCTGCAACAGCAGCAATCCGCGCTGCTGGCATATCTCAACAGCCTGCTGACAGAGGGATGGCAAACCGCAGAGGGAGAAACGGACCGGGCCACCGGCGCGCCGTGCACCTGAAAATAGCGCGGGCCGGAAAGGGGCTGCACGGCGGCGGCAACGCTGAGGTGAAAATCGCCCCCGCTACGGCTCCAGCAGTGCCACCGGCTACCCGCGACATTGGCAGACGCAAACTCGCCGGACGACACCTCGCAACAGAAACTGTCCGGTGGCGTGGAAAAGCCGGTCCCCACCGCCTTCAGAATCGCCTCCTTCACAGTCCACAAGCGGAAGAAGGCGGTAAGAAAGCAGGGCTGCGCCACCAGCCACTCCCGTTCCCCCGGGTGAAAGACCTCCCTGGCCAGTACCTCGACGTCTTTCATCTCCCGCTGTCGCTCGATATCCACCCCCACCGGAAAATCCGCCAGCGCCACCGCCAGGCAGGGGCCGCTGTGGCTGAGATTGAAATGGCAGCGGTGGGACGGCGCTATGCCGGGCTTTCCATACGACGAATTCACAAAGCGCCAGTCGCCCGGGGCTGTGGCCGGGTCGTAGTGGCTGATCAGCAGGCGCTTGAACGTGTGCGCCTGCACAAAGGTCCGCCGATCCACCCCGCGCAGGAAGCGCTCGCTGCGCCCGCGCTCCTCGCGGTTCAGGCAGGGCGGCAGATCGGGAAACTCACGGGTGAACCAGATATCCAGCATAGATAACACTATCGGCAGTGAGCGCCGCCAGGAGCGCGCGGCGCCCGGCGATCCGCCACGCTTCCCCGCAAGCCGACCGCCCTCTCCCCCACTGTCGATCCCTCTCTCCAAATTTGTCTATGGAAGAATTTTGCGCCAAACGCACATGATAACAATTTACATTTACATCCTCTATCACTAACCTCTCGCTCCCAGATGTTACCGCCCCCCAATTCGATACAAGGACAATCCAAAGTGAAACCCGCAAGACACCTCCTGCCCCTCGCCATCACCCTGCAAGCTGCCAGCGCCGCGGCCGCCGACGGGCTGGAAGAAGAAATCGTGGTCACCGGCCGCGCCCAGGAATTTTACCTGGAGAGCGAAACCCGCGTCGGCACCAAGGTGGCCACCGACATCATGGATATTCCACAGTCGGTGCAGGTACTCAGCGCCCAGTTAATGCGCGACCAGGCTGCGCGCCAGGTTACCGATCTTTACCGGGCCGTGGCAGGCGTCAGCGAATTCAGCTATTCCGGTGTGACCTTCCGCGGCTTCCGCGACGACGCCAACGTCTTCTACGACGGCGTGCGCGGCGATCCCTACTCCGGCTTCGGCGTACCGCAACTGTTCAACTTCGAGCGGGTGGAAATCCTCAAGGGTCCGGCCGGCGCCCTCTACGGCGGCGGCGAGCCCGGCGGCATGATCAACTATGTGTCCAAGAAGCCCCGCTTCGAGGAGGCCACCGAGGTCAACCTGACCCTGGGCAACTACGAGCGCCTGGGCGGCTCGGTGGACACTACCGGCAGCCTGGGCGAATCCGTCGCCTACCGCTTCGGCACCTTCTACGAGGAGCAGGACAGCTTTCGCAACAACGCCGACGCCATCAATCAGGAAGTCGCCGGCGGCCTGCTGTTCCAGTTGGCCGAGAAGACGCGCCTGACCACCACTCTCGACTACATCAACCAGGACCTGGGCGGCAATCGGCTGCGCGGCGTGCCGGTGGACGACGACGGCAACTTTCTGGTCGACCGCTCCTACAACGCCAACGAAAAGGACGATTTCCAGGACCTGGAGGCGCTGGTACTACAGGCGACCCTCGATCACCAGTTCAGCGAGGACCTGAGCCTGAGCACCACCCTGCGCCGCCTCGACAACGAGCGCGAACAGCAGTATCACGAATCCCGCAGCTGGGTGGAAGTAAACGGCGATGGCGAGGCAACCATCGACGACGGCACCATCAAGCGGGAGTATCGCAAGCAATACCGGGAAAATACCGAGACCAGCCTGACCGCAGATTTCGTCTACAGCCTGGACAACCAGGAGATTCTGTTCGGTGGCGACTACCACAGGGTGGACACCGACTACGACTACCACCGCGCCCGTTACGAAGCAGACGGCGTGGGCAACCTGAATATTTTCGAGCTGAACTACGGAGAGACGGATCCCTCCAGTTACAACCTCACGGATATGGGCAGCGACGGCGCGAAATCCAATCGCTACAGTGTTTACCTGCAGGACCAGATCACCCTGGGGCAGCGCTGGTCGGCACTGGTGGGCCTGCGCTACGACACCTTCGAGGATACCGAGAAATCTTCCGGCTATCGTTTCGAAGACACTGCGCTGGTCCCCCGCGCCGGCCTGGTATTCAAGCCGACGGACCACACTTCCGTCTACCTGAACTATTCCGAGAGCTTCCAGCCCATCGGCCTCGGTAGCCAGGAAGATGTCGACGGCGAGGGCAACCTGGATCCGGAAACCGGCGAGCAGATTGAACTGGGCGTGAAAAACGAATGGTTGGACGGCAGCATGATGACCACTTTCGCCGTCTACACCATAGCCAAGAAAGACGTGGCCCAGGCCAATCCCGAGGACGGCGGCCCCGGCGACGGCATCCCGGCCTTGGTCAACGTGGGCGAAGTGGAGAGTCAGGGCTTCGAGGCAACGCTGGTGGGCGACCTCAGCGATACCTGGACCATCACCGCCAACTACGCCTACAACGACACCAGAGTTACCCAAGCGGTGGAGGGAGCCTACTTCCGCAACACCTTCAACAGCGGCGACCGTTTCACCAACGCCCCCGAGCACCAGGCCGGCCTCTGGACCCGCTACGACTTCCCGTCGATCGACTCGTCCATCGCCTTCGGCGCCGACTATGTCAGCGAACAGTTCAGCCTCAGCGGCCAACGGGTCAAGCCGTTTACCGTTTTCGACCTGAGCTGGAGCACTGCCTGGAACGACACATTGGTGCAGGTGAACGCGAAGAACCTCTTCGACAAGGAATACGCGGTCAGCGGCTTCAACGAGCGCAACGGCCACTTTCCCGGGGAGCCGCGGGAGCTGGTGGTGCAGGTGACGCAGGACTTTTGACTTGGAACTTGACTGCCCTCTCCCCCTTTCGGGAGTGGGCCCGGGGAAGAGGGCTGTAGACCCGTGACCATCGACCGCCTGAAATGGTACCGCCTGCACAGCTGGGCCGGACTCAAGCTTTCGCTGCTGCTCAGCTTTGTCCTGGTCACCGGCACCCTGGCCACCGTCTCCCACGAAATCGACTGGCTCTTCAACCCGGCAATGCGCGTGCAGGCCCCGGTGGAACCGGTGGAATACCAGTGGGCGGCACTCTACCGCAGCGCCCGCGCGGCCCACCCGGAGGCGCAACTGTTGAGTATAGAAGCGCCCGTGGACAGCTGGTTTGCAGTGGAGGCCGTGGCGCTGGATGCGAACGGCAAGCGCTTTCGCATCTACATGGACCCCACCGGCAGCCGGGTCACCGGCACCGGCCGCTGGTACAACTGGCAGCGCTTCTTCCGCCAGGCCCACCGCCATCTGATGCTGCCGCTCGCCGTGGGCATTCCCATCGTCTGCGCCACGGCTTTCCTGCTGCTGATCGCCCTGGTCACCGGCATTGTCTGCTATCGGGGATGGTGGAAAGGCTTTGGGAAACTTCCTCGCAGTAAACAGCGCTCCGGCAAGGGCCGGCGCAAGGCGTCCCGCCGCTACTGGGGCCAGCTACACCGGTTGCTCGGCGTCTGGAGCCTGTGGTTTATTGTCCTGATCGCAATGACCGGGATTTGGTATCTGGCGGAACGCTGGGGCCTGCATGCCAGCTATCCCCCACCGGTCACCGCCCCCGCCAGCGACGGGCCAATCGAGCCGACCGAGGAAACCATCACCGCGGTCGTACAGGCGGCTCGGCAGATCTACCCGGAAATACGCATCCGTTCGATACTGCTGCCGAGAAAAGCGGGAGAAAGCCTGAGGCTGAGAGGCCAGGCAGAGGCCCTGCTGGTTCGCGACAGGGCCAACCAGATGGCATTCGATCCCCGCCGTGGCGAACTCCTGGAAACGCGCCGGGGCGACCGGCTGGGCATCCACCTGCGGATCTCCGAGGCCGCGGACCCGCTGCATTTCGGTACCTTCGGCGGGCGCACCAGCAGATGGTTGTGGTTCCTCTTCGGCTGCTTCCTCAGCGCCCTGTCCCTCAGCGGCGTCCACCTGTACGGCCTGCGCACGGTCAATTCCGCCCGCTCCGACGGCAGCAGCTGGCGCTTCGCCTGGCGCGGCATGGGGCACTGGAAATGGTTGGCGGGGCTGCTGCTGGGACTCTGCCTGGGAACAACTGCGGCCCTGTTCTCCTGATACCCCGGCGGGAGCGGCCCCCGGGAAAAGTCCACACGGGTAGCAGAAACAAAACGGGGCCGGTTTCGATCGGCAGTCGACAGCAACACGGTTGGGTGATCGGTGATCATCGCCCTCTCAACCGCAATGCTGTTCACTTAACGAATTTGCGGGCGAAGGTGTCGCTACCGGGGTTTACAGGTACCGCTGCCAGAACTCCGCCTGCCCGAATTCCTCGTCCAGCGCGTAGGGTTTGAAACCGGAGCGGCGATAGGCGGTCTGCGCCGGCCGGTTTTTCTCCAGTACCTCCAGCGTCAGCTTGCAGCAGCCGCGCGCTTTTGCCTCCCGCGCCACCCGGTCCAGCATCTCGGTGCAGACACCGCTGCCGCGGGCACCGGCACTCACCACCACATCGTGAATATTGATCAGTGGCCGGCAGGCAAAGGTGGAGAAGCCGGTAAAGCAGTTCACCAGCCCGACCGGTGTTTCTTCCCGGTAGGCGAGTGCGCTGAAGGCGCCGGGGAAATCCGCCAGCCGGTCCACCAGCTCCCGGCGGCAAAGATCCGACAACGGTTCGCCGCCGCCGAACGGGTCCCGCGAATACTCATCCATCAACTGCAGGATATCGGCGGCGTGGTCCGGGTTGCGGTAGTCTGCTATCAGTGTTGTCAGTTCGGTGGCCGTTTCGCGCATCGGCTCTCCCTGTATCATTGCGTGTTTTGATCGGCGGCCGTATCGCGGAAGCGGCGCTGGTAATTGCGCGTGCGTGTGCGTTGCGCCAACAGCCAGCGCACGCGGATACGGTGGCGGTTCAGGGGGCTGGCGCGGTAGGCGCGCCAACGACGCTGCGGTTTCCTGCAGATTCTCCTCGCCATCTTTCCTTTCCCTCCTCCAACAATATCCCTTGGCCTCTATCGGCAAAGTGGATACCCTAAAGACTAATGGAGCAACAGTCACATTGGGAGCTCCCTTGCGCCCCCTCGATCATCTACTGAAAAACAACCGCCAGTGGTCCCTCGCAACCCGCGAGGAAACGCCGGACTTTTTCCTGAAGCTCTCCGAGCAGCAGTCGCCGGACTACCTGTGGATCGGCTGCGCCGACAGCCGCGTGCCCGCCAACGAGATCGTCGGGCTGCTGCCGGGCGAGCTGTTCGTGCACCGCAACGTGGCCAATGTGGTGGTGCACACGGATCTCAACTGCCTGTCGGTGCTGCAATATGCGGTGGAGATTCTCAAGGTCAAACACATCATTGTCTGCGGCCACTACGGCTGCGGCGGTGTACAGGCAGCACTGGAAAACAACCAGTTGGGCCTGATCGACAACTGGCTGCGCCACATCCAGGATGTGCGCGACAAGCACCACACGCTGGTGGACCTGTTCGAGCAGAAAGAGCGCCTGGACCTGCTGTGCGAACTCAACGTGCTGGAGCAGGTCATTCACGTCTGCCAGACCACCATCGTCCGCGACGCCTGGCGCCGCGGCCAGCAGATTTCCGTCAACGGCTGGGTCTACAGCCTGCGGGACGGACTGGTGCGCGACCTGGGCATTTCCATGAGCGACCCGGGCCAGATTGCCGAAATCTACCACAGCGCCTTGACCAATATCGCCCAGCGGGATACCGAGTAGCGACTTCCCGACCGATTTTCCCTACACTCCCCAGCCAGATTTTTTGTTAACCCGGCCGCCGCCGGGTTTTTCTGTTGCCCGGGTTTTGGGGGATCAGATCAAGGAGCCGGAGCGGGGTGCGCCTTTCTGGGACACGCCGTGAATACATCCCTGTAGGCTTGTCTGCGAGGTCCCTCTCGCAGACAGTCCCAGAAAGGCGCACCCCGCTCCGGCTTGTGCCATCGACGAGTACCTCGCCACCCAAAACTCGAGTCTATTAGTTTTACGGGAGAACCGATGTCCGAATACCGCGTTTGGGAATGTCAGATCTGTGGCTGGATTTACGATGAGGCCAAGGGCTGGCCGGAGGATGGCATAACCCCCGGCACCCGCTGGGAAGACATTCCCGATGACTGGAGCTGCCCCGAGTGCGGCGCCGCCAAGGAGGATTTCGAGATGCTGCCGGTGGCGTCCACCGCCGCCGAGGAAAAGGCGCCCGTCGTCCCCGCCACCGCGGGGGCAGCAGAGAAGCCGACAGCCACACCGGCGCAAACCGGCAACCGCCTCTGGGAGTGCATGGTCTGCGGCTGGGTCTACGACGAATCCAGGGGCTGGCCGGAGGACGGCATAGCCCCGGGCACCCGCTGGGAAGATATCCCCGAAGACTGGTGCTGCCCCCAGTGCGGCGTGAGCAAGGACGAATTCGATATGGTGCTGGTATCCGAACCCGAGCCGGCACCCGAACCCGCCGCCAGCAGCGAAAGCGCCCTGCCCGCCGAGGGAGAGCCGCTGGTGATCGTCGGCACCGGCCTCGCCGGCTACAACCTGGCCCGCGAGTTCCGCAAACTGGACGAGACCACGCCGCTGGTGATGATCACCGGCGACGACGGCACCTTCTACTCCAAACCGCTGCTGTCCGCCTCCCTGACCCACGGCAAGACACCGCAGCAACTGGCCACCGCCTCCGCCGAAGACATGGCGCGGGAGCTGAACGCGGAAATCCTGGTGCGCACCCACGTCAACGATATCGACACCGAGTCGAAGATCCTGACCCTGGTGCCGGAAAACGGCAGCCACAGTGCCGGGCTGCGCTACGGCAGGCTGGTACTGGCCACCGGCGCCGGCTGCCGGCCGCTGCCGGCGATCGACGGCGACGGCGGCGCACGCCTGTTCCGCATCAACAGCCTGGGCGACTACCACCGCTTCCGCACCGCGCTGGTGGGCCGCCGCAAAGTGCTGCTGCTGGGCGCCGGCCTGATCGGCTGCGAATTCGCCAACGACCTGATCCAGGCCGGCTACCGGGTGGAGATGGTGGATCCCGTCGACTGGCCCCTGGCCAGCCTGCTGCCGGAAGCCGCCGGCCGCGACCTGCAACGCACGCTGGAGGGCGCCGGGGTGCGCTTCCACGGCAACAGCCGGGTCACCGCCCTCGAGCGCCGCGGCGCCGGCATTCGCGCCCGGCTCGACAACGGCGAAACCCTGGAGGCGGATATCGCCCTGGCGGCGCTGGGCCTGCAGGCCAACACCGGCCTGGCCGAGGCCGCGGGCCTGGAGACGGGCCTCGGCATCACCGTGGACCGCCGGCTGCGCACCAGCGACGCCGATATCTACGCCCTCGGCGACTGTGCCGAGGTGGACGGCCACCAGCTCTACTTCGTCGCGCCGCTGATGGCCTGCGCCCGCGCGCTGGCGAAAACCCTCGCCGGCGAGCCCGGTGACGTGTATTACGGCGCCATCCCGGTAGCGGTCAAGACCACCCTGCGTCCCACCACCGTCTGTCCGCCGCCCGCCGGCGCCGAGGGTAGCTGGCGGATCGAATCCTCCGAAGACGGCGTGCGGGCCGAGTTCCGCGACGGGGACGGCCACCTGCTGGGCTTTGCGCTGACCGGCGCCGCGATTGCGGCCAGGGAGGAGCTGACCGCCGAGTGCGCGCCCTTGATGGAGGGATAGCGGTTGCAGACCGTCCCTGTGGGAGCCGGCCGGACCGGCGCTGGAATCGGCCCGGAGGATTGCCCCGATCCCTCTCCCAAAGGGAGAGGGGAGAGCTGGCACGCCGGAGGCAAGACGCGCAAAAGAGGCTTTTTTGCCGTAGAATGGCCGCCGAAATGAAACTTGCCCAAAAAATGAACGACGGTATGACCACAGACAGCAGTACAGCCATCCCCTCCCCGGCCGACCAGAGCCGCGCCCTGCGCGACACCCTGGGACAGTTCGCCACTGGTGTGACGGTGGTGACCTGCCGGGATGCGGCCGGCCAGCCGGTGGGCATGACCGTCAACAGCTTCAACTCCGTGTCCCTGGATCCGCCGCTGGTGCTGTGGAGCGTCGGCAGGGAGTCCCTCGGTTACGACGCCTTCACCCGCGGCGAGCACTTTGCCGTGCACGTGTTGAAGGCCGACCAACAGCATATCTCCAACCTGTTCGCCGGCCGCGGCGCCGACAAGTTCGGCCAGGTGCACTGGCGGCCGGGCCCCGACCAGGTGCCGCTGCTGGACGACTGCGCAGCGCACTTCCACTGTCGCCTGGCCCAGTGTATCGAGGGCGGCGACCACACCATCCTGCTGGGCGAGGTGCTGGAATTCTCGGCCTCCGGCGGTGAGCCACTGGTGTTTCACCGCGGCCGCTACCGCGCCCTGGCCGGCGATTGAGCACCGGCCGCGCCGCTGCCCTCCTGTCAATAAGCCGCATTCAACGCCAAATTCCCGCGATTCGGGGCGCCGGTATGGTGAAGCTGTCATCCCGGCGTCATAATTCGGGAGCACACTGCCGTTTACGCTGTGTACCACCGCTCTGCGAGACCGTCACCCATGCAGACACCCGGCCCCCTCTTCTGCTTCGCTCACCGCGGCTACCGCCAGCGGGCCACGGAAAATACCCTCGAGGCAATCGCCCACGCGCTGGAATTCGATGTGGACGGCATCGAGATCGATATCTGGAATATCCGCGGCCAGTTGCTGGTCAAACACGATCGCCGCCTGGGCCGCCTGATCGCCGGCAGTGAACTGCTCACCGAGATGTGCCCCGAGGCCCTGCGGGAAAAACTGCTGCCCTGCGGCGCCCGCGTGCCCACGCTGCGCGAGGTACTGGAGCTGGTGGGCAACAACGTGCAGCTCAATATCGAACTCAAGGGCCCCGACTGCGCCGCGCTGGTGGCGCAGGAGCTGGAATCCTATGTGCGCGACAGCGGCTCCAGTTTCGAACAGTACCTGGTTTCCTCTTTCGACCACCGCCAGCTACACCAGTGCCTGCAGCGGATCCCGGAGGTGCGCCGCGGCGTGCTGATGCAGGGAATCCCCCTGGACCTGGCCGCCTGCGCCGAGCCGCTCAAGGCCTACTCCATGCACCTGAACCTGGATTTTGTCGACGCGGAACTGATCGCGGACGGCAGGCGCCGCGGGCTGAGGAATTATGTGTTTACCGTGAACAATATCGCCGACCTGCAACTGGTGGCGGCCATGGGGGCGGACGGGGTCTTTACCGACGAGCCGCAATTGATCATGGATTACAACGCGCAGAGGACGGCGGAGGCGTTGCTGCAACAGTCGCCGACGGCGGGCGGGGATTCGCAGCGCTCCGCCTGACGGGAAAACAGCCCCCCCGGCTTTATCCGCAACAAACGCTACCACCGCGCGGCCGTAGGAGCCTGCTTGCAGGCTCCTACGGGCCGAAATGTATGCGTAGGATAGGCAAAGCGCAGCATGTCCATCAGGGTCCTCGATGGGCACGTCGCTGCGCTCCTTTGCCCATCCTACAGACCGCGATCAACTCTGCGCGGCACTATCCGCTGTCGGTTCCTCACCAGCGGTACGTTCAGTCTCCTGCTTTTCCTCCAGCACCAACTGCTCGTTGCGCACACCGGCAATACGATCAAAGGCGCTGCGGCTGAGTTCGAACAACTGTTCGCGATCACCGCGGCGCACGTAGAAATGTTCGTCCGCCTGCAGAAACTCGTAGTCGAGTTCGCCACTGCCGGTAGTGACTTTCACCCGCACCGGCTCCGCTTCCGGCACTTTGGCGGCCAGTTTGCTGACGCGCAGGTTTTTGAGCGCGTCGGCCAGTTGCTCTGCCTCGCCGCTATTCAGCGGCGCCTCGCCGGCGTCGAACTGCCATTTGCCATCGCGCTTTGCCAGGCGATAGTCGGGCCCGTCAATGGCCTCCACATCGCCGGCGGCCAGCAGCTTTTTATCCAGCCAGTCCGCGGCTTTCGCGGGCCATTCGAAGCTGCTCAGCTCCACCGCGTAGACGGCGTCGTCGCCGTCGCTGCGCAGGTGTATTTTGCGAAAACCCGGCGAAGTGCCGAGATAGAATTCCGCGACCGCCTTTTCGCCGCCGGTATAGAGACGCAACCGTTTGCGGAATCTGTCTTCGGCCACCTCGAAGCGCTCGCGGCTGGAATCGGTGGTGGCCACCGGCCAGCCGGTACGCAGGCCCTGCAGTTTTTCCAGCAGGGTATCCAGCTTGTCGGCATTCGCCGGCAGCTTCTCCAGCTCCGGCAGCAGCCAGGTGTCACCCTGTTTGCGCAGGGTCACGCTGGCATCGCCGTCGCTGATCTCCAGCTTTTCGATCTGCCCGGTTTCCACCGCCAGCAGCGGCTCCCGCTGCTGTTGCATTTCCTGCTGGCGGTGCTCGCGCCAGAAGAGACCGGTGGCCAGCACCAGTTGCAGGGCGAGAAAACCGCTCAGGTAAAATTGCAGTTTTTTCATTGCTATTTCCCCGGAATTCTTTGAGAAAAGTGGCCGCGGCCCCTCCGGGCCGCGGGCAGATTCAGTTTGCCAACAGTTGCCGGTACTGCCGCCGGCGGGCGCGTTTGCGCAGTTGCTGCACCAGCGCTACCAGCCCCAGGGCCAGCAGCGCGCAGATATAGTTCAGGTATTCCCAGAACAACTGCGCCGAGTGATCCAGCGGCGGCAGGGTGCGGTTGAAGTGGCTGCGCGAACGGATCGACAACAGGCCCGCGTCCTCCAGCGCCCAGTCGACACTGTTGGCCACCAGTTGCAGCGTGTTCCGGTATTCGCTGCCCACCGCGGAGCCGGCCATGCCGATCACCTGGTCGCGCAGGAAATCGTTGGACGAGAACAGAATAATGCGCGCAGACTCCGGCGAGCGGCTGATCAGGGAAGGCAGGGTCTCCAGTTCCGCCCCGCCATCGGTTTCCCCGCTTTCACCGCCCTCTTCCGCTTCGCCGGACTGCTCCGCATCCGCCAATAGCGGCGATTCGCGATCGGCGAAATAGGAGTCGAAACGGCCGGCACTGATTGCGCCCAGCAGGCGCGAACCGGTTTCGCCCTGCGGCTCAAAGGTGCTTACAGAGCCGTTCACCAGTTGCGGCATCACGTCGGTGGACGACGACAGCCAGGCGCCTCCGGAGCTCTTCAGCAGTTCGGTGATTTCGCGCTCGGCGGACTTCTTCTTGTCCACCGAAATCGGCGAGGCCCAGCTCATAGTGGCCTGGGGCAGGTTGGCGCTGATGGGGTTGTCGGCGTTCAGGCCCTCGCCGCGCACATCGACAAAATAGGGGTAGTCGAGCATGCGCAGTTCCTGCAACTGGAAGCCGCCCACATTGCGGGTCACCGGCACCGGGAAGGCGCTGTTGCGCGGGTCCAGCACCAGTTTGTCCTCCACCTTCAGGCCCATATGCTCGAGCCATTTATCCAGGCCGCTATCCACCGGCGACAGGCTCAGGCTGCGGTTACTGAGGTCGGCACTGTAGGGCGAGGTGGCGGCGATCACGGTGCCGCCCTTCATCAGGAACTGGTCCACCGCGAACAGCTGTTTTTCATCCAGGTTGCGCGGCGACAGCAACAACAGGATATCCGCATTGCCGGACACGCGGCCGTCGCCGATATCCTCGCGCTCCACGTTCAGCTCGGCGCCCAGCAGTTGCTCCAGTTGCGAGAAGCGAGGGCCGCTGCGGAAGTGCTGGCCGCGACCGACGTTCTGCTCCGGCGCCACCATCGCCACCGTCTTGGTAAAGCCGCTGGCGAAACGCTTGATGGCCGACTCGAAATTCCGCTCCAGCCCCTGTTTCTGCAGATCGTCCAGCGATATCTGCACCACCCGATCGCCGCGCGCCAGGGTCAGGTAGAAATAGAAGGGCCTGCCCAGGAGTCCCGCGGCCATCGGCTGGAAGCCGTAGTCGGCGGCGATCTGTTCCGCCACCTGGCCGCCGCCGGCTTCCGGGTCGACGAACTCCACCGACAGGCGGTCGCCGGCGCTGTTTTGAAATGTCTCCGCCACCTCGCGCACCGTCTGCCGGAAGTCCGCCAGCTGCTTCGGCAACTGGTCATCGGCGGAGACATAGGCGGTAAATTTCAGCTCGCCCTCTACCGTGTCGAACAGGTTGCCGCCGGCCCGATAGCCGTGCAGCACCTTCTTGATGGCACTGGTCAGGTCGTACTCCGGGTTGCGCAGTTGCACGTCCACGTCCGTCTCGCTGTCCGCCTTGATTTCGATCAGGTCGCGGAAGCCGAGCACCCGGTGTTCATCGCCGTACTGCACCAGCACATCGAAATAGGAGCTGACGATGGAAGACTGGTAGCGGTCCGCCACCTGGAAGGGCACCGGTTCGATGCCGTATTTCTGGTTGGCCTCCTTTTCCAGTTCCGGCTCCCGCACCGGGTCGACGAACTCGACGCGCACGCGGCCCTCGCCGGCGACTTCGTATTCCCGCAGAAGGTCCTGCAACTGGGGCACCAGCGGCGCCAGTAGCGGGTGGGTCTTGCGGCTGAAATAGCCACGGATCAGCAGCGGCTCTTCCAACTGCGCCAGGTTGCTGCGGGTGGCGGGCGAGATGGAGTATAGGTCGCCCCGGGTGGCGTCGACCCGCAGGCTGTGGATCTGTCCCAGCCACAGGTTGGCCCCCAGGGCATTGGCCACCAGCAGCGCGGTGATCGCGCGCCAGCGGTTGCGGTTGTCGCGGTCGCCGCCGGCCCAGCGCTCCCTCTCCAGCATCAGGGTATTCAGGCTCAGGAACACCGCCACCAGGCTCAGGTAGTAGTAGAGGTCGCGCAGGTCGATCACGCCGCGGGTGATGGCGTCGAAGCGCGAGCCGGTGCCCAGCCAGTGCAGCCACTCGGCGACGCGGTTGCCGAACAGTTCGGTGACCAGCGGCGCGCCCAGCAGATAGAAGAAGCCGCACAGGGCCGCGGCCACGATCAGGCTGACGATCTGGTTGCCGGCGCGGGCCGACACGAACAGGCCGATACTCAGGTAGGCGCCGCCCAGCAGGAAGGTGGCCAGGTAGCCGGCCCAGACCGGGCCCCAGTCCAGTTCGCCGATCAGCGACACGGTCACCGGTAGCGGCAGCGTGATCAGCAGCGCGATCGCCAGCAGCGCCAGGCAGGCGACGAACTTGCCCGCCACAAACTGCCACAGCGGCGCCGGCTGGGTCAGTATATGCTCCAGGGTGCCGCTGCGGCGCTCCTCGCTCCACAGGCGCATGGTCAGCGCGCTGCACAGGAAGATCAGCAGCAGCGGCATCCACTCGAACAGCGGCCGCACGTCGGCGATATTGCGGGCAAAAAAGGATTCGCCCCAGAAAAACACGAACAGGCTCACCGCGGCAAAACAGGCCAGGAACAGGTAGGCCACCGGCGAGGCGAAAAACAGGCCGATTTCCTTGCCGGCGATGCGCCGGATCAGGGAGGGCCGATTGTTGTCAGGCTGCATGGCTCAGTTCCTCCTTCTGTGTGGCTCCCGCCTCGCTCACCTGGCGGAACAGGCTCTCCAGATCCCGCTGTTCCGGCTGCAGCCGGTAGAGATCGTCGCCGCCGCCGACAATGGCCGCGGCCACTGCCGCACCGGCGGTGCGCGGGTCGGTCCCTTCCTTCAGCGCCAATCGATAGTGGCCGGGCTCTTCCAGCGGCCCGGCGCTGTCGACGCCGTCGATGGCCTGCAGTTTTTCCCCTGCCTTCGCCGCCGAGGTTTCCAGCAGCAGGCTGTTGCCGGCGCGCAACTGGTCCAGTTTTTCGTCCACCGCCAGGCGGCCGGCACTGACGATCAGCGCCCGGTCGCACAGCGCATCCACCTCCTGCAGGATATGGGTGGACAGGATCACCGTGGCCTCGCGGGAGATCTCGCGGATCAGCTCGCGCATCTGCCGGGTCTGGGTCGGGTCCAAGCCGTTGGTGGGTTCGTCCAGGATCAGCAGCCGCGGCCTGCCGAGAATCGCCTGGGCCACACCCACCCGCTGGCGAAAACCGCGGGACAGGGTATTGATGGGCGAATCCAGCTTGGGCACCAGCCCGGTGGCCCGGATCGCGCGGCGAATCTCGGCGATCTTGTCGTCGCCGGCCAGGCCCTTCAGCGCCGCGGCGTAATCCAGGTAATCGGCCACCGCCATCTCCCCGTAGAGGGGCAGGTTTTCCGGCAGGTAGCCGAGGCCGCGCTGGATTTGTTTTGCGTGGCGGGCCATATCCAGGCCGTCGATACACACACTGCCGGCATCCGGTTCCAGGTAGCCCGACAGCATTTTCATGATGGTGGTCTTGCCGGCGCCGTTGTGCCCCAGCAGGCCGACAATCTCGCCTTTGCCAATGGCAAAGCTGACGTTGTCCACGGCCTTGAAAGTGCCATAGCAACGGCTCAGATGGCTGACTTTCAGCACCTTGTCCTCCTTATTGTTCAGAGTTGTGGAGAGGTTTTACTGCGTCGTTCAAAAATGGGAGAGAGGCGCCTGCGGCGGAGGCCGCGCGGCGAGCGGGCGATAGCGGGGAGAGACGATTGAGGTAAAAGGAGAGCCCGCCGGCCCGCAGCGGCGTCTGCAAACAGCGACCGGAACCCGGTAGTGGTTCCGGAGTAGAAAATTGGTAGGGGCCCCGCCCTGCGGGTGCCGATCAGCCGAAAAAATCATTGCTTGTGCAAACAGACAGTAGGGCTTGCCCATAAAACAAGGTTCAATCGAGTGATGGGCGGTTAGATAGGGGCGGCGGGAGAAAGTTCAAGGCGCAGTGGCGTAAATTTATTTCTGCGCTTTTTCTCCGCAAAAAGCAGGATGGGAAAATCCGCGAAGGCCCCTGACACCAGGGACCTCCACGGTATTTCGACAACGGATCAGAACTCCGCGGCGGCGCGCAGATACCAGAAGCCGCCGTTAAAGCCGAACGGCGAGGTCAGCGACTGGCGTACCCCCAGGAACTGCAGGGTGCCGTTGCCCTCCTCGTCCGCCTCCACGTCGAAAATATTCTCACCGCCCAGGGCGACGGTGTAATTGTCGGCGAGGGTAAAACGAGCCTCGATATCCGTCAGTATCTCGGCGCCGTAGGCACTGGCATTGGAGGTATCGTTGCCGTCCGGCTCCAGCTGGCCACCGGTGGACTCCCAACCGCCGTAGCGGTTGAAGCGCAAGTAGCCGGCGAAGATACCGCCTGTGTCGTAATCGAAAGTCAGGGTACTACGCTGGTTGGGCACCTGATTCTCAAAGTCGAACACGCGGGTGGCATTGACGGTATTCGGGGTCACCTTCTTGACCTCCTGCTCATTGTAGTTGTGGCGCAGGTCCACGGTCAGCAGGCCACCAGCCAGGTCGAAATCGCTGGTAACGGCGAGATCGATGCCGCTCACCTCGGAGTCGAAGGCGTTGGTGAAATAGTTCACACTACTGCCCATCAACAGATCGGCATCAGCTACTCCGGCATCGGTCAACAGCGCCACCTCGTCTGCACCGATGGTGTTGTTGCGCAGCGCCAGGCGGTCCTCGATATCGATGTTGTAGTAATCAATGGTCACGCTGGTGTTATCCAACGGGTTGATCACCGCACCGATGGTGTAGCTGTCGGATTCCTCCGGGCTCAACGCCGTCGACCCCAGCGCCTCGGCCACCGGGTGATCCACCGGGTAGGTGCCGCTGGGAACCAGGCTTCCGTCGGCTTTGGCGGCGGTGGTGACATTCAGCGTGTTCACCTGACCCGGCGTGGGTGCGCGAAAACCGGTGTTGGCGGTGGCGCGCAACGCGAAGGACTCGCTGAAGTCATAGCGCGCCGACAGCTTCCAGTCCGAGGTGGAACCGAAAAGGTCGTAGTCCTCGAAGCGCAGCGCTCCACCCAGGGTCAGGCGGTCGGTCACATCCGCCTCCAGATCCACGTAGGCCGCCATACTCTCGCTGCTGTAGCTGCCGGCCGCCTCGGTGGGGAAGCCCTGGAAGCCATCAGAACCCACGCCAAACACGGCCGCGGTCGGCCCCACGGCGATGGAGGCCTCGTCGCCGGCGCCAATCTTGTAGGTTTCCTCGCGCCACTCGGCGCCGAACGCCAGGTTCAGCGGTGCCGCCAGCACGGCGATTTCGATCGGTTGCACAAAATCCGCGTTTACGCTGGTCTCTTCCTGGGTCAGCGTGCCCGGCTCAAAGCTGGTGGGAGACAGGGCACCGAGGCTCGGGTTGATGGAGTCCTTCAGCACATAGGACACCTCGTTTTCTGCGGTGCGCGCGCGCAGGTCCCAGCTCATTCCGGAGGCCACTTCACCGCGGGCACCGACGACCGCGGAGATATCGCTGATATCGGCGCCGAACTGCGGGTTGTAGCCGCCCGGGAACTGGGCGTAGATCGGGTTGCGCAGCACATAGCCGCTGGGGCTGGAATCGTCCGCCACCAGGTAATCGGACGGTGTCAACCCCTGGGCATTGATACTGTCGATCAGTGACTGGGGGGCCGGGTCCGGCATAAAGTCCTCGTCGGCATCCGCCTGCAGTGTCGGCCGCGCCCCGAACTCATGTTCCGGGTCCAGCACCGGTCCGCGATAGAAGAAATCGGAAATGGTCGAATTGTCGGAGTAGCCGAAATTGCCGTACAGTTCGGTGCTGTCGCTAAGATCGTAACCGGTATTGACGAACAGCTTGGTGGTTTCCACCTCCGGGTCGCCCCAGCGCTGGCCCAGGCCGTCCAGCGGCACATTCTCAACGCCGACCACGCTGCCGACAAACTCCGCATCCGGCCGCGCGGCGCCGCGCCAGGTCTTGTCCGCAGTGGAGTGCTCAATGGTGGCATTGACGAAACCGCGGTCCCCCAGCGCAAAACCGGCATTGGCCGCCAGGCTGTTGCGGGTGCCATCCCCCTCGAAGTATTCACCGGTCTGCGCCGACAGGGTCAGGCCATCGGCGTCGTCTTTCAGGATCACATTCACCACGCCGGCGATGGCATCGGAACCATACTGGGCCGAGGCGCCGTCGCGCAGCACTTCCACCCGCTCGATGGCCGCGGCCGGAATCGCGGAGAAATCCACCGCCTGGGCCCCCTGGTTGTTGGTGCCCAGCGGCGCCAGCTGCAGGTTGACCAGCGCCGAGCGGTGGCGGCGGGTGCCGTTGACCAGTACCAGGGTCTGGTCCGGGGACAGGTTGCGCAGGCTCACCGGGCGGATAAAGGCGGTGCCGTCGGCGATCGGGAAGCGCTTGGTATTGAACGAAGGCGCCACCTTGGACAGGGACTCGGTCAGGTCGAAGCTGGCCTGTTCCTCCAGGCTGCCACCGCCCACCAGGTCCACCGGCGACAGCGTCTCGGTGGGGGACACCCCTTCCCGGCGGGTACCGGTGGCGATGACTTCTTCCAGTACGCGGTCGTCCGCGGCGGGGGTGATCTCTTCCTGGGCCAGGGCGCCGGAAACCGGCAGTGCGAGTGCGGCCGCTATCGCCAGCGACAGCGGCTTGAATGAAGGTGAATACATGGTATGCCCGTCCTCTCTCTTATGGTTATCTGGTGAGGATCACGCCGTCGAATACCCCTGGCGTGGTGATTATTATTTTTCCCAGTCAGCGGTGTAGCACTGAATGAGTGCAGTCAGAGTATTGAAACGCTTTGCACCGGGCAATACTTCGGCACGAATCACAAAAAGTGCCGCCGCAGACCTTAAAAACAGTTACAACAGATAATGTTTCTTACGCCAAATAGATGGTTTATTTCGAATAAGGGGCAATTTAAAGGAAACTGTCTTCTTATCCCTGTCGCGTAATTAACTCTATCCGCATAAAAAATCAGCACCCATAAAACGATTTCAGTCAGCAGGCCATCGGGGGAGTAGAAAGAAAGACAGTTTGGGCAACAACGGGATACGAAGGAAAATAGTCTTGAAACGCGCTTCTTCAGCCAACGGTCAATCCCGATCCGGCCCGGGCGATTCCTTTCCACCACCGGCCCTCGGCGGCGGTTCCCCTTCTTCCAGCCCGTCCAGATCCCGCCGCAACAATGCCGTGCGTTTGTCCTCCAGCGCCCGCAATCGCCCCTGCACCCGGGCGTTGACTGTATCGCCCGGGAAGTCGCCGCGCTCGTCGGCGGCGCCCGCTTCCAGGCCGGTGAGCAGGGCCAGGGCGCGGTCGACACTGTCCACCGCGTAGACGGCAAACCGCTTCGCCCGCACCGCTTCCACCACCTCGCTTTTCAGCATCAGGTGCTGCACATTGGCCGCCGGTATGATCACGCCCTGGTCGCCACTGAGACCGCGGGCGCGGCAGAGGTCGAAGAAGCCCTCGATCTTTTCGTTGACACCGCCCACCGGCTGCACCCGTCCCAGCTGGTTGACGGAACCGGTCACGGCGAGATTCTGGCGCAGCGGCACCCGGGCGATGGCGGACAGCAGTACACAGAGTTCCGCCAGGGAGGCGCTGTCGCCGTCGACGGCGCCGTAGGACTGCTCGAACACCAGGCTCGCCGATAAAGACAGCGGCCGTTCAGGCGCGTAGCGGTTGGCGACAAAGGCGCTGAGGATGAGCACGCCCTTGGAGTGCAGCGCCCCGCCCAGCTCCGTCTCGCGCTCGATATCCACCATCTTGCCGCTGCCCAGGCGCGCGGTGGCGGTGATACGCGAGGGGCGGCCGAAAGCGGTGTCGCCGAGCATTGTCACCGCCAGGCCGTTGATCTGCGCCACCTGTTCGCCGGCGGTATCGATCATCAGTATGTCGCGCTCCATCGCCTCCTGCAGGCGCTCCTGCAACTGGCGCTGGCGGTACTCGCGCTGTTCGATGGCCCTTTGCACATGCTCCCGGCTCAGCCACTCGGCGTCCTCGCGGCGACACCAGTAGTCCGCCTCGCGCAGCAGGTCGGCGAGGCGCTCGCCGTGCAGCGAGAGTTTTTCCGCGTCGCCGGCCAGGCGCGCCGCCTGCTCCACCACCCGCGCCACGGCTTTTTTCGACAGTGGCCGCAGTTTTTCATCCCGGGCCAGGGCGCAAATGCGCTGCGCATAGACGGCCACGCTGTCGCGCTCGCGCGCAATATCCTCGGCGAAATCGGCGTAGACCTTGAACAGTTGCGACGATTCCGGATCGTAGGTGTTCAGCAGGTAGTGCAACCAGCGCTCGCCGATCAGCACCACATTCACATCCAGTGGAATCGGCTCCGGCTCCAGGGTGGTGGTGGACAGCATTCCCAGCTGCAGCTCCAGCGGCTGTATCTTTATCTCCCGCGAGCGCAGGGCGCGTTTCAGGGTTTCCCAGACGAAGGGGGTCATCAGCAGACGGCGCGCGTCCAGGATCAGGCAGCCGCCGTTAGCCCTGTGCAGAGCGCCGCCCTTGATCAGCTTGAAGTTGGTGCTCAGGGCGCCCATCTGCGATTCGTGCTCGATGCGCCCGAGCAGGTTGGTGTAGGTGGGGTTGTCCTCGTAGACCACGGGCGCGCCCTCTGCGTCGCCGTTGTCGACCAGGATATTGACGCGAAAGCGAATAAACTCGCGCATGCGGATCAGCTTGCCGACGGAGACGCCCTCCTTCTCGCCCCGCTCACCGGCGGCGCGAAAGTCGTCGGCATTTTCCATCACATCGCGCCTGATATTGTCGATAAACGCCTGCACCTGCTCCAGCCGCTGGTAGCGACGATGCAACCACTCGATGCGTTCATCCAGGGTCAGGTGCAGGTATTCGCGGTTCAGGCGCTTGAGCTTTTTCGTCAGTTGCTCGTGCCAGCGCAGGGCACGGGCCAGGGTTTCCTTGAGGTCGGCGTTGACCCTGTCGATATTTTTCTTGAGCCGCTTCTGCTCCTCTTCCGACAGCTCGGAAAATTTTTTCGGGCTGATAAATTCATCGTCGATCTGCGGCCCGATGGTGTACCCTTGGGGCGTGCGCGCCAGGCCGATGTCCAGCTCGCCGGCGCGCGCCGCCAGCTCGGAGAAGGCCTCCTCCTCGCGCTCCTCCACTTCCTTCTTGAGTTCCTCGCGGCGCGCGCGGTACTCGTCGCTGCGAAAAATATCGGGGATGGCCGTGAGCAGATGCTCGAGCAGGTTGTCGGTATCGCGCTGCAACTGGCGGGCGGTGCCGGCGGGCAGCACCAGGGCCCGGGGCCTGTGCTCGGCGTCGAAATTGTGGACATAGCAGAGGTCGTCCGCCGGCCCCTGCCCTTTCGCCCAGGCGTCGATGCGCGCCCTGACCAGGTCGTGCTTGCCCAGCCCCACGGAACCGGCCACATAGAGGTTGTAGCCATTGCCGGACAGGTCCAGCGCCAGCTCCATGGCCTCCAGGGCGCGTTCCTGGCCGAAACCCGGCAACTGGTCGGCATCTCCCGCCTCGGCCTCCGCTTCCAGCCATTCCAGCGGGCAGTGTCGATACAGTTGTTCCGGCGGTAGGGGGTCCAGGCTCATGTGCAGGTCCGGGGTAATGCGGTGGTCGGCTCCTGAACTTCAGTCTAGTGTGCCGTGCGGGAAGTTCGCGAACAAAGGAGCATAGCCAAAGCGCTCAGATCAAGGCGAGAAAGCGCTGGAATAGCAGCGTTATTTCAAGCTTTCTCAACGCAGAGCTGGGCGTTTTGGCGCAGCGAACTGTTTGCGAACTTCCCGTACGGCACACTAGCCCCTCCGTGGCCGGCAATTCCCCGCGCGCGGACGGCTGGTGCGCCCCGGGTCGCCGGCACCGGTATGATTCCGTCGGTCCGGCGGGAGGCGCCTTGTTTCGGCCAGTTTGCGCAATCCCTGCCTGCCACCTGATAAACTGCGCCCATTGAAAGCCGGGGGACCGGTCAAGTTTGCTTCAGACAAAAAGAGTAACAAGCGTGCCGCTGTATTCGATGCTCCGCGAGTTCTGGCTATTCGGCCTCAAGCAGGCCTATGCCTGTATGTTCGGCGGTTTTCTGCTGGCAGTGATGATCGTCACCAAGTACTGGTACCCGCTGGAGTTCCTGCACCGCTACGATTTTATCTTCCTCGCCGCTGTCGGCTTTCAGGTGTTTCTGCTGCTGTTCCGGTTCGAGACACTGCGCGAAGCGCTGGTGATTGTGGTATTCCACCTGGTGGCGACAGTCATGGAGCTGTTCAAGACCGCCGATGCCATCGGTTCCTGGGTGTATCCGGAAGCCTATCTATTCGGCATCGGCAATGTGCCGCTGTTCACCGGTTTTATGTACAGTGCAGTGGGCAGCTACCTGGCGCGAATCTGGCGCATTCTGGAATTCCGCTACAGCGGCTACCCGGATAACCGCCCGGCGATAGTTCTGGTGATACTGATCTACCTGAACTTTTTCACCCATCACTTCATTCCGGACCTGCGCTGGCTACTGCTCGGCTGGACTGCGGTCCTGTTCTGGCGCACACAGATTTACTTCCGGGTGGACTCGGCCTATCGGCGGATGCCGTTGCTGCTCGGCTGGCTGCTGGTAGCCCTGTTTATCTGGCTGGCCGAAAATATCGCCACTTTTGTCAATATCTGGGTCTACCCCAGCCAGTCCGCCACCTGGAGCATGGTGCCGCTGGCCAAGCTGTCTTCCTGGTATCTGTTGATGCTGTTGAGCTTCGTCCTTGTGTCGCTGGTGCACGGCTTGAGGTCGGCAACGGCCGATTCCCTGCGGGCGGGCGATGCGGCCCTCAACTGACCGCCGCCACTACATCCTCCATAGAGATAGATCCGGCCTGCGTACACTCTCCAATGATTTCCAGAGCAGACTCATTCCTGGTCGGTACCGTTGTTCCAGACTCATGCGCGCAGGCCCGGGCAGTGCGAAATCGATTCCCCGCTTTCTGTCCAGAGTCCCTCGCCCTACTCCCCCGAACGCGGCCGCACGGCGCGCTCGTAGGCGCCGGAGGAATCGTTGGCGGCGCTGAAATCCGCCTCCTCGAACGCCGGGCTGTCCGGCAGTATCAGGTGGAGGCCGCGGCTCTCATCCACCGGCACCGACAACGCCGGGCTGCGCAGGTCCAGCACATGGCCGCCTAGCCGGCGCTCCGCATCGACAAAGTGCATGTGGAAGCCACTGCCGGTGGCACCGCCGAGGTAGGGGGGGAAACGCAGGGCGACGATGGTGCCGGGTGTATCGGTGCGCTCGTAGACCGACTGGCCCTTCACCACTTCATCGATGGACGGATAGGGCGGTTTCTGTCGCGGCACGCTGCGGAGTTTCAGATAGTCGAACACCCCTTCGATACGCAGGGCATAGATCAGGTTGGGGGTCGGCAACCGCCGGTCGATTGCCCGTTCCAGTTCCTCGAGGCTCTCCGCCGCCGGCAGTGCTATGCGCCGATCCTCGCGGAAGCGCTTGATATAGGCGAAGGGGCTTTTTTCCCCGGGCCCCACTTCCCGCAGTTTCCCGCCCCGATGGCTCGCGTGATAGACGGCACCGTCGACAATAATGATTTCGCCATCGATGGGATTGATCCCGCCGAGGCCGAAATCCCCGAAGCGCAGCAGCTCCCGAAACGGCGTCGGCCCCTCGTACAACCCCTGCGCCAGCACCGCAGTGGGCGCCAACTGGTAGAGGGCGTCGTCGACGCGGTAGTCCGTCTTCTCCTCCGCGACCGCCGGCGGCGACAGCAAAATGGCGGCAATTGTGGCAAAGCGGTATTTCTGCAGATATTTCAACATGACTTCTCCAGCCTTTTCTCAATTGGCGATAGCGATATGGTGCAGCCCGTGGGGCATGGCGATGCGGCCCGGGTCTTTCAGCCTGTCGCTCTTCACGCGGAAAAACTCGATACCGCCGCCGCGCCTGTTGCGCCCGTGCGCTGTCGGGCAGCTCGGCGGCAACATTGATGGATACGGCCGCCAGCAGCAGGTTGCGAAGGATATTTGCGCCGTCTTCAATTCCGTCTCCTTCATTGCTTCGTCATTCAAGGGAGAAAATCTAGCGGCAGCGGCATTGGGGAAAAAGCGGATCGCGATCAAGGGTTTATTGCCCCCGGATCAAGAATGGTGAGTTCAGGCTTTCGCAATGAAGCCCGGTACAACCCCTTCCAACGTGGCGTCCCAGGCCGGCACGCCGTCGAAAGCCGACGCAAGGAAATCCACGGTGGCGCGCACCTTGCGCGACAACTGCCGGGTGGAGGGATAGATCACGTGGATGGCCGTGGGTTCGAATTCGTAGTCCGGCAATACGCGCACCAGCTCGCCGGACTCTAGTGCTCCGGAGATGGAAAAGGTGGCGCCTAGAGCGATACCCAGGCCGTTCTTGGCGGCCTCGCTCAGCACCTCGCCGTTGTTGCAGACCAGCGGCCCGCCGGCGGAAACCGTCACCGGCCCCTCGGGGCCCACCAGCCGCCACTGGTGGGGCCGCTCCAGGCCGGTGAACACCAGGCAATCGTGATCGTCCAGGTCCGCCGCCGTCTGCGGCGCGCCGCGGCGCTTCAGGTAATCCGGGCTGGCCACCAGCAGGCGGCGGTTGGCGCACAGGCGCCGCGCAATCAGGCGCGAGTCCGCCAGGGCGCCGATGCGCACCGCCAGGTCCACGCCCTCCTCGATCAGGTCGACAAAGTCGTCGCTCAGCGTCAGCTCCACCGACAGCTCCGGATAGCGCTGCCGCAGCGGCCGCAGCAGTGGCACCATATGCTGGCGGCCGAACACCACCGGCGCATTGAGCCGCAGCAGCCCGCGGGGCTGCAGGCTGGCGGCCGACGCCTCCTCCTCCGCTTCGTCCAGGTCCCGCCGTATCCGCAGTGCCCGCCGGTGGAAAATCGCGCCGGTCTCCGTCAGTGAAAGGCGGCGCGTCGAGCGCTGCAGCAGCCGCACTCCCAGACGTTCCTCCAGCCGGGAAATCACCCGGCTGACACCCGAGGGCGTCATCCCCTGCTCCTCCGCTGCACGGGCGAAGTTCGAGTGCTTCACAACACTGGCGAAGACGGCAATAGCGGAAGTATCCAGCGGCATGGGGCTTTCCCTCTCACTCCGTTCGATCGGCATACCAGCCTATCACGCTCCTGTTATCCATTACTGACTGGAAATCACGAATATTTTGCCCACACATGGATTTATTCCGCGCGGGCCGCTGCGGCAGAGTAAGCGGTGACAAACCACTGCCATTTACAACGACGGAAAAGAGTTATGAGCAGACAACGGCGCAACTTCCTCAAACTGGGCGCGGCGACCTTGGGCACCGCGGCCACCTCCTCGATACCGTCCGTGGCCCAGGGCAACAGCGGCGATAAGAGCAACGGACGCTTTGCCGGCAAGGTGGTTGCCATCACCGGTGCCACCTCCGGAATCGGCGCCGCCGCAGCGCGGCTGTTCGCCGCCGAGGGCGCGCGAGTGACCTTCTGCGGCCGGCGGCAGAAACTGGGCGAACAGGTGGCAAAGAGCATCCACCGGGCCGGCGGCGAGGCGCGCTATATCCGCGCGGATGTCACCCGGCCCGAGCAGGTGGAAATGTTTATCCGGGAAACGGTAGACAGCTACGGCCGCCTCGATATCGCCTTCAACAACGCCGGTGAGGTGACCTTCAAACCGCTGCACCAGATCGGCCTGGAAGAGTGGGAATGGATACACAACACCAACCTGCGCGGCGTGTTTCTGGCGATGAAGTACGAAATACCGGAAATCCTCAAGGCCGGCGGTGGCAATATCGTCATCACCTCCTCCCAGCACGCCTATTCCACCCGCCCGGGCGGCGCCGCCTACGCCAGCAGCAAGCGCGCCCTGGAGGCGTTGGCACAGAGCGCCAGCCAGGATTACGCCGAGCGGGGGCTGCGCGTCAATGTGGTCGCACCCGGCATTACCGATACCCCCATGTTCCGCCGCGCCACCGGGCGCGATGAAGAAGCGGTGGAGAGAGCCAACAATATCGTGCGGGGTGTGAAGCGGATCGCCGAGCCGGAAGAAATCGCGCGGGTGGCACTGTGGCTGGCCTCGGACGAGGCCTCCTACGTGACCGGGACCACCGTGTTGGCGGACGGGGGGCTGTTGACTGGCTTTGCCTGATCCAGGTGGTACCGAATAGCAATCCCGCAGGATGGGCAAAGCGCAGCATACCCATCCATCTGCACCGATGGGCACATCGCTTCGCTCCTCCGTCACCCTTCCTGGCGCCAACCGCAGTGCCCGCCCTCGTCCTGTTTCCAATACGATTCGTCCAAAAGCTGACTGGACCATCTTTCCCGAGGCCCGGTCGGCCCGCTACGATAACCAACATCAAGACGCCGTAGCGAGCGATGAAAGCTCATAATAAAAAATCGAGGAAACCGACTATGTCCCGTTGCCGCGCAATTTTGATCGCACTCTGTTTTCTATCGACCCAGGCGCATGCCATTTCACTGGATCCGGAAGAGCAGGTCAAAATAGTCCAAACCGCTGCCGATCTTATCGAAAAGCGCTATGTCGATGCCGAAAAAGCGCGGGAAATCTCCGCTGCCCTGCGCCGGCCGGACAATCGCTGGCAGAGAACACGGGAGGGCGCCGCCTTCGCCGAGGAAATGACCGATCTCCTGCGAGAACTCTCCGGCGACGGACATCTGGGGCTCAGCTACAGTGCGGAACCGATCCCCGAGCGAAGCGGGGAAAAAACCTTTTCCGATGAGGAAATGCAGCGCTGGTACGGACCGCAGATCAATCACGGCATCGAGAAAATCGAGCGCCTCGAGGACAACATCATGCTGCTCGACCTGCGCGTCTTCCCGCCGCCATCCATGGCCGGCGAGGTATTCGCCGCAGCGATGACACTGGTGGCCCAGGGCGATGCCCTGATCATCGACCTTCGCCGCAATGGCGGAGGGGCCGAAACAGTGCAGTTACTGACCGGCTATCTTCTGGAGAAACACAGCCCGCTCAGCGGCACCTACAACCGTCCAACGGATACCCACAGCCATGTTTCCTCTCCAGCATGGGTTCCGGGCCGTCGCTTCGGATCCACCAAACCCCTGTACATTCTCACCTCGCAGAGAACCTTCTCGGCCGCAGAGGCACTGGCCTATGACCTGCAGGCGCTGAAACGTGCGGTGATCGTCGGCGAGACTACCGGCGGCGGCGCACACCCATTCGAGTATCGCCGAGTACACCCGCACTTCGCCGTCGACCTGCCGGAAGCCCGCTCGATCAACCCGATCACCGGTTCCAACTGGCAGGATGTCGGGGTGAAGCCGGATGTACCTGTCGCGGCGGACCAGGCACTCGACAGGGCGTTGGAGCTGGCGCGGGCAGCACTGGATAGAAACCGCTAGGACAGTGCATTTGAAGCGGCGAAAAAAGGCCGGCGCCGGCAACCGGAATTCCTGTTCCCCTTTGCCGACAACCCGACCTCAGAGGGCCGGGCCGCAAATGGAGTACGTAAGTGCTCGATTATTTTTCGTGGAGGGTTTGCGAACATGTGTTGCAAACCCGGTTTGAAAAAAGACCATGGAAGGTCTTTTTCAACAATCCGCTAGTGGTTCATGCGGTAAATTCGATGACGCTAGCTCACAGCCACAGGTTCCAGGGCAAGGCGAAAAAGCGCAGGACTAGCAGCGCTAATTCAAGCTTTTTCAACGCAGCACTGGGGCCCGGGGCGAAGAGATAGTGTTACTGAATCTACCGCATGGACCACTAGGGGCATTGCCCCTTTTCGTAGAACCCCTCGGAAGTCTCCTTTACGTAGGTGTAGGTGCCCGACAAGCTGCCGAGACCATCGTCGCCGCCCGTGGTGTAGTAGCCGCTCTGGTAGTAGGCCCGGCCCCGATTCTCGTGCCAACCATTGGTGTCGTACCAGTCCCGGCAGGAAAAAGCGTCGTCACCGCTGCGGCATTCGCCCGGTTGTGCGGTGAACCACTCACCGGGTTTACCCTCGTACAGGGTGACGTCGGACCAGGTGTCAAAGTAATAGCCGATGCGCTCTTCGTCGCCAGTGGCCAGTGCGTAGAGATCGTAGTCACCGCCCTTGAGCGCGCGGCCTTTGTCGATATGGGTGCTCGGTGCGGAGGTGACCTCGGCGCAGGTTGTATCCGACGCATTCGGATCTATCACAATGACCGTACGTGTGGCACTGGCCACGTTGCCCGCTGAATCTTCGGCGGTATAGGTACAGTAGTATTCGCCGGCCACGGAAGTGTCCACATCGCAGTTCGCCGTCACCGCCAGGCTGCCGTCTTCGGGATCGGTGGCGCTGGCCCCCGGATCGGTAAAGGTCTCATTCAGATTCAGCGTGATGGGGTTATCGCCGTTCAGGGCGATGGTCGGCTTGCCGTCGTCGACCGGCCCGCCGCTGCCGTCCCGGGCGTGGCGGCTGAAGAAATCCCACAGCAGATCCGGATAACCCGGCCCGGTGCGGCGATTGTAGTCTGCCTCCTGGCCGCGCTCGCCGGCGACCCAGTAGTGGCCGTAGTCGTTGTCGCCGGTCGAGGCCGTCTCCAGCGGCCCGTCGAAGAAGACCGTCTCCACTACCGAGCGGCTGCCCGGCGCACCGTCAACCGTGTAGTACGCGTGCCGGCAGCCGTAGCTCTCCTGGTAATCATACTCGCAGGCGACGTCATCCGCCTCGGTACCGCCGAATACGCGCAGGTGGGCATCGCGCAGGTTGCGCCCGGCGGGCTGCTGCACCACACAATCCACGTTGTTCATCATCACCAGCAGGGGGATGGCGTAGCCGTCGTCCAGTTCCCGCTCCATGTCGCTGGCGGAAGTCGCGACCGATTCCATGGTGGGGGAGCCGTAGCAACCGGATAGAGACACGGCGCTGGAGGTCTCGCCATAGGCCAGGCCCGCGGCCGGCGCGACCGCCGCCCAGTACTCGTTGTGCGTGATGGCCGCCACCGCGGTCATGGCGCCGCCCGATGAAAAGCCGGTGATGTAGCGGCGCTGGGAATCAATGGCGAAGTCTGCCTCCACCTCCAGCGCGATCTGGTGCAGGTCTTCCGGCTCGCCGCTGCCCTCGTGGGTATGCTGGTCGAACCAGAAGCCCCAGCAGTTTTCACTGCGCATGCCGTCGTAGCTGGTGATGAAGGGCATGACCAGGATAAAACCGTAATCGTCGGCCGCCTCCTTCAGGCCCCAGTTGTTGTACACATCCAGGTGGTCCTGCACACAACCGTGCAGGGCCATGACCATCGGCGCCGGGGATGGCGCGCTGTCGGGAACATAAACCCGGTACTGCCGGTCCCGGGAGCCGGCGTAGCTTTTCGCAACCATGGTCTCGTCGTAAACGGTGCCGGCCGCGGCGTGTGCGCCCAGGGTAGCCAATACAAAGCACACAGCGGTGCCGAGCAGTCGTGTCAGTCTGGCAGACAGGTTCCTCTGCCCGCCGGCGGGGTTTATTGTTTTCATGGTTTCTCTCTTCGCTCTCGATCTGGATTCGCTTTTACGCGGTCTCTCGTTATTCTCCGCATACTGTGGAAGACTGCCCGCAATTCGAACATTCAACGGCTTCCAGCCATCGACTGTATGCCTGTCCGGGATGGCTGTCCCTCATCCATTGGTATGAATGAGGGCTGTCAGGAAATGAAGAAACGGTGGGTGGGCTAACTCCGGGGCCAGCCCTTTCGTCTCGAGGGCTATCCGGAAGGGGGGCCGAGGGGACGCTGCCTGCGCACCGACAGCGCGGGCGTATACCTCGCGGTGGCGGTGCGCACGGCGCACCCTACGGGGGAACCGATTCGAGCGGGAACATCAGCCGAAATCCTGCCGCTTCATCCACGGCATAATCCGCTCGAACACCCGCTCAACATTCTCGATCGAGGTAACGTAGTACCGTAGGTGCGCCGTGCGCACCGATAGCGGATAGGCTCATGCGAGCGGGAAAAATCAGCCGAAATCCTGCCGCTCCATCCACGGAATAATCCGTTCAAACGCCCGCTCGATATTCTCGATCGAAGTCGCGTAACTGAAGCGCAGTGCGTTACGACAGGACTCGCCGAAGGTGTCGCCGGCGATGGTGCAGACGCCGGTTTCGCGCAGCATGCGCAGGGCTACGTTGTTGCCGTTGACGCCCTCCGGTAGGGAGGGGAATAAATAGAAGGCGCCCTCGGGCATGTAGCCCTCTAGGTGCGGCGTCTGTTCGACGAGCTGTACCAGGCGGTTGCGACGTTTTTTGTAGTTTTCCTGGATATCGTCGATAAAGGCCCGCGGACCTTTCAGGGCAGCGACGCCAGCCCACTGGCAGGGGGTGTTGGCGACGGTGGTGGTGAACATATGGTAGCGGCGCAGTTTCTTGATGGCGCCCTGGCTGGCAATCAGCCAGCCGATACGCATGCCGGCCATGCTGAAGGTTTTGGAGAAGCTGCTGATGATCATCACGTGGTCGAGATCGGAGCAACAGGAGAGCACGCTGGCGTAGTCGCGGTTGTCGTAAACCAGGTGATCGTAGACCTCGTCGCTGATCACATAGATGCCGCGGTAGGCGGCCTCCTGGACGATGGTCTCCACCGTTTCCCGCGGATAGACGGTACCGGTGGGATTGCTGGGCGAATTCAGGATGATCGCGTGGGTGTTGCTGTCGATCGCGTCGATCACTTCCTGGGGATCCAGCTGGTGATTGTTTTCCACCCGCGTGGGCACATAGCGCACCTCGCCGCCGTGCATGCGGATCAGCGGCGCGTAGAGCATGAAGGACGGATCGGCGACGATGAATTCCCGCCCCGGTGCGGATACTGCGCTGAGTGCCAGGTAGATGGCCTCGGTGGCACCGGTGGTAACGAGAATATTTTCCGGCGAGATGGTGCGCCCATAGCGCTCGCCATTGTATTCGGCCAGGGCATCGAGCAGCTCCGGCAGTCCGGCGTCCATGGTGTAGCCGGTCTGGCCCGCCTGCAACGCGTCCACGCCGGCCTGGATGACATGGGGTGGTGCCGGCGCGTCCGGCTGGCCGATGGACAGGTGAATCACGTCGTCCATGGTCGCAGCCAGGTTCACCATCTTGCGGATGCCGGGTACCGGTATCGTTAACAGCGCCGGGTTCCAGACCGGATCCTCGGACTCGTAGAAATCGAAATCCAGGCGACTCACACTTTTTCCCCTTCAGTGGCGTTGGCATAGAAGAGTTCCGGGCGCCTGTCGGTCAGCGGCGCAGCCAGTTGGTAGGCCTGGCCGGCGCGCAGCACCGTGGCGTCGTCGAAGCGCTTGCCCACCAGGTGCAGGCCGATGGGCAGGCCGTCGGACGAGAAGCCACAGGGGACCGTCAGCGCCGGTTGGCCCGTCATGTTGAACGGATAGGTAAACGGCGTCCACGACGGCCAGCGGGTGCTGGGCCAGTCTTCCGGCACCTCGCGACCGGCCTTGAAGGCGGTAATCGGCAGTGTCGGCGTCAGCAGCAGATCGTATTTGCGGTGGAAATTCGCCATGCGCTCGCAAAGTGCCGTGCGCTCGTTGACCGCGGCCAGGTAGTCCAGCATCGTCAGTTGGGAGGCCTTTTCCGATACCGCCACCAACTGCGGATCCATCAACGAACGCTGGCGCCTGCTGAGGTTGCGCAGCGCATTGGCGGCGCCGCCGTAAAAGAGGTGGCCGAAGGCGGCCAGAGGGTCGTCAAAGCCCGGCGCCACTTCGGTGATCTCGGCTCCCAGGCTCTGCAGCAGATGCGCAGCCTCGCGCACGCTCTCCTCCACCTCGCGCTCCACATTCACGTAGCCGAGGGTGGCGCTGTAGGCGATGCGCATGCCCTTGAGCAGTTCGCCCGGCTCGCCGGCGATGGCTTCGAGGTAGTCGATGTTGCGCCGCGGAATTGCGTTGGTGTCGCGGTGGTCCGCCTCGCTCAACACATTCATCATCAGCGCGCAGTCGGCCACCGTCCAGGTCATTGGGCCGGCGTGGGCCAGGGTGCCGAAAGGGCTCGCCGGCCAGTGCGGCACCTCGCCGAAGCTGGGTTTCAGGCCCACATGGCCACAGAAACTCGCGGGAATGCGGATGGAACCACCGGCATCGGTGCCCAGGGCCAGCGGGCCCATGCCCAGCGGTACCGATGCGGCGCTGCCACCGCTGGAGCCGCCAGCGGTCTTTTCCGGGTTCCAGGGATTACAGGTGACACCGTCGATCGGGTTGTCGGTGACTCCCTTCCAGCCGAATTCCGGTGTGGTGGTTTTGCCCAGGGGGATGTAGCCGTTGCGGTTCAGCGCCGCGACACAGGGTGCTTCCTTGCCCATGGTGGATTGCGGCACGGTGGTCCGGGATCCCTTGAGGGTGGGCCACATGGGTGTGAGGAAGACATCCTTGATCGCTACCGGTACGCCGTCGAGCTGTCCGCGGGGCTCGCCGTTGGCGTAACGCTGTTCGGACTCGCGCGCGAAAGCCATGGTGGTGTCTCTATCCACCAGGCAATAGGCATTGACGGCCGGATTGCAGCGCTCTACCTGTTTCAGCAGGGCTTCGGTGACTTCAACCGGAGAAAATGACTTGTCTTTATACCCTTGTAACAGCTCCACGGCTGTCATGCTGACAAAATCATTCATCGGCAATTCCTCTTCTTCTTCCGTTTATGCACCTATCCTAGTACGCGACGGCGCCAGACCCGCCGCATTGCCGTGGATTGTCGCGCCCCAATTTCTCGCCGGGACCATGGTCGCAGCGGGAAAGCGGCCTGCCCCTTCGACCTGTAACGGACGTTCCATTTTGCGAAACCCGCTTCAGGATTCAGACAGCTTCGGGGTGATAACCTGCAGCCGATAAAGCCGCGAACGGGGGCAAGCTGTGATCGATACCTACAAGAAAATAGCAGTGGCTGGGCTGGTTTTGCTGGTCGGTGGCTGCGCCAGCATGAGTGAAGAGGAATGTCTGGTGGCCGACTGGCACGCCCTCGGCTATGAAGACGGCGCCGCCGGGCAGCCGGTGGCCCAACTGGGCGAGCGCCGCCAGGCCTGTGCCGAATACGGTGTGCGCCCGGATACCGGCGCCTACCGCGCCGGCCGCAGTGAGGGGCTGCGGCTCTACTGCACCGATCAGCGCGGCTTCCGCCTCGGCCGTTCGGGGCGGACCTACAACGGTGTCTGCCCGGCGGACCTGGAGCCGCCGTTCCTGCACGCCTACGAGGCGGGGCGGGAGATCTACCGGGCCCGGGCGGCGGTAAACGAGGTTTCCCGGGCCATCCGCAACCGCGCGCGGGAGCGGGAACACCTGCTCGACGATATCACCGACATGAGCGCGCGGCTGGTCAGTGATGAGGCGACCAGGGACGAACGCGTCGAACTGCTGGCCGATATCGCGCGGCTGAAGGATAGACACAGCGAGCTGGGTATGGAGATCGAGGACCTGGAGTACGAGCTGTCGATGCGGGAGGTGGAATATCGGGAGGTGCGGCGGCACTCGCCGTACCAATAAAGAAGCCCCGGCTCGAGGTGATTCCGGCATGGGGCTGTAGAAATCACCGTGCCCCTCACTGCCCTCTCCCCCAACCCCTCTCCCGGCGGGAAAGGGGAGCTTGCTGTCGGGCTCAAGTGCCGCGCATCCGCGCCGCGAACCTTTGTAGTGCCGGGTCGCTGTTGGGGTTCACAGCGTTCACTCCTCGCGGTCCGCCGGGTGGTTGATACCCTCACTGACGGGGGTCTCGCCGAGTTCAAACGGGTTGACGCCCTCGAGACAGGCGACGTTGAAGCCGTATTCATCCGGGTTGGAACGGCGCCGGTGATGGGTATAGATACCGCAGTTGCCGCAGAAGTAGTGCTCCGCTGTCATGGTGTTGAACTGATAGCGCTTCAGATGCTCCTCGCCACGCACTATGCGCAACCCGGACAGCGGCACCGAAGCGGCGACGGCGCCGCGGCGCCGGCACAGGGAACAGTCGCAGCGGCTCGGTTCGACAATGCCCTGCGGCAGTTCCAGTTCGTATCCTACCGCGCCGCAGTGGCAGGACGCGCGGTGGATGGGCTGTATTGCCGTATCGCCGACTCTTTTTATCATCCGGATCACCTCCTTTTAATCAGGGGCAATGTCGACATAGGAACCTGCCTGCAGGCCCCTACGGGTTCAGCGGCTCCGGCATGGGCACCTTGAGTTTGTCCGCCCAGGGTTGCAGGTCCTGCATGATGGTCGGGTACAGCTCCACACCCTCGCGCAGTTGCCGCTGGCGCGCGGACCAGGCGCGCTGGCCCGGTACCCGCAGGCGGGAATCGCCGCTGTCGCTGCGGCCGCTCTCCCAGAGATCGCACAGAGCCACCGTCTGGCGCAGGAAATCGCCGCGGGAGCCGAACGCCTGGGGGTCTATGAGTTGCAGGAAGACCGAGTTGGCCTCATCGTCGTCTTTTGCCGACTTGTCGCCGCGGCCGTAACCACCCAGGGCCATGGACAGCACTTCCAGCATGGCGGAGAGCGCCGCACCCTTGTAGCCGTGATCGGCGCCACCCACCGGCAGTATGCTGCCGCCCTCCTCGAACGCGGCCGGGTCGTCGGAGAGATTGCCGTCGCTATCTTTCAGGCACTGCGTCGGCAGTTTCCTGCCTTCGCGCCTGGCCCTGGAGACGTAGCCGCCGGCAGTGACGGACATGCTGATATCGAACAGCAGCGGGTAGTCGCCGGCGGGCGCGGCGAACGCCAGTGGATTGGCGGAGAACAGCGGATCCCGGCCGCCCTGCGGGGACACGGTGTTCTCCGCCGGTGTGGAACAGGTCAGGATCGCCACATAGCCGGCCTCCACGATCTGCGGCAGATAGGCGGCGAGGCAGGCGATATGCTGGCTGCGACGGATAGTGGCGGTGACCAGGCCGTGTTCCGGCAACCTCTCCAGCGCCTGATCGATGGCCCGGGTCAAAACCCAGGGGCCGGGCAGGAAGTCGGCATCCCAGTTGAAACAGTTGCCGCGGTCCGCGATCACCTCCGGCTCGCCGTCGCGGCGGGACTCGCCGCTGGCCAGCCAGTCCAGGTTGCTGCCCACCCGGTTCATACCGTGGGTGGTGAACCCCATCAGGTCCGCCTGCAGGAACACCCCGGCCAGCACATCGGCCCGCTCCGCCGCCAGGCCGGCGCGCTGGAACAGGGTACTGGCGAATTCTTTCAACTGCGCCGCATCGTAACGCTTGGACATTGTTTCTCCCGCTGGTCTCTGTCGATTCCGCCGTTTGCGCGACCACGGGTCTCGTGGGCCGTGCGCAACGTTCTGTAACAGTTCGCTGCGCCAAAACGCCCAGCTCTGCGTTGAGAAAGCTCGAAATAGAACCACTATTCCAGCGCTTTCTCGCCTTGATCTGGACGTTTTGGCTGTGCTCCTTTGTTACGCAACTTTACGCACGACCCACTAGCCGCTACGCGCTCGCACAGCTATTCGCGCACCTTGCCGCGCAGCGACTTGATCCGCCCGCGCTGCGTTTTCTGCTTCAGGCGCCGTTCCTTCGAGCCCCTGGTCGGCTTGGTGGGAATGCGCTTCTTGCGCCGCCGGGTGGCGGTCTGCAGCAGCGCGCGCAGGCGCTCCAGTGCATCCTCGCGATTCTTCTCCCGGGTGCGGAAACGCTGCGCCTTGATCACCACCACACCGTCGGCGCTGATGCGCTGGTCACCCCGCTGTAGCAGGCGCTGCTTGATCTCCTCCGGCAGCGAGGACGCGCGAATATCGAATCGCAGGTGGATCGCACTGGACACCTTGTTGACATTCTGGCCGCCGGCACCCTGGGCGCGCACCGCGCTCATGTCGATTTCCGCCAGTGGAACCGCCAACCTGTTAGATATTTTCAGCATTAATAGCCAACTTAATATTTGTCAACTGCCTATACAATAGCGTTGACTATGCTAAACGCGATAGGCGCTGAATTTAACCTGTCGCCAAACTCGCAGAACTGAGTGGACTCCGCGCTATGAACTCCGAGCCCAGCAATCATAAGGGGCATTTCAATCCCCCGGTATTCTATATCTCGACCGGGATCCTGCTTCTGCTGGTGGCCTACGCGGTCATCCTCCCCGAACACGCGACAGAATTCTTCAAAGCGCTACAGAGCGGTATCGTCACCAATATGAGCTGGTACTACGTACTGGTGGTAGCGGTCATCCTGGTCAGTGTGGTGTTTATCGGTGTGTCCCGCTTCGGCGAGATCAAGCTGGGGCCGGAACACGCCGAACCCGACTACAGCTACGGCTCCTGGTTCGCGATGCTGTTTTCCGCCGGTATGGGGATCGGCCTGCTGTTCTTCGGCGTCGCCGAGCCGGTCATGCACTACCTGGACCCGCCGGTGGGCGAGACCGGCACCGCGGAGGCGGCGCAGGAGGCGATGGTGCTCACCTTCTTCCACTGGGGGCTGCACGCCTGGGCCATCTATGCGATTGTGGCGGTCATTCTGGCCTATTTCAGTTACCGCCACAAACTGCCACTGACACTGCGCTCGGCGCTCTATCCGATGATCGGCGAGCGTATCTACGGCCCCATCGGCGACGCCGTGGATATTTTTGCCATTGTCGGCACCGTCTGCGGGGTGGCGACGACACTGGGCTTCGGGGTACTGCAGATCAACTCGGGCCTCAATCACCTGTTCGGTGTGCCCGTCGGCGATGTGACACAGGTGATCCTGATCGTCGTCACCACAGTGCTCGCCACCATCTCGGTGGTCATGGGCCTGGACGTGGGGATCAAGCGGCTCTCGCAACTGAACATGGGCCTGGCCGCACTGCTGCTGGTCATGGTGATGGCGCTGGGCAGCACCGTCTACCTGCTGCAGGCTTTCGTGCAGAATTTCGGCAACTATCTGTCTGTACTGGTCAACAAGACCTTCAACCTCTACGCCTACGAGCCCACCGACTGGCTGGGTGGCTGGACCATTTTCTACTGGGGCTGGTGGATGTCCTGGTCGCCGTTTGTGGGGCTGTTTATCGCTCGCATTTCCCGCGGCCGCACCATTCGCGAGTTTATCGTCGGTGCCATGCTGGTGCCCGCCGCCGTCACCCTGCTGTGGATGACTTTTTTCGGCAACTCCGCCATTCACATGATTCTGGACCAGGGGCTGACGTCGCTCGGCGACGTGGTGAGCAACGACGAGTCACTGGCGCTGTTCCAGTTCCTGGAGCAGTTTCCCTTCTCCAACGTCTTCTCGTTTATCGCCGTGGTCATGGTCATCGTGTTTTTTGTCACCTCGGCGGACTCCGGGGCCATGGTGGTCAATATGCTGGCCTCCCACGGGCGAGACGACACTCCCCTGTGGCAGCGCGTATTCTGGTGCGGCCTGATCGGCGTGGTGGCCATCTCGCTACTGCTGGCCGGCGGCCTGGCCTCGCTGCAGACGGCGGCCATCGCCAGCGCCCTGCCCTTCTCGGCCATACTGCTCACCGCCATCTACGGCCTGATATCGGCGCTGCGCACCGATACCGCCAAGCGGATCTCCCAGTCGGCACCGGTCGCGCCGATCACCACACGCAACCCGGTGGGCTGGCAGCGGCGGCTCAGGAACCTGATCCAGCTACCGTCGCTGGAAGAGGTAAAGGAGTATATCCGCGATGTGGGCGAACCGGCCCTGAAAGAGTTTGCCGCAGAGCTGGAGAAAAGTGACTACACCACCGAGATCACGCACGGTGAAAACAGCTACGTATACCTGACCGTGTTCCAGGGGGAGGAAGTGGACTTCTTCTACGGCCTCCACCCCAAGGCACACCTGAAACCCAGTGCAGTGGTCCCCGAATATACGGCTTTCTCCGAACAGAAGCTCGACGACACCACCGACGATGGTAGTGAGGAGAAGTATTTCCGCGCAGAAGTACACCTGTACGAGGGCGGCCAAGACTACGATGTGATGGGCTGGACCAAGGATCAGCTGCTCGCGGATATCCTCTCCCAGTACGAACGTCACCTGCAGTTTCTGCATACGCTCCGGTAACACCGGCACCAGTGCTCGGCGGGCACCGACGGCTATTTCAACTACGCTGTGAAGAACAGCGTTTACTGCCGGTCCGATGACCGGCCTGCCGATCCCGCACGCCGAGCTCCCTATGAAACTGCGCACGACAGACGAAGGCAAAGCCAAACTCGACCCGCCGGTTTTCTATACCTCCACCGCCCTGCTGCTTCTGCTCGTTGCCTACGCGGTCTTCCTTCCCGAGGATGCAACCCTGCGCTTCCAGAAGCTGCAGGATGTAATCGTCGACAATCTGGGCTGGTACTATGTACTGATCGTCGCGATACTGCTGGTCACGGTAGTGGCGATCAGCGTATCGCGGCTCGGCGATATCAAACTCGGTCCGGACCACGAGAAACCTGTGTACAGCTACGGCTCCTGGATCGCCATGCTGTTTTCCGCCGGTATCGGTATCGGCCTGCTGTTTTTCGGTGTGGCGGAGCCGGTAATGCACTACCTCACCCCGCCGGACGCGGACCCCGGCACCGCGGACGCCGCCCGCTCGGCCATGGTGTTGAGCATCTTTCACTGGGGTTTCCACGTCTGGGCGATCTTCTCGGGGGTGGCACTGATCCTGGGATACTTCAGTTACCGCCACAACCTGCCGCTGACCCTGCGCTCCGCACTCTACCCGCTGATCGGCGAGCGTATTCACGGCCCCATCGGCCACGCCGTGGATATATTTGCGATTGTCAGCACCGTCTGCGGTGTCGCCACGACCCTCGGTTTTGGCGTACTGCAGATGAATGCCGGCCTGAACCATCTGTTCGGCATTCCCGTCGGCAGCGGTATGCAGGTGATTCTGATCGCCGTCACCACCGCACTGGCCACCGTTTCCGTAATGGTGGGACTGGACGCAGGCATAAAGCGGCTGTCGCAGCTGAATATGGCGCTGGCAGCGATACTGGCCCTGGCGGTCCTGGTGTTCGGCAGCACCGTATTCCTGTTCCAGGCATTCGTGGAGAATATTGGCAACTACCTTTCTGTGCTGGTCAACCGCACCTTCAATCTGTACGCCTATGCGCCCACCAACTGGCTCGGCGGCTGGACCATATTCTACTGGGGCTGGTGCATGAGCTGGTCCCCCTTCGTGGGGTTGTTTATCGCACGCATTTCCCGCGGGCGCACCATCCGCGAATTCACCATCGGCACCCTGATGATGCCGACGCTGATCACCATCGCCTGGTTCACCATATTCGGCAGCTCGGCCCTCCACATGATCCGCGACCAGGGCCTGCAGTCGCTGGCGGATATCATCGAGCGGGACAGAACCGTGGCCCTGTTCCAGTTCCTGGAGCAATTTCCCTTCTCCGAGGCGCTGTCACTGGTGGCCATCACATTGGTGATCGTCTTTTTCGTGACCTCGGCGGACTCGGGCGCACTGGTTATGAATATGCTCTCCTCCCACGGCCGCGACGACACCCCCATGTGGCAGCGCATCTTCTGGGCCGCACTCATCGGCATAGTCGCCATTGCCCTGCTGCTGGCCGGCGGTCTCGCCTCGCTACAGACTGCGGCTATCACCAGCGCGCTGCCGTTTTCAATCATTCTGTTGGTGGCACTCTACGGGCTGATCAAGGCCCTGCGCGCCGACAGTGTCAAACGGGATACTCTGGGTGCGCCGGTGGCACCGGTCAGTGTGCGCAATCCGGTTTCCTGGGAACGCCGCCTCAGGAACCTGGTGCAGCTGCCATCACTGGAGGAAGTACACGAATATATCCGGGACACCGGACTGCCCGCCATGCGCGATTTCGCCGTGCAGATGGAGAGAAACGGCTTCGAGGCCAAGGTGGTTGAAGGCGAGAACTCAATGGTGCACCTGGAGGTATACCAGGGCGAAGAGGTGGATTTTCTCTACAGCCTTCACCCCAAGGCCCACCTGAGGCCCAACGCCAGCAATCCGGATGCAGAGCTGGACGACACCTACGACGACGGTTCGCCGGACAAATACTTCCGCGCGGAAGTACACCTGAGCGAGGGTGGCCAGGATTACGACGTGATGGGCTGGACCCGGGATCAACTGCTTACCGATATCCTCTCGCAGTACGAACGGCATTTGCAGTTTCTGCACAGTCTTCGCTGACAAGATCCGCGCGACCCGGCAGAATAGCATTTTGCATAGAAGGATCTGCCATGGCCCTGCTACAGACTTCGCGACTGACCCTGCGGGAGCTCAGCGAAGACGACGCTCCACTGTTGTCGGCGGTGCTGAACGACCCCGATTTCATACGCAATGTCGGCGACCGCGGTGTGCGCACCGATGAGGACGCCCGCCGCTATATCATCGACGGCCCCATGGCCATGTACCAGACGCACAATTTCGGTATGTACAAGGTGGAGCTGGCGGACGGCACTGCTATCGGCCTCTGTGGACTGGTCAAGCGCGACGGCCTCGATGATGTGGATATCGGCTTCGCCTTTCTGCCGGACTATCGCAAGCAGGGTTATGCACAGGAGGCGGCCGAGGCGGTGATGGAGTACGGCCGCGATGTGATCGGCCTGGAGCGTATCATCGCCATCGCCCACCCCGACAACGAGTCTTCCATTCGCCTGCTGGAAAAACTCGGCCTGCAGGTTGAGCGCACCATCAAGCTGCCCAGGGAAGACGAAGAGCTGGTCCTGATGGCCTGGAACGCGGGGGATTAACATCGCCCGCAGGATGGGCAAAGTGAAGCGTGTCCATCAGGACAGCGCAAGATGGGCACGTCGCCGCGCTCCTTTGCCCATCCTACTGTAGGAGCCTGCTTGCAGGCGAAAAGCGGGACCAGGGGTATAGCCCCGGAATATTCGCCTACAAGCAGGTTCCTACGACCGTCAATGCGCGCTGGCCTGGCCGGCGCCCTTCGGGAAGCGGATACTCGCCACCATTTCCTGTACATGCTTCGGTGCATCGCTGGTCATCCGGGCCACTGCCACGGCCACACCGAAGTTCAACAGCATACCCAGGGTACCGATACCTTCCGGCGAAATACCGAACCACCAGTTATCCGGGGTGTTCGCCGCCGGGTTGATGAACTTGAAGTAAATGATGTACAGGGCGGTAAAGCTGATACCGGAAAGCATGCCGGCAATCGCCCCTTCCTTGTTCATCCGCTTGCTGAAAATGCCCATGATGATCGCCGGGAAAAAGGACGACGCGGCCAACCCGAAGGCAAAGGCGACCACCTGTGCCACAAAGCCCGGTGGATTGATCCCCAGGTAGCCGGCGATACAGACGGCCACCGCGGAGGCAATACGGGCGTAGCCCAGCTCCTGTTTCTCGGTGATACGCGGCATCAGGTTTCTCTTCAGCAGGTCGTGGGATATCGACGTGGAGATCACCAGCAGCAGCCCCGCGGAAGTGGACAGCGCCGCGGCGATACCGCCCGCCGCCACCAGCGCAATCACCCAGGCCGGCAGGTCGGCGATTTCCGGGTTGGCCAGTACCATGATATCGCGGTCGATATCCATCTCGTTGCGCTCGTCGCCGGAATAGAACATCTTGCCGTCGCCGTTCTTGTCCTCCCAGCTTATCAGCCCGGTGCTCTCCCAGTTGCCGATCCAGCTGGGTGCCTCTTCGTAGGCCGTGCCCTGCGCGTCCGGGCCATTGATGGTGTCGATCATGTTCACCCGCGCGAAAGTGGCGATGGCCGGTGCGGTGGTGTACAGCAGGGCGATAAACAGCAGTGCCCAGCCGGCGGACTTGCGCGCATCCCGTACCTTGGGCACGGTGAAGAAACGCACAATCACGTGCGGCAGGCCGGCGGTACCCACCATCAGCGCGGCGGTAATGAAGAACACATCGATGGTGCTCTTGGTACCGGACGTGTACTCGGCGAAACCCAATTCCGTGGACAGGCCGTCGAGCTTGTCGAGCAGGTAGGTACCGGAACCGTCACTCAGTTCGGAACCGAAGCCGAGCTGCGGGATCGCGTGGCCGGTCATCATGATGGAAATGAAAATCGCCGGAACCAGATAGGCGCAGATCAGTACACAGTACTGGGCCACCTGGGTGTAGGTGATGCCCTTCATGCCGCCGAGTACCGCGTAGAAAAACACGATCGCCATACCGATGATGACGCCGGCGGTAACGTCCACTTCCAGGAAACGGGAGAAAACCACACCGACACCGCGCATCTGCCCCGCCACGTAGGTGAAACAGACAAAGACCGCGCAGATCACCGCCACGGTGCGCGCCGTATTGGAGTAATAGCGATCGCCGATGAAGGCCGGCACGGTAAACTTGCCGAACTTGCGCAGGTAGGGCGCGAGACATAGCGCCAGCAGAACATAGCCGCCAGTCCAGCCGAGCAGGTAGACGGCGCCATCGTAGCCCATGAAACTGATCAGGCCCGCCATGGAAATGAACGAGGCCGCCGACATCCAGTCGGCTGCCGTGGCCATGCCGTTGGCCACCGGATGCACGCCGCCGCCGGCCACATAGAAATCGTTGGTGGAACCGGCGCGCGACCAGACGGCAATACCGATATAGACGGCAAAGGTCACGCCGACGATCAGGAATGTTAATGTCTGAATATCCATGACGCGCTCCTATTGGCCGTATTCTTCTTTGAGTGGCTGGGCCGGTGCTTCCGGCTCCTCGTCGCCTTCATGCACCCCGTATTTCCGGTCCAGTTTATTCATCTTCACCACATAGACGGCGATCAGTGCCAGGAATACATAGATGGATCCCTGCTGGGCAAACCAGAAGCCGAGCTTGAAGCCACCGAGGCGGATCGTATTCAGCTGTTCGACCAGGAGGATGCCGCAGCCGAAAGACACCGCAAACCAGACCCCCAGGAGGATCAGCATCAGGCGTATATTCTCTTTCCAGTAATCGTCTGCGTGTTGTTCGCTTTCAAAGCTCATTTTTATCACTCCGTACTTATTATCGGTTATCGGAACTCTCGGTTATCGCTCGCAGCTCCGCACAATGGCAGGCTCCGTTTTTCCCACCCTGCGAAACGGTGCACGCACCATCAGAACACATATTTCACAGAAAACTGCAGTCGTTGCAACTTTCCCTCGTCGTCCGCCAGGGCGCCACTGGTGTTCTCCACCTCTTTATTCGCCAGGATATACTCGCCCCCCAGGGTCATTTTCGGAATCGGCGAATAGAGCAGGTTCAGGTGCATACTCCGGTAGGCGGAAGCGGTGGTATCGGAAACGCCGTCCGGGTTGTCCGCCTCGGAGGCCGACAGCACCAGGTTACTGCGCCACGCTTCGCTCCAGAAATGGCGCAGGGCAACAAAGCCGCCGTGCTGGTCGATCAACTCGATATCCCCGCCCGGCTCGATAATGCCGGCCCGGTAGCCATTCAGCCCCATGTAGCGGCCCAGCGCATTGCCGGAACTCAACATGAAGCGGAGGTCGTCGGCGCCGAAGCGGTATTTGCCCGATACGCTGATGGCGTGACCGCGCTCGGACTCGCGGTCTGTGCCGTCGTCGTAGGACAGCTCGCGGCTCATGGAAGCCACCGAATAACTGAAATCGCCGGCGCTGTTGTCGTAGCGGAGTACCAGATCCGGCGTACCGCTGTCGTCATAGGGGTTTTCAGTGCCGTTGTACAGCGTGGTGGCCGGGTTCTCCGCGGCCAGGTGGAGGCTGCCATCGCCGATTTTGTGCGTATAGCGCAACTGCGGCTGGCGCTCGAAAATGGTGCCCACCGGGCCGACAAAATCCATTCCCTCCGGCAGCGCTCCCACATTGAAGAAGGTCGACCAGGTCTGGCCCGCCAGCAGGCTGCGGCGATCGTCCATCCGCCAGTCCACATAGGCGTGTCGCAGGCGCCGGGAGTAGGAATTGCTGATACGTTCGTCGCCCTGGCCACTGGCCATGGCATCCATCTCCAGGTGCGTCCTCACTTCACCGCCGGCAACAGCGGTGCGGCTCTTGATAAACAGGCGCGAGGATTTCGCGTGGGAGTCGAATCTGGTATCGCCCCCTTCCCCGCCCACCGGGATTGTCGACGGCACCAGGAAGTCCTCGCCGATACCGACGGTGGCGGCGTTACCGTCGGAGTAGTCGCTGAACTGGCTGTCCAGTTTCATGAAACCGCCGATCTCGATCTGGGTACCCTGCGGGGGCTGCTCCGGTTCCGGATTCTCCACCACGCGTTGCCGCTGTTCGGCCTCGGCGGCAAGGCGATTCACCTGCGCCTGTAATTCCTCGATTCGCAACTGCAGCTCCCCGGTATCGCTCTGCGCCAGTGCGGACAGCGGCACCAGGCCGGTCATCGTCGCTGCGAGCAGGCCCGCGGACAGACGGGCGGTTTTTATTCTTGTAAACGACATAAGCTCCCTCCGAGCGTGGATTGTCGAAATACTGCATTCCCGACGACGATAAAAACCTGTCTACGCCGGCCTGGCTATTAACCATTGGTCTAAACCCGCCCGCCACTTCGACCAAAGTCTGAGTCTCCGTCGGAGTATTTCGACTTATGTCTAATACGACCGCCCGCGGCATCAATGCAGAATGCGGGAAACGAGAACTGGCAAGACGATGAGGTTTACTGTGTCCGAGGAAAGCGTCTATCCCGTGCCGGCGGCCTACGCCGGCCACACCCTGATGAACGAAACCGGATATTTCGAGCTCTACAATCGCTCCGTCGAAGACAACGAGGGCTTCTGGCGCGAACAGGGACGGCGACTCGACTGGATAAAACCCTATACCCGGGTCAAGGACACCTCCTTCGCCAGGGACGACCTGCACATCCGCTGGTACCAGGACGGCACCCTGAATGTGGCCGCCAACTGCCTCGACCGCCACCTGGCCGAGCACGGCGACAGCACCGCGATCCTGTGGGTCGGCGACGAGCCCGGTGTCTCCCGGGAAATCAGCTACCGCGAGCTGCACCGGGATGTCTGCCGCTTCGCCAACGGCCTCAAGTCCCTCGGCGTGCGCAAGGGCGATGTGGTGACCATCTACATGCCGATGATTCCGGAAGCCGCAGTGGCCATGCTGGCCTGCGCGCGTATCGGCGCCGTACACTCGGTGGTGTTTGCCGGCTTCTCCCCGGAGGCGCTGGCCGGGCGCATGGACGACGGCCGATCGCGCACGGTGATCACCGCCAACGCCGGCGTGCGCGGCGGCCGCTCGACGGCCCTCAAGGACAATGTCGACAGGGCCGTGGATCTGTGCCGGGAAACTTCCGTCGAGCAAGTGGTCGTGGTGAACTACACCAGCGATAAGGTTCGGTGGCACGATGGGCGGGACTGCGACTACGGCGAGCTGGTAGCCGGGCAGAGCGACGACTGCCCGGCGGAGGAAATGAATGCGGAGGACCCGCTGTTTATCCTCTACACCTCCGGCTCCACCGGCAAGCCCAAGGGCGTACTGCACACCGGCGGCGGCTACCTGACCTACGTCTCCCTGACCCACGAATATGTATTCGATTACCGGCGCGGCGAGCGCTACTGGTGCGCGGCGGATATCGGCTGGGTGACCGGCCACTCGTATATCATCTACGGCCCACTGGCGAACGGCGCCACCACGGTGATGTACGAGGGTGTGCCCAATTATCCGGATGTGACCCGCGTGGCGCAGATCATCGACGAGCACCAGATCGAGATTCTCTATATTGCCCCCACCGCGATCCGCGCGCTGATGGCCGAGGGCGACAAGCCAACTGCCGGCGCCAGCCTGGAGAGCCTGCGTCTGCTGGGCACCGTGGGCGAGCCGATCAATCCGCAGGCCTGGCAGTGGTACCACCAGAGCTTCGGGCGCGGCCGCTGCCCCATCGTCGACACCTGGTGGCAGACGGAAACCGGCGGCGCCATGCTCACGCCCCTCCCCGGCGCCACGACCCTGAAACCAGGCTCCGCCACCCGCCCCTTCTTCGGCGTACGGCCGGCGCTTGTGGACAACGAGGGCAATATTCTCGAGGGCGCCGCCGAGGGCAACCTGGTACTGCTGGACAGCTGGCCCGGGCAGATGCGCACCGTGTTCGGCGATCACCAGCGTTTCGTGGACACCTATTTCAGCACCTTCGACGGCATGTACTTCAGCGGCGACGGCGCGCGCCGCGATGCCGACGGCTACTACTGGATCACCGGCCGTGTGGACGATGTACTCAACGTCTCCGGTCACCGCATGGGCACGGCCGAGCTGGAGAGCGCACTGGTGGCCCACGAGGCGGTGGCCGAGGCGGCGGTGGTGGGGGTTCCGCACGAACTGAAGGGCCAGGGTATCTACGTCTATGTGACCCTGAACAGCGGCCTGGAGCCCGGCGAGGCAATGCGACGGGAACTGCGCAACTGGCTGCGCAACGAAATCGGCCCCATCGCCACCCCGGAGGTTATCCAGTGGGCGGCGGGCCTGCCGAAAACCCGCTCCGGCAAGATCATGCGCCGCATACTGCGCAAGATCGCCGCCGACGAATACGACCAGTTGGGGGATATCTCCACCCTGGCGGACCCGTCCGTCGTACAGCAGTTGATCGACGAACGCGCGTCGCTGGCACAGGCCACCTGACGCAGGAGAAGCCCGCTCTTTTTTCGCCAGCCGGCCCCGGACTCGATCCGGGGCCGTTTCTACAGTGTATTCCCGAACGGTTTCTACGGAGAGTAGCCCGGCAGTATCCGATAGTTATAAATAATAAGAAAGCGGCAGATCGCCGACGTACACTGAAAACTCAAGTTTAGGGCTTCAGTTCCGGGAGCCGGTGCGGGGTGCGCCTTTCTGGGACGCGCCGTATATACATCCCTGTAGGCTTGTCCGCGAGGTCCCTCTCGCAGACAGTCCCAGAAAGGCGCGCCCCGCACCGGCTTGTGCCATCGACAGGCACCCCCAACTCCAAAACTTGAGTGAAAACAGTGTACACACCCGCCCTCCCGCCGCGGAGGGTCTTCTGATGAGAGGGAGCGATTGAGATGCACTCTAATACCAATAAGACGGTGCACAAGTTCATTATCGCCGACGACCACCCACTGTTCCGCAGCGCCCTGCGCCAGTCCATCACCAGCGCCTTTCCCGATGCCGAGCTGTACGAGGCGGAAGATATGGAAAGCCTGCAGCGGCGCGCGGCCGAACACGGCGATTGCGACCTGCTGTTGCTGGACCTGCATATGCCCGGTGCGCGCGGTTTCAGCGGCCTGATTTTCCTCAGCGGCCAGTACCCGGAGCTGCCGGTGATGGTGGTATCCGCCAACGAAAAGCCGGAAGTGATGTGCCGCGCGATCGATTACGGCGCCTGCGGTTTCCTGCCCAAATCGGCGCCGGTGGAAACCATCGGCGAAGCGCTGCGACAGGCACTGGCCGGCGAAATCTGGCTGCCCGAGGGCGCGGCCGCACAGTGCGCGGCGGAATCCCCCGGGCTGATGGTGGCCGATGTGGTCGCCTCGCTGACACCGCAGCAGTTCCGCGTGGCCACCATGCTCGCCGAGGGCCTGCTGAACAAGCAGATCGCCTACGAAATGCGTGTCACCGAGGCCACGGTCAAGGCGCACTTGACGGCGCTGTTCCGCAAACTGGAAGTCAACTCCCGCACCCAGGCGGTACTGGCGCTGGGCAGCCTGGACGTGGAACCGCCCGGACAGTTCACCCCGCCACCGAGGCACTCGCCGGCGCTGGCCTGATGGCCCGGACCACTAGGCCCGCGACGCGGACGTACCGCACTTGAGTTCAACAGCAAGCTCCCCTCTCCCACCGGGACAAATCCGCCGGGAGCGGATTTGGACGCCGAAGGCGCCGCGAAGCGGCAAGCGCCAGGGATGGCGCGAGTCAGTGGGGCCGGGGGAGAGGGGAATGAAAAGCCCGGTGGTCTCCACGGCCCCTCTTGTTGGCCATCGCGGCGCCGACCACTAATCACTCTCCCGCTGCGGCCGGCGCCGCGCCAGCCGGCGCACCAGGTTGCGCAGCGCCGCCGGTTTCACCGGCTTGGACAGGTAGAAACAGTCGTTCTCCGCGGCGGCGGCACGCACCTGCTCGGAGATATCCGCGCTGATCAGGATACCCGGCACCGGCTGTCGCCAGTGTTCCTTCAGCGCCTGCAGCGCGCCGGTGCCGGTTTCGTCGCGGTCCAGGTGGTAGTCGACAATCACCAGTTGCGGCGGCCGCTCGCCGGTCCAGGTCGACAGCGCCTCCCCCAACGAGCGCGCCGCCACCACCCGGCAGCCCCAGCCGCTCAACAGGCTGTGCATCCCCCGCAGGATCGATTCCTCGTTATCGATACACAGGACACCGATCCCGGACAGGTCGGCGCCCGACGGCTGCGGGCTCGGGCGCGGGCGCCGCGCCGTGTCGGCCACGCCCAGCGGCACGCGAATACAGAACATGGCGCCGCGCCCGGCCCGGGACTGCACGCCGATCGGGTGCTGCAACAGTTCCGCACTGCGCCGCGCGATCGCCAGTCCCAGGCCCAACCCCTTGTCCGCCGGCCGCTCCGCCGACGACAGTCGCACAAACTCGTCGAAGATCTGCGCCTGTGCCTCCGGCGCGATCCCCGGGCCGGTGTCCCAGACCTGGATCTCCAGCTCGCCATCGCGCCGCCTCGCTCCCAGCAATACCCGCCCGCGGCGGGTGTAGTGCAGGGCATTGCTGAGGAAATTCTGCAGTATGCGCCGCAGCAGGTGTCGGTCGCTGTAGACCCAGAGTCCACTGGGTCGGTAGCGCAACTGCAGACCGCGGCTGGCGGCGATGGCCTGGAATTCCACCGTGAGTGCGTCGAGCAGCTCGCCTGCGGGAAAGTGTTCGCGCCTGGGCGTCAGGTTGCCCGCGTCCAGGCGGCTGATCTCGCGCAGCGCGCCGATAAGCTGCTCGGCGGTATTGAGGGCATTGTCCACATGGCCGATCTCGCCGAGGGTTTCCCCCCAGTCGCCGCGCTCCGCTTTCTGCTGCGCGGAGGCGATGAACAGGCGCGCGGCATTGATCGGCTGCAGCAGGTCATGACTGGTGTGGGCGAGGAAGCGGGTCTTGGCCCCGTGCAGCTCGCGCATCTGCGCCTCCACTTCCGCGCGGCGGCGATTCTCCGCCTGCAGCGCCTCGTTGCTGCGGGACAGCTCCGCCGTGCGCTGCGCCACCCGCTCCTCCAGGGTGCGCTGGTTCTCCTCCAGCGCATCCACCGCGGCGCGGTAGTCGCTGATATCGGTGAAGGTGGTGACAAAGCCGCCACCGGGCATGGGGGTACCGCGCACCTCGACAATGGTGCCGCTGGGCAGCGGGCGCTCGAACCGGTGCGCGCCGCCGTGGCGCAACAGCTCCAACCGCCGCTCCACCGCCTCTTCCAGATCCACGTCGTCGCCGTAGAGCCCGCGTTCGGCGTTGTAACGGTAGAGTATCTCCACCGGGCAACCGATATAGAGCAGCCGCTCCGGGTAGCCGAACAGCTCTATGTAGTACCGGTTCCAGGCCACCAGGTGCAGGTCCGCGTCCACCACACAGATCCCCTGGCCGACCGTTTCCACCGTGGTCTGCAGCAGCTCCTGGGAAAAGCGCAACTTCTGTGAAGTGCCGTCCACCAGCCGCGCGATATCCTCCAGTTGGAAAGGCCGGTTGACCCGCAACAGATCCAGCACCTGGTGGGCGGTAGCGGAACCGACGATGCCGGCGAGGGTAGTCTCCGCTTCCTGAACCGCGAACCGCGGCGCCGCGTCGTCCGCCAGCAACCGCTGCTGGCTGCGCCGTTCGAAACCGTTCCAGATCTGCTCCAGCCTCTCGCGCCCCACAAACGGCTGCATCAGGCTCTTCAACTGGCCCACCTGGATGTCGCTCAGGTCCAGGGCCGCGCCGCCGTCCGCCTCCGACAGCTCGACAAAGGCTTCCGCCTGCCGGCGGTCCCGCTCCAGCGGGCGACACAGCAGCGACACCGCGGCAAACAGCAGCATATTGACCAGCAGGCTCCAGAAGACCCCGTGGCTGAGCGGGTCCAGCCCGCCCAGGCCGAACAGTTGCTGGGGCCGCAACCAGCCCTGCCCGAACAGCCCTTCCGCGAGCAGCGGGTGATCGGGATACACCGCCGGCAGCACCAGGCAGTAGAACCAGAGGCCGTAGCCGGCCACCAGCCCCGTGAGCACGCCGAGCCGGTGGGCGCGGCGCCAGTAGAGCGCCGCCGCCAGTCCCGGCGCCAGCTGCGCGGCGGCGGCAAAAGACAGCAGGCCGATGGAAGCCAGCGGCGCCACCCCGGTAATGGCGCGGTGCATTCCCCAGCCCAACAGCAGCAACAGCAGGATGCTGATACGCCGGATCAGACGCAGGTGGTTGCCGAGGGAAGCCGCCGACAGCGGGGTAAAACGGCTCAGGAACAGCCACAGCGGCGCCACCAGCTCGTTGGAAATCATCACCGCCAGCGTCACCGCCGCCACAACCACCATACCGGTGGCGGCGGAGAAACCGCCGATGTAGGCGAGCAGGGTCAGCGCGCTGTTACCGCTTTCCATTGGCAGCATCAGGACCAGGCCGTCCGGCTCCGGCAACCCCTGCGCCAGCAGCGGCTGCCCGGCCAGCGCGATGGGCAGGATAAGGATCGAGAAGAGCCCCAGGTACAGCGGCAACAGCCAGCGGGCACTCTTCAGGTCGCGACGATCCTGGAATTCCACCACCGCCATATGGAACTGCCGCGGCAGGCAGACGATGGCGGCCGTGGCCAGCAGTGTCTGGGTGAGGAAATTGGCATCGGGTACCAGCGGGTCCAGGCGCAGCTCCGCCGCCGCGTAGCGCCCATCGCCGAGCAGCAACCCGGTGGCCAGTGCCGCCACCGCGGCGAAGGCCAGCAGCTTGACCACCGATTCCAGTGCGATGGCCGCCACCACCCCGCGGTTGCGCTCGCGCCCCTCCAGGTGGCGGGTGCCGAACAGCATCGCGAACACCCCCATCAGCAGTGCGGTGGCGAAAGCCGTATCCAGGTCGACCGGCCCGCCGGAATCCTGCCCCGCGCCCAGGGTGTCCCAGGCCATGGTCACGGCGCGCAACTGCAGGGCGATATACGGCAGGCTGCCGATAATCGCCAGCAGCGTCACCAGCGCCGACAGCCCCTGGCTCTTGCCGTAGCGCGAACCGATAAAGTCAGCCACGGAAGTCACCTTCTGCCGTTCGCTCACCAGCATCAGCTTGCGCAGGAAAGCGCCGCCGAACAGAAACAGCAGCATCGGCCCCAGGTAGATCGGCAGGTAGCTCCAGGTACTGGTGGCCGCCTGGCCAACGGCGCCGAAGAAAGTCCAGGAACTGCAGTAGACGGCCAGCGTCAGCGCATAGATCAGCGGCCGGTACCGCAGTAGCCACTGCTGCCGGTGCTCGGCGCGCCAGGCCACGGCGAACAACAGCGCCACATAGGCCAGGGCAAAAAACAGCAGGTAGGGTTTGCCGATCATTCACGCACTCCGCGCACTTATTCTTTTGTCGCGCCAGAGATCTTTATAACCCACGAATGGGGGGCATCGCTATTCGCTATTGGTCCGCATTGCGGCGACATTGACAAGCCCGGCGGCTCGACTAGGCTCCATTAAAAACCCCCACTATCCGCCGGGAGATAGTCGCCATGATCATCGCCACCGACATGCCCGAAGTTGCCCAGTGCGCCGCCACCCAGTGCGCCTACAATACCCAATCCGCCTGCCACGCCCGCGCCATCACCATCGGCGACGGCTCCAACCCGGACTGCGACACCTTCTTCGGTTCCAGCGAGCACACCCACAGCGGGCGGACCGCCGGCGTGGGCGCCTGCAAGATGGACGACTGTGTACACAACAGTGACCTGGAGTGCTCGGCGGACAGCATCCAGGTGGGAACCAACGGCAACGGATCGGTCAACTGCCTGACCTACGCGCACTGAGCGCCGGGCCCGAAGCAAAAAAACGGGTGTGGGGGCGACCCCACACCCGTTTTTTTTAATGCCTACCGATGGCACAAGCCGGAGCGGGGTGCGCCTTTCTGGGACTGTGACTCGGGCCATCCCTGACCCTCGCCCTTCGGGCGCCTTCGGCGTCCAAAACGGCAGTCCTGCCGTTTTGTCTGCGAGAGGGACCTCGCGGACAAGCCTACAGGGATGTATGCACGGCGTGTCCCAGAAAGGCGCCCCCCGCTCCGGCTCCCGAAATCGCCCCCCTCTCCGAAACCCGGGCTTTTACTGCCGGGAACCTAGCGGGCTCACCACCCGGGATCCCTTCAGGCCGTAAAAGGCGATATACACATAGCAGCAGATGGGCACCAGGAAGGAGAGCTGCAGGCCGGCGGTGTCCGCCACCACGCCCTGCAGGACCGGCACCAGCGCGCCGCCGACAATCGCCAGGCAGAGGATGCCGGAGCCCTGGCCCGTCTGCCGCCCCAGCCCCTTCAGCGCCAGGCTGAAGATGGTCGGGAACATGATGGAGTTGAACAGCCCCACCAGCAGGATGGCCCACATGGCCAGCGCGCCACTGCCGGCGATGGCCGAAGCCACCAGCAGCAGCGCCGCGCCGGCATTGAACGCCAGCACCGCACCCGGGTTGACACTGCGCATGACCGCCGCGCCGATAAAGCGGCCCACCATGGCGCCGCCCCAGTAGTAGGCGATGTAATGCGCCGCCCGCGACTCTTCCAGGCCGGCAATGCTGTCGAGCCCCAGGAAGTTCACCAGGAAGCTGCCGATGGAGACCTCGGCCCCCACATAGACGAAGATACCCACGGCCCCCAGCACCAGGTGGCGGTGCTTCCAGGCCGGCGTCTCGGCGGCGGCGTCACCGGCACCCTCTTCCTGGGAGCTGATGGTCGGCAGTCTCAGGCGGCTGAAGATTACCGCCAGCAGGGCCAATACCCCGGCCAGCATCAGGTACGGCGCCTTGACCGCATCGGCCTTCTCCTGCGGGCTCAACGCCTCGGCACCCACGGTGACCGCGGACAGGATCAGCACCCCGCCGAAGAAAGGCGCCACCGTGGTGCCCAGGGAATTGAAGGCCTGGGTCATGGTCAGGCGGCTGGATGCGGTATCCGGATTACCCAGCGCGGTCACATAGGGATTGGCGGACACCTGCAACAGGGTAATGCCGGAGGCCAGCACGAACAGCGCCCCCAGGAACAGCGGATAGGCGTGGTAATCCGCCGCCGGGTAAAAGAGTACACAGCCGACACTCGCCACCAGCAGGCCACCGACGATGCCCTTCTGGTAACCGATGCGCTTGACCAGCGCGCCCGCCGGCAGGGAGACGGTGAAATAGGCACCGAAGAAGCAGAACTGGATCAGCATCGCCTGGGTGTAGCTCAGGTCGAAGACCGCCTTCAGGTGCGGAATCAGGATATCGTTGAGGCAGGTCAGAAAGCCCCACATAAAGAAGAGAACCGTCAGCGCCGTCAGCGCAAAGCGGAAATTGCCCCCCGCCTCCCCGGCGGGTTGGCGCACATCGTCGACGGGAGCCTGTACCCCGGCCATAGATCACCTCGTTTTTATCGTTTCTGTATAACCGCAATGCCGGGACACTCCCGACGCCGGCAGCGGAGACTACCACGGCACAACCGCAGCGCAGTTGCCAGTTTCCCCGGTCCGGTTCCCACTTTGTCCCCGAAAAACTGGCACCGCCGGGACCGCCGCCCGCCGGGCAGATAAGCACTGGCACGGCTGTTTCCCAATATCGGCGAATCACCACACCAGACCTTCATTGCATAATGTAAACGTTTACATTAACCTCTGGCGAGAACCATAAGAATCGCAACGGCAGAGACAGACAATGGATAAACTCAGCCAGCTCAGAACCGTGACCGACGTCGTGGCCGATACCGGCGATATCGCCGCCATCCGCCGCTACCGCCCCATCGACGCCACCACCAACCCCTCGCTGCTGCTGAAGGCAGCGGCCCTCGAGGAGTACCGCCCGCTGGTGGACCGCGCGCTCGACTGGGCCGCGCGCCAGCCCGGCGACAGCGACGCGCAGATGGCGCTCTGCTGCGACCACCTGGCGGTGGCCATCGGCAGCGAGATTCTGCAGATCATCGACGGCCGTATCTCCACCGAGGTGGATGCGCGCCTGTCCTTCGACACCGACGCCACCGTGGCGCGGGCGCGGCGGTTGATCGAGCTCTACCGGGAACGGGGAGTCGCGACGGAACGGGTACTGATCAAGATCGCCTCCACCTGGGAGGGCATTCGCGCGGCGGAGATCCTCGAGCGCGACGGCATCCACTGCAACCTGACACTGCTGTTCAGCTTCGCCCAGGCGCGCGCCTGCGCCGACGCCGGCGTCACCCTGATCTCGCCTTTCGTCGGCCGCATCCTCGACTGGCACCTGAAAAACGGCGACCGCGACCACTACGCCCCGGAAGAGGATCCGGGCGTGCAGTCGGTGCGCCGCATCTACCGCTATTACAAGGAACGCGGCTACGACACCACGGTGATGGGCGCCAGCTTCCGCAACCGCGGCCAGATCGAGGCGCTGGCCGGCTGCGACAGCCTCACCATCAGCCCGCAGCTGCTGGGCGAACTGGCGGAGGATTCCGGCTCCCTGCCCCGCGCCCTGACACCCGCAGAGGCCCGCGAACCCCTTGAGGAAAAACTGGGCGAGAGCGACTTCCGCTTCCGGCACAACGAGGACGCCATGGCCTCCGAGAAACTCGGCGAGGGTATCCGCAAGTTCGTGCAGGACCAGCGGGCGCTGGAACAACAGCTGTCGGCCCGCGCACCGGAACAGGAGGCCGCATCATGAGCGTCTTCCTGGGCATAGACGCCGGCACCCAGAGCGTAAAGCTGCTCGCGTTCGACGCCGACCGGGGCCGGGAGGCCCATGTCGGCAGCGCGCCGCTGGAGCTCGACAGCCGCGCCGACGGCAGCCGCGAACAGCGCGCCGAGTGGTGGCTGGATGCACTGCGCCAGTGCATGAAGGAGCTGCCCGACGATCTTCGGCGGCGGGTCGCGGGGATCGGCGTCTCCGGCCAACAGCACGGTTTCGTGCCCCTGGGCGACGGCGGCCGGGTACTGGCACCGGTGAAACTCTGGTGCGACACCAGCACCGCGGCCGAGTGCGGCGAGATCACCGGGCGCTTCGGTGGCGAAGACCGCTGTATCGACGCGGTCGGCAACCCCATCCTGCCCGGCTACACCGCCCCCAAGATCGTCTGGCTGAAAAAACACAACGCTGAGGCCTACGATGCGCTGCAGCATATCCTGCTGCCCCACGACTATCTCAATTATTACCTCACCGGTGAGATCTACACCGAGTGCGGCGACGCCTCCGGCACCGGCTACCTGAATATTTTCCGGCGCCAGTACGACGCCGAGATGCTCGGCGCCCTGGATCCGGACCGCGACCTGTCGCCGATGCTGCCGCCGATTCTCGACCCCGGCGACAGCGTCCCCTTGGGCGAGGCGGCCAGGAGCGAGTTCGACCTGCCCGCCGGTGTACGCGTGTCCGTCGGCGGCGGCGACAACATGATGTCGGCGCTGGCCACCGGCTCGGTGGAAACCGGCGTGCTGACACTGAGCCTCGGCACCTCCGGCACCCTCTTCGCCCACAGCGACGCCCCGGCGCTGGACCCGGGCGGCGAACTGGCCGCTTTCTGCTCTTCCACCGGCGGCTGGCTGCCGCTGCTGTGCACCATGAACTGCACCCTGTCCACGGAACTTACCCGCGGCTATTTAGGGCGCGACCTGGACGCCTGCGAACGGCTGCTGGCGGAATCCCGGCCCGGCGCCGGCGGCCTGGTCACCCTGCCCTTTTTCAGCGGCGAGCGCGCCCCCAACCTGCCCGATGCCCGCGCCAGCCTGCTGGGCATGACCGGCGATAACACCACGCCCGCCAACCTCTACCGCTCGGCGATGGAGGGCGCCAGCTTCGCGCTGCGCCGCGGCCTGGACGCCTTCGCCCGCGCCGGGCAGCGCTTTAGCGCCATCCGCCTCACCGGCGGCGGCGGCGCCAGCCCCGGCTGGCGGCAGATGATCGCCGACATTTTCGAACTGCCGGTGCAGCCGCTCGGCAACAATCAGGGCGCCGCCCAGGGCGCGG
>NZ_JAPIVK010000020.1:87605-89326 GCF_026183675.1 Microbulbifer halophilus
GGGCGCGGCGCTGCAGGCCCTCTGGGCCGCGCAGCGCCACGGCGGCGACGACACTGCCATCGCCGAAACCATCGCCCGCCATCTGGAGATCGACGGCGATGCCAGTTGCACCCCGCACCCCGACACCGCGGCCGAATACCGCGAACACTACCGCCACTTCATCGACACCCTGCAGCAACTGCACCCGCAGACCGGCGAAGCGGCCCCGACCCCAAGCGAGCGCGAAGAATAAAACCGAGGAGAAAGCACCATGAGCAGATCCGTTTTCACCGGCGAGCGGGAATACTTCCCCGACGTGGGCGCCATCCCCTTCGAGGGCCGCGAATCCGACAACCCGCTGGCCTTCAAATTCTACGATGCGAAAAAAGTCATCGGCGGCAAGACCATGGAAGAGCACCTGCGCTTTGCCGTCTGCTACTGGCACACCTTCTGCGCCAAGGGCGCCGACCCCTTCGGCCGCGACACCCAGGTGTTCGCCTGGGACGACGCCCCGGACGCCATGACCGCGGCGCGCCAGCGCATGGACGCGGCCTTCGAGTTCGCCAGCAAGCTGGGCGTGCCCTACTACTGTTTCCACGACGTCGACATGTCCCCGGCCGGCGCGGATGTGCGCGAAAGCGAGCGCAACCTGCAGACCATGGTGGAACTGGCGGCGGAGCGACAGCGGGCCACCGGTATGAAGCTGCTGTGGGGCACCGCCAACCTGTTTACCCACCCGCGCTATATGAACGGCGCCGCCACCAACCCGGACTTCAGGGTGGTGGCCCAGGCCGGCGCCCAGGTGAAGGCCGCGCTGGATGCCACCGTCGCGCTCGGCGGCGAGAACTATGTGTTCTGGGGCGGCCGCGAGGGCTATATGTGCCTGCAGAATACCGACACCCGCACCGAGCAGGAAAACCTCGCGCGCTTCCTGACCATGGCGCGGGACTACGGCCGCTCCATCGGCTTCAAGGGCACTTTCCTGATCGAACCCAAGCCCATGGAACCCACCAAGCACCAGTACGATTTCGACGCCCAGACGGTGATCGGCTTCCTGCGCCACTACGGCCTGGACGGGGATTTCAAGCTGAATATCGAGGCCAACCACGCCACCCTGGCCGGCCATACCTTCGCCCACGAACTGCAGATGTGCACCGACGCCGGCCTGCTGGGCTCCATCGATGCCAACCGCGGCGACTACCAGAACGGCTGGGACACGGACCAGTTCCCCACCGATCTCTACGACGCGGTAACGGCGATGATGGTGGTACTGGCGGACGGCGGCTTCAAGACCGGCGGTCTCAACTTCGACGCCCGCGTGCGGCGCGAATCCGTGGATATGCAGGATATCTTCCTGGGCCATATCGGCGGCATGGACAACTTCGCCCGCGGCCTGGAGATCGCCCAGCGGCTGCTGGAGGATTCTCCCTACCAGCAATGGAAAGCGGATCGCTACCAGAGCTTCCGCGACGGCAAGGGCCTCGCCTTCCGCAACGGCGAGCTGGACCTGGCGGCACTGGCCGGGCTGGCACAGGAATACGGCGAGCCGGTGGCCACCAGTGGCAAGCAGGAGCTGTTTGAGAATCTGGTCAATCAGTACATCGCCTGAAGACCGCCCCTTTGTAGGCAATTTATGGGCACCGCCCATAAAAAAAGCGGGTGTGGAATGATTTCCACACCCGCTTTTTGTCTCCCGGGCCGTAGATACCATCTGTCCCTACATCCCTCAAGGGGCTATCTGG